>CAZIAZ010000093.1:0-1507 GCA_964536835.1 uncultured Planctomycetaceae bacterium | reverse complement strand
GGGCGCCACAGTGACGCCATCCACCCAGTTTTGCACCAGGGGAACGGGCATACCGAGCAGTTCGGAGAGACTCGCCGCGATGGGTGCCAGCGAATCCTCAGGTGTCAGCGTACCCTCGGTTGGACGACCCAAGTGCGATGTCACCATGACTGCGGCGCCAGCAGCCAACGCCATGCGGATGGCTGGCACCGAGGCACGAATACGGGTGTCCTCGGTGATCTTGCCGGCGTCATCAAAAGGGACGTTGAGGTCGGAGCGGATAAAAACCCGTTTCCCGGCGAGTTGGCCGGCGCTGGCGAGGCCAGAAAGCGTTTTAACTTGTGTCATGATCTTGGAACCAGAGAGCTAAACGACGGTAGGGCGTGATCTGCCCATGAACAAAGGGGCCCCGAGGGGCCCCTTTGCAACATCGCGATTTACTTCGCCGACATCAGTGCAACGGTGGTGTCCAGCATGCGGTTGCTGAAGCCCCACTCGTTGTCGTACCAGGACGACACCTTGACCAGCGTACCCGACACTTTCGTGAGGGTCTCGTCAAAGTTGCTCGAAGCTGGGTTGTGGTTGAAGTCGACCGAGACCAGCGGTTCGGCGTTGTAGGTCAGGATGCCCTTGAGCGGGCCTGCGGACGCAGCGGCCTTGAGGATGCCATTGACTTCCTCGACCGTCGTTTCACGCTTGGCGATGAAGGTCAGGTCAACCAGCGACACGTTGATGGTCGGGACGCGAATCGCGAAACCATCGAGCTTGCCGTTGAGCTCAGGCAGCACCAGACCCACAGCCGCCGCAGCGCCGGTCTTGGTCGGGATCATGCTCATCGTGGCCGAACGGGCGCGGCGAAGATCTTCGTGATAGACGTCGGTCAGCACCTGATCATTGGTGTAGGCGTGAATGGTCGTCATCAGGCCGTGCACGATGCCGATCTGCTCGTGCAGCACCTTCGCCAGCGGGGCCAGGCAGTTGGTGGTGCAGGACGCGTTCGAGATGACCGTGTCGGACGCCTTCAACGTGCCGTGGTTGACGCCGAAGACGACGGTGTTGTCGACGTCCTTCTCGCCCGGCGCCGAGATCACGACCTTCTTCGCGCCGGCGGTCAGGTGTGCACCCGCCTTGGCCTTCGAGGTGAACAGGCCGGTGCACTCGAACACCACGTCGACGCCGAGTTCGGCCCATGGCAGCTTGGCCGGGTCGCGTTCGGCGCAGACGCGGATGCGGTCGCCATTGACGACCATGTGGTCGCCTTCGACGTTGACCTGGGCGTGGAACTTGCCGTGCGCGGTGTCGAAGCGGGTCAGGTGCGCATTGGTTTCTGCGTCGCCGAGATCGTTGATCGCGACGATGCGGATCTCCTGGTTGCGACCCGATTCGTACAACGCACGCAAGATATTGCGGCCGATGCGGCCGTAGCCATTGATCGCGACCTTGATCGCCATGACGCACTCCGGAAACAGACAAGGGGAACTGGAATTCTAGCCGCGGGGGTCTGGCCCCGGTACCCCGAAGCCGGTCA
>CAZIAZ010000092.1:0-1572 GCA_964536835.1 uncultured Planctomycetaceae bacterium | reverse complement strand
CTGACATGCACACCGCCTTTGTGCGCAAAAGCACTGCGCCCTACAAAAGGCCGCGACATGAGCGGCGGAATATTGGCAACGTCGCTGATGAACAGGGACAGATTCGTCAGCTGACGAATTGATTCAGCCGGCAGGCAATTCATTTTCATTTTAATTTGCAGATTGCCGATGACGGAAATCAAATCAGCGTTTCCGCATCGCTCGCCGTAGCCATTGACAGTCCCCTGAACCATTTTCACGCCGCCCAGAACAGCCGCAACGGAATTGGCAACGGCCAGTCCGCAGTCATTGTGCACATGAATACCGGCCAGACCAAGAGGGACAGCCGTAGAAATCTTTTTCAAAATGTCGCTGATTTCGTGAGGCATGGCGCCGCCATTGGTGTCGCAGAAAATAATCTTGTCCGCGCCTGCATCCAGAGCGGTTTTTGCAACTCGGGTGGCATAGCGGGGATTATTTTTATAGCCGTCGAAAAAGTGTTCCGCATCAAAAAGCACTTCCTTGCCTTTAGATTTCAGATAGGCAACGGAATCACGGATCATGGCTAAATTTTCTTCCAGATCGATTTTTAAAATATCGGTAACGTGCAAATCCCATGATTTGCCGAAGATGGCCACTGCCGGAGTCTGGGCATTGATTAAGGCCTTGAGGTTCGGGCAGGCTTCCGGGCGCATGTAAGGTTTGCGTGTACTGCTGAAAGCGGTCAATTTGGCATGCTTAAAGGTCACGGCTTTCGCCATTTCAAAAAAACGCATGTCTTTGGGATTGGAACCGGGCCAGCCGCCTTCAATATAATGGAAGTGAACATCATCCAACCGCCGGGCAATCCGAAGCTTTTCTTCTGCGGAAAAGGTCACCTGTTCACCCTGTGTGCCGTCGCGCAGCGTTGTATCGTAAATCAAAATCTGGTTTTTTGTCATGGGGTCCTCTCTTTAAAAAAAAACCGCTGCCGGATTTTCCTGGCAGCGGTTGGGAATTTTGCGAATAGAAAAATGCGGCTATTCCACGGCCAGGCCTCCTATGGGGAAGCTAATTATCATGCGGATAATTATCGTCTGCTGTTTGATGATCATTTGCCTAATGCCATTAAATAACTAATTTTTCTGCATAATAGTTTCTATGATGTTTTTTGTCAATAGAAATTAAAAAATGGTCATAAAAACATTGTCATGATGTTTCTTGGAAAAAATGAACATCAATGGTAAACATACAAACAATACCTAAAATTTCCAAGGCTGGGCGAATCGCATCATCCCACCTTCGGAATCAACTTTTGACGATCAGGAAAACCAATGGACGGACTGAAGTTTTTCCATCAATTGATCATTATTCTGGGCTTTTCCATCCCGGTGATCTACGTCTTCAACAAAATCAAGCTGCCCTCCATCATCGGTTTTCTCATCACCGGCATTATCATTGGGCCCTTCGGCCTCAAGCTGATCGATGACACCGCCGGCATTCAGTTTCTGGCGGAAATCGGCGTCGCTTTTCTGCTTTTCACGATCGGCATTGAAATTCAGCTTTCCCGCTTTTTAAAACATTTGTCCGAAATTCTCCTGACGGGCGGGATGC
>CAZIAZ010000091.1:0-1855 GCA_964536835.1 uncultured Planctomycetaceae bacterium | reverse complement strand
CCTCGCTCGAGGCCATGATCGCCCACGCCGACGAGATGCTCTACAAGGCGAAGGCGGCCGGCAGGAACCGCACCGAGGAATACCTCGGCTGAGTTCCCGACGGGGCGCGAGAACGGCGTCAAGCAAACCGGCCCTCGCTTAGCCCGCGACCACGAAAAACTTTAGCATCTCAGAAAGCTGCTCTGCCTGCGAGGAAAGTTCCTCGGCGGTGGCGGCAAGCTCCTCCGAAACGCTCGCGTTCTGCTGGATGACGGTGTTGAGCTGCTTTATCGCCTGCGAGGTTTGCTCGACCCCAGTCCGCTGCTCGGCGCTCGCCGCGCTGATCTCCTGGATGAGGTCGGCCGTTTTCCCGATGTCGGGAACGAGCTGCCCAAGGAGGGCGCCCACGTTCGTCGAGGCGTTAACCGTCGCGTTCGAGAGCACCCCGATCTCGCCCGCGGACGCGTGGCTCCGCTCCGCGAGCTTCCTGACCTCGGTCGCGACGACCGCGAATCCCTTTCCGTATTCGCCCGCCCGCGCCGCCTCGATCGCGGCGTTGAGCGCGAGGAGATTCGTCTGCCGTGAGATTTCCTCGATGATCGAGATCTTCGTCGCTATTTCCTTCATCATCCCGACCGCCTCGCCGACGGCGGCGCCGCTCTCCTCCGCGTCGGACGCGGCCTTGACCGCGATCTTACCGGTCGCTAAGGCGTTCTCCGCGCTTTGCGCGATAAGCCCGCCGGATTCGAGTACTTGCGCGGAAACCTCCTCCGAGAGCGAGGCCTGCTCGCTCGCCCCTTGGGCGATCTGCTGCGCGCTCGCGTTAAGTTCGTCGCTTCCCGTTTTGACGTATTTCGCGATCGCGCCGACGTTCGTGATGACCGATCCGACGCGAGACTTCATCTCCTCGAGGCTTCGCGCAAGATCCCCGAATTCGTCGCCTTGCGCGAGGATCTTCTTCTCGACGGCCGCGGTGAGGTCTCCGCCCCCGATCCCCTGCGCGAAGGCGCGCATCGCGTCGAGCGGAATCGATATCGCCCGATACAGCAAGACGGCACACAGGACCGAGACGACCAGGATTCCCGCGAGTATCGCGGCAAGGGACGCGAGGATCCTGTCGTACGATTCGTTCGAGGCGCGGTAATCCCCGGCGGTATCGTCGAGCATTATGTTCGTGAGCGAGTCCATCGCCCCGCGCATCGCGTCGAACACCTTAAAATACGCGCTTGAATAGAGCGCCCACGCTTCCTTATCGTTTCCCTTCGACAGAAGGTCTACGAGGTTTTGGGTAATCCGCGAAAGCTCCGCGTAGTTGTCATGGAAAGTCTTGAAGTCCTCGGTTTCCTTGCGCCCCGCCTCGCGGTACACCTTCTCGAATATGCCGAATCGCTCGAGGATCTGCCCCTGGTTATCGCCGACGTCCTTGAGATTCTTTTTTAGGGATTCGGCATCGCCTCCCTGAACGTTCTGGAAACAGAGCGACAGGGCAAGCGCGGCCTGGTAGGCGTCCCGATCGGCCTCTATCAGCTTGTCGATGCCGACAAGGCCCTGGTTATAGATATCCGACGTCGATTCGTGGATAACCCGAAGGGATACGAAGATAAACGCGAAACCAACCAAAAAAATGAGGGTAAGGAGAGAGAACGCGATAATAAGCTTGTACCTGACCCGCATATTGCTAAGTATTGACATCTCGACCTCCGTAACTGCTTTTCTATTTTTAAGTATTGCGAAGAGTCGAAGGAAATGCAAAAAAAAGGCAAACGGTCACCCAAGCCCGAACCGCACGCGGCGGTGCAATCCATAATCCCCGAGGTTTAACTTGCATCTTTGCGGCTTTTGGGAGAAAATGAAAGGAAGGAGCACGAAAAAATGC
>CAZIAZ010000090.1:0-1871 GCA_964536835.1 uncultured Planctomycetaceae bacterium | reverse complement strand
CTCCTGACCGTCAACCATAATTACATTGTGCGCTTTAGTTAGCTTAAAATATTTTTCGCATATATCATAATCATAAAAAGGCATTCCAGAATCGACGATAAGTTGTTCACCATTTGCGGCCACATCTATGTTCAATCTGTCATTATGACAATGGCTGACAAACCACGGCGCACAGTCAAAAAACATATATTTATCATCCTGATTCCAGCCTGTCCTCATGATTACATGTTTGGAACCAGATAACGCAACTGACGTATAATCAGGTTTTTTTTGATTAAGTTTTAATACTTTCGTAAAATTATCCAATCCGACATATAATGCCAAATCAGCATCCGGTTTATCAGCAAAATATTTAAAATCAGGCCGGCCAAAAATCGCAGCGCCTATCAATAATTTATGGCTTCCGCCACCACGGCTAAGACTGCCATCACCACGAAATGGCCAATTGCCATCCGGCATCCGAGTTTTGACATAATAATCTAGCATAGTTTCAACTTTATCGGAAAAACCGGCAGGTAAAACAATATTATTATTTTTTGCCAAAAGTATCGTATCAAGCATTTTTGATAAAACCCATGCATGATATCCAAAATTCAACTCAATGTGACCACCATCCGCATACACTTCATGCTGGAGCCTATCCCATAAAATATTGATTGCGTTGTCACGCCATTTCTTCGCCATTTTGAATTCAGGAAACATTATAGCCGCTGACAAAAGACCGCCACATTCAACGATCTGCCAATTTCCACCAAAATGGTTACCTCTTCGCATTTGAACTGCAAATAACCAATCGGTTTGTTCAAATAAACTTCGTAAAAATTGTGAATTGAAATCGGCATTCCAACTTGGGGAATTTATGAGGTAATTCTGCGCCATCGCCCATTTCGAAACGCGTTCGCCCGTATCAAGGCTGGTCCACCCGATAAGAGATGGACTAAACAATGGCCTTGAGCTATATAAGTTTTTATTATATGTTATTATGGGCCTTGGATTATCTATGATCCAATCTCGAATAAGTTCTATATATTCTTCTGCATATTTGTCTTTACCTGTCATCCAATACGCATAACATAATGGAGTAAATATGAATCTGCTTAAAGATTGTGCATATGACTGGTTAGGGCCTGGAGTATCTTGAAACCAATTCACATTTTTACCAACATCACGAGTTTCACCTTCATATGTAAAAACATGCGTCATCATTCCATCGGCTTTTTCAACTTGTTCGTTTACCCACTCCGGCCACCTGGATTTTATTACATTCACTATATTTTTTTTATCGAGCCGATCGCAGAAATGTTTCGGCATCTTTCGATTTTTATAATAAGATAAAAGCTCGGACATAGCACCGTCGATATCCCCTCGCTCAGAACATGCTTTCACCTTTTCAAGGCCTGGATAATCAAGATTCAATTTATCCAGCAGTTCTTTGCAACTCATAAGCGGTTTTCGCATCTCAGCGGGATTAATCTCCTTGGCAAAACGCCAACCGCTATCGTCAAAATCAACAATATTCCAGCCTTTTCCGCCGGCTGAAGATGCCAGAAAATCCAAATCAGTTACAAATTTATGTACTGTACCAAATTTACCACAAACGGTCACAGTAGCCATAATACCATCCAGACCACTTTGCGGGGTATTTTCAATCGCAATCACATTTTCGCCAGTTTTTACATATCGCGTAATGTCAACTGCCGAACCATTCTGCCAGTCTGAAACTTCAGCCGCTTTTTCGCCATTTATATATGCCACACTGTGACCAAATGAACGAAGATTCAATGTCACCTTTTCTACAGGTTCGTTAATATTAAATTTCTTGCGATAATATGATGATGTTAATTTCGAGCCAAAATGAATCCATGCTGCAT
>CAZIAZ010000089.1:0-1930 GCA_964536835.1 uncultured Planctomycetaceae bacterium | reverse complement strand
CAATGAGGGACTCGAAGAGCTTTGCTCTTACCTCTTCCCTCTCCATTCTGGTGGTTTCCAGCTCTTCGGCGAGGCTCTTGTTGTCGGACTGCAGAGCGCTTATCCTCTTTAAGAAGGACTCCTGAATGGTCTCTTGACCGGAAATGGCCGATGTTTCACTCATATAAAGAAACCCTGCGTTTTTCTCACTTATAAATTCATGCCTGAAGCGATTAACTGAAAAATTTTCCATCCCAGAAAAGTATTAATCATAATCCACCTAATTATATCCTGAGGTTTTTATGATCACCCTAATTAAGCACCATCCGCTTCCCTTCGAGGTCGTGGAGAGAAAAGGCCTGGGCCATCCTGATACCCTGGCGGACGGCATCTCTGAGGCCATTTCCCGCTCGCTCTGCAGGCATTATTTGGATGAGTTCGGCCAGATTCTGCACCACAATGTGGACAAGGTCCTCATCATCGCCGGCCAGAGCGCGCCCCGTTTTGCCGGAGGCACGATTATAAAGCCGCCTTCTGTTGTCGTGGGCGGCAGGGCCAGCCGCTCTTTCGCAAAGCCGATGAGCGAGATAATCGAAGATGCCACCACTTCGCATTTTCATAAAACCGTCAAAAATTTGCAGCAATTTCTGGTCGAGCCTCGCGTGGAAGAGGGCGCGCCGGAGCTACGAAGCCTCATCGGCCGGGGAGCTAATGATACCTCTATTGGAGTAGGATATGCACCGCGCAGCAAGACCGAGCAGCTCATCCTGGATCTGGAGGAGGTGGTGAGAAGCGTGCCTGCTGCCGGCGAGGACATAAAGCTCATGGCGGTGCGCATTGGAGACAAGCTTACTCTCGTTGTAGCCACAGCCATGGTCTCCCGGTTCATCGATTCGCGAGAGGATTACGATGAGGCCAAGGCTGCCGTCCAGGAGGCTGTCATGAGAAAGGCCCTGGCAGAGCATGGCGGTGAGGTAGAGGTATGTGTGAACTGCGCCGACTCCGGGGAGAACATCTACCTCACAGTTACCGGTACCTCCATTGAGATGGGAGACGATGGAGCCACGGGGCGAGGCAATCGCGGCAGCGGTCTGATCACCCCCATGCGGCCCATGACCATGGAGGCCATAGCCGGAAAGAATCCGGTCAGCCATGTGGGCAAGATCTACAATGTGCTGGCGCATAAGGCAGCAGCGGAGATCGCAGAGCTGGATGGGGTGGAGGAGGCCTATGTAACTTTAGTCAGCAAGATAGGCTCGCCCATCAGCCGGCCCCTCCTGCGAGGCGTGCAGATCTCAGGCGATACGGCTCTGACTGCGGCTGTGGAGTCGAAGGTCGATAGCATCCTGGACTTCTGGCTGGAGGGCACAGAGGATCTGGTGGAGAAGTTCGTGGAAGGCAAGCTGACTATTTATTGAAAGAATGCAGAAGAAAAAAAATTGAAAAGCCCGGAAGAAGAATCAATCAGACTCTTTGGCTACCTCTTTTTTGGCCATCTGCAGCCTCTGCTTGGCGTTATAGCCTGTGGCTTTTTCCAGGAAATTCCGAAAACGCTTATTGGTATCCATGACATCAGCGTCACCTGCACCTATTACCGACTCCGTAGTTACAGTGAGCTTCTTGCCTGTGATCGATACATTAATGCTTTTTAGAGCTCCATAGCTGAGCAGAAGCTTGCCGTCCTCTTGTTTGATCTCTGTGGGAAATTCCTCTTCCAGTGCTTTGGAAATTCGCTCTAAGTCAGGCTTGAAGCCTCGTTTGAATGAGTAGTCCATGGTCAAAGGTTAGGGCTTATTCCGGTATAGATCTTTCGAGCGAAAACTCAGGATAAAATGCCCGAATTGCTGCACTCTGTAGCAGATTGAGCGCCCACATTCCCCTCTGCCTCAAGCCTTTCCGGCAGCCCGGCCACGATCCCTGCAAAATTTTTATCTGCATTCTTCTTTTTAAT
>CAZIAZ010000088.1:0-1945 GCA_964536835.1 uncultured Planctomycetaceae bacterium | reverse complement strand
TTCTCGTGCTCTGATACGCCAGTTCTTACGACAGATAGAAGATCGTCGCGCTCACTTGTTGAGATAATAGACGGCTGTGTCTGCGGAATCTTTGGGGCTTTCAGCGACTTAAACGCATTGTAAACGGATTCTGGAACAATTTCTGCATCCTCGCAGAGCCAACGGAAGAAGCACCGAGCCGCCTTGATTTTCCTTGCTCTTGTGGATGCTTTCATTCCGTTGTCTGCGAGTTTTTTCGCGTATGCGTTTGCGTCCGGCTTGCGGAGGTCGGCAATTCGTTTGTCTGCAATCACGGAATCTTGCGAAAAGATCACAGCCATTTGGCGAACATCACCAGCATACGCCGTTATGGTCGTATTGGGTTTGCCCTCAACCTCTGCAAGATACGCCGAAAATCGGTCAGTATAGGACAAGATTTCCTCTTTCAGCATACGCGAATCTCCTTATGTGCGGGACAGTGTTCGTTGTTCTGCCACGCTGAATTTGTTATGTGCATATTATATCACGCTAGTTGTTGTTAGTCAAGAGTTTTTCCTGTCAAGTACGCTAAAATTCCAGTCTTGCAGTCTGTTCCTTGCGTGTTTCTGCATCCCATCCCTTGACCTTTTCCGTAAATGCAGTAACAGCACGAGGCTTTGAGCAGCTTTTCGGCTAGTTGGTCGGGGGTGGACAGGATGAACTCACGGTATGGCGTGATAGTTATGGTGGTTTCGTAATCCGAAAACGATTCGATTTTTACCATCCCGAGTTTTCCGTTTTCAAATGTTACCAGTAGGTAGTCCGGCGTGAATCTCAACTGTTCGCACGGTGTTGTGATGATATAGTCGTACTCGTTTTCTTGTGTCACCGGAATGCCTTTATAGTCAAAACTCCACGGCTGACCGAACACTAGATTTTTGCAATGGTTCCGCCCGTACTCTGCGAACTGGTCAAATGTTATTGCATCTGAAACAATTAGTTTTTCGTTCATTTCTTTTCCTCCAACGGCGCATAGTCTGCGAAGCAAATCGGTTCGGGATCGTCCCAAGATAGAAATTTGTCAAAAAACATAAATTGCGTAATTTCAATCGGAAACCTATCCGGCTCTTTTTCTTCCCAAGAATCGAACGATTTAAACGGCTTCGTTGCGTAACACCAAATATTCCCGCCAGTGTCCATTGCCACAAAACAATATCCACTTCTTTGTGTTTCTCGCATCCACGCAAGTTGATCCGGCGTGAACGGGTTTTGAGCTGGTTCGTTAAGCCTGCCCTTTAGAAATTCAAGCGTGTAGTAGACGTTTACATCCAACACTTTTTCGTCTTTCTTTCGGGCGATAAGATATTCCACGAACTCTACCGCTGTCATATCTTTCGGTGCTTTTTGTTTAATCATTTCCATTCTCCTTCGCGCTATCAATTCCAGCAAACGCTGTCCGTACCGTTTCTCGGATTTCGTTCAGTACCTTTAATGCTTCGCTTGCATTATAATCACGCTCCGATACTGCATTTCTCTGTAATGTTCTACAAAGTGAGTTTGCGCACTGTTCAATCGTTCCGTAGTATCGCGCGTTCTGGTATGACTCGTATGGTTCTCCTGTCTTTTTATCGACCACCATCTTTGCTTGCGAAAGCGAATATCCGCTATCGTCCGCCCGAATTACCCATCCATCAAAAAGTCTAATCATTTTTCCTTTCCTCCTTCAACCATTCAATTTCTTTTTCTATTGCTTCTTTTCGCGTCAACACTTCTCCTGCAAAGTCTCCGATGAAAACCATCCTTTTAGGGTATTTGTAGAATGCAGATTTGATTCGCGAGTTGGCGATTTCTTCTAGTAGGGTATCTAAATTTGTCAATCTTCTTCCTCCTTAAATTCTTCCGGTATTTCTTCTGTCGGTACTTCCGTGAATGCGTTTCCAGTTTTTCTCCGTTTGAATCGTTCGTTCGCGGGATGTTCGCCCTCGTA
>CAZIAZ010000087.1:0-2153 GCA_964536835.1 uncultured Planctomycetaceae bacterium | reverse complement strand
TAAGTAAGAGGTGGCAGGATGAAAAGGTTTTATAGCGTAATTTCAGCCGTTTGTTTGATGGCATACTGCGTGGCGACAGCCGACGTCAAACCAGCATCCATTTTCAGTAGCGATATGGTTCTTCAACAGGAAAAGCCCATAAAAATATGGGGTACGGCAGCTCCGGCGGAAACTGTTACAGTCACGCTGGACAACGAATCTCAGGAAACCACTGCCGCCGCAAACGGCAAATGGGCTGTGACTTTCCAGCCGCGAAAGGCCTCTTTTTCGCCGATTACTCTGACTATCGCAGGAAATAATAAAATCTCATTCGAAAATGTCCTTGTAGGCGAAGTGTGGATATGCAGCGGCCAGTCAAATATGCAATTCCGTCTATGTGAAGCAAAGAATGCACAACAGGAAATTGCGGCGGCGGATTATCCGAACATACGGTTATGTCAGGTCTCCCAGAACGTACAACTTGCCCCCAGGGACAATTTTACTGCAAAATGGACTCCATGCAGCCCTGTGACTGCACCGAAATTTTCCGCAGTTGGTTACTTCTTCGGCAGAGATATCTACAAGTCGCTCAATGTGCCTGTAGGTCTGATTTCAAGTAATTGGGGCGGCACGGTAGTCGAGGCATGGACGCCGCTGGAGTACCTGCAAACCGACGAATCAATGCAGCACAGACTCACTGTCGACAAACCGTTGCTGGACGAAAAAACCAAAGCCCAGCGGGTTCAGAAATATCAGGATGCAATGAAAAAATATTACGCGAACGTCGCGGAATGCAAAAAGGCTGCGGAAAATCCCGAATCTGCCGCCAAGTATTCATCGATTGATTTCGACGACAATGCATGGAAGACCATGAATATTCCGTGTATCATCAGACAGGGCGGCTTGCCGAATTATTACGGTTATGTCTGGTTTCGCAAAGTAATCGATGTCCCAGCCGATTGGGCTGGCCGTGACATCGTCCTGCATCTGGGCCCGATTGATGAGACGGACGCGACATTTTTTAACGGCATTGAAGTCGGCCATTCTTACGTTCCGAAATTACGGAAGCAAGTCCGCAATTACGTCGTACCCGGCAAAAACGTCAAAGCCGGCAAAAACGTAATCACTATCCGTATGATGAATATGACGTGTTACGGCGGCCTATACGGCGAGCCGGCAAACGCACTTTTTGCCGAACTCGTATCAGCCGCCGGCAAAGACGCAAAAATATCTCTCGCCGGCACATGGAAGTTTCTGCCGGCTGTTAAGTTCGCACCCAAACCGGGCAATCCGGTAAATCCGAATATATGCAGTGTTTTGTACAACGGCATGATAAACCCCATGGCCGGTTTTGCCGTTCGCGGCGCGATATGGTATCAGGGCGAATCGAACGGCGGAAGGGGTTACCAGTATCGCCGGCTAATGCCGCTGATGATAAAAGCCTGGCGTGACCGCTGGAATGACCAGTCAATCGTGTTTATCCAAACCCAGCTCGCCAATTACCTAGAACGGCAGACTCAGCCCAAGCAAAGCGCATGGGCGGAACTCCGAGAAGCACAACTGCTCACGGCACAAAACGACCCGCTTGGCGGCATGGCGGTGATTATCGACATCGGCGAGGGAAATAACATTCATCCGCTCAACAAGCAGGACGTCGGCAAACGGCTGGCATTGCAAGCCGAGAAAATAGCCTACGGCAAAGACCTGCCGTTCGAAGGTCCCATTTATAAATCCATGAAGATTGAAAGCAACAAAATCAGGTTGAATTTTGATGGCGTATATGATGGCCTTGCGGCTAAGGGCGGCAATCTGAAGGGTTTTGCCATCGCAGGACAGGATAAAAAATTCTTCTGGGCCGCCGCTGAAATAGACGGCAGGGATATCATAGTCTGGTCGGATAAAGTTCCGGCTCCCGTGGCTGTTCGTTACGCATGGGCTGACAATCCGGAATGTAATCTTTACAATTCGGCTGACCTGCCTGCGACGCCGTTCAGAACTGACGACTGGAAAGGCTTATCCGCCGACAAAAAATAAACCGCCTTCATTTTTCATCGTTCAGCAACTGATCGATTACGCGAAAATTGCCGTCGGTGGCCATTACCAGAAGCGTATCGTACGGCTTTATTACGGTTTGGCCGCGCGGCACGATGAATTTGTTGTCACGCCTGACCAGC
>CAZIAZ010000086.1:0-2164 GCA_964536835.1 uncultured Planctomycetaceae bacterium | reverse complement strand
CCAGGCTGCAAAAGAGCCGATTGCAGGCAGCCAAGGTTTTTGGGATAGGTTCTAGGTTATATTAAAGGATTTTTGAAGATGAAGTTCACAAAGATGCACGGCATAGGCAACGATTACGTTTACATAAACGGTTTTGAAGAGACAATAAACAATCCGGCCGCGTTAGCCGTAAAGGTCAGCGACAGGCACTTCGGTATCGGCAGCGACGGTCTTATAATGATACTGCCCAGCGACATTGCCGACGTCAGAATGCGTATGTTCAACGCCGACGGTTCGGAAGGCAGAATGTGCGGCAACGGCGTACGTTGCGTCGCCAAGTATGCGCATGATCACGGGCTATCGAAAAACAACCCGCTCAGGGTGGAAACGTTAGCCGGCATAAAAATCATAGAACTTGAGCTCGACGACAACGACAAGGTACAGGCTGCCCGCGTGGATATGGGAACGCCAGGCCTTTCGCCCCAAAATATCCCTGCCGCGATTGACGGAGAAAAGATAATCAACTCGCCGGTCGACGCCCTGGATAAAACGTATGAAATGACCTGCGTGTCCATGGGCAATCCCCACATGATAATCTACACCGACGACGTAGCCGCCGTTGAACTTGACGAAATCGGCCCCGTGCTGGAAAATCTGCCGATATTCCCGGAACGCATCAATGTTCATTTCGTCCAGGTCGTCAACGACGGCGAAGTCGTCATGCGTACGTGGGAACGCGGCAGCGGCATCACGTGGGCCTGCGGCACAGGCGCATCAGCCGTCTGCGTCGCAGGCGTTCTCACCGGCAGAAGCGGCCGAAAAGTGCTGGTGCATCTGCCAGGCGGAGACTTGAAAATCGAATGGAACGAGGAAAATAACCACGTATTCATGACAGGGCCGGCGACGGAAGTTTTCTCCGGCGAATGGCTGGGCGGCACAGGCTGCTGCTGTTGCAGCAAAAGCAGATAAAAACGCATGGAACGATTCACATTTTTCCAAACCGGCCAATTTGATGGTTTTTCATATATTATGCAATAACGTAAATCGGTCACTTCGAGTTGTTAAAAAAGTTCAATACATAAGAACACTTTTCTATGGAGATTGGGCATGATTGGCGGAATTTCATTGGGCGTAATGGCGGCTGAACAAATACGGCAGAACATGAACGTCAGCATGGAAACCGCAAAAGCCACTTCGAAGGCTCGGAATGTACAGGAACAATGTCGGCAGCTGGAAGACCGGCTGGACAAACTCATCCTGCTGAATATGGCCATGTGGGAGCTAATCAAGGAACGAACGCAAATAACCGAAACAGACCTCGAAAAACGTATTGCCGAAATAGACCTGCGGGACGGAAAAGCCGACGGCAAAATAAGCCACACCATAAAAAAATGCGCAAAATGCGGCAAAATTATGTCGCCGCGTCATAAATGCTGTCTATATTGCGGAGCTGAGAATCTGGACGTCAAACCTTTTGAAACCATCTGACGGATTTTTCATGAGTCTCCCGACACGGAACTGCCGGAGTTAATGCTGGAGGCTAATTCATCTCGCATGCGACATAGCCGCTCAAAGGCACATCTATGATGAGGGAAACCGTCATTCGCAAAATTTGTAAGCCTGTCGCATGGAAAGCTGGAACAGCGGCTACAATTTTCTATGCCTTTTTCCCTGACGCAATCGCGAATAGTGCAGTTTTCAGACCACAGCATGGAACTTTCACTGTTACAGCCCTTGCATGTAAACCATGAAGCGTCGGCGCCAGGATGGCCGGAATTACGCCAATCCGCCGCCATAAATTCGGCAAATTCTTTATCACACGCCGCCCTGTACATATCGCAATTTTCACAATCTATGCCACATGGAGCAAACATCTTTGTCCCCTACTAAAATTTTTACGGACTAAGACCCGTAACATCGTATTTATAAGGTTTTCAACTATCCGACTGACGATGAATACCTTCATCTACGATTTATAGCGATTCCAAGAAGGAATATTCTTTCACCCGATGCTCTAAAAACCGCAGAAATCACGAAGGATATTTTTTTAAAAAAATCTCTCAAAACTAACTTTCTGTTGCGGCTGGTTTCGCGGCCAGCCGCATATATCGCAAACTTTTCCCCTCACACCCTAGAGCATGTTAAATTTGAAATTGCGCCTTGTTGCGTCGTTGAGGACGAGGCT
>CAZIAZ010000085.1:0-2188 GCA_964536835.1 uncultured Planctomycetaceae bacterium | reverse complement strand
ATGCAGCATGGATTCATTTTGGCTCGAAATTAACATCATCATATTATCGCAAGAAGTTTAATATTAACGAACCTGTAGAAAAGGCGACATTGAATCTTCGTTCATTTGGTCACAGTGTGGTATATATCAATGGCGAAAAAGCGGCTGAAGTTTCAGATTGGCAGAATGATTCGGCAGTTGATATTACGCGATATGTAAAAACTGGCGAAAATGTAATTGCGATTGAAAATACCCCGCAAAGTGGTCTGGATGGTATTATGGCTACCATGACCGTTTGCAGTAAATTTGGAACTGTACGTAAAGTTGTAAATGATTTGGATTTTCTGGCATCTTCAGTCGGCGGAAAAAGCTGGAATACTGTTGATTTCGACGATAGCGGTTGGCGTTTTGCCGAGGAGATTAATCCTGATAATATCCGAAAACCGCTTATGAGTTGCAAAGAACTGCTGGATAAATTGAATCTTGATTATCCCGGCCTTGAGAAGGTGAAAGCGTGTTCAGAGCGAGGAGATATCGACGGTGCTATGTCCGAGCTTTTGTCTTATTATAAAAGTCGGAAATTGCCGAGATATTTTTGCGACCGTTTCGATAAAGAAAAGATAATGAACATAATCAGGTCACGATGGCCTGGGTGGGTAGGTGGGCAAGTCCAAAAAGCCGACGTCATTATGACACACGTTCTTACGTATGAAAGTGAAACTCGTGATGTCGGCAAAAATGTTAATTGGCATCAATACACTCCAGGGCGAAACCTGTCTTATGGTTGTTCCATAAGTCGATTTACCTTTTCACCATTATGCTATGCATATTGGGCCACGAATAATCAGAAATATGCCAGGGAATATACGGACTTGATCAAAGACTGGATTGAAGATAATCTTCGGCCAATATCAACATATACCAAAAGGTTGATAGATTTTATTTCTCCTTCTCTTATAGGATGGGAAAGCCTCAATACAGGTGAACGTATTTCGAATTGGGTGATGGCACAGAATTATCTTATAGATTCGCCAAGTTGGAATGCTGACTTCAATTCACAATTTTTATGCAGTTTATTTGAACAGGTGGATTGGCTATATACAGTTCAGATACAAGATGGCATCAGAGAGGGTAATTGGCAGGATGTTGAATGTGGCGGACTTTTATCTGCGTCCATAATGTTTCCTGAATTCAAAATGTCACTCCAATGGCGAGATAAAGCCATCGAAATTTTATATGACAAGCTCCAGCATGAAGTGTATGCGGATGGCGGCCATATCGAACTGAATTTCGGATACCACGCATGGGTTCTTTCGAAAAAGCTGGATGCTTTAGTTTTGGCGAAAGATAACAATATTAGCTTACCTGCCGGTTTTTCTGAAAAGGTGGAGGCTATGCTGGAATATTACGTCAAAACCCGCATGCCTGATGGTGGGTGGCCGTTTCGCGCAGATGGTGGTCCTCTTAGGCAAAAAGGCGGGAGTGGTCAATTATTATGTGGAGCTGCCATTTTTGGGCGTCCGGATTTTAAATACTTTGCGAGTGAGCCTGATGCAAACGTAATATTATATATCGGGTTGAATGGTTATGAAAAAGTGTTAAAACTTAAAGGGGAAAAACCTGGTTATACGTCAGTTATACTGCCAGGTTCCCAACAGATGATAATGCGTACCGGCTGGGGGCCGGAAGACAAATATATGTTTTTCGATTGTGCTCCGTGGTGCAGCGGTCATTGCCATAACGACCGGCTTAATATCGACGTTGCTGCAGATGGCGAGCAATTGATAGTTGATTCTGGTATGCCATTTTATGATTATGCAAACCATACGGATTTCATGCGTACCAGATCGCACAATGTAATTATGGTTGACGGCCAAGAACACCCTAAAGGAGAGAATCCTGAGATAAGCCGATTTGCCACGTCAGCGAATTTTGATTTTGGAGAAGGGATTTTCCGTAAGTATGCCGGCGTAACGCAGGTCAGGACTATACTGTTCCTGAAACCCGATTATTGGATGCTTGTGGACAATATCTCCGAGCAGGAGCCTGGTGCAACGCCGAAGAAGCGTAACATACAGCAGTTATTCCATTTTGGTCCGACTACGCTGTCATTTGCGGATGATAAATTATCACTTAACACGAATTACAGCACGGGTAACATTCTGTTGCTGCCTGCGGATAAAGTAGGCCTGAGTGCTTCTGAACTTCA
>CAZIAZ010000084.1:0-2228 GCA_964536835.1 uncultured Planctomycetaceae bacterium | reverse complement strand
CCGCAAAATTGCTCGATTTCGGCGACGCCCATGTTTTTGGGATAGGTTCTAGTAAAAGACGGAATGTATCGGCTTCCGTCGATATCCATTTGCCTAACGCCTAAAATTATCGTATATTTTCAGAACATTTCCGGAAATGATTGAAGGAAGTGAATCCCTACGGGTTAAGATTCCGTAGCATCATATTTGTCAGGCTTTCGCCTGTCCACCTGACGGCGGATATTTGTCTGCGGTTTTTTTAAGTTACCAGCACCAGCGTTAACTGGTAGAAATTAAAAAACCGTAGAATTACGAAGGACATATAAAAAATGGCAGAAAAACATTTCGCTGATATGCTATTGGCGGCGATAAGGGAAAAAGGTTCGCCGGTATGCGTAGGGCTGGATCCGAATCTCTCTCTGATGCCGGAGGAATTTCAGGACGGACACGACGTCAGGGGCAAGCTCAAAAACATAGAAAAATTCTGTCGTGGCGTACTGGAGACGGTTGCTCCGATTGTGCCGGCGGTCAAGCCGCAGATGGCCTATTTTGAATACTTCGGCGCCGCCGGTTTTGACATGTATTTTCAATTATCGGAATATGCGCAAAAACTGGGACTAATCGTCATTGGCGACGCCAAGCGTGGAGACATAGGTTCGACGGCATCTGCCTACGCCGGCATACATCTTGGCCGGCCGGATAGCCCCGATGCCTTGACAGTAAACGGATATTTCGGCGAAGACGGAACGAAACCTTTTATCGACACCGCCAGTGCCAACGGCAGAGGTGTTTTCGTGTTGGTACGCACAAGCAACCCGGGCGGTACGGCGATACAGAATTTTGCCGCTGCCGACGGCACGATGTTTTACGAACATCTTGCCCGACGAGTCGCAATATGGGGCGACGAATCCATAGGACAATCTGGTTATAGTTGCGTTGGCGCGGTCGTGGGCGCAACATGTCCGGCTGAAGCGAAAATTTTGCGGCAGATTATGCCAAAGCAGATTTTTCTGGTACCAGGTTACGGTGCACAGGGTGCGACGGCAAAGGATTGTGCGGCGTGTTTCAATCAGGACGGCACAGGCGCGATAATAAATGCTTCCCGCTGCGTACTTTACGCCAAGCCGCTTAACGGCAACTGGAAAAAAGGTGTTGAAAAGGCGGCAAAAGATTTTGCACAGGATATAGCGAACATTTTTTAAACGAAAATTCTGACATATTAAAAATTACCGAAAAAAGCGTTTTTGACGACGCATTGAAGCTATGAACTCAATTATGAGTAATAATAAAAAATCAAGTGTGATGTTTGCACTTTCAGGCATGCCGCCGGCAAAGCTTGATATTGCTGGCCGGCCATATTGTCTGGAAAAAGTTTTTAAGCACGACTTCTGGGCGGCTGCGTGTTTGTATGTCTGCGAAGATATTTCTGCACAATTTCAAAAAATTGTGGTGAAATTCGGCAGGGAATGTCGGCTGGGCCCGCTGCCGATGAAATGGATAGGTTGTGCGATGGTCGCACACGAATGCGATATTTACGGCGCCATGAGCGGTATGGACGGCGTGCCTGTATTTATCGGCAGACTCTCGCCGACGTGTTTTGCCATTGAATATATAGACGGCGAACCGCTGGATTATTTTGATTGCCCGCCAGCCGGTTTTTTTGACCGTCTGCGCGAAGTGTTTGGGCAGATGCATCGTCGTGGAATTGCATACGTCGATGCCAACAAGCGTTCCAACATCATCGTGCGGCTGGACGGCAGGCCTGTAGTGATAGACTTCCAGATATCACTGCGAAAAAAGGCTTCGACCTTTTTCTTATGGCCGTTTATCAAATACATGCAGGGTAAAGACGTTTATCATATTCTGAAGCACAAACGCCGCCTGTCGCCGTCTGAATTAACTTCGGAAGAACTGGAAATAAGTACCAGTCGCACGGGCTTCCATTGGCTGCACAGGAAACTCACCAAGCCGTATCGTGCACTGCGACGCAGATTTCTCAATCGGAAGTATAAAAAAGGCCAACTAATCAGCCCTACCGCGGAGCTCGAAACGCATCATCAGCCGGAAAAGGATTTTTGGCGTTATGACGAAGAAGATTAAACATCGTGGCATTATCATGATGATATTGTGAGCATGATTTTTATATCCTGGCCTTAAAGGCCGTTCTCAATTACCCGGCGGCCGCAAAAAATAAGATATTAGAGCATGTTAAATTTGAAATTGCGCCTTGTTGCGTCGTTGAGGACGAG
>CAZIAZ010000083.1:0-2292 GCA_964536835.1 uncultured Planctomycetaceae bacterium | reverse complement strand
GGTTGATGATGGCAAAAATTCGCTTAATATGCCTAAATCAAGGGGAGTTCAGGTTGCAGCTCATAATAACCCAGAAGAGAAAAATCACTTTCGCTCCGCATGCATACCGGCTATAAGCCTTCCATCTTTCATTATCTGCAATGGTCACTCTGGAGAAGATGGCCCATCTGGCAATGGGGTGCAATTTTGACTCCATGGGTCATGCCGTCGGAAGGCATCTTGCAGGATTGAAACCTGCTGCTCACGAAGCCGCAATTGACTTTGCAGAGGGATTTAAGTCCGGAAGAATAGCATCAGGGGCGACCCCGGCAAGATGGGATGAGACAAAACTTGCTGCTCTGGGAGAGGGGACCAGATATGATGTATGCGCCTCCACCTTTTCGCCCCGCAATAGCTCATTGCCTGGAATCTGCCATGCCTTCACCCAGGATGGCAGATGCGTCAGCCTCTTCAAAACTCTTTATACCAATTTATGCTCTCATCAGTGCAGCTATTGCAGCAATTCCGCCTGCTGCAAAAGCAAAAACATAGCTTTCTCCTACAGCCCGGAGGAGCTGGCTGCAATCACCTTATCCCTTTATCGGGGCAATTATATCGAGGGACTCTTTCTCAGCTCCGGCGCCGGCAGGGATGAAGAGCGCATCACAGAGAAGATGATCGATACAGTCAGACTGCTACGCCATAAGCACTCTTTTTCCGGATATATTCATCTCAAAATCCTTCCCGGCTCCTCGAAATTCCATATCCAGGAGGCCATGCTTCTGGCCGACAGGGTGAGCATTAATCTTGAAGCAGCCTCCGCCTCACATATGAGCGAGATCTGCTCTACCAAGAGCTACGAGAACGACATTTTGCAGAGGCAGAGGTATATCTGCGGCTTGATGAAGGAGATGAGATCTGAAGACGGCCAGCCAGTACTTCCTGCCGGCCAGACCACCCAGATGGTGGTTGGCGCAGCAGGAGAGAGTGATGAGGAGATCTTCCAGAGAATTGCATTTGAATATAATGAGATCAATGTCAAGAGGACTTACTACAGCGCCTTCTCCCCTCAGCAAGGAACTCTTCTGGAAGGCTCCCCACCTCAGCCCATCTGGAGAGAAAGGCGACTCTATCAGATGGATTGGCTCTATCGAGTCTATCACTTTCAGCCCAGCGAGATCAGATATGCTTTTGATGACCGTGGCTTCCTTCCCAACTCCGATCCAAAGATGGCCATTGCCAGAGAGTTTCTGGATCTGCCATTGGACCCCAATAACGCATCATACCGACAGCTATTGAGGGTTCCGGGAATCGGCCCCAAGAGCGCCAGAAGGATAATTGCAAATCAACAGAACCATGCTCCTCTGACCAGAAGAGAGCTTGCATCTCTGGGAGTCCGGATTAAAAGAGCATCTCCTTATCTCAAGATCAACGGATGGACTGATGGCACCCTGGAGATGTGGCAGGCTTGAGAGATAGCTCAAAATTTTCATTTTATCTTT
The DNA here is from genome assembly GCA_964536835.1 of uncultured Planctomycetaceae bacterium. Taxonomy (GTDB): domain Bacteria; phylum Planctomycetota; class Phycisphaerae; order SM23-33; family SM23-33; genus DAONFI01. The sequence continues at coordinate 811 of CAZIAZ010000083.1, read as the reverse complement.
CTATGCACCGGGATTATAGCCAACGGATTGCGGGCCGTGTGGCGCAGGTCAAGCCGGAGGAGCTGGGAACATCGAAGAGACGAGAAGACATCCGTATCAGAAAGATGGCCGGTGAGGTAGCGACTGAGGTGCACAGGATGAAGGCCTTTGTCCGGCTCTCATCTCTCGGTCTTCTTGTCTTCTACGGTTTTCTAAAACCACGGCATAGGATAGGACAGCACATCTGCGATTACTTCGCCCGCAGGGACCCTGGAATTATTGTAGCTCTGGGGAACGGCAGAGAGAGCTGGATATCCTTATGCCGAAATGGATGCCTCATACGAGGGAAAGGAGAAGGCCTGCAGGAGACTCTTGGCAGTCTTAAGTCAGCGTTGGCAAATGTCGATGGCTGGCAGGATAGTGCAGGAACGGAACATGAAAAAGTGGACCGCCTCTGGCAGGCCTATTACGATAGCCAGTATTGCCCGGAGAGAAAGAATCTGGAAGCATTCCGCAGGCGCATGCCCAGAAGGGATCAGGAGTCGGCTGGAATGCGGTTGGTGCAGAAAGAGGGAAATGCTAGTCTAGATGACTTTTTTTTGTGATAATTTTAGCTAAAATAATTATATTATATAGATCTAAATGCTGCATTTCAATAAAGGCAATTTCTCTTAAGATTGATTTCGATATAACTCGACTTAAAATAAATTTAGGTGAATATGGCAGCGATCTGCATTTCCCGAGGGCTCGCGCACCTGAGTACAGTGCAGAACGTGAACGGGCTTATCTTCTGAGTTCGGAAAGGGTTCAGGAGTTACCCCGTTGCTCTGGC
>CAZIAZ010000082.1:0-3410 GCA_964536835.1 uncultured Planctomycetaceae bacterium | reverse complement strand
ACCACTATAATCTTGTAATACACAAGTGACAATTCTACGTAAAAAAAATAAAAAACTGCGTTAATATATCCTTCGTAATTCTACAGTTCTTGCACTGTGAATAATTCAATCACCGCCAAATGCATAAGCAAAAGTCTTCTTTTATATACAACCATATGATGCTACGGTTTTAACTCGCAGAAGTTTCAACTGTCACATCTGTCCGTATTATCATGCCGCGGGAAGCATGAGGAACATCAGCACGAATGAGAATATGCCGACCGTTTCCGCAATACCCATGGCGATAAGCGTAAATGCAAACGGCGCTCCTTCGGACTCGCTCATTGCGCGAATGCCCGCCGCACCGATAACGCCCTGCAGCCATGCACTCAGCAATTCGCCCAAGCCGGCGGCTAAGCCGATGCTGAAAAGTGCGCCTGCATTCGCGGCAACCGTCTGCGGGTCGTAAACGCGGGTTTTCAGTATGACAAACATCACCAGAAAACCATACAGCGTCTGCGAAAGCGGCATGCCGACCATGGCGAGATATTTTGCGTCAAGGCTTTTGCCCTGTTTGGCGAGTTTTGCCCATGCGCCGGCGGCCGCACTGCCGGCTACGCCGATACCAAGCGCACTGCCAACAGCACCCATGCCAAGCGGCAGTGCGAACCCAAGTTGACCTAACCAAGTCATATCCATTTTTACTCTCCTTGTTTTTCCAGAGTGTCGTAAAAAGGCGTGTAGGGATAGCCGGCCCACTCCACGCCGCAATTATTCGAAAATTCCAACAGGTTCAGTCGTACACCGTGTGCAAATATGGCGATGACGCACAGAAAAATGTTCAACGCATGTGCCGCCAACAATATAAGTACGCCCGTCCACGCCAGATACCAGTCCGCGTGAAAAATTTTCATCGCAAGGCCGTTGAATGCGGACGCCATATAATAACTCGCCAACCCTACCGCCATCAGACGAATATAACTCAGCGTATCGCCGAATGAACTTATTATCGGCAGCAGGTTGGTCATTATGCCGAACCCGACCCGTTTGACGGGATTGGGCGACGGAAAACTGAACAGAGAAAACAGCAACATGCCGACAGCCAGGAAGTATATCATCAGGGTTGTACTGCCAACCGGCGGTGCGCCGAAGAACATCAGCCACACCAACTCGAACATGCCGAAAATGAATATCATCCAGCCGGCTTCGGCGATAAACTGCTGAGACGGAAACAGGCCTACCATCTTTCGCATATGTGCCAGCATCAGGTGCAATACTGCGATAATGAAACTTATCTTCATCACTATATCGCGAGCGTCGGAATCGTTTGGCCGCCAAAGCACAGCGGGCGCCAGCATGATTTTACCGAAATCGGCCCAGCCGCCGTCGGCTATTTCCATCGCGTGATAATCCGGCTGAAACTCACCCTTGACGATACAGCCATAACCGCCGGCTTTGGCAATGTCGGACGGCCCGACGCCAAAATAATTGGCAGTTATGACACCCCATATTATGGTAAATATGCCGAAAATCGTTATAAGCTGGCCGGCACTTTTATTGCCGGTAAGCCTGTGCAATTTCCTGCCGAAAATCAGACCGACCAGCGTAAATATCAATCCGTAACCCGCATCGCCGACGAGCATGGCGGTAAACACCGGCATCGCCAGCATGAAAAACGGGGCCATGTCATATTCTTTATAACCCGGCACAGTGCCAAGAATATCGAACAATGCGATAATGGGTTTGACCCAGCGGTGGTAACGTATCAATGTCGGAGGATTTTCGCCCTCTTCCGGCGGCATTACGCCGACAGCGGCGACAACGCCAAGGGTGTCCAATTTCGACGCAAGCGAGTCGGCTATATCGGAAGGAATCCAACCCTGAACCGCGAAAAGTTTTTCGCCGGCAAGCGCGCTGTTACGGGCAACTATAAATCGGGCCTTAGCGTCGACACGAGCATATTCACGACGAATTTCATCCAGCATAAGTGCGGCGGCAGATAATGCTTCCGTATCCTGCTCCATCTGCGATTTTATCTCGTCAGCCTGTCGGCGGAGAGTGGGGGCATCTATTTTAGGTCTTTCGATTTCCACAGCCGACGGCGGCAGCGTCACATCATCTGAATTTTTGTATACGGCGGCTACAGTCAGGGTATTTTTCTTATTTTCCTGCAACACGGTCACGCACTGCGCAGTTTTTTTCAATTCTTCCAATTCGGCGGCGGTTATCGAAGCGAGCATCAGTTTCAGGCCGCTCTCTTCAAGTCGGCGAATGCTTTCGACTGAAACATCACCCCATGCCTCAATCTGTAAAAGATTCCGGCGAACCGCGGCAAGCCGGTTATGCAATTCCTGTTCACGGCGAATAATATCACAAACCTTCTCAGCAGCCTGCATCGAGTCAAGCTGAGGTTTCTGCCCGGCCGGCACAACAAATTCCAGCGTATCTATCGCCGTTTTGAGACTGTTTAGCTTCGAAAGAGTTTCATTGTCGGGAACGGCTTTATCGGCATCAACCGGCACTATATGCACAACACCCAATTTGCGGAGCGCTTTGAGAAAATCATCGCTCTTATCGGCGGAAGCCGCGACGAACACCTTGGACATCTTTGCTATCATTCGTCGTCACCTCCTTCGTTATGCACATGGCCGACAGGCATATCGTAAATGGTCTCCTCGCTGACTGAGATTTTTGCCTTCGCTATTTTTGAACGGCCGACGGCGGCGGTCATCTCGTCGCCCAGCTTGATTCTGATACGACGAATAGCCTCTTTGGCTTCAGGAATTTTGACCTTCTCAAACAGGTTGACGCGCTGAACGATTTTAGTCAGTTCACGTTCGATTAGCTGTAACGCGCGGCTGCGAACATCGTACTCAGCCTGACGTCGCGATATTTCACGCATAACCCTGAGCGTTTCGTCCACCCACGCCGGCGTCGCAAAGAGGCTATACGAAACAGCCGGAAACTCAACGTCGCTGAAAACCGGTATATTCACGCCGGCGACGTTCTGGAGGGATGTATTCACCTGCGACGGCTTGGCGAGAGTGTCGAATTTCACACCGGCGTTTTCCACCAAAACAGGTTTAATCGGGGCGAATTTCCGTCGCGCGGCATTGATGGCGTCGAACGCAGCCTGCACTTCGCCGGCCATTCGACGCACCATCATCTGCAACTGCTGCTGCTTGAGTTTGAGCATCGGCAGATAACGCTGAAAACGTCGCAGCGCATCACGCTGACGTTTGAGTTCCGGCCTTGTCAATTTTATCTTAGCAGCCATCGTTATATCTCAAAAATCCGAACATCAAAAAAGTAAAAACCTCTACTGACCCAGACAGCTCACAAAAAGTCTTCCTTCTGTGAACCGCTCTAAATCATGCTCTAGAGCATATTAAACTTGACTTTGCGCTTGTTGCTGTTTGCGGCGTCGGCTG
>CAZIAZ010000081.1:0-3689 GCA_964536835.1 uncultured Planctomycetaceae bacterium | reverse complement strand
AGCTTCCTGGTATCGAGTGCTGCGCCTCGAACTCCTGCTCCGCCAGCCCTTGATCTACCGGATATCGGAGAAAAGCTTGCCGGTCTTTTTTTAATTATGGGTCACAAATGAATGAGTTGCCAATGAATGTGTCACCAATGAATGTGTCACCGATGTATTGTCCTGAAATGATTTTCCTTCCGTCCTGGTTCTTCGTGTTTATTTCATATCCTGGACTATGCGTTCAAGCTTAGACAGGAGGCGAAATAATTTTCAGGACTCTGCAACTTATTTTGAGTCGTCAAATCCAATCTTGATGTGCGTTCCATCGCAAAACGGCTTATTCCCGGAACTGCCGCACCTGCAAAGAGCAAGGTGCCCGGCTCTGGCTACTTCTTTGCCGGTCGAGTCGATGAGGGCACAATCGCCTTCCACGAGCAGAGGGCCATTCTTCATGACTTTGATCTGCGCATAGGTCGTCTCAGATTCGCCTGCCTTCTTGACCATTTTGTAGGAAAGAGCACCGGAAGGACATCTATCGATGACTTTAATTATCTCTTTCGAGCCTGCGCCCCTGATATCCACCCAGGGAGTTTTCTCTCGATTGAATACCTGCGGTAGGCCCTTAACGCATTCCCGGGCATGAATGCATTTTTCCGGGTCCCAGATAACCACGATCTCGTCGTTGCTATATTCCTTCATCATGATTCAGTGAGCCTTCTTTCTACTTAGGGATTATGTAATTGTCCCAAAGCCCGGGAAGAAAAGCAATTGGCAGTCTTGCGTCCGGTCATTCCGGCACTCGAATTGAACTCTGGCCCGCGCTGTGCTGCTCCATTCTCACCGCAGGAATCCAGGCAGACTGCCAAAAAAAGGGCAATGGAATCATTCCTACTATGGCGGGACTTTGATTGTTTTTGTGATAATGCCGCAGGGATTCCAGTAAAACGTGACTTCCGGATAATCGGGATCCTTCCAGGGATCATACTGCACATTATCACTAAATTTGTACACTTTTATGGTGTATTCTCCGGGTTCAGTATAATCATGGAAATACCTTTTTCCTTCAAAGAATCCGCCCTTATCGATCGGCTGTGTTCCCCCGGTCTGATATCCGGGTGGAATTATCGCTCGAGAATATGAAAAAAAGGGGGATTCTTCCGGAGTGACGAGCTGCAGTGTTATTCTGTACTGATCGATCCCCCCAATCCCGACATTCTGCATTACATCGTATGTGACATCGAAATCTTCGCAGGGAGTTGTCGGGCTCGGAGATGTTCCTTGAGGAATATGCACCTGTTTCGCCTGGTTTATCAGGTCCACCCGGTCATATCCCATCCAATAACAACGATTATTCATTTCACTCCATGCGTCTATTCCGAATATATTGTCTCCCGGCTCAAGGTCGAATCGCCCGGGCATCTCCATCCTTCCGTTCACCCAAATATCGGCATTTGCATTGGTCCCACGCACCGAAATATTCACGGAATTCCCGTGAACCTCAATCTTTCGGTCTAATTCATTTTTTCCACCATCAAATTCAAAATACTCGGTGCTCCCGTTATCACCGGTCACTGTGAATTCAAGGACATACGAGGGGAATTCCCCGTCACCAATAGAACCGTCCAGGACCTTTTTGTAATCCTCTCCGATGATCGACCAGTTGAGATACGAAGTCTTTGCAAAATAGGTAATACGCGGATAGATTCTCGCCCCGTTCGCCCGAATGTCCTGGGAATTCGGTCCCGAGGAGTAAGGTCCGAGAGCATTTCCAATCAGGGCAATGGTTCGTTCGGTACCGGGATAGTTTGGATCTGCAATGTACATGGTATCACCGGCGACTTTGTAGCAGACGATTTCATGAGCACCCGCACCACGAATATCGACAATCTGTGGCTCACCTGAGAGAAGAATGCTGTATTTATACAACCTGAAGGTGGTGAGATTGTCAAGACGACCAAATCTGCCCAGGCCCTCTGTAGTATTAAGATTCAGATTGAAGAAAAAGCCCAAAGTGCGGTTGTGAATCCACTCTTCCTCATATTTTTTCTGGATGACCGACGCAAACCTGTACCCGAGGGTATTATCTGTTCCGCAACAGGGCGTCTTCTCTCTGCCGTTGTTGTCATAGCGCCCATTGAGGGATTGTTTGCCCAGCTTCTTCTTTTGTTCAATATAGTACCACATGGCAGTCAGACTCTGACCGCTGCAATGACCGTTTGGCGCAACGACCGATCCATTGTTGATAAATTCCCAGTCATCCACTTTGGGTGTGAATCCGGAGTCAACCACGGAGACGGCGTTCAGCCGGATGAGATCAATTGCCGATACCACAATATCCGAGAAGTGCCGGGTTGCAATTGTTATGGATTTGCTATCCTGGCCCACGGTCGGGATGCCCTCAAGCTGCCGGTTCTCTGCGTCATAGTAAAACGCCATTGCGAATTTGTCTTCCGATATCTTTACCGGGATACTCACCAGGACCGGCTCATTGGTATACCCTTCCCCGGCATCGATCGTGATGAGTGGGGTAACCGGATTGAAGTATTCTCCAAAGGAATGACCGATGATCGGAGCGGCACTGACAGAGATAGCCTGAACGGCCGGCCAGCAGTCAGGACCTGCATCAATGGTCAATCCGTTCAGTGCGGACCCGGGCTTATTGACGGTAATGATTCCTCCACCTACCGGTATCTGTCCACTGACCAGCGTCTCGGATGAGCCGGTCTGTATCGTTCCCTTCCTGGATTGATCCGGGGGATTGCTGATGACCGGAGCAGGGGCGGCCCCCTCTGGTGGAGTAATCTTCCCGCCTGATATGGTAAAGGTATCAGATAGTATGAATTTGCCATCGATATATAGTTCAACTTTCCATGTTCCCGGTAGTTTCTCAGCTTTCTTTCCTGCAATATATATGTAGGAATATTGGTAATTATCAATCCAGAAATCATGTCCGAAATCAGCAGGATCGTCTACCTTTGAACTTGAGCGATAAATCTCATTTCCGTTCGGGTCTATCCAGACCTGTTCAATTTTTTCTCCACCATTAAAAGGACCGGCTTTCAACCAGAAATATGCCCTTTTTTCAGTGGTGGAAAAATCTTTCTTTCTGTCAAGTGGTTGAGTTTTATCATCAAGGCCTGAGGTGAACGTGTAATCAATTACCGGTTTTGGATACTTCCCGGGAGTATTTTCCGGAAGTACTCCCGCTCCGGGAGATTTCTGACCTGTTGAAATAGGATCATCTTTTTCTTCGATTATTTCATACCGGAATCTGGCAAAACCTCTATATCCGGACTCGCTGTTATGCGACCAGGTATCAGGATCAGAGTCATAGACTGCATAGGTTCCGGCTGGGAAGAACTCATCCAGGGTGGATGTCCAGACAGCATTGGCGACTCCTCCCGATCCATCGCTTCCGACCGCCTGCCAGGGTCCATATTCCCTGCCTGCTTCATCCATCATGATCATACTCCCTGCCTGAGAGACTCCCCGGCCATCATTCCAGTGGTATGTTTCAAGAGAGAGAAGATGGAATGGTTTTTCAAATGTGAAGGTGGTAGGATACTGGGGACCGTTTTGGACAGCACCTTCATTCCAGTTCGATGAGATCATTACTCCTGATGCAGCTCCTGTGCCGAGGATAAAACAGATAGCAAGCAGCGCAAATCCTTTCCAGAAATCCATGAAAATACGTGTAAGATATTCTA
>CAZIAZ010000080.1:0-4763 GCA_964536835.1 uncultured Planctomycetaceae bacterium | reverse complement strand
AAAAACATAGACGACGTCTGCGGCGCTCTTCGTCGTGTGCCGCTTTCAGCCGGGCTGTTTTTGGCAGGTTTTTTCGCAATCGCCGGCTCTCCGCCATTCGGGCCATTCATCAGTGAATTGGCTATTCTAAAAGGCGCTTTTACCGCAAACTGCTTTGTATCGGCGGGGTTATACCTTCTTCTGCTGCTGATAGTATTCATTGGCATGGGTGCGACGGTACTGCATGTAGTTCAGGGCCGTGTTCCAAAAGAACTCCTGAACGAGCCGTACAGTGAAGATTTTCTGACGACAGCACCAGCCGTGATACTCATGGCCGCCGTTCTTCTGCTAGGTTTGTACATACCAAACCCGCTGGAAAACATGTTAAACGACGCAGTACGTTTTCTGGAGGGCATGGCATGAACAGCGAAAACATGAATTTTGTAACGCTGACAAACGGCCGAGCCGCCAACCTTGAGAGTATACCAACCCTTGAATTCAAGGACTTCTCGCGAGCCGTCATAGACAAAGTCGCCACTGGCGGTCGCGTTGCGGCGATGTTCGGCGCAGCGTCGCATCAGCCGGCTGTAACGCATATTTATGCAATAATCGCCGACGATAGTCAGAATCGTCTTTGTGTAACGCGAACGTCCGTAGAGGGCTGCGAGTTCGAATCGCTTACGCCGCAGTGTCCCCAGGTGCACATGTTCGAACGCGAAATCGCCGAGCAATTCGGCCTCAAACCTATCGGGCATCCGTGGCTGAAACCGGTACGATATCACAGGTCGTGGACGAATCGGGATGCGTGGGGCCGCAGTGCCGGCAAAGCCATTCAGCCAGCCGTCTGCGACTTTTATCGTGTTGAAGGCGACGAGGTACATGAAGTGGCCGTCGGCCCTGTACACGCCGGCGTCATAGAACCCGGCCATTTCCGCTTCCAGTGCCACGGCGAAAAAGTTTTACATCTCGAAATAGCGCTTGGTTACCAGCATCGCGGAGTTGAGCACGCCATAGCCGGCGGGCCGGACAAACGGTCGATTCATTACGCCGAAACGTTAGCCGGCGACACTACAGTAGCACACTCGACGGCATACTGTCAGGCCGTAGAAGCCCTCTCCCGCTGCCAGAAGACCGCCCACGCTCAAATGCTGCGAGGCGTGGCGCTGGAACTGGAGCGGCTGGCAAACCATATAGGCGATCTCGGCGCGATGGCTGGCGATGTGGGTTTTCTGCCGACGTCGAGTTTTTGTGGACGTATACGCGGCGATGTACTGAACATGACGGCACTGCTCTGCGGCAGCCGGTTCGGCAGGGGCATGATTCGGCCAGGCGGTGTCGGTTTCAATATCAACGACATGCTGGCGGAAGAGCTTCTCAAACGGCTGACGGCCGTTGAAAAAGATACTACAATAGCGATAAATATGTTGTGGGACACGTCCTCCGTGATGGCCAGGTTTGAGGATACCGGTTCGCTGCCGAAAAACATCGCCGTCGAACTCGGCGTCGTAGGGCCAGCCGCACGGGCCGCCGGACTGACGCAAGACGTCAGACAGGATCAGCCGTCCGGCATATTTCGTTTCATCCATGTGCCGGTCTCGACATATGACACCGGCGACGTTTTCGCCCGCGCATTCGTACGATGGCTGGAAATACAGCATTCTTTTGAATTCATACGCGAACAGCTCGACACTCTGCCGGCTGGCGAAATTTCCGTGCCGCTCAACCCGCTCACGCCAAACAGCATTGCCGTCACGCTCGGCGAAGCATGGCGCGGAGAAGTCTGCCACGCGGCGATAACCGACGAACATGGCAGATTCGCCCGTTACAAGGTAGTCGACCCGTCGTTCCATAACTGGCCGGCGCTCGCATATGTTTTGCGAAACCAGGAAATCTCAGATTTCCCGCTATGTAACAAAAGTTTCAATCTGTCATATTGCGGCAATGACCTGTAAAGATACGAAATCAGCGTAGCAGGAATTTCGACGAGGAATCAACAACTATGTTCAAGACGATTTTAGCAAGGTTGCAGCAAGGCCACCGAACCATGAAATATCCCGACGGGCCTGCGCCGGCATTGTCGGACAGATTTCGCGGCCGTCCAGCCGTCGATGCCAACATATGCCAGAACGGCTGCCGCCTCTGCCTTGAGGCATGCCCTACCGACGCAATTAAAATCAGCGACAATGAAGTCAATATCGACCTCGGAAGATGTCTCTTCTGCGGCGAATGCGCAAAGGCCTGCCCTGCCGGTGCTATTCGTCTTACAGGAGATTACCGCCTTGCAGTACGAAATCGTGAAGACCTGAAAATAACTGCTAACCGACAGACAATAAAACTGGCGGCAGCGTTGGAAGGAAAGATGAAAAAACTTTTCGGCCGGTCGCTCAAATTGCGCCAGGTAAGTGCCGGCGGTTGTAATGCCTGTGAAGCCGACACCAATGTGCTCAATACACTGGCATGGGACCTGGGACGTTTCGGCATTCAGTTCGTAGCGTCGCCGCGACATGCCGACGGCCTGCTGATAACCGGCCCTGTAACGCAGAATATGAAACTCGCGTTGAAAAAAACTTACGATGCCGTCGGCGAACCTAAAATTGTAATAGTAGTCGGCACATGCGCCATTTCCGGCGGCCCTTACATAGGACATGAACAGGTAAACGACGGCATTGCGGATATTGTGCCTGTCGATTTATATATTCCAGGCTGCCCGCCGCATCCGCTGACGATTCTTGACGGCTTATTGAGATTATTAGACAGAAAAACGCCTGAACTCTTTGACAATTCCGACAAAGTCAGGCAATCTTGAAATTGCAGGTAAATCAAATCGGTTACAAAATGCAGTATTAGCCGGCTATTGGCAGTATTCAATGTTAGACATACTGCAAATCCATTTTCCGAACCGCAAGTTGTTCTCGCATACGTTCCATAATTGCGGAATGCATCTGGCTGACCCGACTTTCGGAAAGATCCAGCGTCTCGCCGATTTCCTTCATGGTCATTTCTTCAAAATAATAAAGAATGACTATCAGCCGCTCTGCCCTGCTGAGGCCTCTGGTGAGAAGCTCCTTGAGATCACGCCGCTGACTCATTTCCAGCGGGTTGTCGCTGTTTTTATCCTCAATCATGTCAGCCTTGGTAACGTCCTTGTTTGAATCCGTCTCAAACCACTTCGTACTCAACGAAACGACGTTTACTGCCTCTGAATCCCTGCACAGACGTGTAAATTCTTTTTGCGATATTTTGAGAGCCTTGGCAAGCTCTGCGTGCTCCGGCTTTCTGCCGAGCTGAGCTTCAAGCGAGCCCGACGCTTCATTTACCTTGTGAGTGCGACTGCGAACCAGCCGCGGCACCCAGTCCAACGCCCGCAATTCGTCCAGTATCGCACCACGGATTCGCTGAGCGCAATATGTTTCAAATTTGACACCGCGTTTGACGTCGAAAGCATTTATGGCGTCAAGGAGACCAAAAATGCCCGAAGACACAAGATCGTCAACGTCCACTTCCTCAGGCAATTTTGTGCGAAGCCTGTCGGCTGTATATCGCACAATCGGCAGATAGTGTTCAAGCAATTTGTTGCGGGAGTCGTCATCGCCGCATTTTTTAAATGAATTCCACCACTGCTGAACCTCTTCCATCGTAGACTTCCGTGTCTTTTTCATCGCAGTGTCTCCTTGTACTATTGACCAGCCGTCCCTGGCTTGGTCAGCCTCACTCAATAAGACCGGCGGCAATATGTTCCGCTGCAGTCGCATTTTCCATTTTTTCAAAAAACGTCCGAATAAAATCCATCGACCTGTTGCCGCGTTTGAACTCCGCAATCATGTCCAGCCTTGAAAAAACGCCTTCGTCGTACAGGCGATGGCCGCCACGAGTCCAACCTGTAGTATGGATAAGGCCCATGGTGGTGTAGTTGTGGATGGTTTGGCGGCTTACGCCGGAATATTCGACGACCTCGCCGACTCTGTACAGTTTCGGCGGCCTGCGACGAGATGCCGCATTCATTCCGGCAGCCGGCTTGCGATGAAATCTGCTGAAGTCGTTTTTAAGGTCCGATAAATTCATTTGGCTCGCCAAATTTATAAAGTATCCGATTCACTTTCTCACAAATCCGGCAAAGCCCGCTTCAGCGAACACCTCGCTTGCAACCATCCTATCCGACAAGCACTTGTAATCCGATAATTCGCCTGCGAATCCATACTTCGCAGGAACTCTGCCTTTTCTGAAAGCGATTCTATTTTATTTTTACGTTTTGTAAAATATAAAAATAAATTTTTTAGAAAATTTTTTTATCTTTTCCCCACAAAGCCCGATATACACAATTGCGATTTTTATATTTAGAGCATGTTAAATTTGAAATTGCGCTTTGCTGCGTCGTTGAAGACAAGGCTGGCAAGGAAGGCGAAACTGAACATCGCGTTCAACGTAAAATAACCCACACAAAGCATTTTTTTATCAAACCTTAGGCTCTACCCTTCGCAAAAGAACTATATATTCTATCTTGTGTGCATTATTTTCAGGAATTGCTTTAGCATCTCATTACGTGTTATTTAAAAATCTCACAAATATTCAAAATATGGTAATCGCCGTCGAACCGAAAAAGAAATGCTCCGCTATCAGATTCTTTTTTATACACATCAGACGCATATTTTTATCATAAAATTCCCAAAGCAGGCCTCTGCAACATGAATCATAAAATTTATCTCATAATTAGAGAAACTGCCCTACCATTATTAGAACCTATCCCAAAAACATGGGCGTCGCCGAAATCGAGCAATTTTGCGGGC
>CAZIAZ010000079.1:0-4791 GCA_964536835.1 uncultured Planctomycetaceae bacterium | reverse complement strand
AGCCCGCAAAATTGCTCGATTTCGGCGACGCCCATGTTTTTGGGATAGGTTCTAGGAATAAAAACTTACTACAAACATTACGTAAGACAGATTTATCTATTCTGCTTTTTTAAAATAAGACAAAAAATAGGCGAATCTGTCTTTTAAGGCAGACTAATTATTAATCTCTGACAGGAATAACACCATGCCATCTAATATTAAACAAAGAGAAGCCGGCCTGATGGAGCTTGACAAGCTCATCTCCACACGCCAGCACATACCGACCAATGAATTCCCGATTCCAGTCAAGGAGCTTTGCGAACGTTACGAAAAACTCTACACTGGCGCTATCAACGACGTCATGCGTGAAATGTGCCTTCTCGACCAGAACCTGCCCTCCGATATCATGCCCCTACGCGACGAGATGACCGTTTGCGGCGAAGCCTTTACGGTGAAGAGTGCCCCGAACGTTATGATACAAGGAGAGATGACATTCCGTGCTAAAATGCTTGACGAAATGAAACCTGATGGCCTTGTTGTATGGGATACCAGTGGTGACACCGAGGGTTCACTATGGGGCGGCGTAATGACGGCCACCGCTATCGCCAAAGGCCTGCGTGGTGCGGTCATAGCCGGCGGCATTCGTGACACAAAGCAGATACTCGAGCAGGAGTTTCCGGTCTTTTATAAGTATCGAACGAGCAATGGGTCGCTCGGCAGATGCCTTATCACGCATTACCAGGTGCCGGTCAAGGTCGGCAAGGTAACAGTCCGGCCAGGTGATATTATTTTTGGTGATATCGACGGCGTACTTTGCGTACCGCGTGAAATCGCGTATGATGTACTCGTCAGGGCTGAGGAAATTGAAAGCAATGAAAACGAAATATTCAAATGGGTTCGCAGCGGCGAGACCATCCAGGAGATCGTAGACAAAGGCGGCTATTTCTAATGACGAATTTGCAATTAACCTGGCTGGGACAAAGTGGTTTTGTACTTAAAACGCAGGATACTACTATCGCCTGCGATCTTTACCTTTCGGATTACTGCCAGAAGCGAAGCCGGCTGGATCATACACGGAAAATGCAGATTCCGATTCAGCCGGAAAAACTCGAACCGATAGACCACTATCTTATAACACACAGCCATATAGATCATTTCGACCCGGAAACCGTCGGACCTGTACTAAAGTCACAGTCTGCGACAAAATTCTACTGTCCGCCGGACTGCAAAACGGTAAGAGATGAATTTTTCTTAGCGGATAAATCGCGTTTCACTCTTGTCAATACCGGCTGCGAATACAATATTGCGCAGAACATCAGATTGATACCCCTGCCGGCAGCCCATGAAGACCTTGCCAAGGATAATGACGGTGAATTCATAGCTGTCAGTTACATGTTGCTGTTCGATGAGTTGAAAACGGCAGTATTCTTCGCTGGCGACACTATAACCTATCCAGGGCAGGCGGATATGATAAAAAACGCCTTGCCGGATGATTACGGACTAACGTTGGTCTTGCCAGTCAACGGCAGAGACGCAAAACGGTCAGCCCTCGGATTCAAGGGCAATCTAACATTGAACGAAGCCGTCGAACTGTATCGTCAATGCAAGGCGGACAAACTGATTCCATGTCATTTCGGCATGTTCGCATTAAACGACATTACCGAGACCATGGACGATGCATATTTTACGGCTAATAATTGTACAGCGATTATTCCTGAAATCTGCCATCCGATTGAGCTATAATTTTGGAGATGAAAATGAACATCCAACAACTGTTTGACCTTTCAGGCAGAACTGCCCTTGTGACAGGTTCGAGCAGAGGCATAGGCAAAGCCATCGCAGTAATACTGGCAGCAGCTGGGGCTAAAATATTTCTGCACGCAAGCAAGTCTGGTGAAAAGCTCGACGCCGCGGCTAAAGAGATAAACGCTGCCGGCGGAGAAGCCATCGCGATAGCGGCCAATCTGTCCAGCGGCGGTGAAATCGACACTCTCATCCAACAGATAGGCCAACTCGATATACTTGTATTGAACGCTTCTACACAGTTCTACGGCACAATTGAAAGTTTCAACGCTGACGACTTTCAGTTTCAGTACGATGTTAATGTCCGTTCGACGTTCAAACTCATCAAGGCATTTTTGCCGGGTATGCAGGAGCGCAACTGGGGCCGGCTGTTGTCGATCGGCAGCGTAAATGAATTCAAGCCCGCACCTCGGCTGGCGGTTTATTCATCCACCAAGGCCGCCCAGACAAATCTGATACTTAATTGTGCCCGCCAGTACAGCCAATTCGGAATCACAGCCAACAACCTCGCACCGGGAGTCATCATGACTGACAGAAATGGAAAAGCCCTCGAAGATGGCCAATTCCGCGAGATACTGTTGGAATCAATTCCTGCAAAACGTTTCGGCCGCCCGGAAGACTGTGCCGCCATGGCCCTGCTGCTATGCAGCAACGCCGGGGCTTATATAACAGGCGCAAATATCCCAGTTACCGGCGGTATGGACTTATAAAACAAAAGCTAAAACTTACTTTCGCCGTCAATGTGGAAAGCTGGCATCTGTGCATATAATAAAAAGAAGCTTTTCAAGAACGCAGCAAACATTGGCTTATGCGCCAGTTTACAATGAGACGTGCATAAAAGAGACTAAAAGAGACTAAAGCAAGGCGTTTTGTTAGTATTATTTTAAGGCTAGTCAAAATTGCCGCTTTACATTTTTTAAAAAGTGGCAAACTCATAAAAGTATTGAAAACATTGGGCAAAATGAGTTTTTTGCTTATCCAATTATCGCAAAATTCTCAAAGCGGGTGACCGGATTCGAACCGGCGACGTCCAGCTTGGGAAACTGGCGACTGGTTATTTTAAGCCAATAAAATCAGAAGCAAAAAGAACAGCCCCTTAAAGTTTACCCAAAGCTTACAAAGAATTGCGACTATCCTATGTGCGCAAGACAAAATGACGAGGTTGAAATACGTACGCATTCGCTCATAAAGGTAGCGGTCTGGAACGGTAGGTAGCGGTGGCGGGTGGTCTGAAGGATGCGCAGCTGGAGAGGCTAGATACCGTGAATACTATAGAATTTGATACCAATCAGGTTTGTAAGTAGGTTAGAACAAATTTAATCAGATCCAACAATGCAACACTTGGTAAATGATATACTAAATGGAGTGTAAACGCAACATTGTTTACATCAAAATTATGACTGGGACATTCCAGAAGCAATACTTACATTACGTACAAAATTACAACCATAACTCAATGGGCACCCTTTGCACCGTGGTTCTCTGGCTATGCAAACCATCGCAGCTAAATCCAATATCGCCCAGCTTAATTGAATCGAAAAATCACAATCAACAACACGCCATGCAAGTTTCTGAAGGTAAGGATCATAACGAATATCAGCCATGGTTCTCGGACCAAAATATCGCTCCAAAACTCGAACCATGTTAACATCCAACAATGGAGCTGCATTTATACCGCACATGAGTTCAATCGCATTCGCAATATACTGCCCAACACCTGGTAGTTCTTCTATTTCAGATCGAGTTTGTGGTAAATGCCCATTTCGCTGCACAACAACTCGAGCCAAGTTTAATAAGCTAATAGCCCTGCGCCGCCACAATCCAAGCGGGCGTAAAAATTCCTCTAAATCCTCAACTGTTGCGGCAGCTAATTTATTCCAAGAAGAATATTTTTTAAAAAAATTAAAATAAATATTAGCCACAGTTGTGGCCTTAGTTCTTTGCAACAAAACTTCAGAAATTATTATACGATATATCGGTTCCCCAGCATGACGCCACGGAAAATCTCGTCCTTCGGTAGAAAACCATGCTAGTATATTTTTACGGAAGTTTTTGATTCTTCGCATTGCAGGTTGTTTAGGGATATAATCCGTCATACTCCATTCTCAATTAGTCTAATGGAATCGGCTGCACTCTCGGCGATACCCAATCGTTCAAGATATTGGACAAGGTTGCCTATTGATAACTTATCTACATCTAATCCAGGTATCTGGCCCATTTCTTCCATGGACAACTCTCCCCGCTCGCTTGCATGAAGAGCAGAAATTATTAAATAAATAGGATAGGTAACAGTACGAAGCTTCTTGTTTTGAAAATGCTTGTTTGAAAACATTGCTTCAAACATGCCTAAATTTGCAATTTCTGCGTCACGCCCATTACAACCAAGCAGACTAGCTATTTCTCGTACACGAATATTATCTTGATCATTTCCATGAATAATTTTTGTTGCCATACACGCGGAAATAGCAGGCGGAAAATGTGATGGGTACTGCGATGACAAAAACAAGCTAACACCATAAGCGCGACATTCTAATGCGAAACGCTCAAGAAAATCTGCGTTAAGAATTCTATGGGCTTCATCCACTGCAAAAACCTGCCTCAATGCACCACAGTGAGCTTGAGAATTATAAAATGAATGGGCCGATAATATGATCAATTCAGCAAGCGCATTCTTAAGTGGATCGCTCGGAATCTGGCTCAAATCAATAACGGCAGAGCGGTTGACCATACTTGCAAACGATACATTGCAATACCGTTCCTTAAACAATCCCAATGTAAATAAAGGGTCAAGCCTGTTATATGCACTAGGATTGTCATGCTCAAGAATCCCTCCTACCCTGGCTAAATCCGGGAAAGTCTTATCACTATCATATGGAACTGTGCCAGACGGATCGACTCCCATGTCAGAAAAAGCTTGCCTAATTGCATTTTTTACTGCAGCCTCTTGCTGTGCTCCAAGCTTATATGTCCTTCGAAATACCGAAGCAATTCCTGTAATATGCTGAGCAC
>CAZIAZ010000078.1:0-5445 GCA_964536835.1 uncultured Planctomycetaceae bacterium | reverse complement strand
CTGCAATCGGGAGTTTTTTGGATTGTACAGGTCATCATTACGAATATACATTTGGGATTGCCTTTGGACTGGATTGTCTGGCCTTTCTTGTAGGAATTTCTCTTTATCGTAAGTTTATCTCCCTTGGCGGTTTCAAGGGTTATACCCCACCTGAGCTGACCAGCATAACTGTACAGGAAAATCTATCTTAAATATTGCCGGAATAAACGATACGAGTTACAAACTCCATACTGTTGGAATACATAATTAGTATGGAAAAAGGAGTTATATGATAAAGACAGGTTTACTTTCGGTTACCTTCCGGCCGCTTGGTGTTCAGGAGATAATTTCTCTTGTCAAAAAGGCCGGGCTTGACGGTATTGAATGGGGTGGTGATGTCCACGTTCCGCATGGAAACATTTTGACGGCTGAGCGGGTTCGTGGTATGACGCAAAATGCCGGGCTCGAAATAGCGGCTTACGGTTCGTATTATTGCTTGGGTGAAAAAGATTCGCCAAACTTCTCTGATGTGCTTGCAAGTGCCGTATCCTTGGGTGCAGACAAAATCAGAGTGTGGGCCGGCAAAAAAGGCAGCGATACGGCAGATATTGAGTACCGTGAAAGAATCATCAAAGACGCCAAACGGATAGTTGACAAAGCCGCTGAAAAAAGAATCACGATAGTTTGCGAATGGCACTGCAATACTTTAACGGATGCTCTTGACTCTGGTAAGAACTTTTTGCAGGAAGTTGCAAGCGATAATTTCAAGACTTACTGGCAGCCTTCGGTGAACAGGTTGACAGAAATCTGTCTGAAAGAGATTGACGGGTTGATGCCATATCTGGCTGGAATGCATGTTTATGCATGGGACAACGGCAATCGTCTTCCGCTGTCGGAACATTACGATATTTGGCGGCAATATTTTATTCGTGCAAAATCAGCCGGAGATTGTTTTGCCTTATTGGAATTTGTTGAAAACGATTCTCCGGAATCGTTTCTGCGTGATGCTGCGGCTCTTAAGGCTTTACAAAAGGAAACGTTATGATGGTTAATGTTGTTTTGGCTGGCATAGGCGGTTATGGCGAAGGTTATCTTAAGGCGATGCTGGAAGATGCCGACGCACATGACGTACGGCTGGCAGGCTGTGTGGACCCATTTGCGTCATTGTCCAAGAGCATGGAAGTTCTACGTCAGCATAACATTCCGGTTTATGCCAACCTTGAAGAATTTTACAAGAATCATTTCGCCGAGCTTGCTGTAATATCTTCGCCCATACATTGTCACAAATCTCAAACTATCGAGGCACTTGAATCCGGCTCGAATGTATTGTGTGAGAAACCGATAGCGGCATTGGTCGAAGACGCTTTTGCAATGGCCGCCGCGGCAAAAAAAGCGAAACGGTTTGTAGCCATTGGTTATCAATGGTCGTTTTCACCAGCCAATATTGCATTAAAGAAAGACATACTGGCCGGATATTACGGCAAACCGAAAAGGTTTAAGGCATATACCTGTTGGCCGCGATGGGAATCTTATTACAAACGCAATAACTGGGCCGGACGTATTAAAACAGATGATGGTCAGTGGATTATAGACAGCCCGGCCAACAATGCGACAGCCCATTACCTTCATAATATGTTTTTTGTAGCAGGAGCCGCAATAAACAAAAGTGTTGCACCTAAAAAAATAGAAGCGGAACTTTATCGCGCCAAACCATGTGAAAACTACGATACTGCGGCAATGCGGATTATGACTGACGTTAACGTTGAGATTCTTTTTCTTACAACGCATTCTTGCCAAAAAGCAGTCGGCACAATTATGGAGTTGGAATTTGAAAATGGCAAAGTTACATTTAATCCGGAAGATTCCCAACTTATCGGCCTGACTACGAGAGGGGATAAAAAGATTTATGGCAATCCATATGACGACGAAATGCACAAATTATGGGAGTGCATCAAAGCGGTACGTAGCAACGGTATGATACCTTGCGACATTGACACTGCTTTGCCGCATTTAGTTTGCATTAACAAGATTCAAAAAATGCCGATTCATGTTATGCCTCAAAACATGATTAAAACGACTTGTCGTGATAACGACAGGCTGACATATATAGAAGGTGTAGAAAACTGTTTTACAAAATGTTTCGAAACATATTCCCTGCCGTCTGAAGTCAATAATGATTATAAAGCATAATTCCCAAAGACATCTTCGTAAAATGAAGATACATACCATATATTGAAAAGTGTTCAGATATTTTTGTGTTTTTGAAAAGGATATTTATTGCCCTTGCTGGCGAGTAAGTGTGGAAAATGATAAATTATGGAATAATCGTAGGTTTGCTGTCGGCTTTGTTACAATCGGTATCGTACCTTTTTGCTCGCAAGTTTTCATCAGAGTATCAGAACTCAAATATACGTTTGTTGGTCTCCAGCCAAATTCTTATGGGAATTGCCGGCTTGTTTGCACTGCCGTTCTGTTGGCCTGCGCATATTGACTGGAATTGGAGCTGGATACAGCCTGTAATACTGTGCGTGTTTTTTTCTCTCGCCGGACAACTGCTGATATTCTTTGCCCTGTATTCCGCCGAAGCGTCAAAAATTTCACCGCTTTTGGCATTAAAAGTGGTTATGATTGCGTTCCTGACATGGTGGATGATGGGTATTCCGTTGAATTATCTGCATTGGCTGGGAGTATTGCTATGCTTGGTCGGTACGTTTATATTGAATTTCAGCGGAGGCGGAATAAGCCGTCGAGCCATAATCGGCGTACTTGGCGCCTGCCTGTTTTATTCATTGTCGGACATAAACATAACAATATTGGTCGAAAATCTCGAAAGTCAAATGTCAAGCCGTTGGGGTGCAGTTTTTTTCAGTGTGTGCGCAATATATATTCTGTGCGGAGTATTATGTGCATTTTGCATGTTCTTTGTAAAGGAAGCAAAATGGTCTGATCTAAAGGGTTCGGCTGTTGGATTTTCATTGGCATGGCTGATAGCCATGGTTTTTATGTTCGCCACTTTTTCAATTGTCGGAACAGTTTATGGGAACATATTACAATCAATGCGTGGAATAATTTCAATCTTTCTCGGTGTGCTGATAGCCAGCAAGGGTCATCAGCATATTGAAGCTCACATGCCACGCAAAGTCTTTCTCCGGCGATTGATTGCAGCTCTGATAATGACGGCTGCGATAGCTGCTTTTGGAGCAGGAGGATTACATGCATAATATATTGAAAATTACTCAAACTGCCCGATTAAGCCGCAAGGAGTTTTTCCAAGCGGTGGATGACTGATTTTCATGCGATACTTTTATGACATTTAAAAATTTTCACAATGAGGGGCCAGGCAGCCATAGGCGTCATCAACAAGGCGAAGTGTCTTTCAATCACGCTGTACCATCGCACGCAGGAGTACATCAAAACGCGAGTTAATGAAATTTCTATTGACCCCGCTGTAAAAAGGTGAATTTCTCTGGGATCTGAGGGCTATTTCAAATTGCATCTGCCTCGATATTCGATATTATATCCATCTTGAAGGGACTCTAACCCTTGGTAGCTCGCAATGAAAAAGGTACCGGGTGGATGGGGTACTAATCATCGAAAAAGGGGCCACGGATAATTGAAAATTCGTAAGATGTTCTTATTTTTTAGAGAAGGATAGGTACCCGCGTGAACCGGCGGCTGTCCGCGTAGCAATCGTGCGGCTGTGGGTTCGAATGGCCATGTCTATTGATAACGTATACTATTTTTCGCACATTTGGGCTGAGGATGTAGACAAGCAGTCTCCAGGTTGGTGGAATGTAGATTGATTTCGATAAACAATTCACTAACACAGGAGACTGCAATGGAACATAGTACTACAGAATCGACTGAAAGCAACCAAAAGAATCTGCCGGTCTTTCGAATCGACGAGCAGCAGGTACAAAACCACCTCGGCAAAATGGTCCGCGAGAATGTCGAGCAGTTCATTAACAGCATGCTCGATGCCGAGGCTGACGAGCTTTGCAAGGCCAGCAGGTATGAACGAAGTCCTGAACGAATCGACACGCGGGCCGGCCACTATAAGCGGAAGCTGCACGTGGCGGCAGGCGAAGTTACGCTCAAAGTTCCCAAGCTCCGTAGTCTGCCGTTCGAGACGCAGATAATCGAACGCTATCGCCGCCGTGAAAGCAGCGTCGAAGAATCGCTCGTGGAGATGTACCTTGCCGGCGTAAGCGTGCGGCGTGTTGAAGACATCACGGAGGCCCTTTGGGGCACTCGGGTAAAACCCGGCGTGGTCAGCAGCCTGAACCAGAAGATTTATGAACGCATAGAGGCATGGCGGAACGCACCGTTAACGAATAGCCATCCGTATGTTTACCTCGATGGAATATGGCTAAAACGCAGTTGGGGCGGCGAGGTAAAAAACATCGCGATACTCGTTGCCGTCGGTGTGAATGACGACGGATTCCGTGAGATATTGGGCGTATGCGAAGGCTGCAAGGAAGACGAGCAGTCGTGGCTGGCATTCCTGCGACACTTGAAGAAACGCGGATTGAACGGGGTGCGGCTTGTAATAAGCGACAAGTGCCTCGGCCTTGTCGAAGCGTTGGGCGAAGTTTTTCCTAATACCGATTGGCAACGCTGCACGGTGCATTGGTATCGTAACGTGTTTTCGAAAGTGCCGTCGGACAGAAAGAAGGAAGTAGCCGCGATGCTCAAGGCCATCCACGCTCAGGAAGACCGGCCAGCCGCGGAAGCGAAGGCCAATGATGTGGTTGCAAAACTTTTTGCGATGAAACTTTCCGCTGCCGCGAAAGTCGTGGAAGAAGGCGTGGCCGAGACGTTGACATATACGAGTTATCCGCGAGAACATTGGCGATGTTTGCGGACGAACAATCCGTTGGAGCGGCTGATGAAGGAGATACGGCGGCGGACGAACGTGGTCGGCAGCTTTCCGGATGGCCAGAGTGCGTTGATGCTCTGCGGGGCGAGGCTGAGGCATATTTCGGGCACGCAGTGGGCCACGCGACGATACCTGGAGATGGGTCGACTGGAAGAGCTTGATGCGGCAAATAAGGAACAGCGTATGATAGGTTAAAACGATGGCCGCGAGGATTTTTCCAGTTCCGCTACGCTACACTGAAAAAATCCTCGCCCACCGCCTGAAGACAAAATGTGCGAAATTTTCTGGACACTACCTGTCTATTGGTTGAAATGCAGGCCGTAAAAGTGGTTTGTGACAAGTTTACCACCACGCGTTGGTTGTTATTATGGCTTGTTGGAGTTTAATGCTATTGTTGGAGCCGAGATTAGCTTTTTAAAACTTGGAAAAAGCCGCTATTAGGAAGCAAGCTCATATAATCGTAATCAAATATGTTTTAAACCTTTCTCAAAAAGGTACTTGCCAAATATCGAATTAGTTAAGGACACCCGATGGCATCGGGGACATATAAAGAGTGGATAGAACTGTCCTGTCCGGTCTTTTTTATA
>CAZIAZ010000077.1:0-5511 GCA_964536835.1 uncultured Planctomycetaceae bacterium | reverse complement strand
GATACTTTCATCTACGGTTTAAAAACCGTAGAACTACGAAGGACATATTAAAAAAGGCGGCCAAATCTGACCGCCTTTTAAGAATCGTTTTGCCTGAAAGAAAAAGTGATAAAATCATCACTTGATATAAATCAGAAGTGAATCATACTTCCCAACTTCCGTGGAATTGTCAAGTTTGAAAATATAATCATCGTCACACGAGCCCCAGTTGCTTTTGCACGTCGTGGAGCTGTAGTCATTGAATTTTTCGCTTTTGACTCCGCCGCCGGATGTCAGCATGTTTTCCTGGCCTTTCTTGCCTGAAACATGGTTCTGGGTCGAAGATACATTGGTCTGGCCTGAAGTAGTCGTGATACTGGCTGCAGAACCGTATCTGTCGCCGGCAATAATAACCGTTCCGCCAAGATCTTCAGACAGCGAGATATCGGCTGATTGAGCCGTCGCCGAAGAACCGCTAGCAGGCTGAAATCCATATGAAACCTGCTTTGAACCGGTGAATCCGAACTCGTCATCGCTCGTACTCGGCTGTGCCGTTTCAGTATCGCTGACCGAAGGACATTTGAAGATGGCATAAGAGACAAATCCATCCTTGGCGAGCAACGCATAACTATTGGCATTAAGAGTATTGCTGCCAGTCTCGCTGTAGGTTATGTAGCTTGCCGGATACGAACCATCCGGACTGCCAGTAGTCGTATCAGTCGACTTTTTGAGATAGCCCGGATATTTGTCGTCATTTGAACTAGAGTACAGCATCAGGGCTTTGCCAATGCCGTTGAGGTTGGTGCAGCACATGGCTCGCTTGGCCAACTCTCTTGCCGTATTGAGGCTGGGCATCAATATCGACACCAACAACGCGATGATGGCGATAACGACGAGCAGTTCAATCAGCGTGAACGCTTTACGTTTCATCGTAAAACTCCTTACATAATTCGCAACGTATTACCTTGAGGTTTGGACGCCACAAACGCCCAGCATAAATTATCTAATATGGCAGGTTCCATCTTCTGCGGCGCATGCATCGAACCAATTTTTCAAGGCAGTTGTTGCGTTGTGCGGAGACTTCCCCGACGATGACGTCTGCTCATTCAAAAACACTCTCCCTCCAGCTCGGCGTGTTTTTTTAAAATTATTATAGCTGTTGCAGCAAAACGATTCTGATATGCCGATGCCGTACGCGAGTTTTTTGAAGAAGACGACAACTTCGCGTCCATCTCCAACTGGCCGCAGCCGGACGACTCCGCCCGAACAACCGCAACCAGCCGTCATTTATTTGTCAATGTTCAGATTCCGAAATGCGCCTATCACGGAATTTCCTTATTAGCAGCCGGCGTTAAAACACGAGCTGAAATAATACAAAAGAAGCAGATTATCAAATATTTTCAAGCCAAGCAAGCGGTTTTTCGCCAAAAAAGCACTTTTTTGGCAACCGTTCATATAGTTGCCACCCGGCAGGCTGACGTCAACTGCGGCTAATATAGTTTCGACAGCCATAAAAACCGTTTGCATGTACAACAATAAGAGTAAAGCAGAAGTGGTTATCCAGAAGTTCGATTTAATTTATTATTCGACTTATAGCGGTTTGCCCCACAAAAAACGCCTCCGGCAACCATCCACTTTATTCACAGAAATTATAACATAAGTTGTAAAATTTATCAATAACCCATATTGAAGCATTTTTTATAGGACATTACTCAAAATGACCGATTCATGTTATCCAATCAAGGGAGCTTTTGTGATTTCATTCAGGAATTACGGCTATATTGTCGCGAAGTTGTGGTACAATAGATAGTAGAGTTCCCTGAAGAGCATACCATTTATTGTATAGCCTTATGCGAAGGGATGTAAAAAATTGTTGATAATTCAAAAACTCGCAAAAAGTATTGTTCGTAAATGCATAATTCACAACGTATTATAAAAAATACGCAATATTTGGGATATTTTTACTTGAAGTATACAATATATTGCGGTAGCTTTTCACCAATTGATGGAGCGACATTGGTCGCCCCGGCCCGCCACGGAGGGCGGCCGCCGGGCGATTCAGGCAATTTCGCAAATCGCGGCTGCGGTTATTGGGCTGGCTGAGCGATTTCCGAAAAACGGAGGCCTGAAGTTATTTTGCGAATGGAGAAGTGCTTGCGCAGACGAAAGGGCGGCTGCGTACAGGATATTTACGCTGAACCAACCGTGGTTGGTGTGCGCCCGCAGTTGATTAATCAGGTCTGTTTGCCATGAAAGAAGGAAAGTGATGTCGGACGAAACAAAACATGCAATTGACGGCCATGCCAAGGACCGCAGTGCTGTTGAAGGCTTGCACGTAAGCAGGGTTTTTTCGTCTGAAAAAGAAAAACCGTTCGACCAGGTTCACTGGGAAAAACGTACAGCTAAAATCACCGGCGACAAGGGCGACGTCATCTTCGAGCAGACGGACATCGAAGTGCCGGCTGAATGGTCGCAGATAGCGACCAACGTGGTAGTGAGCAAATATTTTTACGGCGAGCGCGGCTCGGAATCCAGGGAGCATTCCATCCGGCAGCTGGTTCACCGCGTAGCCCGCACCATTGCCGACTGGGGCATAGCGGACGGCCTTTTCGCCAACGAAACAGACGCCGAGAAATATTACGATGAACTCTGCTGGCTGTGCGTCAATCAGTACGGCTCGTTCAATTCGCCGGTATGGTTCAACGTCGGCCTTTTTCATCACCACAACGTCAATTCAAGCGAAGGCGGTTTTCATTGGGACAAGACCGAAGAAGCCGTCGTAAAAACCAAAAACGGCTACGAATTCCCCCAAGCCTCCGCCTGTTTCATACAGTCCGTTGACGACAATATGGAAGACATCATGCGGCTGGCGTCGCAGGAGGCGATGCTCTTCAAACACGGCAGCGGAACGGGAACAGATCTTTCCACGCTGCGTTCGTCCCGCGAAAAACTTTCCGGCGGCGGCACGCCAAGCGGCCCGCTGAGTTTCATGCGAGTATACGACCAGGTGGCTGCGGTAATCAAGTCCGGCGGCAAAACGCGCCGTGCCGCGAAAATGCAGTCACTGCGCGTAGACCATCCTGACATAATGGAGTTCATCACCGCCAAAACTAAAGAAGAAAAGAAGGCGTGGGCTCTTATCGAGCAGGGTTACGACGGCTCGTTCAACGGCGATGCCTATTCTTCCGTGATGTTCCAGAATGCGAACCTTTCGGTCCGCGTACTCGACGATTTCATGCAGGCGGCACTCGATGACCAGGACTGGACGACCAGGAACGTCACCGACGGCAAGTCGAACGTCAAATATCGCGCACAGGAAATTCTGCGTGCGATTGCCGAAGGCACTCATATCTGCGGCGATCCAGGGGTACAGTATCACACGACGATAAACAAGTGGCATACCTGCCCGGCCAGCGGTGAAATCCGCGCATCCAACCCTTGCAGCGAGTACATGTTCATCGACGACAGCGCGTGCAACCTGGCCAGCCTTAACCTGATGAAATTCCGCAAAGCCGACGGCACTTTCGACATCGACCGCTTCCGCGCAGCCGTCAGGATATTCGTCATAGCCCAGGAGATACTGGTGGATAACGCCAGCTATCCCGGCGAGCGGATATGCCGTAACAGTCACGATTTCCGGCCGCTGGGCCTTGGTTACGCCAACCTCGGCGCATATATAATGTCGCTGGGTCTGCCGTATGATTCGGACGGCGGCCGAGCCGTCGCCGGCGCAATAAGCGCACTGATGACCGCCACCGCATACGCCGCCAGCGCCGAGCTGGCCAGCAGGGTCGGCACATTCCCGCAGTTTTACAAAAATCGCCAGCATATGCTGCGCGTGATGAATCAGCATCGCGATTCGCTGAATACCATCGACAGTGCTCATACCGACGAATGTCTCCTCCAGGCTGCCAACGCCGCCTGGGATGAAGCAATCTCCGCGGGCGAACATTACGGCTATCGCAATGCGCAGGTTACCGTTCTGGCTCCGACGGGCACGATAGGATTCATGATGGACTGCGACACGACCGGCATAGAGCCCGACATAGCGCTTGTGAAATACAAGCATCTTGCCGGCGGCGGCATGTTCAAGATTGTCAATCACACCGTACCGCTGGCGCTTGCCAGGCTGGGTTACACGCACGACCAGATAGCGGCCATCATCGAATACGTCGATGAACACGACACCATTGAGGGTGCGCCTGAGCTCACGCAGGAGGACCTTGCCGTCTTCGACTGTGCATTCAAGCCGGCTAACGGTGCACGGTCCATACATTACATGGGCCACGTAAAAATGATGGCTGCCGTTCAGCCGTTCATATCCGGCGCGATTTCCAAAACCGTCAACATTCCAAACAATACGAACGTCGACGAGATTATCGAGATTTACGTCCAGGCCTGGAAACTCGGCCTGAAGGCGGTAGCCATCTACCGCGACGGCAGCAAACGCACCCAGCCGCTCAACACCAACCGGCAGAGCGGCGGAAAAGCCGATAAAAACGAACTCGCCGCCGACATGTCGATGCTCGAACAGCAGTTGGAACTCGCACGCCGCACACCGCACCGTCGCAAACTTCCAGCCACACGGCCGAGTATGACGCACAAGTTCGACGTCGCCGGCCATGAAGGATATATAACGGTCGGCTTATATGAAGACGACGGCATGCCTGGCGAGGTGTTCATATCAATGGCCAAGGAAGGTTCGACCGTCGGCGGCATGATGGACGTGTTTGCCACGGCGACCAGCCTCTGCCTGCAATACGGCGTGCCGCTTGAGGCGCTGGTCAAGAAATTCACGCACCAGCGATTCGAGCCGAGCGGCATGACATCTAATCGCAATATTCCATTCGCCAAAAGCATAGTGGATTACATATTCCGCTGGCTTGAGCAGACGTTCCTCGATGAAAAGGGCAAGGAAACCATCGCGAGGACATTCAAGCCTGTCGGCAACGGAGCAGCGCCCGGGGTTGTCAAGGACGACGCAGTTTCCTCGGTACCTGGCCGCGCACAGCAGACCTCCCGCATGGAGGCGTCGGGGTCTGTTGGCGCATTTTTTGATTCAGCCGCCTCTGCGGAACAATCCGCTGACGGCTTGACGAACGACGGCGGCAGTGCCGGCACGGATACGGCCGTTGCTGCCGCCGCCAGAACCGCGCTCAGGATGGAACGCATAGACGCGCAGTTCTCGCACTTCCAGGAAGACGCGCCGCCGTGCCCGACCTGCGGAGCTATCACGGTCCGCAACGGAAGCTGTTACAAATGCTTCAACTGCGGCGCGAGTCTCGGCTGCAGTTAAGTTAGAGGCTATAAAAAACGGATGATTAATCTTTGAACGGATTCTTGACGAAGAAAAGGCTCATGCCATTGCCCGGCTGAGCCTTTTTCATTGGCAGATGACGGGATTAGCGAGATTCGTAGATGCCCACGGACAAGCCCGTGTAATTCTGTAAGGAAGTATTAAAAAATTTTCAAGAATCTCGCTAGAGCATATTAAACTTGACTTTGCGCTTGTTGCTGTTTGCGGCGTCGGCT
>CAZIAZ010000076.1:0-5613 GCA_964536835.1 uncultured Planctomycetaceae bacterium | reverse complement strand
CGCCTTGTAATCCAGACAGCTCTATTCGATTGACTTTTTTGGACGAACTTTCCATCAACTGTATATCCAGCGACTCGCCCTGCCGCGTCACAATCATGAAATCGGCAAAAACGTCGAGTTGAACCGCGTCAGATACACGGCTGCCGGCGACCAGAAGTATGCGATTAATCGCTCCATCTTCTTTACCGACGAAGGCACAGTCACCATCGGTCCTCTCGCCTTTACGCATATAGAGGCCTTCGCGATTTTGACCGATTTTGACCACACCGTCCTTGAAGGAAACATCCGGCCGCTTCGTACCTTCAAACGGATACAGCAGCGTCGCATAGCGAATGCCCATATCTGACGGCGGCGCAGCTATCTGACGATAACTGGCAACATAGCCGTAGCACGGCGTATCGTTGCATAATGTAAAGCGGTCGATTTTACCATCAGGTATGAGTAATATATTGCCGGTATTCGCATCATCGGTATAGAATGACAAATCCCTGCCATTCCCGCCCTTCCAACTGCGTCGCGTATACCCTTCGTCATCGGCGGAAGCTAATTGAACCTGTTGGCCGTCGACGACTACTGATTGGGAATTCAAATGCCAATAGGCACGTGTCACGCAGGGATTCCAGAACGAAGAACCGATGCGTACAAAATCATCGACAACCCAATAATCACCGCCGACAAACAAGACCTTTCTGGTCATAGTTGAACCGGATAGACATGCAACTGTTCCCTCGGCAAAGCAGAAATCTTTCGACCGTAACCAGCGTATGAGCTTCGGGTCTTGACGATTTTCCTCGCTGGCAAACTCGATTATATTATGTGCCCTTACGCGACGATAATAGTCCAGATAACTGTAGTCATTATAGCCTCTTATACCAGGGTCGACAATCAAAGGCCGGCCGAATGCGTAAATATCGACGTTCATCGCACTATTGTGGTAATGGCCGCCGGCAGTAGACGGAAGACCGCAGTCAAAAAGAAGGAATCTTTCCTTATCGCCCCAGCCTGACCGCATCATGTAAAAGCCGGCCGACGTCAATTCGGTCGAAGTATACGGCGGCGTAGTTTTTTCAAATTTCTTCAGCGCTTCATAAGGTTCTAAACCTATATTCCAGAAATTGGACAGATTTAGCCCTGTCAGCCTGTCATAAACTTTATTATTGTTACTCCACCAAATAACACCACTGCCGTCCGCCAAGGCTGGATAAGCTTTTCGGTCTGGATAGGCAATTTTGTAGTGAAGATATTCATACATTGCCTTAACCGTCTGAGCAAAACCTTTCGGCAACTCAACATTATTCAAGGTCGCCAATAACAATAAATTATTGAATTGGGTATAGCACCACGTATGGTAGCCTGGTGACCTCTCAACCTGTACGCCATCAGGAAAAACCGTTTCCAACATCTGCAACTTGGTTAATTGTTTGACTTTTGAATACCACTCGGAAGATTCCTTGAATTCCGGGAACATTATCGCCGCTTGCGCCAAGCCGCCACATTCGATTATCGCCCAATTGCCGCCGCAAAAGCCCATACTCTCGATAGCATACATATAACGCGCCTGTTCCAGCAGACTGACCATGAAACGATAATAAAATTCGGGAGTCATTTCAGGCGAATCGACAAAATATTCATTGAACGCCGTCCAACTTGTCAGCCGTTGGCCTATTTGCAATGTTCCACCCCAAGGATTGCCGACGGCACACGCTTCGTCAGGTTCATGTCTGCCTAACCATGTACGTCTTATTTCCGGCGGCAACGGTGAAGAACTTATCCAGCTATCAATAAGGTCACATGCGGCCTTGGCATATTTGCTGTTGCCGGTCAGCCAATATGCACGGCCAATATCGTTTAGATAAAGCATACGGTTCAGATGCGCGTTATATACAAATGAAGTTCCGCTTTTTGTATTGTACCATACGACCGGCCCATCAAATTTATGACTGAACCCTTCAAACGTAAAGTCGTGATTACATATCAAATCGGCATTTTTTATTGCGCCTTCAATGGCACTGCCAGGAAACTCCTTTTTAGCCTGTTCAACATACCTGACCCTATCATGCCGGTCGACAATATATCGCGGCGTGGTACGATTTCGCATGTGTTCCAACAGGGCTTTTTTGGCGGCAGGCCAATCCTTTGCAACAACTGCGGCTTTGACAGCCTCCATGCCCGGCAAGTCCAGATTCAGGGCGTTAAAAAATTGTTCCTCACTGTTAATGTGAATCGCAGAAGACGGCCCGGCACAACGCTGAAATATTCCTTCCAAATTACACTGCCGCACGTATTCTTCTTTCGAATCTGCCTTTTCAAGCAAGCCAAGCTCTTTGATTTGTATATTTATCTCCGGCAAACTTACGGCATCAAGACGCAACCTGTTAATCTGACCTAACCATTTCGGATTTTTAGTCATATCTACCAGATAGGTATGAAATTTATTATCGCCGATTATATGAAAAGGAATCGAAAGTTGTTGGGAAAAGCCCGTCTTCCCCTCAGGCGTAAAAAATATTTCACCATCATCACTAAAATCACTCTTGATTCTGAATGCAACATAACGGTAATTCCGAGCATTGACATTAATCGCCGGCGAAACAAGATTAAAATCACTCCCGGTGTTTATTTTAAGGCCTTCTGATGACACTTCGTATGAATTTGCGCGACCAATAGTCCAGCCATTTAATTGGCCTGACATATTCCATATCCATGAAAGCGTATTTACACTTTCTGCGGATACAGGCTGAGTCGCTTGTTGAGTATCCGACGGATTCGCCCCAAACAAATTCGATATGACAAAAAGAACCATTACCGTAACGATTGTGGTAAAATAATTCACCAAATGTTTACCTTTAATCATAATAATCCTTCATCTAAATTTATTGTGATTTTAAAAACCGAAACCCACATTTATGAGTAACGTATGACGCTCAATTTCAGGCGTATACGGAAGCTGACCAAGAAAGCACTAACATGCCGTATAAAATCTTTTATGCTTCAATTTACAAAGAGAATACAAAATATCCCGAAACTGTAGAGTTTCAAATAATCAAAATATCTACAATATCGGGATATTATTTAACACTTTTTATAAAGCGTTTGTTGTTTAATACCGTTTGTTTTCATCTGCATTTTCAATCCATAGACGAAAAAATAAAAAGGTATTTATATCAATAAAATTTTCGAAATACTTTTACACAACCCATTCCGACTAACAGTAATGCGGCGGTAGCCGGTTCAGGAATTTCCTCATAGGTCACAGACAAATAAGGATGCAATGTACTATCCCGGCATTTGTAGAATAAAACTGGGCTGTCTGCGACAACCCGGTAGTATTCGTTTCATCTGTCGCCTTAAGTCCCAATGTCACAATTGCGCCCTGCGTAAGAGTGGCGGTGATATCCCAATGATACCAGCCGGCAGCAGTCACGGATACCGAACTACTTTCGGCAAGCGTATAAGTCCAACCAGCCTGTGGGGTATTCCACGTGGCGGTAGTTTCTGACCACGTCGTAGCATCCGTACCTGATACGGTATACACATCATAAGAATTAGTCGTACTTGCAGGTGCAGAACCTGTATACAAGTAAAGCGTAGCACTGGTTATTCTATAACCGGCAGGAATTGCGGATAAATCAAATTTTAACGCACCTCTGGCTATGCCAGTAGGAGTACTAGCATTAGGGCCTACACCCACTACAGTTGAAGTACCCAAATTAGTAGTCGGTGCCCAGCTTGCAAACCAGTTATCATCGCTAGGCGAAACTCTCATAGTATCAGCCAATGCCGTTCCGGCAGCAAAAAATGCTGTCGCTGCCCCAATTATCGCAGCAATAACGACTCTTTTCATTTCCATTCTCCTAACTTTTCAAAATAAACGATAAGAATGACTCTTGCTTGTGCATGCCGCCAGTCAGTATTTGCTATGCGCGTGCATACGCATACATATAGCGCATATTAAGAATACACCATATATATGCAAAAGCAACAAAAAAATAAATTTTTTATCGTCTACTTCTTAACTCTACCTCTAAAAATTGGGGGAACGAATAACTTTACAAAATCGAAACCGTATTTAAAACTTTAATTCACATATAACTTAACATAACTGTTTACTACTAACTTACGTAATTACCAAATACAACCAAGTCTCAAAATTTTCTCAATAATCGTGCAAAACCAACGCCAAGCAATAGCATTGCAGCAGTTGTCGGTTCTGGAACTGCTTCATAAGTCACTTCCAGATAAGGATGCGTATTCTCAACCGAATATCGAGTAGTATATAGATAGAGCCTTTGATTGGTATCTGACGTTTCAATTTTTGACAATATGCCAAAAGTTACCACATCACCTGCTGAAAGACTTGTTGTTATGTTCCAGCTTACCGGACCAGCTCCAGTCACAAATACATCATCATCATTTTCCGCAAGCGTATATGTCCAATTCTTCTGTGTGTTATTCCAGGTAGCCGTAGCATCATCCCATGTCGTCACACCTGTGCCGGAAGCTACGTAAACATCATAAAAATCAGTCGTATTTTCAGCTGCCTTCTCTGCATATATATATAGCTTAACGCTGGTAATTACTGAACCTGCAGGAATCGAGGAAAGATCAAATTTCAATATCGAACGATTTATACCCTCGTTAGCCCTGGGGCCTACACGCATACCAACATAAGATACCAAATTGAGATCAGGTTGCCTGCTTATTACCCATACATCATCAATTGCTGTAACATTTACTGTAGTTGCAGATGCTGCCCCTGCCGCAAAAGTCATCGCAATTGCAGCTATTAATGCACCAATCATAAATTCTCGTTTTTTCATCTTTATTTCTCCTGAAATTTCCTTTTTGAGGCTTTTACCATAATATCTGATTTAATTTCAATATTTGCCTGTCAGCCAATACAAGCCCATAACATTTCGCGAGTTACTATACATCACATCGCGTATGCGCTTACGCATATAGCATAAGTATATCGCCTTTTCATATTAATTCAATAGAAAATTTAATTTTTTTATAGACATGCAGGGGAAATTCATGGCATAGAAGAAAACAAATACGATTTTCAGGTATCTAAAATTTAAACTTCCCTAAGATATTGAAGTTTATTGTCTATACGGTTCTAGAAAATAACCGTGAATGTCGGCATTATCTGCAAAGTAAACCCATCGTTTTATACTGCATATTATACCAATTCAACTAAATAGCTGAAAATGTCGATATAGTCTTTATGGTTTTTAGCATGGAGGCTATTATGCGAGCACTGACACTGGATACGGAACTGAGTACCAAAATTTTTCAAAACTTATCCGAGCTTGTGATGTTCCAAGAGTTCGTCAACGCCTTATCGGGTTGAAATATATTTTGCAGGGCAACACCGCTTCTGCGGCTGGCGAACTTGTAGGTCTTACGACGTCGGCGATGACTGGTTGGGTTCATCGATTCAATGCCGCTGGAATAGACGGCCTTTACGACCAGCCACGCAGTGGTCGGCCTGCCCAACTCTCGGAAGAGCAAAAGCAATCTTTCAAAAAGCGATTAGAGGCTGGCCCGACCGAACTGGACGAAGTTGTTCGATTTCGATGGCAGGAGTTCAAGGCTATTCTTGAGAATGAA
>CAZIAZ010000075.1:0-6398 GCA_964536835.1 uncultured Planctomycetaceae bacterium | reverse complement strand
ACATTTTCGGCCTCCTTGCCGTGGTAAAGGTTCTATCAGCCTTATCGGCAAAAGATCCATATGA
Source organism: uncultured Planctomycetaceae bacterium (assembly GCA_964536835.1). Lineage (GTDB taxonomy): Bacteria > Planctomycetota > Phycisphaerae > SM23-33 > SM23-33 > DAONFI01. The sequence continues at coordinate 6,334 of CAZIAZ010000075.1, read as the reverse complement.
ACTGTACATTATTTGCGGGACAAAGCACTAGTCGGTCACTTTGAGTTATGTTACAAAAATTTATTTGTCGGCGATGAATGCATCAAGTTTCAGCTTCGCTTCACTGTCAGTATATTGTACCGGCGGATGTTTCATGGTAAAAGCGCTTACGTCCAGCAGGGGGCCGACGCATTTTCTTTCACGAGCCAACTTGCAGACACGGATGGCGTCGATTGTTTCGCCGGCTGAATTTGGCGAATCTTCCACGCTCAGGCGGGCTTCTATATTCAGCGGCACGTTTCCAAAGCCGCGCGCCTCTATTCTGAGTTCGCAGACTTTATTGTCTTTCTGCCACGGAACGAACTCAGCCGGGCCGATGTGTACGTTATCTGCCGGCAGAGGATTTTTGAGCTGACTTTGAACAGCCTCGGTCTTCGAGATTTTCTTGTGCTTCAGACGTGACCTTTCGAGCATGTTCAGAAAATCCGTATTGCCCGCCCAGTTGAGCTGATATGTGTTGTCTATTTTCGCTCCGCGTTCCGTCATCAGCCGCGCAAGCACGCGGTGTGTAATTGTCGCACCGACCTGAGCCTTGATGTCATCGCCAATACAGGGAATGCCGGCATCTTTGAAACGTTTGCCCCACACAGGGTTGGAAACAATGAACACCGGTATGCAGTTTATGAGGCTGATGCCGGTTTCGAGGCAGCATTCTGCGTAAAACTCGGTAGCCTTCTGGCTGCCGACCGGCAGATAGTTCATCAGAATTTCCGCACCGCTGTCGCGAAGCAGCTTGCAGATGTCTTCTTTTGTAGCCGAGGGTTTATCCGCCGGCCGAAATGCCTGATATTCGGGATAATCCGCCATGTGCGCAGCAACGCCGTCGAGCAGGTTGCCCATCTGGACGATGACGTTATCGTATTTGAAATCGTCATAAAAAACTTTCGTGTTGTTTGGCAGGGCAAAGACCGCTTTGTGCAACGGCTGGCCGACTTTGCGCTTATCGATGTCGACGGCTGCGACGATGTCGATATCGCCAGGCGCATAATTGCCCAACATCGGATGAGCCAGGCCTATGATTTCTTCGCCTTTTGCAAAAACGTCTTTATAGTAATTGATGCCTTGAATGAGAGACGAAGCGCAATTGCCGATTCCGACTACGGCGACTTTTATTTTTCCCATTTTGAACTTTCCTTCCAAAACCGGGTTAAAACAACAGAATCGTTAAAATGCAGGTACCTTTGAAAACTAAGATTTTATGCACATTTGAACCTAGCGTCAATAAGTGCAAAAAAAATTATTTATTCATGCCGTTTAATCGGGATTTTTTGTTGAACTTCAGGGAAATTTGAGTTTTATACTACTTGAGCGTATTTTTCGAATAGCCCTGAAAAATCGACGGCTGAACAAAAACTCTGTATGAATGCGACAACTGCCCGCATAATATATCGTTAACGAAATATTACAAAATATACCGGCAGAATCGCATACAATTTAATAATGCCGACTTCAATGTTCGAGGTGTATTATGGGTAAAGAAGCAAAAAACGAGTATATTCCCGTATTGTTTGCAGATACACAACAGGCTGCGGAGGTGTATCGCCGTCTTTTGGAAGACCACGAAATTAAAGTCCTGGTTGGGTTGGACGAGCTGGAAGAGACAGCCGGTTTTGTTCCTGACAGCCTTGTAGGCGAAGACGGCATACCGGTTCTTGTACCTGTCGAAAATATTGATGAGGCGGCAGAAATAATCACGGATTTTGATAATCAGGACGAATTTGAAGAAGCAGACGACGACAGCATTGAGGAAGATTCTGGAGAAGATGAAGATTTTGATATAAATCCTGCAGCTAATGAGGAAAATATCGAAGAAGATGAAGACGAGGATGAAGATGAAATTATTGGTGAAGATATGTTCGAGAAAGACGACGACTACGGAATGAATGGTGACGATTTTGAAGAATTAGAGGATTATGATGAAGATGATTTTGACAAGTTTTAGAAGATGAAGAAACAACTTTCAAAATATATCATGCCATTGTAAATTCAAGCATTGTTTTCAGACAAGGAAAATTTGACAGGATTGATATGACTTCAAAAGAAAAAATAGCCCATGCCGCGACAGACATTGATTCGTTGGCTGTGATAAAATATCCCGACCCTCGATTGAAAGAAGTATGTACACCGATAGAAGAGATAACGGATGACGTTCGCGCGCTTGCCGCACGTATGAAAGTGTTGATGTTTTCCAATAACGGTGTAGGTTTGGCAGCGTCACAGGTCGGCGTGACGGTCAGGCTGTTCGTTACCAGCCCCACATTCAATCCCGATGATTTCCACGCCTACGTCAATCCTGAAATAATTTCGTCGGAAAAGCCGATATCGGAGGAAGAGGGTTGCCTGAGTTTTCCCGGAATTTATTGTAAAATCAAACGGCCGGGTATCGTTACCGTCAGAGCGTTAAGCCTTGACGGCGAGGAGCTTCGTGAAACACATACAGGCCTTGCGGCACGCGCGTTTCAGCATGAGCTTGACCATCTGAACGGCGTTCTGCTGGCTGACCGCATGGGGTCGTTGGCCAGAATGGTTCACCGCGCAGCACTTTCCGAGCTGGTTGAAGAATATCAATCTGCGGACAGAGGTTAAAAAAACCTTTATGAAACCGGCGGTCAATTCGGCGTCGCGACATCAGGATTGGATAGACCTGCTTCGTGTCGTCAGTGCATTTGCGGTGGTGGTGTTGCATTTGGCGGCATGCGTTTCGCAGCAGCCGGCGGACGACGGCTGGTTAGCCGGCGAAATATACGATGCTCTTACACGGTGGTGCGTTCCGGTTTTCGTCATGGTCAGCGGCGCGCTATTGCTCGACGATATTAAACGTGATGAGCCGGCTGGAACATTTTATCGCAAGCGGCTGGGCCGACTCGGTTGGGCGTTCGCATTCTGGGTGACTTTTTATGTGCTTTTCGGCTGGGCAGATGCCGCCGTCTTTAATCGACCGCATGATTTTTATGAAGTTTTTGAAAAAATCCTGTCTGGCCGGCCATGGTCGCATCTGTGGTTTCTTTACATGATTACAGGGTTGTATCTTGTCGTACCGGTTTTGCGGCGATGGATTCTGCCGCTGGGCAACGCTTCGATGCGCCGGCTGATAGCTCTGCTGCTTGTAGCCACGTCGATAAATAATTTTTGGGCTATCATTACTGACAGGCCTGAAAATCCGTTCATCTTATGGTTTGCCGACTACCTTGGATATTTTTTAGCCGGTTATTATTTGCGATTCCGCGCAAAATACATTCTATCCAGCCGGCTGGCACTGATATTTTTCGTCGGCAGTGTAATTATGAGCGTTATAGGGATGAATTGGATACTTGCTGCCGGCGGCAGCCTGCAATTTGCGAGATGGTTTCATCATTATCAGAATCCTTGCGTGATGATTGCGTCGTTGAGCATGTTCATGCTTGCCATGCGGTCAAGCGTTCCTGCGTGGGCGGGTTCCATAGCGCCGCTGACTTTTGGGATATATCTGATTCATCCGGCAGTTCAGCATATCATCGGCCGGCTGGGATTCTATCCTCAACGATTTATGCCGGCGTTATCTATTCCGCTTCTTGCCGCGATAACTACAACAATATCCATTTACGCTATCCGCATAATTCTAAAAATACCGTATCTCAGAAAAACCGTCTGAGAAGAAGATTAACCAGCCTGTCTTATCCCGACCTGTTTACAAACCTGCCGAATTAGAAAATTAACGGGTGCAGTTTATCAGTAAATATTGCCTTTCAGTTATTATGGGGATAAAATGCCCTAAACAGAGGAATTACAGGAGACGGCAAAATGAAATATAATGGACTCAAAGGTATAAAAAAGTTCAGATTGCCGCTGTTTCGCAAAGGGCTTGCCTCCGCCAAGGCTTTCAGGCCGCCGGGAAGCGTCACGACACTCCCGGATGACAGACAGAAAAAAGTCATCATCGACGTAATGGATTATACGCCTAAACGTATCGACGAGTATACGTTCGACAATGTTCGCGATTGTTTCCAATTTCGCGATACGTCGTCAATAAGCTGGATAAACATTACCGGCCTTACCGACGCGGCACAGATAACGGAGTTGAGCGATTATTTTGGCATCAATATGCTGACCATGGAGGACGTTTTAAATACCGACCATCGGCCGAAATTTGACGAATTCGACAATTATGTGTTCATGATTATAAAAATGCTTTCATTGTCCAGGGATGGGGCCATGTTGAGCGAGCAGGTCAATATCATCATGGGCAAGAATTACGTAATCACATTTCAGGAAAGGCCCGGCGACGTGTTTGATCCTTTGCGTGAGCGGCTGAGGTCGCAGAAAGGCAAAGTCCGCGCGATGGGCATGGATTATCTGATGTATAGCCTTGCCGACCTGATAATGGACAATTATTTTGTCGTACTCGAACGTCTCGGAGAGCATATTGAACAGATAGATATTTCGCTCATGGCGACGCCGAGCCATGAGATGCTTCAGAAAATCTATGAATTCAAGATGCAGTTGTTTTACATGCGCAAAATGTGCTGGCCGTTACGTGAAGTTTCAGGCAAAATACTGCATTCGGATTCACCGCTCTTTACTGATGCGACGGATATTTATTTTCGAGATCTTTACGACCACTCGATACAGGTAGTCGATACGAGTGAAACGTTGCGCGATATCATTCTCGGCATTACAGACCTGTATATGTCCTCGCTGAGCAATCGGACAAATGACGTCATGCGGATACTTACTATTATCGCGACGCTGTTCATTCCGCTGACATTCATAGTCGGTGTATACGGCATGAATTTCGAATATATGCCGGAACTCAAGTGGAAATACGGTTATCCTGGAATCTGGGCTGTGATGATTTTGAACACAATTATTTTGCTGACATATTTTAAGCGGAAAAAATGGTTTTGAAAATTTTTGGATAATTGTCATATAGTTTTCAGGATTTTTGATGGCAGTCAGTTCGGGCGGATTTTTTATCTGTCGAGCATTTCGATAAAAAGTTCTTCGTATTGTTCAAGCATGCGTTGGATGCTGAAATTTTCGTCAATGCGTTGTCTTGCCGCCATGCCCATGCAGCTTCTCTGATTTGGGCTGTCGGCGAGTTTTATCATCGCCTGCGCAAGCATAGGCCGGTTTTCCCTCTCTACGAGCAGGCCGGTCTGGCCGTCAACCACGAGTTCTTCCGGCCCGCCGCATTTTGTGGCAATGACGGGCAGGCTGACAGACATGGCTTCTGCGATGCTCAGGCAGAATCCTTCCCATCGTGAAGGTGCGACCAGCACGTCGGCTGCGCTGAGTATCGCCGGTATGTCGTCTCGAAAACCCAGGTTGATTACATTTTCACCGATGGTTTCGCTCGTCATGAAATTCTGAACCATGTTTCTCAGCGGGCCGTCGCCGGCCAACACGACCCGTATTTGGCGGCCCATAATGTTTGCCAGCCGCATGGCGTCAAAAAGTATGTCAAGGCCTTTTTCCCGATGAAATCTTCCGATGAAAGCGAACAATGTTACATCGGGAGCGATACCCCATCTTGCGCGAAGTTCACGGCGAGCCGTGCCGTCGAACCGGAATTCCTGCGTATCGACGCCGTTGTAGATTACCCTATAATTTTCCGGCGGCAGATGCGACATTTTTGAATGGTGTTCCAGCACGGCGTTTGAGACCGCCACGAGCGCGTCGCAGCGACGTTGGAATTTTCTTGCGAATTGGAATTGCAATGGCCGTGCACGATGTTCGGCTACGTGTATGGTGTAGACATATTTTGCATCAGCCGGCTTGGCTAGGCGGCCCAACAGGTCGGCATGAAATAGATGTGAGTGAATTATGTCAAAACAGCCTTTGCGGAGAATGTGCATCAGCCGCAAAAATTTATCCACGCGATAAAACTCCCGCTTGGCGCCGATGTTCAATACATGAACTCTTACGCCGTGATTTTCCAGCCAATCCGCCAGTTCGCCGCCTTTGATGCCGACTACCTCCACATCAAACCGTCGCGTGTCGAGTCTGGTTGCAAGGTCGCAGACGACCTTTTCCGCGCCGGAATGCTCAAGGCTTGTGATAATCTCGCAGATGCGTATTTTTCCATTAGCGGGATTGCCCATTTATATTTCTTTCTTTTGTCTGCTCCGTTGTAAGCCGTAACATATTTTGTACCTTTATTTGACATTTTTTACAAGAACCCATCCTCAAAACATGATTATTGCCGAAATCGGGCAATTTTGCAGGCTGGCAGGTTTTTTGAGATGAGTTTAAAAAATATAGGTAGAACCTATCCCAAAAACCTTGGCTGCCTGCAATCGGCTCTTTTGCAGCCTGG
>CAZIAZ010000074.1:0-6557 GCA_964536835.1 uncultured Planctomycetaceae bacterium | reverse complement strand
GACGTACCCAGTAATCGTCCCTGTCCGTTACGCGAGTAAGATTCGTCCTAGCGTTGCCAGCCGTCAACAGCCCATACAGCCGCTCAAGCAGGGAAAGGTCAAAACCCGCACTCAACCCGCAGGATTTAAGGAAAACCATTATTTCAGCATCAACTAACATAAGCCGCCCATTATGCGCTCGCCCCATGCCGTACAAAATAAAATTTCGTCCATTTTTCTATAATTTTTCAACATTATACCTTCGCCGCAGAAATTTTCGATTCATTTCAGGCCCGCCGTGAGTAAAATGGCCGACATGAATCTGCCCGAAATAACCAGACATAAAACCCGCGTCGCCAAAGTCGGCTCTCTGACGATAGGCGGCGATTCGCCAATCACCGTTCAATCCATGACGAATACCAGAACCGCCGACGCAGCGGCTACCATCGCACAGGTGTTGCGGCTGGCAGAGGCTGGGGCGGAGATAGTCCGCGTGGCTACGCCCACCCAGGAAGACACCGCCGCCCTGCCGGAAATCGTCGCCGCATCACCAGTACCGATAGTCGCGGATGTGCACTTCCACTTCCAGCGGGCTATCGAAGCCCTGCAAGCCGGCGTAGCCAAAATCCGTCTGAACCCGGGCAACATATCCGACCGCGACAAGGTAAAACTCGTCATAAGCGAAGCTGCCAGCCGCGGAGCAGCCATACGTATCGGCGTAAACGAAGGCTCAATAAGCGACCGTAGAGACATGGATAAATATCGACAGGACAGGGAAAAACCGCTGGCGGAACTGATGGCGGAAAAAATGGCGGAATATCTGGCAATATTCGAGCAGGAAGGATTCGACAATCTCGTATTGTCGGCTAAAAGCCATGACGCCTACACCACCGTCGCCGTAAACCGCGAACTGGCCAGGCGGTGGAATTATCCTCTGCACCTGGGCGTCACACATGCAGGCACGCCGGCTACGGCTGCCATACGTTCAGCCGCCGCACTAGGCACTCTGTTATGTGAAGGCATCGGCGATACGCTGCGAATCAGCTATGCGGGCGATCCGGTCAACGAGGTAATGGCGGCCAACGAACTGCTTTATTCGCTGCGACTCAGAAAAAGAGAGGGCATAGAGCTTATCGCGTGTCCGACCTGCGGGCGGCTGCAGATGGATTTGTCGCCGGTAATTGCAAAAATGGAAGAATTGCTGAAAAGCGTCAAAAAAAATCTGACGGTCGCCATCATGGGCTGTGTGGTCAACGGCCCTGGCGAAGCGGAAAACGCAGACATCGCCATCTGTGCCGGCAGGGACAAAGCCGTCCTCTACCGCCGCGGCCAACGAATCAAAAACGTAAAAACGGAAGAAATAATCCCGACACTGCTTAAAGAAATCGACAGCTTCCAGTAAAAGAGGCTTCAATTCAAGTCAGCCGGCAGTGTCATCATGCCGTCCAACGCACGCGAAATCGCTATCTGCAGATTTTTTTGCGTAACCGGCTTGGCCAGGTAACCCATGCCGCCGGCGTTGAGAATATAATTCACGTTCTCCTCATGCAAGTCGGCGGAAAGTATCATTATTTTGACATCAGGGTCTTTCTCCCTGATGATGTCGAAAACTTCACGGCCAGACATGTCCGGCATGGTAATGTCGAGCAGAATCAGCTTTATTGCGTTCCGCCGTGAAAGATAAATATCCACCGCCTCCCTGCCGCTGGCGGCATTCGATACGCCATAACCCATGCGCCGCAACATTTCAGAAATAATGGTTCGGGCTATCTGGTCATCGTCGACAACAAGGATTTCATATCGGCTGTTATCGACTGCGGCCGGCTCAGCAGGACTGTCGGCGGATGTTTTTGATTTTGAAACCACCGGCAGGTAAATATTGAACGTCGTGCCGAGGCCGGGCGTTGAATTTACATCTATCGAACCGTTGTGAGCTTTTATAGTGCCGAAAACAGCCGACAAGCCTACGCCGCTCGCCGTCGAACGGGTCGAAAAGAACGGCTCAAAAATGTGACTCTGCACTTCAGGGGCAATACCGTGGCCGGTGTCTATGACCTGAACGCGAACATAACGGCCGACAGGCAATTTGCGAATGGCATGAAGCAGACTGCTTTCATCTATGTTTTCGTTGGTAGTGGCGATAATCAAAGTGCCGCCGTCAGGCATGGCGTTCTGAGAATTCGAACAGAGATTGAGTATCGAACGTTCCAGATGCAGTGAATCGCCGACGATTACATGATGCCGCGCCGAGAGATTGATTTTCATCTCTATGCCTTCTTCACGAAGGGTATGCTCCATATATACCGAAATGTGACGGATGACTTCGTGCAAATCAACCTCGGCAGAACCGGCTATATCCATGCGGGAAAACGATATCAGCTTGTCGGAAATCTCACTTATCCGCAAAGTCGTATTAAGTATCGAATCCAGCAATTTCAGGCATTTATTATCCGACAGTTCCTTTTTCATGGCGGCGATTTTATCGAATATATCAGCCGTCTTGCTGGTGAATTCGCCGGCAAGGCCCTTGGCAAACAACGCGACAGCCTGAAGTTTTTCCGTCTGCAAAAGGTTGTCGACATACATGTTATGCTGCCGCATATCGAGAAAAACCTCAACCACCATTTCCTCGCCCATATAATTTACCGGCCGAACGGTCTTCAGCACCGGCAGTTCCTGGCCCTGAATGGTAAGAATCCTGCACTGCCGGCTCTCAACCTTTTTGTCGGCATTGAGTATCGGACAATCCGAGTCCGCTTCAGGACATATCCGGTTATGGCAGAGCGTGCCTTTGATATTGTCAAATGTTACCACACCGAGAAGGTCAAGCGCATAACGGTTGGCATTTACGATTTGCCTGTCGCTGTTTATTATCAGAATTCCAGCCGGCAGCATGTCGAGAAGCAACTGGAACATTTCCATCTTGTTCACGGCTTCCTTGCGAGCTTTCACCTGCGATGATATGTCCTGAATGGTTTCAACTACTGAAATTATGTTCACGTCTTCGTCAAACACGGGCACGGCTTTTATGAGTATGTTCTTGTTATTTACCTCAAGCACGCACGAATGCGGCTCTTTGCTGCGGAGAGTCGAGAGCGCGGCGCATTCCCGGCATGGAATCTTATGATTCTTGACCGTAAAACATTTTTTACCAATCATCTGCTGAATCGGGGCGCCAAGTATTTCGTCCGATTTTTTGTTGGCCCATACTTACATTCAGCGCATTATCGAGCAATATCACGCCATCGGACAGTGAATTCAGAACCTGCTCTCTTTGCAGTTCTATTTTCTTTAACTGATTTTCGGTATGCTTGTATTGTGAAATATCAAGGCCATAGATAATAAGGCCCTGCTTGTTGTTTATAAGAGCAGGCCGGATAAATGCCTGGCAGATAGTCATTCTTCCGTCAGGTAAACGATGAAAAAGCTCCTTGTACCTGGGCAAGCCGCTATTCAGCACATCGTCCACAATCGCCAGTCCCTCTTTGCCCGATATAATCTCGGAAATATTTCTGCCCAAAATCTTTTCAACAGGCATGCCGGTCATTTCAGCGCAGGCCTTGTTCGCAAAAAGGATTTTTTTCTCATTATCGGTGGCAATCATGCAAGCCGGCACGGCATCTATGATATGTTGTATGATTCTGTCTGTGTTTTTAATTTTGTGCATAACATATCGATGCCTCATGAACAGCAACGCCGACGGTATCAACATGATAATACACAACACAACCGCTCCGCCGAGTATTTTTTTAAGCGTATCGCCGCTCCGCCGGACGCGATAGCAAGTATTGATTACATTGCTCCCTTCCGGCAGAACCGAAAGAGGAATGTCAAACCGCTGCAACTCCAGGAAATCAAATTCGTAGCAGTTGCCTTTGTTTCTGATAAGCGGCATTACAGCCGGATTCATGCCGGCCAGCACCTGTCCGGCCATGTGGCCCATCTCGTAACCCTGCCGGTAACCGTCCACCATATAACCGCCGACAATTCCGCTGTCCAGATAAACATCCCACAGCCCTATAATCGGTACAGGACAGTTCTGCGAAAGCCGTTTGACAAAGTTCAGAATATCAACAGGCCTGCCTTTATTGTCCGTTTTATACTGAAGCAGCAAAACCTGCGTATGTTTATCAAGGGCTGATACTTTTTTGACAAGTTCGTCCACGCTTACGTCAGGGGCTGTCTCGATATCAATGCCGGTTTTCCCTATCTCTTTAAGCGTCGGGCCGACCTGTTCCATGACGGCGATGCTGCTTGGGCTGTGATAGTCGGAAATGACGAATATCTTTTTCGTATCGGGCAGTATCTTCCGCATCAGGCTAATATTGGTCTGAACATCAGGCGACTCAATTATACCCGTCAATACCCTGTTGCGATTGAACAAATCAGGGCTTAACCGGTTCAGGCCGCAAAAAAGTACCGGAACGGACGGCAGAAAATCCCTGCCCTGATTCACTATAAAATATATGGCATCATTGTCGCAACACATTATCAGGTCGATATCCGACTTCTGATAACGGCGAATGAGCAGTTTGGCGAAATTTTCCAGATTTTCCTCAGACGGGTCTTTCGTGACATTAAGGTATTCCATGGATATTCGCGAATTGCCAAAGCCTTCTTTTTCCAGCGCATCCATAATGCCCTGCATTTCCTGCTTGGTCCACTTGAACGCCGGCGCATAGGAAAAAATCACCAATATGGATGGCTGCCTGACAGACTGAACGGCAGCCTGGCCATCTGCCCAAACAACAACCGCCGACAGCAAAACTGCGGCAACCGCTGTAATCTTCATAGCCCGTGGCATTACAAACCGTTCCTCCCATAAATAAACCCTGTAACGAACGTTAATTGAATGATACCAGATAGTTCAACCTTTTGCAATTTTCAAACTATTCTTTCAATATACTTGCAACAGGGCCGATAATCAGATAACATGAAATGGCTGATTTCATGTGAAAAATGAACCAGGGTGAATTGAGGCAGGAACTAGTTATGAATGACATTACATGGGACATAGTCGATGGTTATCTGGTCATAAAAGTGTCTGGCCGCATAGACGGCACAAATTCGGATTTCTTCATCGACACGGTGCAAGCCCTGTTTGATGAACATCCTGAAGACGCCGTAATCGACTGTTCAGGATTGAAATTCATCTCATCAGGCGGCATAACAGCTCTGCTCAAGCTGCATCAGGACTGCAAGAAGCAGAACCGCAAGGTAGCCCTCGCATCCGTACCGTCGGTCATTCTGAAGGTACTGACGCTTGTAAAGCTCGACCAGTTGCTGGGCTTTTTTGATACGCCAAAAGAGGCCATGTCATCATTCGCCAGATAATTTTTAACGTTTTTTAGAGCATATTCGCTTTGATTTTCTGCGTTGATGAAACAGGCTCTCTGTAAGGAAGGCGAAGCAGGCAGCTTTTTTTAGTCACGCATTGATAGCGCAATTTCAGTGTTTATCCAAATCATGATAACGGCTACTACGTAATCCGTCTGCTGCCGCGTCAACTCAGTGCCCGCCGGAATTTTGTGCCATTTTTCAAGGCATTTGCGACAGCACGTAGCTGTGGCATGCTGGGCGATAAAAACCGGATGGCCCTTCATGGGCGTCTGTCTTCCATCATTTACCGGCATTGCCGGAGCAAGTCTCAGCCTGACAAAATCCTCCGCATGACGACGGACCGTATCCAAACCTTTTTTGGCGATATAATCGAATTCCTTTCGGCGGAGGTGAAACGAGCTTCTGAAACGGCTGCGGGCGAGCGAGGCCAAGAGCGTATCCGAAATTTCCGGCTGCATGGTCATATGTTTCGCATAAGATGTTCGAGGAGAGTCTTGCCGGCTGGCGTATTCGGCAGGCGGTATATGTCCCACTTCATCTCCGGCCCGCAGGCCAGGCAGTAATAATTCCTCCGAGGCGAACGAGCCACGAATTTATATCCGCACTGCTCACAACGATGCAGATACAGATATTTCGTTCTGCGATTTTTACGGAGATGGGCCACGGGCAAGTTATGTGTAGCCCGGCCGGACAGATTCAGCGACCGCATCATAGCCCGAAATTCCGGCCCATGCGGCGAAATGTTGCCGTATCGCTCCCTGGCGACCAGATGCGCCAACTCGTGCGCCAGCGTGGGAACAAGTTCGCCAGGATTTTCCGCCAGCAGTCGCGGATTCAGTTCTATTCGCAATTCGCTGTAAAGAGCGCGGCCCAGCGTAGTGCTCAAACGCATATTGTAACCCGTGCGGATTTGACGGCTAAGTTCGCCGGCATCCCAAATTTCGCAGATTACCTCGACCATGCGACGCAGTGCGCTGCGGGTAGGCAGCGGCTGGGACGGATTCCAGATATCGTCCAAAGAAATGCCATGTTGCGTTTTATAGTTGGCATCCATGCCTTCGCGTTCTCCAAACTGCCTGCCTATATGATATCACCCCAAAAACATCATGCAACCGTATTGGAGATTTTTTTCATCATGAAATCGACAAAGACTGTTTCTGCCGCAAATACCGCTCAAACGCCACACTAGAGCATATTAAACTTGACTTTGCGCTTGTTGCTGTTTGCGGCGTCGGCTG
>CAZIAZ010000073.1:0-7011 GCA_964536835.1 uncultured Planctomycetaceae bacterium | reverse complement strand
TCTAACGCCGCCAGGCTGCAAAAGAGCCGATTGCAGGCAGCCAAGGTTTTTGGGACAGGTTCTACTCTATAATATAACAAAACCATAGTCGTGAGACTTTTAAGTCAAAGATTATAGTTCATCCGCCCAACCACACGTCTGCATTATATATAAGATTAACCCCAACATAAATCAAGACTTGCCAAACTATAATTCATCAACTCTTAGCAACTTTCGATAATTCCCGTAATTCCCTGAATCTCGGATTTTCCATCAATTTTTCATAGCCTGATTTATATAGTTGGCGACTTCGCCGAATTTGGCATTTCAGCCAATAGCGTGCATTCTGTGGATTGCGGCGTCTGATTGACTGTAAAATGCGCGTATGTTCCCGCCAGATGTGAGCTATTTCTGAAAGATTGAAAAAATCCTTCTGATAGGTAGAAAGGATGGCTGACAGAATTCTGGCGTTTTTCATGATTTGAATTATCTGACGATTGTCGGCTAATTCGTACAGCCTGGTGTGAAATGCAAAATCAAGCTCAATTAATCTGTCGATAATTTTATCTTCGATGTCGTTGTGTCTCGCCTGGCATGCTAATCCATGAAGTTCATCACATATTTTCTGCAATTCTTCAATCTGGTTTGGGTCAGACCAGCTGGCAGCCTTCGTAACCACATACTCCTCCATAAGCTCTCGAACGACCATCAGTTCTTCAATTTCCCGCCGGTCAGGAATTTTTACATACGCACCATAGCCAGGCAGTTTCTGCAGCAAGCCTTCGCTTATGAGATGCGAAATAGCCTCCCGCACCGGCGAACGACTTATGCCAAGTTCCTTTGCTACAGAGAATTCCGAAACTCTCACCCCAGGAGCATATCTTCCAGACAACAACCTGCTGCGAATATATCCATACGCCGAATTGGAAATTTCTGTTGACATATGTCGACAGTTTTCATATTTTATAAAAAAAGTCAAGCATAAACTGCAAATAATATACAGTTTTATGCAATTTTGGAGTCGATATGAAAATAATCCTTCCTATAAAGCAGGTACCGGAAACGGGCAATGTCCGGATGGATGAACAGACCGGCACAATGGTTCGCGATGGCGTCGAGTCCATAGTTAATCCGCTTGACCTGTATGCCATTGAACTTGCGTTACGGCTTCGTGAACAGAACGGCGGCGAAATAATCGCCATTACCATGGGGCCGCCATCGGCGGAAAAGGCACTGCGTGAAGCCGTCGCTATGGGCTGCGATTCTGCCATCCTTCTTTCCGACAAATCTTTCGCAGGCGCCGACACATGGGCAACAGGTTACGTGCTTTCACAGGCTATTCGTAACATCGGCGGATATGATATGATAATCTGCGGCGAACGTGCCACGGATGGCGATACCGGCCAGGTCGGCCCTGGTATTGCGTCATTCCTCGACCTGCCGGTGATGACATATGTCTGTGCAGTGGATGAAATTTCCGATAAAAGCTGTCGGGTAAAACGCCTGATAGAGGATGGCAATGAAAAATGGGAAGTAAATCTGCCAACCGTGCTTACTGTTGTCAAGGAAATCGCCGTTCCGCGTCTGCCAACGCTCCGAAGCAAACAGAAATCACGGGCTCTGAAAATTCCGGCGTGGGGAGCAGCCGACGTCAATGCCGATGTCAATCTCACAGGTCTGGCCGGCTCGCCGACAAGAGTCGTAAAAATCTTCCGGCCCCAGGTTTCACGCAAATGTGAAAAGATTTCAGCAACGGACGAGACGACAATTAATGCGGCAGCGGACTTATTTGTGGAATTTCTTGCAAAGCGTGAACTGGTCTGAGGCAAAACATGCATAAAAACGATGATTATAAAGGCGTATGGATTCTTGCGGAACAGTCGGCAGGACGTGTTTTGCGGGTAAGTTATGAATTGCTTACTCGCGGCAGAGAATTGGCGGATAAACGCAAGACCGATTTAACGGCAATCATATTCGGAGCGGCGTTTGATGACTGCGATTTGCAGCAACTCATCGAATGCGGGGCTGACAGCATAATTGCAGTAGAGGCAAAGCAGTTGGAACATTTTGACGTCGAACCGTACTCGGCGTGCATGCTCAAACTTATCGCGGAAAAGAAACCTGAAATCATAATAGCAGCCGCCACGACTACCGGCCGTACGCTTATGCCGTATGTTGCCATCAAAGCCGACACCGGCCTGACCGCCGACTGCACTGTTCTGGATATAGAACCGCAAACCGGCAACCTGCTCCAAACCCGCCCTGCAATCGGCGGGAATATAATGGCGACCATAAAAACGCCAAATCATCGGCCACAGATGGCGACGGTTCGGCCACGTTCAACAAAACCCGCAGAGCGGAAAGCCGACAGAACCGGCCAAATCACTCGGATAAATGCGTCATCTGACACACTAACCACACGCGCCAAATTTCTGGGATTCAACCCCGACGAATCCGAACATGGCTTGCAGGATGCCGATATTATCGTTGCAGCCGGCAGAGGCGTAAAGAAAGCAACCGGCGTAGAAACGGTAAAAACATTATGTGAAAAATTGGATGGTGCACTCGGCGCATCGCGCGATGTAGTAGACAGAGGCTGGCTGAGTTATCCGCATCAGATAGGCCTCAGCGGCAAGACGGTAAGTCCCAAACTATACGTTGCATGCGGCATATCAGGCGCCATTCAACACCTCGCCGGCATGCAGACGTCGGAAAACATCGTGGCGATAAACACCGATCCTGACGCACAGATTTTCAGGGTGGCTGATTTGGGCATAGTCGGCAATATATTCGAGGTGCTGCCGGTCATATGCGAAAAACTTGATGCATTGAAAAGAGGCGAAAAATGACAGCATATAATCCGGTAACGCCGCAAATCGCACACGAACTGGAAGAAATAGTCGGCTCGCGGTACGTTATATACAATGACCCCGAAAAGCTGGAAAATTATTCTCATGACGAAATAGCCGAAGCTCAATACGCCCACATGCCGGAAGTCGTGGTACGGCCAGATTCGGCTCAGCAGATATCGGAAATAATGAAGCTGGCTAATCTTCGCAACGTGCCTGTAACTCCGCGTGGCGCAGGCAGCGGGCTCTCAGGCGGAGCTGTGCCGATATACGGCGGCATAGTTCTGCACGTCGACAGGATGAACCACGTACTGGAAATTGACCCGAAAAATATGATGATAACCGTCGAACCCGGCGTGGTAACAAACGAGATAAACGACCTTATCAAACCCTACGGCCTGTTTTACGCGGGCTATCCAATGAGCCTGGAAACGTGTTATATCGGCGGCAATGTGGCAGAAAACGCCGGCGGAGGAAAAGCTGTCAAATACGGCGTGACAGGCAGATATGTAACCGGCCTGGAAGTTGTCATGCCCACTGGAGAAATAGTACACTTCGGCGGCAAACTGCTCAAGGACGTCACCGGTTACAACATGGTTCAACTCATGGTCGGCTCAGAAGGAACTCTGGGGATTTTCACAAAAATAACATTAAAACTGATGCCGCTGCCTAAAGCGACAATAGACCTGCTCTGCCTTTTTGATACCGCACAGCAGGCGATATCCGCCGTGCCGGAAATAATGACATCCGGCGGCATAATCCCGACAGCCATTGAGTTCATGGACCGTACAAGCATAAAGGCATCCTGCGATTACCTCAATGAAACCATACCATATGAAAAATGCGGCGCAATGCTGCTGATAACAGTAGATGCATCATGCGAACAACAGGCAATCATGGAAAGCGACGCCATCGGTGAACTTTGCGAAAAATGCGGCGCGACGGAAGTCTATATTGCCGACAATCACACAACGTCCGAGCGTATCTGGAAAGTACGACGCAACATCGCGGAAGCATTTAAAGTTTACTCGCCGCATCAGAGCCTGGAAGATATCGTCGTGCCAATAGCCAACATTCCCGACATGGTCAGCCGGCTGGAAGTGTTGGCGAAAAAATACGATTGCCTGATTCCGTGCTACGGCCACGCCGGCGACGGCAACCTGCACGCAACGCCGGTAATGAATCCAGCCTGGACTGCAGAAAAATGGCATAAATTACTGCCGGAAATTCTAACCGAGATATATCGCATAACCGGTGAACTTGGCGGTATGATATCAGGCGAACACGGCATCGGCCACAAGCGCAAGGAATATATGATACTTACAACATCTCAGGAATACATCAATATTCTACGGTCAATCAAGAAATCGCTCGACCCGCGATGCATTCTTAACCCCGGTAAAATTTTTGACGTCTGAGTACCGTGCATCGTTTCCCTGAAAGGCGTTTAACGCGAAAACATCTGACCTATCATATCCAGAAATTTGCCGAAAACTGCTGCAAAAATTATCATAAATATGCTCAATATCATATTGCTGGCGAATGACGCGTACTGATGAACTTAAAACAGTGCAAAATAACGAGAATACAGCAGTTGAAGTCATGGCTCGCCGAACAGTTCGTGGCTGAAGGAAGCGTTAATGTTTTGGCAATTGAAGATAACGCATTAATACCAATTGAGGCAGAACCAAATAAGAATAATTTTCAATAGTCGTTTTGCGGTATAATTGATTTATGATGGTGGGTAATGTCGGTGGTTAAATGTAATTTTTCTAAATTGCGCCAATTGCGTGGCGAGCAATCCATGATTCGCCTGAAATGCCGGTTGAACCCGGAAAGGCTGGGATAGCCAACCAATAATGCAATGTCGAGAATCTGCCTGTCGCCATCTTTTAAAAGGATACCAGCAAGACTTATACGAAGGTGAGTCAGGTATTCCTGTGGACTTTTACCGGTGGCTGAAACGAAAAGCCTCCGAAAATGGGGTTCGCTGAGATGACAGAACTTCGCCAGTTTTGAAATCCTGATTGCTTTCATGTAGTTGGCATGAATGTAATTGATGGCTGGGGCGATTCTTTCAAAGATTTTATTGACGTGCAAATTATCATTGCGGTTTACCTTTGAACCTATTCGATGAAGTTTACACATTATCGCCATCGCTATTCCTTTAACGGCGTCTTGATAGTTGGGTTGCTTAAATTCCAGTTCTGATATTATTTCGCGTACCAACGCAATTATGCCGCCATGCTTATGCTGCGTCAGTATGTTTGGAAATTTCCAGCCTGAGAAGTGTTCAATTCCGATAGATTTGCACGGATAAAGTAGTTCCGTTGGATTGAGCGATATGAATGTCCAGAGGCTTGGAGAGTCGGCACTCTGGGCGATATGAAATTCATATTCGGTAATCACGGAAACATCGCCGGCGAAAAAGGGTATTATTTTGTCGTCTATCATGAATATACCGCTGCCTTTATGGCAGTAACCCAACTCCAGGCAGTTATGACGGTGAACTAAACTTACCGGTTTTATCGATGGCGAATGTTCGCCTGCGGTTATTGGAAAGTCCGATGGCAGAGTTATTTTATCGAAACGTTTCATAACATAAGGATTTGATTGTTTCGACATAGTATTTGCTCCAATCTGCATAGAATTAAATTAAAACAAGTATTATTATAACAGGTAATTAAAAGATGTGGATAACTTTAGATAATTTTATAAAAGGACTCTCACATGAATTACTCAGAAATACCGAATTTCCAGAAAACTGCGGAACAGATATCACTTTATGCGCAGTTGGGAATAGAGATTCAAGTTCCAGAGTTGCAGGCAATCTTCGACAGAATGAAACAGGCCCAGGATAAAGTGCTGGAATCGCTTCAGCAGGCAGTTGTGGGAAATATGTTGTCTACTACTGAGCCCAACAGTCTTATCGACATCCGTAAACTTCGGCCTTCCGGGCCGAGACGCATATGGAACAAACTGGATAAGCACGAATATGCAGAACGACTGGCCGGAGCACTGCTTGCAAGATTTGCCGGCTGCCTGCTCGGAGCCGTCGTTGAAGGTTATCCTATCGAAACGATGGAAAAGCTCGCCAGGGAAGCGTCCACGCCTTTTCCGCCGACAGATTACTGGACAAAAATCAAAGACCCTTACAACGAAAGATGCTACAGATTCATCAGGGAGGATTACACCCGTCAGAAAATGACGGCGGCCCTTCCAGACGACGATATAACGTATACACTGCTAGGGCTGTTTATCGCTGAGGAATACGGATTGGACTTCACTACCGTCGACGTCGGTAAGGCATGGGTGAAATATCTGCCGATGGCCTGCACCGCGGAAGAGGTAGCTTTGAATAATTTGAAGAACGGAATTCCAGCAGAAACTGCGGCTGAGGTGGACAACCCGTATTACCAGTGGATAGGGGCGGATATCCGTAGCGACCCATGGGGATATATTGCACCTGGATATCCCGAGCTGGCGGCGGAGATGGCGTGGCGGGACGCATACCTTTCGCACAGACGAAACGGAATTTATGGCGAGATGTTTTTTTCTGCGGTGATATCGGCGGCATTTACGGTGGACTCGCCTATGGAGGCCGTTCGTGTGGGACTGTCAGAAATCCCGGCTGAATGCGAACTTGCAAAGGCTGTAAAATGGACAATCGCAGAGGCTAAAAACATCCACGATTATAAATCTGCCCGGGCCGCCGTGGACAAAAAATTCGCAGGCATGTCGCACATCCATACCATAAACAACGCCTGCCTGACAATCTTCGGCCTTTCTATCGGTGGAACAGATATGACTAAAGTAATAAGTGAAACCGTAGCGATGGGAATGGATAATGATTGTACTGCTGCGACGGCAGGCAGTATTGTCGGAGCCGTGATAGGTAAATCACGCGTCCCGGAATATTGGTATAAACCATTTAACAATCGTGTGGCAACATACCTGAATGGTAATCCGGAGTTCAAAATCACAGATGTAGTACAGCGTTTTATTACTTTGGCAACCAAAATTTATGACTCAAAATAAGCATTTTTGCGGAAGCAGGTCATATCCGTAGCAATGACCTGGATAATTCACCTTGCATCGTTTAACCGTTTCTGAAGGGTTTTAATGCGTCCTTACCTTTTCCCTTGGCCGATGTGAATAACCATGTCGATGTCAAGGTGAAGCA
>CAZIAZ010000072.1:0-7231 GCA_964536835.1 uncultured Planctomycetaceae bacterium | reverse complement strand
CTTTATTACGGTTTGGCCGCGCGGCACGATGAATTTGTTGTCACGCCTGACCAGCAGAACCAGAGTTTCGCCAGGCAGATTCATATTCAATATTTTCATGCCGGCAGCCGGCGATTGAGCGGAAATTTCATATTCACGCGTTTCGCTCTCCATGTCAGCAGTACGTTCAAATTCCAGCGGATAACGAGTCTTGCGCTTCATCGGCACGTATACGCCCAAAAGTTTCGCCATGGGTATGAGGAATTTGCCCTGAACAATCATGGACGTCAGCACGACAAAAAAGACTATGTTGAATATTCGTTCCGAGCCGCCAATGCCGGCTATCATGGGAAACGTCGCCAACACGACAGCGACCGACCCTCTCAGGCCGGCCCACGCGGCAAGCAGCCGCTGACGATAGGTGAAACGGCTTTTAATAAGACAGACAAGAACCGCCAGCGGCCGTGATATAAATATCAGAAACACCGAAATCGCCAGCCCGTCTGCCGTCACCGCCGGCAATCGCGACGGAAATACCAACAATCCGAGCATGAGAAACATGACTATCTGCATCATCCACGCCAAGCCGTCGTGAAACCGCACCAGGCTGCGCTTGTATACGAACTCGCTGTTGCCTATCATCAAGCCGGCAAAATAAACCGCAAGATAACCATTGCCCTGAATGATTTCGGTAAAACTGTAAATCAACATTACAAGGCTTATGGTCAGCACTGGATAAAGGCCTTCGTAATCCAGCCGAACCGTCCTTAAAAGCATCACGCTGATTTTGCCCATGCATAACCCGACCGCTCCGCCGGCGATTATCTGCACGCAAAACTCGCCCAACACTCTCGGCAACGACAGCGTGGATTCGGCGAATGCGGTCACAAGCGTAAGCGTCATTATGACAGCCATGGGGTCGTTGCTGCCGGATTCGAATTCCAGCAGCGGCTTGAGTTCACCGGCAAGGCCTACGCTCTTTGACCGCAATATGGAAAATACCGCAGCCGCATCCGTCGATGAGACTATTGCGCCGAGCAACAGGCTCAACTGCAAAGAAAAGTGCAGAACATAGTATGCAAATACGGCGGTGGCGGCTGCGGTCATCAATACGCCAGCCGTCGAAAGAAGCAGCCCCCTGGCTAAAACGGTTTTAACGCTTGTCCAGCGGGTCTCAAGAGCGCCTGAAAAAAGGATGTACGAAAGCGATATCGCGCTTATGCGGCTCGCGAGAAGACTGTCGTCAAAATAAATTCCGCCAGGGCCGTCCGAGCCAGCCAGCATCCCAAGGCCGAGAAACAGAAGCAGCGACGGTATGCCGTATCGCTCGGAGAGCCGGCTGGCAAATATGCTCAACAGGAGCATGACGGATATGACGAATATGACGTTGACAAACATTATATACTGGCCTTAACTATAAACTTCCGAATCAATTTTGCAGATATTATTCAAGGTTCTCCATAAGGGGAATCGATGAAAATCTCGCTTTCATACGGCATGACGCCGCATATTACCGCCATGCGAGAAAAAAGCGGCAGCGTTTTTCGCCATCTGTCAACCGCGGCGACGAGTTTTCTACAATGCGGGTCGCCGCCGTCGGAACTTTTTATCAGCGACATGGCGCCGGAAATATTGCCCTTCAGAAGCATGGCTTCGGCGAGGTTAAGTTTTATCTTGTCGGGCACGCCTAGTCCCATAATCGATGTGCCGCCAGGGAAAACAAGTTGGGATAATAGTCGGACGGCTTCATCCGTTCGGCCCGTTCGCATCAGCCACACCGCGCTGGCGTTCTGAACCCATATCGATTTATTATTCAACCCATCAAGTATTTTTTTAGCCGCCTGCAGGTCGTCATCTTCCATCATTTTTCTAGCCTGCACCAGCAAATCCTTGTCACATAACATTTTCACTCTCCATTACGTGCTGAAAAACAGAACCGGCTGACGCAAAATACGTAAGCCTTCAACTCCGGCAACTGCACAGTAATCGAGAGTTCAAATCTGCAGCCTGCATCCCATGCCATGCAGGCTGGACGCAATTTTAAGTGAGGCTGAATTTGATTGTGAAAGTACTAAAATGTACGGCAGGCTCAGGTCGGTACAAATCAACAGGCCGACAGCCTGTAAAATCTGGCCGACGCCGTTTTCCCTGCAACGGCCGTTCGACTTGGAAATTTTAAAAGCGCACAGGACAATATGGGGCACATCTGCATAGGCGGTGGCAGAACCAGCCTCGCCATGCGCACAGAACGACAATGCGTTTTTCCCAAAAAAGAGCAGAACGCATATCAAAAGCAAGACGACGACTTTTTTCGACGAACGCATGGGTCATATTATATCCCCTGCTGGCCAGGTTGGCAATATGGGTAAATTGCCTGACAAATCCCATCTTTCCGGAACAGCGCACATAAAAAAACCGGCGGCTGCGATTGGGCAGACGCCGGTTGAAGCGCTAATATTTTTTGGGGAAAAATTACCAGAGAGAAACAGTCGTTTGGTTGGCTTGCGACTCAAGAGCCGACGTAAAGAGTCTGTGGCTGACGGACACTTCCTGCGGTGTCACACAGCCGGCAAATCTGCTCTTTGGCCTGCCTTCGGTAAGTTCATATAGGAAAGCAGCCCACATTTGCAGAATAGAGTCACTAAAGCCCGCCTCGAATATGCCGCCGGTGAGACTTTTGAAGGCCATCTCGTGGCCCATATCCGTCACCTGCCACGACTGTTCTCCGCCGTCGTATTTAAGCACTTCCAGCGTATTTATCTGCCTGCTCGACCAGCGAGCCGACGCTCTTGTGCCATACACTTCAAAATACCACGTATTTTTGTTGCCAGGTGCAATGCGATGCGTGCGGATTGTCATCGGGAAGGTTTCGCCGGCAGAATCTTTGGTTTCACACAGCAGCGTAGCGTTATCCCACGTTTCGCACGGCGCCATACCGCCCCTGCCGTCTGGCCTTTCTTTCACGATGTCGCTCAACACTGCACGAACGTTCTGCGGTATCCAGCCGGCACGAAACGGCATGTGACACGCATGCATGCCCAAATCGCCCATACAGCCGTATTCGCCATTAAACTTCAACATACGCTTCCAATTAATGGGCTTGGTGAAATCCAGGTCGCTGGAGTGAAGGAAACCGCTGTTGGCCTCGATTATCTTTCCCAGGCCGCCGGATTCGATTAACGCCCCTATCTTCTGCATGGCCGGAAAAAATATCGATTCGCTGGAACAGCGGACAAACACATCCGGATGCCGTTTGCAGCATTCCATAATCGCCATGTTCGCTTTTTCATCCATGCCGAACGGTTTTTCGCCAAGCAGATGCTTGCCGGCTTCGACGGATGCACAAAAGAATTCCTGGTGCAGGTTGTGAGGTACGGCAATGTAGACGGCTTGCACTTCGTCGTTGGCCAACAGTTCCTTATAATTTTTCGTAACCTGCCTGATTGTGGGAATATTGTCGGCATACCACCGGAGCAGGTCGTCGCTCGTGTCGCAGATGGCTACGATTTCAGGCCGTACCTTCATGTCCAGCAGATGAAACCAGCGGGCACATGCCGACGCAAACTCGCGGCCCATCAAGCCGCAGCCGATAATCCCGAATTTAACCGTTCTCATACGATATCCTTAAAAAAATCCAGCCAACGAACATCTCCCTGCATAGCAGGGCATAGAAAAAACCGATTAAAGCAGTTCCTTTTCAGTTTCAGCGATGGCTTCTTCAATCATATCCATGCCGCGCAGGAGCACTTCGTCTTCCATGATAATCGGCGGGCTCATGCGAAGGATATGGCCGGCGGGTATCCACGCCAAACCCTTGCGGAAGGCTTTCTGGTAGACGCTGACGCCGGCTTCCTGGAACGGCTCTTTGGTCGATTTGTCCTTTACAAGTTCAATGCCCATGAGGCAGCCTTTGCAACGGACATCGCCGACTATTTTGTAGTTCTCCTTGAATTTAAGCATTCGTTTCATGGCCAGTTCGCCGAGATGCAGTGAACGTTCGAGAAGGTTTTCCTCTTCGATAACCTCGATGCTCGCCAGCGCGGCTGCACACGCCATCGGATTGCCGCCATAGCTGCTCGATGCACTTATCGACTCGAACGCTTCACAGTACTTTTCGCGAACAGCCAGGCATGTCACCGGAAAACCGTTGCCGAACCCCTTGCCGATACTTACTACATCCGGCAGCACGTTCCAGTGCTCCATGCACAGGAATTTGCCCGTACGGCCCCAACTCGTGAGCACCTCGTCAGCCATCAGCATTATGTCCCTGCGGTCGCACATCGCGCGAAGTTTGGGGAAAAAATCGTCCGGCGGCATTACCGACCCGCCCCAGCCCTGGATGGGTTCGAGAATGAATCCGGCGACGTCATTGATTGTCGCGCGGTCAAGATACATTTCGTAAAATTCGATGTATTTGTCGGTATCTATCGTGCCGTCAGCCTTCGTCCATATTGGCCGATACGTATCCGGCCTGGGCACCAGATGCATGCCAGGTGCACGACAAGGGCCGTAACACTTTGAACGAATCTGAGCCAGCGATACCGCACCGTAAGTTTTACCGTGAAAATCGTAAAAGCAGCTTACGAGTTCGTTTTTTTTGCTGGCGGCTCGCATGACTCGCTGGCCGGCTTCGACGGCTGTCGTGCCGGAATCGTAAAACTGATACCCGTTGAGATCGCCAGGCAGAACCTGTGCAAGTTTTTCAACCAGACGGGTTTTGACTTCAGTCGTAAAATCGTGACAGTTCATCAGTTGGCCGGCGGCTTTCTGGATGGCCTGCGTAATCTTCGGGTGACAGTGGCCGAGAGTCGTAACATATATGCCCGACGAAAAATCGATATATTCATTTCCGTCCACATCTTTCATGGTACAGCCCTTACCGCTCTCGAAGGCTACCGGAAACAGCTTAACCTGGCCGGAAAGGCCCTTAAAATGCTTCGTGCAACGGGCGTGCAACGCTCTGGATTTCGGGCCGGGAATTTCCGGCGTAACAAGATGCGGATACCTGTTCAAATCGACGTGTGCCCAGTAACCAGGGCCGCTTGAAAATTCTGACATGACTAAACTCCTGTATTGTCAAAAATGATAGTATTTGTTATCTTTATCTTAAAACTAACACAAATTAACATTTTGTCAAGAGAAATTCCGGCAGGCGGCTCATTTTTGCATATTCTGAGTCGTGGCATAATATTTTCCACAATAGTCGCCGGCAGCCGTTTGTTATTGTCGCTGTGATTTGATATGATAAAAACATGAATCTGCGAATCGGCCACACCCCCACTGCCGATGACGCCTATATGCTTTATGGCCTTTTTGGCGGCTTGGTGGGTTCTAAAATCAAATATACCCCCGCGACGGCATCGCAGCCGGAGTTGAACAATCAGGCTGCGTGTGGCGATTTGGACGTCACCATGCTCAGCGTGGGTGCGTATCCGCTATTGAAGGAGCGATACGAGATTCTCTCTGCCGGCGCATCTTTCGGTAAATCTTCAGGGCCCGTTGTAGTTACGCGTGCCAATGACCGCAAAACTCTGGACAGGATGGTGGTAGCCATCCCCGGCGCAACCACGACGGCTTACGCCATGCTTCAGATGTACGCTCCGCAGACGCGAACCAGGGTTCTGCCGCTGAATAAACTTCTGCCCGCGCTGGAAGCCGGCCTTGCTGACGCCGCACTCCTGATACACGAGGAATTCGTGAATGCCCGGCACAACGGCGGTTTACATGTGCTGGCAGACCTGGGCAAATGGTGGCACAGGACTCATGGCCTGCCGTCGCCGGCTACGGTATGCGCAATCAAACGCGAACTGCCGGCTGAGGTAAAAAAAACCGTCGAAGCCGATATCGCCGCATCCGTCAGATACGCCTTCGCCAACCACGATACGGTTTTTGAAGCAGCCATGAAATCCGCCGGCGACGCACATCGCGATGTCATTGAAAAATTCATAGACCAATATGTAAATGAACTTTCGGTGGATATGGGGCTTCAGGGCCGCAAAGCCCTGGAAGAATTTTTTTCGAAAATATGTGAGCTGGGAATAGTATGATTTTTTCAAGCCGACCTGTATAATGGCAAACGGTGAATCGAATTGCAGAGTATATTTGGGAAAAGACAGAATAATGCGAATCTGTCACCTTGAGAAAATCATAATATTGCCGGGGCAAATGGATTTTAAGGATTTTTACACAAGTTACACAAGCTAAAACAGGCTAAAAAATGGAATTGAGCATAACACTCGAACAGCCCTCAAAAGCAGCGACACTCTTTGGCCCAGCCGATATTCACCTCAGAATGATACGGGAAGCGTTCGGCATACAGCTTTTCGCCCGCGGCTCGAGCATCAAGATAAGCGGAGCGCCCAAAAACGTTTCGCGTGCGGCGGCAGTTATAGATACGCTGCAGCGAGACCTTCGCCAGAGCAAGCCAATCACGCGGGAAGCGGTAGCCGACGCCGTAGGCGAATCAGCCGCGCGTCAGCAATCACAAAGCGAATCAGCCCTTGATGTCTATGCCGCCGGCCAACTGGTTCAGGCAAAGACAGCCGGCCAGAAAAGATACATCAAATCGGTGATGACGAACGACCTGGTATTCTGCATCGGGCCGGCCGGCACAGGCAAGACGTATCTTGCCGTCGCGGTAGCAGTACATATGCTCAAACACCAGCAGGCAAGGCGGCTGATACTTGTACGGCCGGCGGTGGAGGCTGGTGAAAAACTCGGATTTCTGCCCGGCGATATGCAGGCTAAAGTCAATCCATATCTGCGGCCGCTATTCGACGCCCTGCACGATATGATGGATTACTCGCAGATACAGCGATTCATCGTGAACGATTTGATAGAGGTCATTCCGCTGGCATTCATGCGCGGCCGCACGCTCAATGATTCCTTGGTAATACTCGACGAAGCCCAGAACACCACGCCCAGCCAGATGCTCATGTTTCTGACGCGAATGGGCAACGGCACAAAAATGATTGTCACAGGCGACGACAGTCAGGTCGACCTTGAACCTGGCCAACCCAGCGGCTTGACGGACGCCATCCGCAGATTAAACGGCATAACGAATCTTGACATCGTAAGGCTTGAGCCGACGGATATCGTCCGCCACAAACTCGTACAAAGCATAGTAGCCGCTTATGAAAACACCGCAGATTCCTGAACCTTCCGAGAATCGTATAATCCCATATTCTGTAAATGGGTTTTTAGAACCTATCCCAAAAACATGGGCGTCGCCGAAATCGAGCAATTTTGCGGG
>CAZIAZ010000071.1:0-7360 GCA_964536835.1 uncultured Planctomycetaceae bacterium | reverse complement strand
GCCCGCAAAATTGCTCGATTTCGGCGACGCCCATGTTTTTGGGATAGGTTCTAATTCTTTTTTTCAAAAAATGCCGACTTCTCGTCGTAAACGTTCCCAAATGGACAAAACGTGCCGGATACGTTTTTCAAACCTTATTGATTGTTTTCCGAATAATTTCCAACGCCTTTTCAGGATTCGATATGTTCTGCCATCTCACGTCGGCATAGGGGTTTTGGGAAATCTGGAAGACTATGCTGCCGAGTCCCAGGAGTTTTTCGGCGCGGCTTTTGATTATTTGCGCGTTTTCAATTCGCACGAGCAGGCAGTCGAATACGTCTGGCCGAAAAAGATTTTTTATGGATATCCTCATTATTCGCCTGTTCGTCAGAACGTAAAATCTGCCCGTCCAGCTCAGAATAGCCCAGCCGAGCCGTATCGCCGCCGCCGTTATGAAAACGCTCCATATGGTCTCATGCGACAGTTGTCTTCCGTCGACGCAGCAGGCAACCACGCCGGCTGCGATTGCAAACGCCATTATCGACTGAAAAGAACCCAACAGTATCGACCATGCGCTGGCACGGGTAATGAAGATGATAATCTCTCCATCCTGCAAAAGACCTTCCGCCAGCGAAATCTCGCCGGTCTTGCCGATGACAACTCCTGGCGACGGTGACATTCTGAACTTCATGATAAATTCCTTGCGTGTTCCGCCAATACTCCTATGTAGGGCAGTTCACGATATCTGCCGTTGTAATCCAGGCCATAGCCGACTACGAATTCATCGGGTATTTCAAAGCCGTACCACTCCGGTGTGGCTGGCCGTTTGGGCAGGTCCGTCCGCTGTTTGTACAATAGCGAACAGGCGCGTATTTCGACTGGCGACTGCTGTGCCAGCATGTCCTTCAGTATGGAAATCGTCAGACCGCTGTCGAAGATATCGTCGATTATGAGAACGTGACGGCCGGCGATATTTCCAGACGGCGCGAGCTTCACTTCACATTTGCCGGCACTTCTGATGTTTTGGCCGTGATACGATTTTATCGCCACCGGCTCTACATGCATGCGGATGCTTTCAAATCTGCGAAGAAGGTCGGCTGCAAATATGAATGCGCCTGTCATTACCACGATGGCGGTGACGTCTCTGCCGGCAAGCGTTGCGGAGATGTCGGCAGCCATCTCGTCCAGCCGCTGATGTATCCTTTCGGGCGTTACAAGTATCTGCGCTATATCAGGATGAGGTATCATTTTCGTCATTCTCGTCGGTGGTTTTGAAGAATGAAACCTGCTGCTGCAGCTGTTCGGCGGTGTGGTGCAGCGTCTGGGCTATCTGGTTCAGGCCGTTCAGCGCGCTGACGTTCATCTGCGCTTCCTGGCCGATTTCTTCCATGGCTTGCGATATCTGCCTTGCGGCAATCGACTGCGAGTCCATACCCGTGTATACATTGCCGAATTTTGGGCCAAGTGCCTGTACCTGCGTGATTATCTCGCCCATCTGGTCGCTGACGGCATTGACGGTGTCGGAATCTTCCTGTACGTCTTTACGAAAACGGTTCATCGCCTTTACGCCGGTTATGACGGCATCGAGCATTTCCTTGACGATTTTTTCTATGTGCAGCGTAGCAGCTGCCGTCTGGTCCGCCAGCCGTCTGATTTCATTTGCTACTATGGAAAAACCTTTGCCGTTTTCGCCGGCTTGCTCGGCTTCTATGGCGGCATTGAGGCTGAGCAGGTTCGTCCTGTCAGCCACCTGAACTATCGTTGTTATCACGCAGGTTATATTCTCCGCCTTGTCGTGGATGGTCGTGAGTTTGTCGTTTATAAGTTCTGCGGCGGAGGTGAGGTCAGTCATTGCATCGTGCATTTTTTCCAGGCTGACCTTGCCCTCGCTGGCTATTTCTTCAGTGTTTGTCGTCGCCCTGGATACCGCCTGCATCGTGTGAACCAGATCCTGTGTCGTGGCGGCGATTTCTTTGGCGGACGCCACTATCTGATTCGTCGACGCGGCACGTTCTGTGGACGCAATCTCAAGTTCGCGAACCTGCGAAGATATCGTGCCGGACGATTCCTTGAGTTCCCGCGAAGACGCCTGTGAATGCGAAACCAGCGAGTTGAGTTTTTCCACCATTGTGGCCATGCTGCTGATGAGACGTTTGGATTCGTCGGCTATTTTTCTTTTTGAGTTTTTCGCATCTTTTGCAAGCAGGGCGATGGATTTTCTGGCGATCTTGAGTTCTCCGCCGGCTATCTCGTTGGCGATATGCGCCATCCTGGAGAGATTCTGTGTGAAGCGATACGCCACGATTGCAAGCATTATGATTACGACGGCGAGTATAATCAGCGTTTGCAGCGTTCGTGACATGAGCGTGGATTTTAACGGCGAGAGTATTTTGGATTCAGGTATGATAAACACCAGCGACCAGCCTGTTGATTTCATGGGTGTGAAAGCAACCCATTTTATCCCGCTGTTATTTTTATAGTCGCGTACCTTCAATATGTCAGTTTTGCCCTGTCGCATCTGTAAGCCGGCTTCGTAAAGCTCCGGCAGATGATTTTCTTCCGACAAGCTGTATATGGAATGGCTCATTATCAGATGCGGGTCGGGATGGGATATCAAAGTGCCGCACTCGCTTACCAGAGCTCCGTATCCGCCTGTGCCCTGGAACATGGTTGATATCTTTTCGCTCAGGTTGGACATCATTACGTCGCTGCCGACGATTCCTGCGAAACTGCCGTTCATGGAAAACGGGACTGAATAAACGCATATTATGTTCTGGCCGGCTGCGCCGTATACGAATGGTTCGCCCCAAGAGGGCTTTTGTTCGAGCTGTGGTATGAGAAACCAGTCTTCAATGGGGTAAAACCTCGTTTTGCCGGTTTTTTCGTCTATCTGTAATTGTGAACTTTTAAGTTCTCCGTTGTTTTCTCTGCGCAGAACGGGTGCGTAAAGATTTTTGCCTTGCAAGGCGCCTGGCTGAAATGCCACAAAAGCCATATAAATGTCATTTATGGAGTCCATACCGGCTTTCAGGAGAGAGTCTATGTCGTTCGACCCTGTGTAATGAAAAGTCTCTATTATCTTTGCGTTCAGTTCCGTTGCCTGTTCGATTATCAAAAAATTCTGATCCAGGGCGGCTGCGTGATATTTAACCAGCTCCAGGTAATTTTTTTTCGCCTGCTTTATGGCGAGGTCTTTCTGCTCGTAATAATCCGTTACGGTCAGCGCAATGCCAATCAGCAATATGGGTATGCACAACGCAAGTATGAGTTTCGTGCGTATGGTTAAATTCATTTTGCGTCACCTCCGTCCGAGGTTTTTGCCGGTTCAGTTGCGGCAGGCTGATAGAATTCCACGTATGCCGGCGGCGTATTTTTAAGCAGTTTCTGGCGTTGCAGTATTTCACATACGTTTGCATACGTTGAAGGCGAGAGGTATCCCCAGGATTGGCTGTTGGCGGTTTTCATGGGGATGAGTTTCTCCATGGCGTCCAGCATCCATTTCTGGTGATTGGCGTTCGTGACGAAATTATATTCCGTAGCCTCCTGGATTATGGCGTCTATGGTTTCATCCTTATGTGCGAAGCTGTACTGCCAGCCTTTTTGTATGGCGGTAATCATTTTGCGGCAGATGTCGGGATGTTTTTCCCTGAAGTCGGCTGTCGTATAGATTCCGTCTTCGGGAAAATCAAGGCCATAATCCGCGAGCATGAATATGTTTAATTCGTCTTTGCTGATGCCGGCTTCCATCAATTTGTGATATTCGTTGTAGTACATGGCGGAAGCGACGTCCACCACTCCTCTTATGAACGGCAGAACGCTGGCTGACTGCATGATTATGACGGGCTTTATATCGTATTTTTCAAAAAATGCGGTCGGTGCGATGCTGAAATCTCCGCCCCATATGCCGATTTTTTTGCCCGTCATCTGTACTGGCGTATTTATGTCGGATTTTTTTCGCGTTATCAGCATCATGGACGATTTTGGCATTTGCTGGGCAAGCAGAACGCATGGAGTGTTATCGTCAGTACTGCTTGCGATAGCCTGCGACAGCCAAGCCGTGCAAAATTCCACATTTCCGTCCTTCAGCTCCTTGAGGGGCAAAATGCCCGCTCCGCCCCATCTGATTTTCACGTCCAGCCCTTCTTCACTGAAGAACCCCTTTTTGACAGCTGTCAGAAAACCTGCAAACTGCGCCTGCGGATACCAGTGGAGCTGTATCCGTATTTTTTCAGGCTGAGCGGGATTTGACGTAACTGCCGCAGATTCCGCAGAATTCCTGGAATCCTGTGAATATAGTTGGGAGCTGAAAATCACCATCGCTGCCGCCGTCAGTAATGCCGTGAAAATAACGCCCGGCAACTTCTTGTCGCCTTTGAGTATCATGCTTTTCCTCCATCAACGCACGGATGATAGATAAAATACGTAACTGTAAGCCACCCAAAAGAATAACAAAAAATCCGCTGTTTGGGAATAAAAATCGTCACTTATTCCCATAAGTCGTACATTCTTCTTGATATTGGCTGATTAGGCCGTTATCATTCCATCTCCGCCGCTGGCGGTTTTGACAAGGAGTTCCGGTTATGCGAATTACAGCGATAATATCGATGTCGGTAGTATCTGTCATCGCGGTTCTATTCGTTGGCTGTGGCAGCAATAATGAACAGGGCATCGACCTTCGCAATGAAGGGCGAATGGCCATGCGCATACCGTATGGCACGGTAAGCTCGGCGACGTTTCTGATTACAGAGACAAAAGACGGCTATTACAAATTTGAAAAAAAATCCTATACCGGCGATCTTGTAATTCGTGAATTGGGAAAAAAGCCCTTTTTGATTAAAAAAGGCGTCTGCCTGAAACTGGAACGGCCCTCAAGCGAACAAAGGCCGTTCGTCAATGCCATGGCAGCCGTGTGTGTTGCGCGTAATCTGAATCTTTTCGTCGACGAGCCTGGCGCTCAGGACGTTACTAAAGAAACGGATGACGTGACTTGGATAGTCAAAAGGGAACAGTCCAGATAACACGTCGTTCGGTAAAAGTTGTTTCTGATAGAGTAGAGTGTATTTTTGTCTTTTCCTGCGTGGGTCTGTTCATGTTGACGGCTTACGGGAGGCTTTTGTGGAGCAGTTGAGGGAAAAGCGCATACAGACGATATGTCTGATGATTCTTACCGCGGCGGCAGTCTCGGCCGGGCTTTACTTTCTGCGGGAAGTGATGATTCCTTTCGTACTGGCGGTGTTTCTTACGCTGACGGTTTCTCCTGTGGTACGTTTTTTCCAATTCCGATGTCATGTACCGCGATATCTGTCTCTTGGCATTGTGCTTTTGTGCGGTGTAGTATTTCTGGGGCTGATGTGGTGGCTGGTGTCGGCGTCGTTTTCGCAGCTTGCCGACCAATTCGGCGAATATCAGAACAGTTACCGCGATACGCTCGATAAAATCTGTCGCTATATGGGCATAAATTCGGAGACGGTCAAATCGGCGATAAATTCTGCATTCAACTCCGACGATTTGAAAATCGGCGAAATCATGGTTACGATTATGCGTTCGGTAATGGACGTGGTCAGCAAGGGCGTGCTGGTTCTGATATTCATGATGTTCATGCTGGTCGGCAATTCGGGCCGCGTGGCAGGCGGCAATGACGAAATAATCAGCCAGTTAACCGGCAGCGTACAGCGTTACCTGGGCACGAAACTTTTTACGTCTACAACCACGGGCATACTCGTAGGGTTGACGTTGTGGTTTATAGGTGTGGATATGGCGGTGGTTTTCGGCTTGCTGGCGTTCGTGCTGAATTTCATTCCCTGCATCGGTTCGATAATCGCAACGATTCTGCCGATACCGCTGGCGGTGATGAGTCCTGGCGTTTCAGCCGCCGGCGTGGTTCTGACGGTAGCTGTGCCGACGTGC
The DNA here is from genome assembly GCA_964536835.1 of uncultured Planctomycetaceae bacterium. Classification (GTDB taxonomy): domain Bacteria; phylum Planctomycetota; class Phycisphaerae; order SM23-33; family SM23-33; genus DAONFI01. Next base: position 1,474 of record CAZIAZ010000071.1, on the reverse strand, counting down.
ATACAGTTCATGATAGGCAATATAATCGAACCGAAACTTTTGGGCAAATCCCTGAATCTGCATCCGGTGACGGTATTGCTGGCGTTGATATTCTGGGGGTTTTTATGGGGTGTGATAGGCATGTTGCTGGCGACGCCGATAACGGCTGTTTTGCGGTCGTCTCTTGCCGGATGGGAACTTACGGCTCCGGTTGCGGCTTTGATGGCTGGCGATATTTCGGTACTGAAAAAAACAGGAGATGAAAAATGTCAGGCGTAAAACGAGTGGGCATTCTTACCGGCGGCGGTGACTGTCCTGGACTGAATGCGGTTATTCGCGCGGTTGCCAAGCCGGCTATGAACGCCGGCCTTGAAGTATACGGCATCGAAGACGGTTATCTCGGCTTGATAGAAGACCGTATCCGGCCGCTCAGCTATTCTGATGTCAGCGGCATTCTGACAGTTGGCGGTACGATTCTCGGCTCGTGCAACAAGGCTAATCCTGCCGATTTCAGCGTATGGGAAGACGGCAAATGGGTAAAGTACGACGTTCGGGACAAGGTTGTTGAAAACATCGACAGATACGGCTTGGACGTGATATTCGTAATCGGCGGCGACGGAACGATGAGCGGTGCGGCTGACCTGATAGACCGCGGCGTTCGCATGATTGGCGTGCCGAAGACCATAGACAACGACCTGTGCAGCACGGAGATAACCTTCGGCCACAATACCGCCGTCACTACCGCATCGGATGCGCTGGACAAGGTTCACACCACCGCCAGCAGCCATCATCGCGTGATGATAATGGAGCTCATGGGCCGCTATGCCGGCTGGCTGACGCTCAATTCCGGCGTGGCTTCAGGTGCGGACGTGATTCTGATACCTGAAATACCGTTCGACATAAACGCCGTCGCCGAACATTGTATCACTCGCAGTACGCACGGCAAACGTTTTACGATAATTGCAGTCGGTGAAGGTGCGACGCAGGCTGACGGCCAGAAATTTATCGACCACATTGTCGAAAATTCGCCTGATCCTGTTCGTCTCGGCGGCGTAGCCAAGTATATTGCCGACAAGGTTGAGGAAATCGCCGGCCTTGATACGCGCAGCATGGTACTCGGCCATGTACAGCGCGGCGGCTCACCTACGCCGCGCGACCGCATACTTGCTAGCTGTTTCGGGTATCATGCCTTTGAGTTGTGCAAGGCGGGGCGGTTTAATGAACTTGTCGTGATGAACAGAAACGAAATTTCATCCGTGCCGATAAAATCGGTCGCCAACAAAATTCGTACCGTGCCGCTGGATCATCCGATAATTCAGACCGCCAAAGCAGTCGGCACTTCATTCGGCGTATTTGAGTGACGCGATGTCGTAACCGTATGGAGCAGCGGTTCTCAAAATTATTTTTTATTTTTGAGAATGATGGTGAGAGCATTTTAAACTTTAGAGCATATTAAACTTGACTTTGCGCTTGTTGCTGTTTGCGGCGTCGGCTG
>CAZIAZ010000070.1:0-7808 GCA_964536835.1 uncultured Planctomycetaceae bacterium | reverse complement strand
CCTGTTTTCCTGGAGCGGCGGCAAAGACAGCACAACCGCCCTGTACGAATTCACCCGAAACAGCCGGAATTATGAAATCATGGCCCTGCTGACGACGGTTACCGAAGATTATCAGCGAATCAGCATGCACGGCGTACGCATGGAACTGCTTCAAAAGCAGGCTGAATCGCTGGGCCTGCCGCTGGAAAAGGTTTTTATCACAAAAGAAGCGGACGACGAAGAATATATACGGCAAATGGAGTCGATTCTTGTTGAATACAAGAATCGCGGCATTGTCGGCGTAGTGTTCGGCGATATCTTTTTGGAAGATTTGAAAAAATACCGCGAAGAAAATCTGGCGAAAATCGGCCTGAAAGGTTTTTTCCCAATATGGAAAAAAGATTCCGCAATGCTGGCCCAGGAATTTATCGATAACGGCTTCAAAGCCATCCTAACCTGCATTGATTCCAACGTACTCGACAAAAGTTTCGCCGGCCGTCTTTACGACGAAAGACTTTTGAGCGACCTGCCGGTTAACGTCGACCCATGCGGCGAAAACGGCGAGTTTCATACTTTCGTCTACGACGGGCCGATATTCCGGCAAAGAATAGAATTCACGACAGGCGACGTCGTTCTGCGGGACAATCGCTTTTACTTCTGCGACCTCGTCCCCGGCCATGCGGAATAAGAGTTTCCAGAGCGCGGCACGCGAAGATTATCGCAGTTAGAGGAAGTTCCCAAAAGCATTTTCTTTCGAGATATGCTCTATTCGCCGGCAATCCATTTCAAAAATTCCTGCGGTGAATATCCGCCTACGACAGCCTGCGGGCTGGAATCCGAACGATATATAACCGTCAGCGGCACTCGCGAGCCGAAGCCGTGCTCTCGCATCCACACAGCAGCCGGCATATCCGACGTCGTGATATCCCCTTCAAAAAATACGATATTTTTGTCGTCATTCAGTTTTTTTACCACATCGGGATTTTCAAAAACTTCTCTCTCAAGTTCCATGCACTTTATGCACCACCTGGCGGAGAATTTTACGACGACAGTTCTGCCTTCCTGTCGTGCGTTTTCGATAGCGGCGACGTCGAAAGGTCTGGCGTGGGCAGTAGCCGGCTGGCGTTCCGGCAGCAACCACAGGCCGGCTAATACTACCACAGCTACAGCCGCCACGCGCAACGTCAGCTTTTCAGCCCAGCCGGCGTCATATCGCACAAATCTGCCCCAAACCCAGCAGCCGACACACAAAATCACCAGCCAGCCCAGCAACCGGAATGCAAGATGATTTTCGCAGCTGGCCAACGTGGAAATCAGCCACGCCGTCGCACCAAGCACCGCAAATCCGCAACCCTGCCGGAAAAGTTCCATCCAGCGGCCGGGTTTCGGGAGCAGGTCTATGAGTTTCGGCATCGCCGCCAGGATAAAATGCGGCATCGCCATGCCAGCTCCGACGGCTAATATCACCAGCGTGCCGTTCAAAATGCTCGCCGTCTGCGCGTAGGCAACGGCAGCGGCAAGAAACGCAAAACTGCACGGCGTACCCAGGACAGCCATCATGTAACCCAGGCCGAACGACTTTGCATGGCCGGCGGTTGCGCCCTGCAGCCTGTTTTCGACCGCGGCAACCCTGGCAGGCACGAAAACCTCGAAAACGCCGAACAGATTCATCGCCAATATCACCAGTATCGCGCACAGTCCGCCAATCACCGCCGGCGACTGGTAACCTTCATTGAGGTCAACCGCCCTGCCGACAGCCAGCCGCAGCACAATATTCAATGCGGCTATGCATGCGAAAAACGCCAACACGCCGCCTGCAAAGGCAACGCCCAGCGTCACATAACGCCTGCGAGAACCGCCGGCCATCTGTACCACGGAAAGTATCCGCAGCGGCAGTACCGGCAGAACGCACGGCATTACGTTCAGCAGCAGGCCAGCCAGAAATGCCAGCCAAACAGCACCCCACAACGTATAATCTGACCGGCCGCTTATGCGGAACTCTTCGCCGGCTGCGGGAGTCGCCTGGTGAAGCTGCGTGGTTACGAATGAATCGGCGAAAAGTCTGTCCATGTCTGCCGGCCACGCCGGATTGGCGATATTTTCCGCTCCGACTTTCACATTAACGGCTGCCGGCAAAACCGGTATGTACACGCAAACGTCCCTGCATATCTGACCTTGCGGTTCTAGCACTATTTTGTAATCGCCGCCCTGTTCAGCGTCAGCCGGAGCCCGCAGAACGGCAAAAAATATGACTTTCCCCGAATACACGGGAATTTCCACAACACCCTGGCCCCATTCGGTAGGCTTGAGATGCGGTTTGGGGTAGCGAAGTTCTTCCAGCTCCATGCCGCCGGCTGTGACGTTCAGTGAACACGGCACTACGGTGTCGGGCTTCTGAACAGGACCGTAATATACCCAGCCATCCGGAATGGTCACTTCCACCGCAATCGTAACAGCCTGGCCGGCACGGACAGTCTGGCGGTCAGCGACGACTTTCACTTTTACCGACGGCTCAACGGCAGAATCAGCGGAAGACAAACTCTGGCCAAACTGGGCTGCAGCCGTCGAAATCCAGCATATTGCCGCAAAATTGAACAAAAAAAAGTATTTTTTCATGCTCTCTCCGATATTTAAAATGTTTTCATTCTTCACATTATAGACGGAGATGACTAAAATGTCATGTGTGCAGCTGCAGGAAAGGTTTTGAAATGAAATATCTACCGCTTTTGGCAATATTGATTTCGTGCTGCGTAATACAGGCTGACATTGTTTACCTGTCAGACGGCAGTGAGGTAGAGGGCATAACCAGCCAGAATGACGGCCAGGTAAGCGTCGAGTTGCGGGACGGCCAGAAAAAGACTTTTTCCGAATCGGAAATTCTGTACGTCGCCAAAGGCCCTCTACGTGATAACCCCACCCCCACACAAACCGCAGGCACGCCGCAAACACAGCCGTCCCAGCAAACCACATCCGACCCGACCAGCCAACCAGCTACGACAAAACCCGTCGATGAAAAACCCAACGACGATCTCGGCCCGGTAAAAATAGACTCCGATTCCGATGAATCGCAGGCAAAACTTCAAAAATGCGCACGCGACCCTGCCGACATGCTTTACGAGTATCTTCGACGAAAAATTTCTTCGCCGACGCCCGGAATAGAAGACCTTATAAACACCGCCAGAATCCGTATACACGACCGCATGTACAGGATAGGCTCGGATTGGGTCAAGCCTGAAGATTTCGAGCGGCATCGTCAGGCTTTTGAAAAATGCCTGTCAGAAGCTCAGGCCATATACAAGGATGCTGCGAAGCTCAGCGACAAGGACGAAAAAGAGTCCAAGCAGAAGCAGGCTATGCTTGAAAATGCGCAGGCCAAGCTGCTGCAGGCCGCCAAATCATGGCTCGACCCGCTAACGCGATGGTTTCTGCTGGGCATAGCCGCGTATAATTCACAGGACTACGAAAAAGCAATCGGGAATTTTTCCAGGTGCGCCTCGCAGGCGCCATGGGTGGCGGCATTCTTTCAGGGACTGGGCGATGCCATGATGGCTGTCAATCGCCATGAAGACGCCATGTCTCCTTACATAAGAATGTCGGAACTTACGGACGACAGGTCTGTCGCCGCCAATATACTGCGCGACGCCCTTCAAAAAACGCCCGGCACAAAAATAATGTCCGAAAAGGTCGTAAATGCCAAGAAATTTCTCGAGCAGCTCCAGCAAAGCATGAAATCATCCCGCGGCGGCAACTCGCAGCGGCAGGCATGGCTGCTGCCGGGCAAAGCCGTCAGCTGCAAGCCCGACTCCCTGCCGCAACTGCCTTTCGACATGCTCACGTTCAAACAGGGCGTAGCTGTTCCGGTGACCCAGCAGGCACTGCTTGTCGGTACAGACATCGTCAAGGACGCCGACACAGTCATAATCGTCCTGCGAAGCTGGCTGTACGTCACGGCAAAAGTGGAGATTCCGCGTAACGAACCCATAGCCATCCTCTGGATTCCGTCGAACATTCAACTGACCCCGGTGAAGATATCGCCCAAAAATTCTCTGAAGCGCGGCCAGCTTATCACAGCGGTGACGGCTGATATATCCCCCGCGATGAGTACGCAGGCACGTGAAGCATCCGCCAACGTGAAAGATATAGACACTTTGGGAAATGTATCCCTGTACGGCGGCCTTCTGCCTGGCGAGGGCACATCGCCGGCGCTGGATTCATCGGGCGAACTCGCAGGCTTCATCGCCGGCAAGCTCGACACCGACAAGGACTCATTTCCAGACCGTCTTATCACGCTCTCGTCGCAAAGCATGGTCGGCCGGCGGCTGATGCGATATTCAAAATATTCAAAAAGCCGTCCCAACCAGCCTGCCGGAATGAATATCAACGGCCAATCATTCATGGTCTTTGCCGTAGGAACGCTGAAACTGGAAAAGAAATGATATATCGCGGCATGCGCGATGTTTGACTTTTGACTTTATATGTAATAAACTGTGTATGGAAAAGGCGTTATATTTTCCAACATTTTCGGCGGCAGCCAGAAGAACCCTGCGTAAGACGCCCTTCTCCGGCGAACCTGCACGGAAATGTCAATACACGCCGCCGTCGTGACGCCCCATGCGACAGGCGATAATCCGAGGTGAGGGCAGAACAAGGAGACAATCATGGCCAAAAGTGCTCTGCAGAAAGCTATCCTGGTTGGTATTATCATTGCAGCCGTACTGGCGTTTCTCACGCCGGCATTCATGCTGCTTTCCGGACTGTTTGCACCAAATTCGACCGGCCAACTCGTGTTATGGTCTGTCGGCATGTTCTGCAGTTATCTGCTCGGACTGACGGGGATATTTTTTCTCGTGCTGGCGTGCATCGCGCTGGCGTCAAACCAGAAACTGCTATATTCCAGCGTAACGACGACAAACAGGCTGGAATCGCTTCTTGAAAAACAGTCGGAAACGTTCCGTATGTTAATCAATCTCTCGCAGTTGTCGGACAAGGTCAAAAGTCTCATCTACCGTGAACAGGAAGTCGAAGCCCTTTATGAAAGTTTCAACTCGTTCCTGTTCCACCAGGATTATCAATCTGCCGAAAATCTCGTAAAGCAGATGGAAGTCGGCCTTGGCCTCGTCGACGAAGCAGCCCGCATGCGAGAGGAAATCGAACAGAACCGCCGTGCGACCATAGACGACAAACTGGCTACCGCGATTGAAAAAATCAGAGACATAATCGACAAATACGACTGGCCGCGTGCCAAGCGGGAAGCCGCCCGGCTCGGCAAACTGTTCCCCGATAATCCAAAAATCGCCGCTCTGCCGCAGGATATCGTAAAAGCATTCAACGTGCGGAAACGCGACCTGCTCAAGGAATACGAAAAAGCCGTCAAGGTTAACGACGTGGAAAAAGGCATCGACCTGCTCAAGGAACTTGACCGTTACCTTACGCCGGAAGAAGGCGCAGCACTCACGGAATCCGCAAGAGACGTTTTTAAGAAAAAACTGCATAACCTCGGCGTACAGTTCGCCATCGCCATCGCCGACCAGCAGTGGCAGGTTGCGGTAAAGACCGGCGAACAGATTGCACAGGAATATCCAAACAGCAGAATGGCACGCGAGGTGCGGGAAAAAATGGATTTATTGAAACAATACGCCGCGGCGGCAGATGTCAGCGTATAAGGAAAGATTTCGATTTCAATAAACTGCTACAGGCTAGAGCTTGCTCTAAAACCCGCGGTATTAAAAAACGCCGGCTGGATAAAACGTGTGCCGCATAATCCAGCCGACGTTTACGTATATTATGATATGTTGCTTCAACGAATGCGCATTGCAGTAATGTTAAGAAATAATTTTTGCTTTTAGCGGCGGTTGTCATTTGTATCGTCCTGTCTGCCTCAATGCCGCCAATTTGCCGACCGGCAGTCCGATATATTTCAGGAGACGGAAAATGACCTTGAAGCTGAGACAGAAAATCATATTGCTCGCACTCATCGCCGGCCTGCTGCCGGTGCTTGTGATAGTGGTCGGCTCTTACCGCATAAAGATGAAAACCGGCGCAACTCTCATAAACGAACTCACCGTCCTAAGCAAAGCCACCGTCACCCAGGTCGCCGGCGACGTATACGCTCTCTGCGAAACAGTAAACAACATGATTCAGAGTAATCTTCACGATTATCTGATAATAACGGAGAAAACTATTGAACATGACGGCGGCCTTGCTCTTTCTCCGGAAAAAACCGTCACATGGACTCTCATCAATAAGGACACCGACAAGACCGAAACCATCACCCTGCCGCAGATGATGCTGGGCGATACCCCCATCGAACCGGTCTACGATTTAGCCGATGACTCGCCGCAACCTTTCATCCATATAGTCGACGGCATGCGGGTTTTAGGCGGAACGTGCACGATATTCCAGCGTATGAATGAAGAGGGCGACATGCTCCGCATAGCCACCAGCGTCGTGAATGCCGATGGCCGTCGCAGCATCGGCACATATATCCCGCACACGTCGGAAGTGGTAAAAAAAGTGCTCGCCGGCCAAATGGCGATCGGCAGATTCATGGTTCTGAACAAATGGGTGATGGCGTCGTATAAACCTTACTATCGCGACGGCAGAATCATCGGCATGCTTTATTGCGGGATGGCTATCGATGAGATAAAATCCATAGAAAAGGAAATTTCGGGCATCAAATTCGGCAAGAGCGGTTATGTGACCGTAATACTCGGCGAAGGGCCGGAACGTGGCAAGTATATAATCGCACCGCAGGATAAAAATCTGATAGGCAAAAATATCTTTCACGAGCACAGCGGCAATAATAACTATTTCAATCAGCTTATCTCAAGGGCCATATCATCCGAGCCTGGCAAAGTCATCGAGGGCGGTTATACCATCAAACTTGCCAATTTCAGCAGTCCGAGAGAAAACATCGCGGCAGTCGTATTTTACAAGCCGTGGAACTGGATAATCGTGGCTGGCACATTTTTGGACGAATTGAATGACACTCGTGCCTCAGCCGAACACAGCATCCAGATAGTTCTGCTACGTTTCGTAGCCGTCGGCCTTGCCCTGTTCATATTGATTCTGATTGCGATATTCTTCTTCAGCGGAACAATATCCAAACCCATATCACGCGTAGCCGCCATAACCAGGAATGTCTCCGCCGGAAATATCAGCCTGGCCGCCGATCTTACCGAAGAATATTTTTCGGATTACATCAAACAGCCGGAATCAGCCAGGCGTGACGAAACGTCGCAACTTATTTACGCCGTATCGGAAATGACGCTAAATCTGAATGAACTCGTCGGCCAGGTTCAGCACTCAAGCGTCCAGTTGCTGAGCAATGCGACGCAGGTGGCTGCGACGGCGAAACAGCAGGAAGGCTCTTTGAGTGAATTGGGTTCGTCCACATCCGAGATAGCCGCTTCAATAAAACAGATATCCGCCACCAGCAGCGATCTTGCCGGCACGATGAACAAGGTGACGGCGGTGGCTGACGAGACTACCTCGCTAGCCGACGACGGCCGTCAGGGCCTGGTACAGATGGAAGACCAGATGCGTGAGTTGGCGACGGCTACGTCGTCGATTTCATCCAAGCTGGCCTTGATAAACGACAAGACGGCTAACATCAGCAACGTCGTTACGACCATCAACAAGATAGCCGAGCAGACCAATCTGCTCAGTCTGAACGCCGCCATAGAAGCCGAAAAAGCCGGCGAGCACGGCCAGGGTTTCAGTGTCGTTGCACGTGAAATCCGGCGGCTTGCCGACCAGACGGCCAACGCCACGCTGGACATCGAGCAGATGGTCAAGGAAATGCAGGCATCGGTCTCAACCGGCGTCAT
>CAZIAZ010000069.1:0-7866 GCA_964536835.1 uncultured Planctomycetaceae bacterium | reverse complement strand
GCACTGTCTCAACAACGGACTCGGTGAAATTACAAACGCGGTGAAGATGCCGCGTTCCCGCCGTAAGACGGAAAGACCCCGTGAACCTTTACTGTAGCCTGGTATTGATGCCTTGTAATGCATGCGTAGGATAGGTGGGAGATGTTGATCTGCCGGTTTTGGCCGGTAGGGAGTCATCCTTGAAATACCACCCTTGTGCTATGAGTCACCTAACCGTGTCCCTTGAATCAGGGCATGGGACAGTGCTTGGTGGGCAGTTTAACTGGGGCGGTTTCCTCCAAAATCGTAACGGAGGAGTCCAAAGGTACCCTCAGTGCGGTTGGCAATCGCACGAAGAGTGTAAGGGCAAAAGGGTGCTTGACTGCGAGACCTATAAGTCGAGCAGGAACGAAAGTTGGGCTTAGTGACCCGGTGGTCCCGTGTGGAAGGGCCATCGCTTAACAGATAAAAGGTACTCCGGGGATAACAGGCTGATCGCTCCCGAGCGTCCATAGCGGCGGAGCGGTTTGGCACCTCGATGTCGGCTCATCACATCCTGGGGCTGAAGGCGGTCCCAAGGGTTCGGCTGTTCGCCGATTAAAGTGGTACGCGAGCTGGGTTCAGACCGGCGTGAGCCAGGTCGGTCCCTATCTACGGTGGGCGTAGGAAAATTGCGTGGAGTCTTCTTCAGTACGAGAGGACCTTGAAGGACCAACCTCTGGTGAACCTATTGTCCTGCTAAGGGCATCGTAGGGTAGCTACGTTGGGAACGGATAACCGCTGAAGGCATCTAAGCGGGAAGCCAACCACAAGATTAGTTTTCCAAGTTCTTTGGAACGAGAACCCCCATTTAGACTAAGTGGTTGATAGGCCGGATGTGTAAGTGACGAAATTCATTTAGCTTACCGGTACTAACGGGTGATCGCTTGACCTCATTTGTCATGTGCCCAGGCACGTGGCCTTCAGGTCAGCCAGATTTACACTTTAGCGATCTTGATAGGATGCTTCACTCTTATGACGATATTTCTGTCTTGTTGGTTTTAATCGGCTGACAAGGCTGTGGCGGTGTGCAATGCGTCAAGGGAAACACCTGAACCCATTCCGAACTCAGAAGTGAAGTCTTGACGGCCAATGGTACTGCGTAAGTGGGAGAGTAGGTGAACGCCGCCTTAATATTCGAAGGCCTATGAGGTATTTTTAAAAAACCTCGTGGGCCTTTTCTTTTGCGCATTTTTTTGTTAGCGGCGGTAGCGTTCGATTATTCATGTTTCTAGCGGTAGGTTGCGGAGCTTGGGTACCTTGAGCATTGACCTTGCCTGCCGTCGTGTGCAACTTACGCTTGTAATAGCCGGCCCGCGTGTGTCAATGCATTCGGGACTTCGCTTGTATCGCTCCGCCTTGCCATAGCCCGTCAGATTTGGCGTTGTTAAGCAGGCCGTTGATGAACTCCTCGACGTTCTGGCGGAATGTCCATATGCTGCTGGGCCTGTTGCTAGTCGAGTTTAAAGACGGGCAGATTCTTTTGGTTGCTTTCCATTGTTTCGGTGATAAAATATTCTCTGTCACTTCCTGTGTTAGTGAAATTGTTTATTAAACCATATTCCATCAGCATGGATAGGAGACTGCTTGTCTATATCCTTTTACCAAATGTGCGAAAATATAGTATACGTTATCATCAGGATAATGTACTTATTGCAGGATGTAATATTTCAGGCATAAAAAAGTCCCTTTAACAAGTGTTGAGAACAGGTTCTGATTTTGAAAAGAGAAATCCAATGTGTATGAATCTTGAAAAAGAAGATAGTGCCCCATGCGCTAATCCGTTTAGCAGCTTGTACATCCCGCAGAAAGGCAGGAGTTTTGTCTGCTGTGACTTGCATAAGACTCTTCCAGCCAAAAGTAAACTTACTCTTCTGGACGTCGAGATGGCTGGCGTTATTGGCAATTTTTATCTGACGCACATGGGACACAGTGATGGTAAGAACAAGAAATGCGAGATTCTTTACTTTCGCGGAGTTGCTATCCGTTGTTTTTGGGATAATGAGGCGACGCCATCCGTAGATGTGCCTCTAGGCGACTTTTTCGGCATTGGCTTTGGCGAAGATGGACGGTTGAATACTATAGCCTGGGAAAGAGACGGAAAAGGACATATGCGATTCATGTTGCCTATGCCCTTCAAAAAACATGCACGTATAGAACTGGTTAACCTCACCGACGTTGATTTATACGGATTTTATTGGCATGTCGAATATGACGCTGGGATTCCCCTGCCGAGCGACCTGGAATACTTCCATGCCCAGTATTGCCAGTCGCATCCAGTACCGAAGAACTCACGACACGTTGTACTCGATACAGAAGGACACGGCAAATACATCGCCACGATATGGAGTGTTGATTGGCTGAATTATGGCACCCCGCCGGAAAATGCCGTCAGTTTTTTTGTCGATGGTGAGCCGTTACAAACTACGAATTCGGAAGATTATTTCGGTCAATCATGGGGTTTCTGTTCCGATGAATTCAAGACGCTGTACGTCGGCCAAGGGTCTATGCAGAAAAAGACGGAATGCGGTTCTGTTCAAATGAGTTCCTATCGTGTCCATTATCCTAATCCAACACTTTTCCGCCATTCTTTACGAGTGACCATCGACAACCAGCAATACAATGCTGGTTACAGAACTGATACTTATGACACCGTATGCTTCTGGTATCAAAGCCATTCGCACAAGCCGCTGGCTCAACTTCCGCTGGTTGAAGAGTTGATTCCGGTACAATACCCACAATCCATCTGGCATGGCTTACGCGAGCTTCATCTAATGGAAAAGAAACGTCAATTCGGAGAAGCCGTTATAAAAGCAGATAGTCTTCTCCATAGATATCCTGAAAATCCAAAAGTGGCTGACATCATGTTCAAATTAGCAAGTTTGAAAAATCAGTTGGGATTGCACAATGAAGCAGCCGCCATTTGGGAAGCCATTCTGAAACAATTTCCTGAAAGTGACGCTGCCGTAGATGCGAATGATATGTTATGGTTGAATGCTAAATCAGGCCGTATGCTCATGACTTTGGTTTCGCAGTCAGGCTGGACTGCATGGCTCGACGGTAGGGAAATTTTGCTTCCGTCTGAAATTTTTACCAATATTCCAGATTGGGGCGAGAAAATCCATTTCCGCTATGGACGACCGTATCGCCTGAGCTGTTTCGAAAAAAATGATTCGGCAAACTCAGACAATTTTGGCGCAATAGTTTTGAATCCATACAGTTCAACGACATATGATAGCGATGAGAATCTGGTTAAATGGAGTAACAGCAGTTCCTCGGTGATGCGTCTTTTTACATTGCGGATAGAGCCAGGTTGCGGAAGTCACGTGCTGGCAGTAAAAGCTGACGTATCCAACGAGACTCCGATACGATTGGAATCGCAATCTCCCGGATTCTTTGCCGGCGTTATTTCTTTGGCCAGCGGTCTTGTTGTCAGCGATGGTACATGGCTGGCGTCTGATATGCCATTTGAAGGTTGGTTTGATTCAACCCATCCACATTCCTTATGGAAATACGCTTTCAGTTACGATAATGACGATTTTCCTGACGCTTCATGGTTTTGGTTAAATCCAGCAGGTTTTAGAAAATTCCCTGGTTATTTTTCACGTTTATGGTTTGGTGAAAGGCTAAATGGAAATCGTTCTGTTTATTTCAGAAAAGATTTCATTATATGAAAGTATGTAGTATGTAGGGTGGTTTAAGGTACGATACCCACCGATTTATATTGCAAAAAGGTGGATAGCATAGTCATCTGAAGGCAGTATGGGAGTATTGGGCGATTTTTGATTTTTTAGCAGATGGAAAATCATTGGCCCGCGCCGCGGGCAATAGTCGTACCGACAACAAATACGTAATCCAAAATCGTAATTGTCATATTCCGATTAATTGTAAACTTGAATGCTTATGAAGTTCCCCTAATAGGCTAGCCTTATCAGGTTTCAATTTGCTATTTTTTCGACTGATTTTACTCTGTCGGCTTTTGACGTTTTTCAGCCATTCGGAGCATAATCGTTAGAATTTCAGCCTTTTCGGCTTCACTCATATCTTCCAACAACATTTCAATTCTCGCACGAATGGCGTCAGATTGCGTAGGGGGATTGGTATAAAGTGTAGACTCAGGCACGCTTAATGCTTGGGCAAGACGTCTGATTCGGCCTTCACGCGGTATTTTCTCCCCTCGCTCATAACGGGAAATGTCATTTCCAAGGCACCCGGCAAGCCGAGCTACTTCAACCTGGCTCATTTCCTTCTCTATTCTGAATCTTCGAAATGCTTTTCTGTTAAATATCATAATATAAAAGATACCATAATTTCATTTTCAGTAAATTTATTTGACTTTGTAACTCTTTGTTCTTCTTATATTTAGTCATAAAAAGCCATTCAAAGTGAAGATTTATGGATATTTTTGCTTTAAATAATGAATATGAATGCATATATTAAACACATGTAAGATTTGTCAGAGCCGGGTTTTTTTTAAATAAATACGTTTTTTCATCTGTTTAGAATCGTGGAAGTCCTGTGTTTTCCGTAATGCCTTTTGCATATGTTCCTCAAACTTATTGTTTTGTTAAGTGTGTTTTTACATAGGGTGTATTCCTTAATACGGGGTACTGAATACGAGTTAATTTGACGGTATAGCAGTAGGTTCAGGCGGCTGGTTCTGTCTGTGTTTTCACTCCTCGCAAACTTTCACCGCCTGAATTTTATTAAGCGTCCATCTGTATCAAAACAGGGTTGTCTGCTTAAACGTCATTGCCGGCCATTCAGTCAATCTCGCTTCGACGTTGCGTTTAATAGGCCATTCGTAATTCTACGGTTTTTTAACAAAAGTTTGCTCAATGAATATTCTTTTCCAGAACCATTCTAAGCAAATAGTCGTTCAGTATTACCTGTCCTTCTATTGTGACAATTCCTATTCCAATATGTACCGATTTTTCCATATCATTTCTGAATATTCCATTTTGCAATCATTATCTGTCGGTATGATTGAATTATCAGAACAACGATGTTTTACAGGAGTATTTAAAATGACAAAAACGACCGACAGCAAATTGGCTATTCTTGGCGGAGAAGCTCTTTGCAGTAAACCAGTCAATGCAATTCCGTGGCCGCCAGTCGATGATGAGACGGCGGAACAGCTCAAACAGGTATATCTCAGCCGCAACTGGTCGTTCGGCGGCCCTGAAGAGATGAAGTTTAACCAGGAGTTTGCAAAATTCCATGATGCCGAATATGGCATTTCCATGGCTAACGGCACTGTGACACTTGAATGTGCACTTCATGCTTTGTGCGTAGGCAGAGGCGATGAAGTTATCGTGCCGGCGTATACCTGGATGGCGACAGCTATGGCTGCCAGGTACGTCGGAGCCCAAATCGTGTTCGTAGACGTCGAGCCTGATACGCTGTGCATGAATCCCAAAAAATTCGAAGCCGCCATTACCGACAAGACAAAAGCCGTCATTCCCGTACATATTTTAGGCTCAATGGCGGATATGGAAGCGATTCTTGCCATAGCGAAAAAACACAATATATACGTAATAGAAGACTGTGCCCATATGCAGGGCGGAAAATGGAACGGCAAAGGCGTAGGCAGTTGGGGGCATGTGGGCAGTTTCAGCTTTCAACAGTCCAAAACGCTCGCCAGCGGCGAAGGCGGCATATGCATAACCAATGATGCCGACCTTGCCGACAAGATAGCCCGCATAAAGCACATAGGTTATCCGGTTGGTGCAAAGCAGGGTGCCGCCATGACCGGCCCACAGGCCGGACTCATCTGCCACAATTATCGTTCTACCGAATTTCAGGCTGTCATTCTTCGCGGCCAATTGAAGCATCTGCCGGAACTTTTGGAAAAATATAGTTCCAACGCAAAGTATCTGGCCGAGTTGACAAAAGATATTCCAGGCATTCGGCTGCAGAAGCCAGGCAGACTTGCCACGCGGCAGGGTTATTACGGACTGGCGATAATGTTCGATGAGGGCGAACTGGCAAAAATAGACAAGGAAATCATTCTGAAGGCTATAAATAAGGAAGGCATCGCGTGTTTATACGGCGTTTACGGGCCGGTTTATAAACACATCCTGTTTAATCTGCCGCAAAGTGATTGGCGAATCGCCGGCGATTGCAGCGTTACGGATATTACGGTGGATAAACATACGTTAAGTTTTCCGCATCAAGCATTGGGCGTTTCACGAAATGACATCGAAATAATAGCTGACGTGCTGCGAAAAGTTGCCAACAATGCCGGCGAATTGATAAAATACCAGTCGGAGAATCAATTATGAATAATTCGATTAAAGCTGGTTTTGCAAAAACTGATATCACTCCAGCGATGGGTATCCGCCTGGGCGGTTACGGCTTGGCGAAACGGCCGGCTGAGTCGGTACACGACAACCTGTATTCGTCGGCATTGGTGCTGGAACAGAATGGTGTGCGTTGCGTACTCATATCGCTTGACTGGTTATGCATAACTTCGGATGTTGCCGCAAATATCAAGAACGCGGTGCACGAAAAGACCGGCACGCCGCTGGATAACATCATCGTCTGCGCTATTCACACGCATACCGCACCAAATACGATGGCGATTCCAGGTTGGGGTGATGTGGAATATGGTTACGTTAACGCAGTACTGCCGGCTATTATCGATTCGGCGGTTCAGGCTGCCGGGAAACTTTCGCCGGCTAAACTTGGCGTAGCCGCGATAGAAAGTAAAGTCGGAGTAAATCGCAGAACCATGCGTGCCGACGGAAAAATATATTTTGATGGCAATGTTGACGGCTCATATGACCCGACGATGACCGTAATCCGTTTTGTCGATATGCAGGATGCCCCGATTACTACGGTAATTCATTATAGTGCACATTGCACCGCATGGGGAATGCCGCGGATAGTTTCTCGCGACTGGGCCGGCATAATGTTAGACCGCGTTCAGAAGCAGACCGGCTCGCCGGCGATGTTCGTAAACGGTGCAATAGGCGACGTCGGGCCACGAACCAATCAGGTCGCAGGCGAAGGCAGATTTTCCGCCGGCATCGGTGACGGGCTGGAATCAGTACTGGAAGTCGGCTATCGTGGTGCGACCGACGCATTGAACTGTTTTTTTGGCATCAACACATTTGACGAATCGCCCATATTGAAAGCCGCCGTAAGTGATATTGAAGTGCCGGTCAAACCGCTTCCGCCGCTTGATGAAGTAAACGCTAAACTTGATGAACTCAAAGAATTTAAAGACACATGGGGCGACAAGGGCGATAAAAAGTGTCAATATGAATATTATCGGCGCGTTTCTGAAGCCTATTCGCAGCCGCCGCACAAAAGCAACATCATCGAATCACGAATCATAGCTATAGGGCCGGTTGCATTCATTACACTTCCCGGCGAACCATTTTCGTCGATTTCACTGCGGCTCAGAGAAGGCAGCCCTTATCCATACACGTTGCTTCTCAGTAACGCCAACGGCAGCATAGCGTATATTCCGGATTTGGATGCACGTGAAAAAGGCGGTTATGAAGTCGAAATGGAGTCAGCCGTCAACACGTATCTTCCGATAGAAAACAGCGATGAAATCATAGTCGCGGAAGGCATTAGAAAACTCAGACAGCTTTATAACATGAAATAAAATCAGTGCAGGATTGTTCATGTTTCCGACAGCCGTGTTCATAGCTACATTCAGTATAGTCGTGTATATTAAGGTTTGATAATTAATGGAGATGATTATGGATAATTCAGGATACGTATTTTCATTTGGGCCGTGGAACATTCACGAAGGCGCAGACCCGTTCGGGCCGTCAGTGCGGGATTCCATTCCGTTCAACAAAAAACTCGAACTGTACAAAAAGCTCGGCTTCG
>CAZIAZ010000068.1:0-8089 GCA_964536835.1 uncultured Planctomycetaceae bacterium | reverse complement strand
GCCCGCAAAATTGCTCGATTTCGGCGACGCCCATGTTTTTGGGATAGGTTCTATAATAAAAAAGCTGGCTACGTCATCCGTAACCAGCTTTTTTATTATTTTTTTACATTTTATATCAGAGCAGTTTTCAAAATGAAATTTCTTTTGAGAACCATATACTCTACATTATGTCATCCAGGTCAGGCGGCAAATCCAGGTCTGAAACTGAACTTTTTTGGACATCGCCATCCTCTTCCACGACCGATATGAAAAGTTCTTCAAGCTGCTTTTCATCCACAAATGAAGGGGCCTCCGTCATGGGGCATGTACCCTTCTGCGTCTTGGGAAACGCTATAACGTCACGTATGCTCGGTGCGCCTATCATGGTCATTACGACGCGGTCAAGGCCGAGAGCCAATCCGCCGTGCGGCGGCGCGCCGAATCGCAACGCATCCAGCAAAAAGCCGAATTTCAGGCTGGCTTCCTCATCTTTAATGCCCATGAACGTAAACACGTCTTTCTGCAAATCGGTCCGATGTATACGAATACTGCCGCCGCCCATTTCCATGCCGTTGCAAACGATATCATATGCGCGGGAACGGATTTTCAACGGGTCGCTGTCGCGATATTTTTCCCAGTCATCGATATTCGGGCAGGTAAAAGGGTGGTGCATGGCCACGTAACGGCCGGCATCCTCGTCGTATTCAAACAGCGGAAACTCGACCACCCACAGCCATTTGAAATCGTTGGGGTCTATCATGCCAAGATCCCTGGCTAACTTGCAACGAAGCTCACCAAGAACGCGTTGAACGACTTTCAGCCTGTCGGCTGCGAAGCAGATGAGGTCGCCGTCTTTTGCGTCGAGACGCTCAATAAGTTGCGTCGCGATTTTTTCCAGAAATTTCGCAACTCCAGTTTCCAGCTTGCCGCCGGCAACTTTGGTAATCGGCATGCCGCCAGCGCCGAACGTCTTGGCCCAGTCAGCCAGTGCGTCGGTCTCCTTGCGGGTCATCCTGGCGCCGCCGGGAACGACTATACACTGCACAGCGCCGCCGTTTTCGACGGCTGAACTGAAGACGCGGAAATCGGTTTTCGCGGCGATATCCGAAATGTCCTTTATTTCCATGCCGAAACGCAAATCGGGCTTGTCCGAACCGAAGCGGGCCACAGCCTCCTGATATGTCATGACCGGTACTTCATCCGGAAAATATTTGCCTGCGACTTTGCAGACCGCACGAAGCACGCGATTCGTAACATTCATCACGTCCTGTTCATCGCAGAAACTGAGTTCCAGGTCAAGCTGCGTAAATTCCGGTTGACGGTCTGCGCGAAGGTCTTCGTCACGGAAGCAGCGGGCGACCTGGTAATATTTTTCAAGGCCGCCAACCATCAGAATCTGCTTATAAAGCTGCGGGCTCTGCGGCAATGCATAAAAAGTGCCGCGATGCATGCGCGACGGCACAAGAAAATCGCGCGCACCTTCAGGCGTGCTCTTGCAGAGGAACGGCGTTTCAACTTCGATGAACTCGTCGCCATCAAGCACGCCCCGCATCGCCTGCACTATCTTATGACGCAACATCAGCGCGCCGGACATTTCCTGGCGTCGCAAATCGATATAACGATATTTTAAGCGATTTTCTTCGCTGGTGGCGTGATATTCATCCGGCGAAAACGGCACGGCGTCGGAACGGTTCAGTACGACCAGGTCATTGCAGTCGACTTCTATCTGGCCGGTGGCGAGCTTCGGATTTTCCTTGCCCTCGCCGCGAGGCCGAACTTTGCCCGCTACGCTTATGACCCATTCGTCGCGAAGCGTGCCGGCCAGATTGTACATCTCGCTACCGACGCTCTCGCTGTCAAACACCACCTGCGTAATGCCCTTGCGGTCGCGCAGGTCGATAAAAACAACGCCGCCGTGGTCACGATAACTCCTGACCCACCCGCAGAGGCGAACCGCCCTGCCGTTATCTTCAAGCCGTAACTGGCCACAAGTGTGGGTTCTTTTTAAACATGCATCTTTACTCATCTGAATATTTTCCTGATATTTTTATCACAATAGAAGGGCTTTTCAGCTTTTCTTCCGGTTTTTCATCTGTCGCATAACTGCCGCATCGCGTGCTGAAAGCGTCGGATATTCACTGTCGCTGCCGACGTCCGGCCGACGTTTCCAGCTTCTTTCGCAACGATTATATTTCTCGCGGGCATCCAGTACCTGTATGCCTACGAGTCTGCCCTCCGGCGCCGAGCCGTCCACCACGCAGGCGTATCCAACGCCGAGCATGTCTTCCAGCTCGCCGACGTATAATTGCATGAATTTTTTCACGCCCGGCCGCTGCGGCGAAACGGTAAAGATAACTTCCGCGTCGAGCTGATTCTTCACGCCCCTGTTTCGCAGGTCTTCAAGCATGACAAGCGCCTCGCCGCGAATATCCATCAATCGTTCCCAAATCCACGCCGGGCCTATCTGGAGATTTTCGCCCTGAACAATCAGGTCGTCATCGACTATCGGCGTCACATCCTCCAGCAGTCGGATGAATTTTTCATCGGCTTTCGGCAGAAACGACAGGTGTACCGAATCCGGCTCGCCGGCGTCACGGTGCGGAATCTGTCGCCACGCCTCTTCACAGGTATGCGGCAGAATCGGAGCCGCCAGTTTGACAAGCGCTATAAGTACGCTACGGATAATACCCTGGCAGGCACGGCGGCGAGGCGAATCGGGCAGGTCGCAGTACAGCCTGTCCTTCACCGCAGTCAGGTACACGCTCGACGCCTGTATCGTGCAGAATTCATACAACAGCCGCGTCGCGCGGTGAAATTCAAATTTGTCATAAGCGTCACGCACATTTTTGATGAGCAGTTGCAGTTCTATCTGCATCCAGCGGCCGACGGAATGCTCCATAGGAGCCACGTAATCTTTCGCCGGGTCGTAATCGCCGATTGACCCCATGCAGAACCGGATGGTGTTGCGTATTTTACGATAGGCATCTTCCGCCTGTTCGATGAGTTTTTCGCTGCAACGGATATCGTCCTGATAATTCTGGCTGGCCACCCACAGACGCAGAATATCGGCGCCGCGTCTGGTCAGCTGCTCCTGCGGTTCGATTGTATTGCCGAGCGATTTGCTCATCTTGTGGCCGCTGTCGGTCACGACGAATCCGTGCGTCAGGACTTTTTTAAACGGCGCAGTACCCGCCACGCCGAGGCACGGCAGAAGTGACAGCTGAAACCAGCCGCGATGCTGGTCCGAACCTTCCAGGTAGAGGTCTACCGGCGGTTCTTCCACAACGCCTCGCGCGACCGCAACGGCATACCAGCTTGAGCCGCTCTCAAACCACACGTCGAAAATGTCGTAACCCTTTTCGAGCGTCTCGACGTCAAATTCATCGGCATTTACGAGGTCGGTATCATCCTGCGGCCTGTAATCACCAAGAAGCGTTTTGGGCGTTTCATTGAACCACGCATCCGAACCCAGCGCACGGATTGTTTTGGCCACTTCACGAACGCTGAACGGAGTGCACAGGACACGTCCCTGCGGGTTGTAGAAAGCGGTTATCGGCAGCCCCCACGAGCGTTGTCGGGAGAGACACCAGTCGGGCCGGCTTTCGAGCATGCCCAGTATACGATTGCGGCCCCACGAAGGAATGAAATCCACTCCGCCCTGGGCCAGTGCTTTGCCGCAGACGTCGAGAGCCATTTGCCTAAGCGTATGGCCGCCGTTTTTAAGCGGCTTGTCAACGCCGATAAACCACTGCTCGGTCGCACGGAAAATCGTCGGCGTCTTGCTGCGCCAGTCGTGCGGATAAGAGTGACGCATCATATGAATCGCAACAAGCGTTTTCTGCTTTTCGAGGTATTCGACCACTAGCCCGTTGCCGTCCCAGACGCTCTTGCCCTGCAGCCAGGCCGGCGCCGTCATATCATACGTTCCGTCAGCCTGCACGGGGCAGTAAATTTCCAGATTATTGTTCAAGCCGGTGTAATAATCGTCCGTACCGTGTCCTGGTGCGGTGTGCACAAGGCCAGTGCCGTCTTCAAGCGTCACGTAATTAGCAGCCACTACAGGACATGTTACGCCAGCCGACAACGGATGAGCATATCGCAACTGAGCTTTCACAAGGTCGCTGCCCTTGCAGGTAGCCAGAACTTCTGCACCGGTCATCCATTTTTCGCCGGCGGCTTTCAACGCCTCAAGCCGTTCGGCTGCGACAAAAACCACCACACGGCCAAGCGGCGAATCAACCTGAACGGCGGCATATTCAAAATCGGGATGAACGGCGACGGCACGGTTGGCGACGAGCGTCCAGGGCGTAGTCGTCCATATCACCACATACATCGGCGTCGACGGAGCAACGCCGGCTAACGTAGCCTTCACATCCACAAGGCGAAACGCCACGAATATGCTTGCGTCTTCACGGTCATAATATTCCAGTTCCGCATCAGCCAGCGCGGTACGGTTATCTATCGACCAGTGCACCGGCTTGAGCTGCTTGTAGACTATGCCCTGTTCGATTAATCTCGCGAACACTTCCAGCGCGTCCGCCTCATATTGCGGACTCATGGTTATGTACGGGTTGTCGAACTCGCCCATAACGCCCAGACGCTGAAACTGCCCGCTATGAAGTTTGACGAATTTTTCCGCATAAGCGCGGCATTTGTGACGGATTTCCAGCGGCGAAAGCTCGCGGGCTTTAGCTCCGAGCTCCTCCATGACCTTAGCCTCGATAGGCAACCCGTGACAATCCCAGCCGGGAATATAGGGCACTTTAAAACCAGCCATATTCTTGCTGCGGATTACTATGTCTTTTAAAATCTTGTTCAGGGCTGTGCCCATGTGTATATTGCCATTGGCGTACGGCGGGCCATCGTGCAGAATGAACTGCTCGGCGTCCTTGCGGGCTGCACAGATTTTGTCGTAAAGATTCTGTTCCTGCCACCAAGCCTGGAGGCGAGGCTCTTTTTCCAACAGATTCGCCCGCATATCGAACGTCGTCTGCGGAAGATTCAGCGTATCCTTGTAAATATTCTGATTGTCATTCTTTGCCATCATCTACTCCGAAAAGTCACCAAAATTAGGCAGGAAATATACCGTTTTTTGCAGAAAAAGTAAACAAAACATTTAAAAGTCATTCAAAAACTGCTTTCACGGCTCAGCTGAAAGATTTTTTACCGTCAGCCGTAAAATAAAAGAGCAAGACATTTTTTATCGATATTCCGTCATTTTACGCGGCAAAGGCTGAAAAACAAACCGATTGGAACGGCTCTCAAAAGCCCGTCGGAATTTTATAAACGCTTCCATTTTTTTTAACTCAAAGTGACCGATTGACGATATTTGGTTCGGTAAATACTCATTTAAAAAAAGTTACATAAATTGTCAATTTGACAAAATAGATTGACAAACGATTGCAGTCGAATCATAACAATATGTAAAATAAGTATTTACCTTTACGCATAATATACTGAAAACCGTTAAATCGGTCAGTTTGAATTTTTAAGATGCATTTTTTCGTGATTTATCATCCGCAATTTCATGTCGATTCCGCCGGCGGCGGAAAATCCCCCTGGCGTACCGTCGGAGTGAATCACGCGATGACAGGGTACAATAAGCGGCAGAGGGTTACGGCTCATGGCAGTGGCGACAGGCCGTGCTGCGTCCTCGCTGCCAATCGTCACCGCCAGTTCACGATAACTCACCGTCCGGCCGAAAGGTATGGCCATGCAGGCACGATAAACCTTGCCGTAAAAATTCCCGGCATCCGACATGTTCAACTCCATGCCGTCGAAATCCGGCACTTCGCCGTTAAAATA
Source organism: uncultured Planctomycetaceae bacterium (assembly GCA_964536835.1). Lineage (GTDB taxonomy): Bacteria > Planctomycetota > Phycisphaerae > SM23-33 > SM23-33 > DAONFI01. Next base: position 2,305 of record CAZIAZ010000068.1, on the reverse strand, counting down.
TCGTCGCGCCTCAGCGATAAACTTTTCAAAAGGCCCGTCGTTCGGAATCGCTTTTTTGCAATCCCACGCCAACATCGCCAGCAAATCATCTTTGGAATAATGCGGCAGAATAACGCCCATAATCGCGCCGGCCCCGTCAGCAAACGCGCCCATAGGCCCCCATGCCGTAGTAAACACACTGTAAAATCCTGCATCACTTCTGCTCATTTTCCAAAATTCCTTTTCATTCCGAACGCAGCGGCAGTGGCTGAAAAATTAAAAATCTCAGCCGTTCTACCGACAATATCTTAAACCACCGGCGGTGCTTCCGAAAGTGCCTCTACAGCGGCATCTTCCTGCGGCCCAAGCAGGTTGAATTTCTTCCACGCTCCCGACTCGAAGCGTCGCACAATCAACACGGCAAAGCACATTACAAACACCGCCGCAGCCAGCCACGGCCCCGTGCTCGCAAGCTGCGGCAGAAATTCCGAAACCAGATAACCGCCGCCGATTAATATCACCCACGTAAGAATTATCGCACACAGCATCTTCCACCACGTGTCGCCCGCTCCCTGAAGCGCGCCGCTGTACACTATTCCTATGCCGTCGAATATCTGGAACGCAGCCGCACACATAAGCAGCCGGCGGCTGATGTTTATGACCGCCTCGGCATTGCCGGCAGTCGCACCGCCGGCAAGCACGTCCTGCTGCACGTAAAACTCCGCCATCTGTCGGCCGAAAATCCAGAACAGAAGGCCGCACACTCCCATATAAACCACGGCAAGCATGCAACCCTGGCGCGCACGCCTTCTGACCAGCTCAGGACGCTTCGCGCCGATGTATTTCCCGACCAGCGACGTCGTGGCAATGCCGATTCCAATCGCCGGCATAAAAGAAACGTTCATATACCGCATCGCAATAACAGTACCAGTCAGATGTTCAGGGCCGAATTTTTTGCCGACGAGAAAGCCCGTAAAAATCATCCAGCAGAAGATATCGCTGAAAAACTGCACGCCAGCCGGCCAGCCTACAGACATGATGTCGCGAACGCACTTCCACGAAATCCGCCAGTGACGGCGTGTCTGGTAGAGCCGATTATAATTGCCGGATAAAAATATCGCGCCGAGGAGCACGAACTGCGACGCGAATGCAAGTACAGACCCCCACGCCGCGCCTTCCAGCCCCATCGGCCGAAAACCCAGATGACCGAAAATGAATATGTAATTGCCCACGACGTTGACAACCATCGCCAGCATCGAAGCCAGCAAAACAACCCTCTGCCGCTGTACGCCGTAGAAAAACTGACAGAGCACCGTCGTCAGCAGCCGCAACACAAGCGTCAACATCATGTATCTGAAATACATCGTGGCGAGTGAAACAAACTGGCCTGCGTCGGCATAATCGCTGCTCATCAGGCGAAAGAACGGCTCGGGGAAAAAGGCCAGCGGCGCAAAAAGCAGAGATGCCATAACCGATATCGCCATGCCGGCATGAACGTACTGCGACGTCATGTCGTATCGCCGTGAGCCGTAATTCTGGCTGACGAAAGTATTGACGATTCCCAAAACACCTACGAAAAATGCCTCGAACACAAACGAAGATATGCCGGCGGCAAACTGGGCGTTAAGTGAAACGGCATTAACCCGCGACACCATCAAGCCGTCCGTGAATGCTATTATCGTACTGTTGAGCATCGTAAGGCTAGCCGGCCAGCCGGCCCTTATGACTTCCCTAAAACCGGCGAAATAACTTTCCGTCGCCGACGGGACGTATTGTTCCCGCAATGTTTCCATATCAACCGTTATTCCTGTTTAATATCACAAACTGTCTCAATCCGCCGCCGCACGGCAATTCAAACGGCATGGACTCGACGATATCGAACCCGAATTTGCCGGCTTCCCTCGCAAGTATCAGCCGTTCGCCAGCAACAGCCTGTGGAGTTTTGTAGTTTATCACCCGACCGCCGGCTGCAACGAGATTTCGGACTTCGCGCAACATACGGCCGCTCTCGCCGACGGCGCGCATGAGGATGACGTCGTATACGCCGGCATGGCCTTCGGCACGGCCGACTTCACGAGCCTGGGCTGTTACGAACTTCACGTTCGGCAGACCAAGTTCGCGGGCAGCCTCGGAAATGAACTGAGTCTTCTTTCCGCGACACTCGATGCCTGTTATGTCAAGCTGCGGATTGACGCACGCAAGCGGCAGAATCGGAAATCCGCCGCCGCAGCCGACGTCGGCAATTTTTAATCCGCAATCAGCGGAAAAAATTTCAGGACAGACCCGCCCCACCGACAACGAATCCGCCACATGACGTACCCAGTAA
>CAZIAZ010000067.1:0-8741 GCA_964536835.1 uncultured Planctomycetaceae bacterium | reverse complement strand
CACGAATTTCGCCGACGAGCACGATGTCGGGGTCCTGACGCAGGAAACTTCGCAGGCAGCGGGCGAATGTAAGGCCGACGTCTTCGTTAATCTGACACTGGATTAGGCCGTCGATGTCGTATTCGACCGGATCTTCCGCCGTCAGGATTTTTACGGATATGTCGTTAAGTTCGTTCAGGGCTGAATAAAGCGTCGTGGTTTTGCCCGAACCTGTCGGGCCGGTCACGATTATCACGCCGTGCGGCCGATGAATGAGCTGACGGAACGTCCGCAGGTCGTCGTCGCGAATGCCCAGCCGCTCAAGATCGAGCGAAACGTTCGAACGGTCGAGAATACGCATTACGACGCTTTCGCCGAACATCGTCGGAAGAACGGCGACACGCAGGTCGACTGGATTGCCGTTTACGACGAGTTCAATTCGGCCGTCCTGCGGCAGACGACGCTCGGCGATGTCCAGATTTGACATGACCTTGATGCGCGACGCTATGGCTACCGCGATGGATTTCGGCGGCGGCAGCATCTCGTACAATACGCCGTCTATGCGGTATCGCATTTTAAAATCGTCTTCGAACGGTTCGAAGTGAATGTCGGAGGCACGGTTGCGGATGGCTTCGAGGAGAACCATGTTGACCAGCCGCTTGACGGGGTTGGCCTCCGCCATTTCACGCAGGGTTTCAAGGTCTATGCTCTCGCCTCTGCCTTCAGAAAGACTCAATGTGTCGTCTGTGGCGAGGTCGTTTAATATGTCCGATATCGATTCATTGCCGACGTCGTAATATTTCATCAACGCATTTTCAAGGGCATCGGGCGAGGCCAGCTTGGCTGTCACGCCTGAAAAGCCCATCAGCGTCTGAAGGTCGTCGACGGCTCTGAAGTTGTTGGGCGTACAGACGGCTATCGTCAGATGATTCGTATCGGGGTCGTGTTCCAGCGGGATAATCTTGTAGCTGGTGGCTACCTGCGCCTGGATAAGGTTTATGACCGATTCGGGGATATCCATCGTCGTGAGGTCGACGAACTCCATGCCGACCTGAGCGCCCAGGGCTAACGACAGGGTGGCGTCGTCGATGAAGCCCAGCTCCACGAGATGCTGTCCTATCGGGCCGCTTTGCTGTTTTTGCCGTTCCAGAGCCTGATAAACCTGCTCTTTGGTTATTTTGCCCATCTTGACGAGAACACGGCCCAGCGGCCTGCCCCGCAACTGGTCTATCGGAATGTTGAGTGCATTCATGTTTGCCATTTGACGACTCCGTTCATTCATTACTTCGTTGCTGCGCCGCTTTGGGTAGCCTTGAGACGCTTGATTTTCTCAAGCAGGTCGGCTGGCGTCTGTGACCTGTCGAGCGCGTCTTCCTCGGAAATCTTGCCGGCGGCGAACAGTTCGTAAAGGTGATCGTCGAGCAGCTGCATGCCCAGCTTTTTGCCGGTCTGTATTGTCGATGGAATACGGAATATCTTGTTTTCGCGAATCATGTTCGATATTGCACTGGTGACGACCATGAATTCGTAAGCTGCGACCATGCCTTTCACGTCGCATCGCGGCATGAGAGCCTGGCAGAGTACGGCGATGAGCGATTCCGCCAACTGCACGCGAACCTGTTCCTGCTGGTCGACGGGGAACTGGTCGACGATACGCGTGATTGTGCCCTGAGCGGACGAAGTATGCAGAGTGCCGAAGACGAGGTGGCCGGTTTCGGCGGCTCGCAGTGCGGCTTCGATGGTTTCAAGGTCGCGGAGTTCGCCGACGAGCATTACGTCGGGGTCCTGTCGCAACGCACGGCGAAGGGCTTCGGAAAAGCTCGGCACATCCACGCCGACCTCACGCTGAACCACGATGGATTTCTTGTGCGGATGGTAATATTCCACCGGATCTTCGACGGTTATGATATGTTTGTCGAAATTCTCGTTTATGTAATTAATCATTGACGCCAGCGTGGTGGTTTTGCCGGAACCGGTCGGCCCCGTTACCAGGAACATGCCGCGTGGCCGTCGCAGCAACGTACGCGTTATCTCCGGCAGACCGATTTCGTCAAGCGAGAAGAGCTTGTTGGGTATCAGACGGAGAACCAGTGAGATGTGACCTTTCTGCATGAACACCGACGTACGGAAACGGCCTTTGTCGCCGAATTCGAAACCGAAGTCTGTGCCCCCGACTTCCTGCAGTTCCTGTTGAGAACGCTCAGGCGTTATGGACTTCATGAGCTCAGTCGTATCTTCAGGCGTAAGAGTTTTCGTCTCCAACGGACGAAGCCGGCCACGAAGACGAAGCATCGGCGGCAGACCCACACAAAGATGCAAGTCACTGGCGCCGCTCTTGATACAAGTTTCCAACAGTCTGTCAATGTGCAATGTCGCCATATTTTTCATCCACCTCTTCTGTCAGCCTAATTATTCGTTCCCAATTACACTCAAAAGTAATACGGAAATTTCAAACGGCTGCCATTTTGTTCTTAATATATTGTTAATAAAACGTTATGAAAAATAAAAAATTACTCTTCTTCAGAGACCAATTCTTCGACCTGGGTGATTCGTAGCAGTTCTTCCGGCGTGGTAATGCCGTTTTTTATCTTCATTTTGCCATCTTCGAGCAGATTTTTCATGCCCGCCGCCTTTGCCGCCTTGCGTATTTCCGCAAGCGTTGCGCGTTCGAATGTCATCTGGCGAATCTGGCTGGTCAGTTCCATGATTTCGAAAATGCCCTGACGGCCTCGGTAGCCTGAGCCGTTGCAGGAATTGCAACCTTTGCCTACATAAAATGTTGAATTTTCAATCTCTTCCGGCCGGAAGCCGAGGAGCTTCAGCGTACGCAGATTGGGCGATTCGTCCACACTTTTGCAATCCGGACAAATGCGTCGCACAAGCCGCTGAGCCATAATTGCCTGAACCGAGCTTGCCACAAGGAACGGTTTGACGCCCATATCAATAAGACGCGTCAAAGCCGACGGCGCATCGTTGGTATGTAGTGTACTGAAAACCAGGTGTCCTGTCAAAGCGGCCTGAATTGCCACTTCTGCGACTTCAAGGTCACGAATTTCGCCGACGAGAATGATGTTCGGCGCCTGACGTAACATTGACCTGAGGATGGATGCAAAGGTCAATCCGATGTCGTCTCGAACCTGGCACTGGTTAATGCCGGTGAAATTGTATTCAACAGGGTCTTCCGCCGTGATGATTTTCCGGTCAGGGCGGTTCAGTTCGTTCAGTGCCGAGTAAAGGGTAGTGGTTTTGCCCGAGCCGGTTGGCCCCGTAACCAGAAATATGCCGTTCGGCCGCTTGATTATTTTCTGGAAAAGCTGATTGTCCGATTCTTCAAACCCCAGATTTACCAAGCCGAGTTTGGCGGCATCCGGCCGCAAAATACGCAAAACAACGCTTTCGCCATGATACGCCGGCAAGCATGATACACGGAAATCAATCTGCTGCTTGCTAATCGACATCTTGATTCGGCCGTCGAGCGGAACGCGTTTTTCTGCCAAATCCATGCCGGACAATATCTTAAAACGGTTTATAACCGCGCCCTGCATTCTTTTGGGAATGTTGTCACGCTCGATGCAGACGCCGTCGATGCGATAACGGACACGAACGCGGTTAGTCATGGGTTCTATATGAATATCGCTGGCCCGCATTTTGACGGCTTCGTTTATAATCATCGAAACCAGGCGGACTACCGGCGCGGAGTCGTCAGCCTCTTCGCCTGCTTCCGCTTTTTTTACTGGTGTGCCATTTTCGTCGGTTTCGAATTTGTGGACTTCTTCATCGAGAGATATCTGGGATGAGACGTGCTGGTCAATATAATTGCGAATCTGAGTTTTACTTACGATACATGGAACGGGGTCTTCATTGAGGATGAAACGCAGCATGTCGAGCGTTTCGAGGTCGTTTGGATCCACCATCGCCACTTTCAGCCGGCCGGCGCTATTCCGGCCAACAGGCAGGACGAGATGACGTTTTATTCTATCCTCCGATAGCATGGCGGTTTCAGCCGTCTGGACTACGTAATTTTCGAGGTTTATGTATTCAACCCCAAGCTGTTCCGCCAATGCTTTGGTGACATCGTCTTCTTCGACCATGCCAAGCGATATAAGCGCTTCGCCGATTTTCATCCCCTCGTTGCGTCCGTATTCCAATGCCTCCTCCAGACCTGCCTTCGTAACTGCCCCCCAATCACACAAAATTTCGCCTAGTTTCTTGTTTTTTCGTGCCATATCCAACTTACTCGCAAAAAGAACAATATGAAGTATATAAAGACGCTGACTGCATTTCAGCTATGCTGTATACACTGATAATCGTTAATATGGACTGGCCGATTGGGAATGTCGACGGTCGTCAACCCCGCAGACAGCCGCCGCATTATCCTGGCCTGGAAAAGAGATATTACAAATATGATTATTATGATGGCTTTAAATTTTCCAGTTTCAGGTTTCTGCCGGACTGACTTTTGTCATATTACTGTCAAAATTTTACGGAGCAGAACCGGATTATGAGTGCCTATAATACGTCAATCATGCGGCATTGGTCAAGGGTTTTTACTTTTTTTGTTGGTCACTTGGGCTGAAAAGTGCAATTCTGTCGCAGTGTGGGTAAAAAATGTCGCCAGTTGCCGTAGATATTCATCCTGAGCGACAATAAGTTTCAGTAAACAGTGGGATGCAACTTGCAGCTTTTCAGAATCGCGATAGATGTTGTTTTCTGTACATTCCTGGCGAGATGCCGATTTTCGTACTGAATCGCCGTATAAAATGGTACGGGTCGTCGTAGCCCAGTTGAGCCGCGATTTCCGCTATTTTCAGGTCTGTGCCGATAAGCAGTTCGGTGGCTGACCGCATTTTGCACTGTTCGAGGTATTGTTTGGGTGGCATGCCCGTGTGTCGGCGGAAAAGCCTTCGCAGATGATTTTCGCTTATGCTGCAAAACTTGGCCATTTTTTTTACAGTCCACATCTGTTGTTGTTTGCGATTTATCTGTTGAAGCAGCTGTTCGATATTGCCGGCTGATGCGAAATCTTTGCCTGCGTGATTTTGCCAGTGCAGGTCGAACAGCAGCTGCATGAGCATGACATTCGCTTCGAGATAACTGCTGAGAAGGCCTGTTCTGATTTTTTCGATAATCGGCAGCAGTCGCCGTTCTTTCCCGAAGTGGATTATTCCCTGGCGGATAATGCCCGCGTTGAAAAGTGCGTCGGCGGCTGGGCCGTAGAAGCAAACGGAGTCCTCGACGAAGCAATCAAGCTCAGCGCCGTATTCCTGTCGTGCTCCAGGGATTACTATCAGCCCGCCTTCCCGCGGAATTTTCACGGGCACTGGATGGGCGTCGTCTTTGAAATAACCGTTGCCGTCGACGAATTGCAGCAGACAGTAATAATCAAAAGTTCTCATGCGGGAGAAATCTTTTATGCCTGACTTTACATTGTCGTAATAGCAGTAGAACATCAGCCCGCTCTGCCGAAGTATGCCTGCTATATTCGGTGGAATCGGGAGGTAGTTTATTTCGTATTTGCTGTTTCGTTTTGGCATTTTTTATGGTTGAAATATCCATTTCCATATTTTACGACATCGATTATAACTATTAATTGCAGACAAAAAAGGTTTTTATTGTTTAAATAAGATAATCGTTTTATCCATTATTGAAAGGTTTTAAAATGAAATTCGACGCCGAGTTCGCATGGGACAGGTCACAGACTCCCGCAGAATTGCATCGGATGCTTGATGCCGTCGGGGAATATTATCCGTTGTTCGAGCGACAGGGGGGCGACGGCTGCCGGCTGTCGTTCCGCCGCCGTGAAAATTCAGGACGTCTTCTGGTGATGCGGCAGGGCGACAGTGTGACTGTTGAGTACGATAGCGTGAGCGGTGCAGCCAGGGGCGTCGGGCTGGTGATGGCTGGCCGCGATTGCGATGAGACTGCCGTTTTTAAAACTCTGGGCATAATGCTTGACTGTTCCAGGAATGCGGTGATGACGGTCGAGCATTTCAAAGGATGGCTGCTGCGGCTTGCGTTGATGGGTTACAATATGGCCATGCTGTATACGGAGGACACATACGAATTGCCCGACGAGCCGTATTTTGGATACATGCGAGGGCCCTATACTGCCGAAGAAATCCGCGAATTGGACGATTATGCGAAAAAATTGGGCATAGAGCTTGTCGCCTGCATCCAGGTGCTCGGCCATATGGAACAGATATTGCAGTGGGCCGCCTATCAGCCAGTAAAAGACACCCGTAATGTACTGCTGGTCAATGAACCCAAAACATATGAACTCATCGAAAAGATGATAGCCTTCTGGAGCCGGACTCTGTCGACTGAACGGATTCATATCGGCATGGACGAGACGCATGATCTCGGCCGCGGCCGGTTCATGGATATTTACGGTTATGAGAGGGGATTTGACATTTTCAATCGTCATCTCGGCAGGGTTGGCGAGATATGCGAAAAGTATGGTTTGAGGCCTATGATATGGTCGGACATGTATTTTCGGCTGGGTAACTCCAGGCAGGATTATTATGCCCCTGAAACCGTCATTCCCGACGACGTAAAGCGGCAGATTCCGGCGAACGTGGATTTGGTTTACTGGGATTACTATCATCGCGAACGCGAGTTTTATTCGGAATGGATTAAGCGGCATCGTGAATTGGGCCATGAGCCTATGATGGCCTCCGGAATTTGGACATGGGGCAAGCTCTGGTGTGACCACGAGCTTACGCATGCCACCGTTCAGCCGTGCATCGAGGCATGCCGCGACTCAAAACTCGCCGAGATTCTGTTCACCATGTGGGGTGACGACGGGGCATATTGCGAATTCGATTCATCGCTGGCTGAGCTGTGCAGGGCGGCTGATATGGCATTCGGCGAAAAGGGAACGGCCGCCGACATCGAGAAGAGTTTTGGGACGATATGTGGCGGAAGTTACCATGTTCATCAAATTGCGTCGCAGCTTGATTACGCTTTTTGGGAGAATGAGAAGGTACAGGCATCTCTGCTGCTGTGGGACGACCCGCTTATGATGAAATATCTACGGGAAATCTCCAAAAAACTTCCGGATGGATATGCATCGATTGTCAGGCATTATCGCAGCCTGGCCGAAAGTCTCAAGCCGTTTGAAAATCAAACCGCCGGCGGCTGCATCGCCCTGGCATTCAAGGCTGCGACGTTTTTAGCCGACAAGGTTGAACTTCAGAACGGATTATCGACAGCCTGCTCTGTACGCGATATTGCAACCGTCAAAGATATCGCAGAAAATGGGATTCCGGCGATTATTGGGGCATTACGCGATTTTGCCGCAGTTTTCCGCAGGCAGTGGCTGAACCGCAACAAGAGGTTTGGCCTTGACGTTATGCAAATCAGATTTGGCGGACAAATTGCACGCTGGGAAGAGATGGCGGTAACGCTAAATGAGTTCATCGCCGGCAAAATTGCGACTGTCCCTGAGTTCGACGCTGGCAAAGGTGTGGCGGAGTCGTCGGCAGTACCCGGCTGTACGTGGAGCAGACTGGCGATGAGTTCATCTTCGCTGTTGTGGTAATTTACGTATGCAGGATGTTCTTTTTTACAACAAAAAAGGCGATGCGTTTTAGAATAGTTTTAACAACTTTAACGCATCGCCTTTGTTTTTCAGCTGCAATCGTTATTCTTCATATTTGCGGATAATCAGGCATCCATTGTGGCCGCCGAAGCCGAAACTGTTGGACAGCGCAGTCTTGATTGCCTTCTTCCGCGGGGCATTTGGAACAAGATCCATGCCCTCGCACGCCTCGTCAGGATTGTTCAGGTTATATGTTCCTGGTACTATGCCTTCCTGGATGGCTTTTACGCATGCGATGATTTCCACGCCGCCGGATGCGCCAAGCAGATGGCCGGTGAGACTTTTTGTGGAAGAGACGAGCAGGCCGTTTGTGGCGTGATCGCCGAAAACCTTCTTTATAGCTGTAATTTCAGCCCTGTCACCAAGCTGCGTGCTTGTGCCGTGGGCGTTTATGTAATCCAGCTCAGCCGGTGCGAGGCCTGCGTCGGCGAGGCAGATTTCCATTGCACGTACCGCGCCTTTGCCTTCCGGGTCAGGTGCGGTTATATGGCTGGCGTCGCAGGTGGCGCCATAACCGATAAGTTCGGCGTATATTCTCGCGCCGCGGGCTTTGGCGAATTCCAGTTCTTCGATAGTAATGCATCCTGCGCCTTCTGCCAGCAGGAAGCCGTCGCGGTCTGCGTCCCACGGCCGCGATGCGTGCTGCGGGTCGTCATTGCGTGTGCTCAGACCTTTGAGTGCACAGAAGCTCGACATGCCGATTTCGCATAGAGCGGCTTCGCTGCCGCCGGTTATGATGAGGTCGGCTTCGTTGTTCTGGATGGCTCTCATCGCCTGGCCGATTGAGTGTGCAGCCGACGCGCACGCCGTCACGCAGCCGAAATTCGGGCCGCCGAGGCCGAACAGGATGGCTATGTGAGCGCCGGCGGCATTGCCCATCAGCCGCGGCACGGTGAACGGGCTCGATTTGGTCGGCCCCTTGTCCAGCATTCGCCTGTGCTGTTCCTGAAGAGTCTGCAGCCCGCCGATGCCGCTGCCGACTATGACGCCGCACCGATTACGGTCAATCGTATCGAAATCTATGCCGCAGTCTTTGACGGCTTCTGCGCTGGCGGCTACGGCGAATTGAGCGAACCAGTCGAGTTTTTTTGCTTCATGGGCGAGCATGACGCTTTCCGGCGGCCCCGAGAAGTCCTTGACCTCTCCGCCTATTTTGCTGGGA
>CAZIAZ010000066.1:0-8746 GCA_964536835.1 uncultured Planctomycetaceae bacterium | reverse complement strand
GGATGGCCCTTACGGCCTGGGCTGCACACGTGCTACAATGCCCGATACAGAGGGAAGCAATACCGCGAGGTGGAGCAAATCCTGAAAATCGGGCCCAGTTCAGATTGTAGTCTGCAACTCGACTACATGAAGTTGGAATCGCTAGTAATCGCGTATCAGCGTGACGCGGTGAATGTGTTCCTGAGCCTTGTACACACCGCCCGTCAAGTCATGGGAGCCGGAAAAACCCGAAGTCGGGGCACCTCAGCCCTGCCGAAGGTGAGTTCGGTGACTGGGACTAAGTCGTAACAAGGTAGCCGTAGGGGAACCTGCGGCTGGATCACCTCCTTTCTAGAGGATACATCTAGGTGTCGATGGCTGGATTTGCAGTTTCACGACTGTATGATTTCAGCCGGAAGAGTAATCTTCCCGACATAATTAAAGATGTCAGCACAGCCTCGTCCGGCGTAGCCGGATGACTGCATGGCGACATGCAACTAAGACAACTCACTGTTTCGATATTTTGAAGAGCCGCCGGAATAAACTCCGGCGGTTTTTTCATGCGCATTTTTTTTATAATCGCTTTAAAATAATGCATGATTATATTACATGTTATGGTGATTCTATTTTTTCGGGAGTAAGCATTATGAACAGATTTGTTGAAATGATACTTTCGAGGTGTAGTGTGAGGGAGTTTACGGGCGAGTCGGTGAAGAAGTGTGACTTGGAGGAAATGTTGAAGGCGGGAATGTCGGCGCCGTCAGCCGTCAACATTCAGCCTTGGGCGTTTGTGGTCATTACAGACAAATCAAAAATGCAGAATATTTGCCGCCAACTTCCTTACGCAAAAATGCTCGTCAACGCCGGTGCCGCCATTGTTGTCTGCGGCCTGCCAGGTAAGGACGCCCAATTTGCCCCCAAATTCTGGCCGTTGGATTGCTCCGCCGCCACGGAAAATATTCTTCTCGCCGCTCATGCTCTCGGTTACGGCGCCGTCTGGACTGCCGTCTACCCTGAAGCGGACAGAATTGAGGCTGTCCGGCGCGAGTGCCATCTCCCCCAGGATGTCATTCCACTGAATGTGATTCCCATAGGCGTGCCTTCCCAAAGGTCCGCCAAGCCCATAGATAAATTTAAACCTGACAATATTCATTGGGATAACTGGTAACGAAAGTTTTTTGATATCTTACAGGAGTGGGGCGAGCAATCGTGCGACGCCTTCTACGGTCTCGCGCAGATATGGAATTTGCAGCGGCGTATTTGCAATGGTTTGCCGGCGAAGTCCGTCTACCCATGCCGCCACGGCATTGATGGTTTGGGCGGAATATGCGAACATGGCCACTTCATAGTTCAGCTGCATGCTGCGCAAATCAAAATTGGCTGACGCGACCATGGCTACGTCGTCGTCGATGAGGACGACCTTGGCGTGCATCATGCCGGGCAGATAATATCGCACTTTTACGCCGGCGGCTGTGAGGTCTCGCAGATACGGCCCGCGTGCCAGGTTCGCCAGCCGCTGATTCGACACCTGCGGCACTATCACCTCGACGTTTACGCCGCGATGTGCCGCCAGCGTAAGCGACTGCATCATCGAGTCGTCGGGAATGAAGTAGGGCGTTATTATGCTTACGCGTTCTTCGGCGGCGTGGATAGCTGCCACGAGTGCATTATACAGTATGTCGCCCTTTACGTCGGGGCCGGAGGGCACTACCTGGGCAATCTGGTCTTCTTCGAAATGCGGCTGGCCGTCAGGGGTGATTTGTTCATCCTTATCCTGCCTGCCAGTGGCGAACAGCCAGTCCTGCCGGAAAATTTCGCCATAAACGCCCACGCAGGGCCCCTGCATTACGAAAGACAAATCTTTCCATCGCGAAGGATTGAACGTCGGCCCCATATATTCATCGCCGATATTCATGCCGCCGGCCATCACGGTCGAGTCGTCTATCAGCGTAATTTTGCGATGATTACGCAGGTCGGCACGGCGGGTGATATGTACCAGAGGCATGAATCTGGCAAACTGGCCGCCGGCGGCGATGAAGTCTTTCACGTGCCGCCGCTTGAGCATGTGTGCGCCTATGTCGTCAACCAGCAGACGGACGTTTACGCCGCTGCGGGCTTTGCGGGTCAGAACCTCCAATACGGATTGGCCGGTGGCGTCATGTTCGAAAACGTAAGTCGCGAAATCTATCGACTTTTCCGCCGATTCGAGCAGTTCCATGAGTTTGTGATAAGTCTCGCAGCTGTCGCTGCATAGCGTGATGCGATGGCCCCGTGCGGGCAGGGGCATGCCGAAGCTGCTTATAAGCTCGGATAACCGGCGGGCTTCATGGTCTACAAGTGCAGTCGTCATGCCGGGAAATGAAATATTCTGCTTGAGCGACTGCTTGTAACGCATCTTTCTGCCGCCGAAAATAAGGTACAGCGGCACGGCGATGTGAGGTATCAGAATAAGGCCCATCAGCCACGCCATCGTGCCTGACGGACTGCGACGTTGACGAATAAGATGAGAAATGAGAATGATGGCAAGAAAAAACCCCAGCGTGGAAACAACCCACGACAGAATCAGCCACCAGATATCTTCAGCCCACCACCATTCTTTGCTTATAAACATTAACATGACGGAATTATCCTAAAACTGCGGCGATGAGGCAAGCGAATTGACCGATATTTAGAGCATGTTAAATTTGATATGCGTCATTTCTGCTGGCTGCAACATCGCTCTGCTACGTCAGGCTGCATCGGAATACGGGCAGTATTCCTGCTTCGCCTTCCTTGCATAGCTCGTTTCGCCAACGCATAAAGTGTCGTATCTCAAGTTTAACATGCTCTAGATTAGCCGAAATCGTTAAAAAGGCTGGCCGGCAGGCGAAGCTTTTTTTATTACAATATCTCCCTATGACTGATTCTGTTGAAAAGTGGCCAAAATGTCAAAAAATTAGCGAAATCCGCCCCCAAATCAGCTGCCGAACAGCCATTCCGTCAAAATTACAAGACGGATAATTTTACTTGTCCCGATTTTTATCTAAATCTTGTAACCAGTCATGGCCGATATATTTACTATAGCGCGATTTTACGTTGTGCGCGGCCAGGTATTTTTTTGATGCTCCGGAATAGTTTTTCCGGAATAGCAGAATTGCCGGAAAAGCGAAAGTGTTATTTTTATGGCTTTTCCGGTTTTTTTTGCGCTGAAGAACGGGGCATAAAACTTCTTTTGCGATGCGTTGAGCCTTCCTTTCCATATGCCGCGACGGTATAATGTCATCGTCTGAATGAAAAGCAAGGCGGGCCAATCATGGAAATGCATAATAAAGTGCAAAGAATACGGATAGTCGAAATCGAACGCAGTTGGACGACGCTGCACAAGATGCTCATCGGCATGATACTCATAACGTTTTTAGCCGTAATCTGTAACGGCGTATGGGTACGAACCATCTGCAGCCTGTTTCTGCTGGCGGTGTTGATATTCTCGTTCCGCAAGCTCCACGATTTGAGGCATCACGGAATGACGGTCATAATCGAGCGGCCGGACGAAGAGCCTCTCATACAACCGCAGGCTGAATCTGCCGGCCAGAAACAGCCAGCCGTCCTTCAGGCATCTGCCGCCGAACCCGAAAAAAACAACTGGTTCGAACAACCTTATCCGGACCCTGACGAAGAACTTTTTCCCGAATCGCATAAAAAAACGTCAACCAACAATAAAGGAGAATGAAAATGCTCGGATTATGGATTACGCTTGGAATAATACTGGTTTTGGCAATCGCCCTCGTATCCATATACAACGCGCTGGTCATGAAAAAAGTCCGCTGCGATGAGGCATGGAGTCAGATAGACGTCCAACTCAAACGGCGACATGACCTCATCCCGAATCTGGTCGAAACGGTCAAAGGTTACGCCGCCCATGAAAAGACGACGCTTGAAGAAGTCGTTGCCGCGCGTAATGCCGCAATAAGTGCAAACGGCGTAGCTGACAAGGCACAGGCGGAAAATATGCTTACCGGCGCTTTGGGCAAACTTTTTGCCTTGTCGGAAAGTTATCCGAATCTCAAGGCTAACGAGAATTTCGCACAGCTGCAGGAAGAACTCGCCAGCACTGAAAACCGCATAGCCTTCGCGCGGCAGCACTATAATGATTCGGTAGCCGTCTTCAATACGGCGTGCATGCAGTTTCCGAGCAATATTATCGCCGGAATGTTCAACTTCGCCAAACGTGAAATGTTCGAAATAGAAGATGCCGCACAACGTGAAGTGCCGCAGGTGAAATTCTGAAACGCCGGCTGGCTGAAAGATACAATAAAAAGGAAAGACGCAGAAACGCGACCTTCGCGTAACTGCGTCTTTTTTTATGTTTCGTAATTATGCCGTTTTGCAAGACAAACACCGGCGACAGATTACGGCATGTGTCTGTCACATACGGTTCTGAGACTTTTTTAGAGAATCACTCTAAAAATCATGTTTTTATTATTGGCCGGCGAAGGCTGTTTTGAGATTACGCACGTCCAGCAGCGTGACTTTATTCATCGCGCCGTCGACATCATAGGCGATGATTTTCTGTTGCGGCACGTCGATGACGAAGAGTATCTGCGTGTTGACGGTTACCTGGGCTGACGCCATGATGTAATCGCCCGACGCTTCCCATGACGACGAGCCGGCGTATGCCTTCTGCGACTGAATCGAACCGATGAACAGAGTGCCGAGTATAGCTGCGGATACTACGAGCAGTATGATTATAATGGTATCTTTTTTCATGGTATATCCTTTCAGAATTATGTCTCTCTTAGCGTGAGCGAGTGTTGGCGTCTTTCAGGACGTTCTTGCCGCCGATGGGTACAATCTTTTTTGAAGAACGGTCCCATTTCAGGCAGAGCAGTTTTCTGCTGGCCATGTCGATTATGCACACGCCTTCCCAGTTTGCGCCTATGCTGACCGTAGAGACGACATAATTAGTGGTCTTGAACGGTATCTGGAGCTGTGCGTCTGCGGATGACATGTTCACGTAAAACAGGCCGGCCAGCAAGCCGACGTTGAGACATAACAGCGTTGCAATGACAGCCTTTTTCATTCCGGTCATGATACGACTCCTTCCCGGCGGCATCGCCGAAGATACAGAAAAATAATCAATCGTTGTTTCCGTGCGTTCTGTGGGGGTTCTTTACGGCGACGAGGGCTATGCCCGTCAAAGCCCCCAGAACTATGGCGTATTCTTTTATCGGCATGGACGTGGACGATTTTTCCAGTTCCGGTGCGGCATAACCGTCCAGTGAAGCAGCTCTCAGTCCCTGCTGGCACGCCAATATCGTCGCAAATGCAATTATTACATACAGGACATTTTTCATAATGAAAATGATTATAGTCTCCCGAAAATTAATTGCAATACTGCCGGATATATTGTGAGAAGTAATTTGGTAAAAATCTTGACGCTTTGGCTGAATAATATTAGAGTTCATGTTTCTGAAATATCTGGAATTTGCTGAATTTGTCGGAATTCTGGTGGAACGTTTGACAATTTTGCCGGCCTGTTTCAGTGTCGGCGGACAGGAGCAGTAGTGACATGCTGGAACTCAGCAGTTATTTGACGCCGCAGCAGATAATACTGTCGCATTATAATACAAAAAAAGAGGTGCTCACGGAACTGGCCACGATGCTGGCTGAGCAGTTGAAATATGACGCCGCCGCTATGGTCAATGCCGTCTTTGAGCGTGAGGGGCTGATGAGTACCGGCATAGGCCATGGATTAGCCGTTCCGCATGTAAGGCTTGAAGGCTTGGCTGAGCCGGCGCTTGCCGTATCTGTTCAGCCGGCTGGCATCAGCGACTACGAAAGCCTTGATTCCATGCCGGTGGCAGTGATAGTGCTTATTGCCGCACCAGCCGGCCAGCATGAAATGTATATTCGCCTGCTGGCACAGGTGGCCGATGTGCTCAAACGCGACGAATTGCGGGAAAAGGTCATTGCCGCAGCTACGCGCGGCGAAGCCGACACGGTATTCAAAATTCTTACAGGCAAATGAGAGGCGTCATGCTCGCCGAATTCGACATAAATCATCTTCCCATGCTTCTCGTAGTGGGGCTGTCGCTGTTCGTGGGTGGCCTGGGGGCGCGGCTGTTTCAGAAAATGCGAATTCCGCAGGTTGTGGGATACATCACAATCGGTTTGCTTATCGGCCGGATGGGCCTGAAAATCCTCAACAGTGAAGCCATCGCCCAGATGAGGCTGTTCAATTATGTGGCTTTGGGCGTTATAGGGTTCATGATTGGCGGCGAACTGAAGAAATCCGTTTTTCAGCGATATGGCCGGCAGTTCATGGCGATACTTTTCGGCGAAGGCCTTACGGCGTTCGTTTTCGTAAGTGCTCTAGTTACGCTGGGCGGCTATCTTTTTACCCAAAACTTTGCCACGAGCATGGCTCTTGGCCTTATTCTTGGCGCGATATCGTCTGCGACGGCTCCTGCGGCGACGGTCGACGTTTTGTGGGAATATAAAACCCGCGGGCCGCTTACGACGTCGGTTTTTGCGATTGTTGCGCTGGACGACGGTCTGGCGTTGGTGCTGTACGGCTTGGCGGCGTCTTTTGCCAAACATCTCATCGGTACGGACGTGTCAGGCAGGGGATTGTTGGCGTCGGTGGGGACGGCGTGTTACGAGCTTGTGGGGGCGGCAATTTTGGGCGGCATTATCGGCATACTGCTGAATTTCCTGCTGCGGTTTATCAAGGAACACGACAAAAACCTTATATTCACGCTTGGTGCGCTTATCGTAACGCTGGGGTTGTCCATGTTGATGGGAGTGGACGTGATACTGTCGGCGATGGCGTTGGGAACGACGCTGACAAATCTGGCGCCTCGTCGCAGCCAGGAGACGTTCCGGATTATAGAGCGGTTCGCACCGCCGATTTACGTGCTTTTCTTTGTGATTGTGGGCGCCAGGCTGACCGTGGGTGACATGCCGGCCTGGATGTGGGTGGTGGCGGTGCTGTACGTTATCGGCCGTACTGCCGGAAAAATGCTGGGTGCGTTTACCACTGCCAGATTGACCAAATCGCCGCAGGCTGTGCAGAAATATCTGGGACTCTGCCTGTTCAGCCAGGCTGGCGTAGCCATCGGCCTTGCAATAATATCGTCGGAAAATTTTACCGGCAAATATGCGTACGTCGGCAATGCGGTGATTATGATTGTGACCGCCACGACGTTTCTGGTGCAGATAATAGGCCCGCCATGCGTCAAGCTGGCTGTTGCCAGGGCAGGCGAAATAGGGCTCAATGTTACGCGGGAAGATCTTATCGCCAGTTATAAAGTCGGCGACGTCATGATACGCGACCCGCTGGTTTTCAGGCAGGCTACTCCGTTTAACGTCATAATGCAAACCATCAATGAAACGGATTATAATACCTATCCGGTGGTGGACGACGGGAATCATCTGCTTGGGGTGATTACGCTGAATGAACTCAAGGGTGGGCTGGGGAATATCGGCTTGGCACAACTGCTGCTGGCGTATGACCTCATGCAGCCGCCGTCGGGCATCGTTCAGCCGAACGTCAATCTGGGCGAAGCAATGACGAAAATGCGGGAAGAAGATTTTGAGTATCTTATCGTTGCGGATTATCCGGATGAAACCGGCAAATGTAAGCTTATCGGGCTGGTGGAGTTAAGAAAGGTAGACAGGCTGCTGAACCGTGAATTGATTCGTCGGCGCGACGCGGCGGACGGCCAGAGTTAAAAAACGGTTTTTTTTAAAAAAAGCTTATTGAGTGAAACGGGTTTTTTTATAGCTTTTTATTCTGCTGTTGTCTGGTAATGGGGCTAAAAAACTCATTGAGTGGGATGAATTTTTGAATCCTTTTTATTCTACTCCTGCTTGGCGGCGATAAGGTTAAAAAAATGTCCATTAAAAAAGACCCCGTTGGACGAGAGGGCTTTTTTCGCCATCTTCGTTCTACTGCCGCCTTTAATATCGCTGGGTGCGGAGTAGCAGGGTCTTTTTCGCCGAACAGGGCTGGCCTTGTGGGCCTCTTTCCTGTTCATTAAATTATAGGCGCCTGATAATGCAATACCAATTAACAGTTGAAATTATTTAATGCAACCGTATATAGACGGAAATTGCAAGGTTCAAGAAACAAGCGATAAGCAAAACCTCCAACTTTTCAGATATCGTATAACGATTGATGCGGTTCTTAGGCGGAAATTTTTTGAGAACCGCTTTAAACCAACTGTCCCATAATGCCGTAGCAATAAAAGAAGCGAATCTTGTTGTCTGCTGCGAGTTTTTTTATATGATGACATATCTTGAAATGCAGTAAAATCTGTAGAGCGTATTGGTAAATCGTTATTTGAGTTACCCCTGGCATTCGGTCAATAGCTGGCTGCATCGCATTTTTGGTAACGCTCTTATTATATTACTATAAATTGTTTAAAAATTGATGAGGTATCCTGTATGAGAGTTTGTTTTGTAGGCCCGACTCAGTCGGGAAAGAGTTCGTTGTTTGCCGCCATAGTTGAAGCCGGCGGCTCTAACGTGGATATTTCTCGGCCTGACCAGCCGCACGTTGCCATGGTCAAAGTGCCCGACAACCGGCTGGTATGGCTGAGCGAATTTTACAAGCCTAAAAAAAACACGCCTGCCGAACTGGAACTGCTCGATTTACCAGGATTCGACCTTGCCGATGAAGCCGGCAGAACCCGCAGCAAGACACATTGGCCGGCTATGCGCCAGAGCGACATGCTCGTATTCGTCGTCCGCTCATTCAGGAACGATTCCGTCGCCGCGTACCGCA
>CAZIAZ010000065.1:0-9160 GCA_964536835.1 uncultured Planctomycetaceae bacterium | reverse complement strand
GGGCTGGCAAGGAAGAAAAATGGCAGCATATTTAAGGATATTCTGCCGTTTTTCTGACGCCGCCAGGCTGCAAAAGAGCCGATTGCAGGCAGCCAAGGTTTTTGGGATAGGTTCTAGCACCATTTCTCATGCTTCTTTATAAATGATAAGGCTGTAAGCCCCATATACCTTTTAAATATACGCGAAAAATAAAACGGGTCATCGAAACCCACCAGTACCGCAGCATCGCTCACTTTCATTCCGCCATGCCGCAGATATTCAGCCGCCTGCATCACCCTATACCGGTTAAGATATTCCGTAGGCGTCATTTTCAATTCGCGCTGAAAAAGTCGATTGACATATTGTGGCGTAACGCCGAATTTTTTGGCCAAATCTCTGCGGCCAACAGAGTACATAAAGCGTTCATTCAAAAATGCCGTCATTTCTTGCATAGTTGGTGAAAGTTGTTCACTATCGGATGCTGTCCACTGCCGCGACAGATACAACCATATCAATTTCGCCGTCAAAAAAACCAACTCATCACGATATTTATCCGAGGAATTATAAACCGCATCCATCTGTTTAAAAAACTCATTGACTTCCCTGAAATTATTCACACGGCACTTAAGCGGCGGAAGAGGGTCGAGACGATAATCGCCGGCGAGGAATGACTTGTTAGGCAGTAAATCAAGGTGAATACAGGCAAAAAACGGTTTGCCTTTTCGTTGAGATGCTGCGCAACTGAATGTATGTTCAATACCTGGCAATATTAGACAAAGATCATTCGAGGCAAAAGTTTCACTGACTCCGCGTATATCTTTATATGTAAATTGTCCATCGACTATCAATATCAGTTCGATATCAAGAAGCACTCTCGGCCCCCACACAGTTCCTGATGCAGGTGATAAATAATTTGAATGTCGTACCACCGGCACAACATCATCAGGTTTTACTATCGGTACAGATTTTATTTGTTTACTTTTGTCCATGTATATATTTTTTCTGTCCATTCTCATAATATCCATTTTTAGCTATAATCATTATGTAAATCAATGAATATAATTAACTGACTTTCAAAAATTCTTTAAAATAAGGTTACACAAATGACACAAAAAAACATTATACCATGCCGGCCGAAATGGGAAGGAAATATGACAGACCGGTTGCGTTTCAATAACCAGATGCATTACCAACCGATTGACCGCTGTTTTAATATGGAAGACGGATACTGGCCCGACAATTACCAACAGTGGAATATATTTGTAGAAAACGGCGTCACCACTGAAGAACAGGCCAATATTTTTTTCAACTTTGATCGCATAGAAAATATTAATGGAAATACATGGTTATATCCTGAGTTTGAGAACAAAATCATAGAGGAACGCGGCGACAAACTGTTGATACAGAACAATGACGGTGTGCTTGCAGAAGTACCGCGAGACGGCCATGATACAATCCCTCATTACACGCAGTCGCCAATCACCACGCCAAACGACTGGCAGCGCGTGAAAGAAGAACATATGAATCGTGACCATCCTGGCCGCAAAGTTGACGTAGCGGCGTTGATGGCGAAATATCCAGCTGAACGCGATTATCCAGTCGGGGTAAACTGCGGGTCGATGATAGGCAATATTCGTAATATGCTCACTTTCGAGGGGCTGGCGTATGCGTGTTTTGATTATCCGGAAATGGTTGAAGATATGGTCGAACAGTGTTGCCTGCTGGTAGAGGATTTTTTAGACCAGGTGCTCACCATAATCGATTTTGATTACGCCAGCGGCTGGGAGGATATCTGCTTCAAAAATGGCCCGATAGTGTCAGTGGACTTTTTCAATAGTGTCGTCGTACCGCGTTACAAACGCATAAGTAAAAAACTCCATGCGCATGGAGTAGACATATGGTACACCGATTGCGACGGCGATGTTCGACCAATTCTCGACGGCTTGCTTGAAGGCGGTATTAACTGTCTTTTCCCATTTGAAGTCATGGGTTGTTCGCATCCAGGAGAGCTGTTGGATAAATATGAAGGACGACTGCGCATTATGGGCGGATTCAACAAAATGAAGCTCATAGATGGTCCGCAAGCAATTAAGGAATATATGGAAACGCTCGTGCCTTATGTAAAACGTGGCGGGTATATTCCATTCTGCGACCACCGTTGCCCGCCGGACGTATCACCTGAAAATTACCTTTATTATCTTGACCTGAAAGAAAAAATGTTCGGCTGAATATAATGTAGAGCACTATTATAATAAATTCATAAAGGTGCACACTGTAACTTTCGACTCTAGAGCATGCTTTAGTCAAGCGATATATGTGTTAGACAATTTCCAAAGGGTCGCGGTCAGCCTGTGATATTATCATTTTTATGCCGTGAACTTTCGATGCAAGCCGTTCCGCCAGCAATCCCAATACATGCCGCTCTGAATTGCCATGGCCGACGCATATCACACACAATCCCGCTTCCACCGCCGCCAGCGCATCGTGATGTCGCATCTCGCCGGTTACAAATATATCAGCCCGCCCTGCAGCCTTTTTCCACATATCGCCACAAGAGCCTGCTCCAACTGCAACCGTCGTCACCATGCGATTCAAGTCACCGCCGCTGGCAAGCAGCACTCTTTTCACGCCAAGACGTTTTTTGACTCTTCGCACGAACGCCGCCAGAGTTGTCGATTTTCGCAATCCGCCTATTCGCCCCATACCAAACTCGCCAGGTTCATCGGCTAATTTGTAAATATCAATCGCGGGTTCTTCATAACTGTGCGCCGAACGAATAGCCCGACAGACGCAGTCTAATTTTTCACGGGGAACTATCATTTCGACTCGCAATTCAGGTACAGTTTCATGGCGGCAGCAACTGCCAACCGTCGGGTTTGCATTTTCGCCTGGCAGAAAACTCCCCTCACCGGCTACGGCAAATGAGCACTGCTCGTATTCGCCTATTATGCCTGCACCAGCCGCAAATGCCGCTCTGCAGACTTTATCCCTCTCAGATGCCGGAACAAACACTATCAGTTTCATTTTTTCGCCGAATTCGTGAAACTCAAGCGGCTCCGCTTCAGACAAATCCATCCCAACAGCATCAGCCAGCGAGTCGTTCACACCGCCTTTTGCAACATCCAGCGCTGTATGCGGACAATACACGCTCATGCCTGACCGCATAGCTGCCCACAGAACAGGCGACGACTGCGCCGTCACGCTTTTCACGCCTTTGAAAATGACCGGATGATACGCTATGACCATCTGTGCCTTTTCGCGAATTGCTTCGTCAAGAACTTTTTGAGTCATATCTATGCAAAACAGGACGCGGTTGACGGCAGCCTCGCCGTCTCCGACGAGCAGACCCGTGTTGTCCCAATCCATCGCATATTTCGACGGTGCCATGTTTTCCATCGCAGAAACCACGTCGCTGACTTTCACTGCACCACCTCCCGCCGCCGCAAGGCAGCAATATCAATTTATTTTATTCAAACTGACCGATTTAACGGTTTCCAGAGTACTAGGCGTAAAGGTAAATACTTGCTTTATGTATGGATATGATTTAACGGCAATCATTTGTCAAGCTGAAATATGTTTCTGTCTTTGCATTCATTTTCAATCAGTGCCGCCAGTTCAGTCATTAGCTGCCTCGTAATTTCTCCAGGTTTTTCATTTCCGACTTCGTGTCGTTCGATTCTAACGACCGGCCTTACACCCACGCCGACATTCGTGAGAAACATCTCGTCGGCATCGAGCATTTCCTTGACCGTAAGCGGCGTATCGCAATCATACGATATATTCAATCTGCCGCATATGTCCATGACAGCCTGCCGCGTTATGCCTGGCGTGACAGGCGTATCGCGAGGCGGCGTAAAGACTTTGCCCGCGATTACCAGAAAAACATTAGCCATGCTTGCCTGGGCAAGCTGATTGATATCGTTGTAAAGCAGCGCCTCATGTGCCTTTTTGCGAGCCGCCTCCTGCAGTGCAATCAATCGCCACAGATTACAGCCGGTGTCTCTTCCAGCCAGCGGGTCGCCCCTGAAAATTTTTAACGACGACACCACCACATCTATGC
This sequence comes from uncultured Planctomycetaceae bacterium, assembly GCA_964536835.1. GTDB lineage: Bacteria > Planctomycetota > Phycisphaerae > SM23-33 > SM23-33 > DAONFI01. The sequence continues at coordinate 5,121 of CAZIAZ010000065.1, read as the reverse complement.
CGTCGTCAAACCACGATTGAGGATACTCCGGCAGAGCCGACGCCACCACAGCCACATTAGGTTTACCGCCAAACTCTCCAGGCGTCAGGACAATGCGACAACGGCCCTGCCGGATGTCATTGGCGTCAATCGCAGCATACGTGCCATCCACAAGTTCGCCGCTCGTTGCCGACGTCCGCAAACCCAAAAAATCCACATTGTCTGCCAGCCGCCGCAAATGCTCATCAAACCGCCAGACTACGCCGTTGCACACGCGCATTTCCTCGAACACGCTGCTGCCGTGCAATACCGCAGGATCATTTATGTTCACTACCGCCCGCGACGGCTCGACCAGTTCGCCGTTAAAAAATATTTTTTCACTCATGCCATAAGTCTATACCTGTTACTGAAAATAATGCAAGCCGAAGTTTTATCGTTTCGGCATATTCCTCAAAAATATTATCAGAAGTTTTTTAACTTTTTTTAACTTTTTCCGACATGACTATTCGGAAGTCATGTCGGTTGATATCAATATCTCGTTCGCGAAATGCCTATTGTCGGCCGTGCACGATTGACGAAAAAATACCGCAGCGCATCTACCGCATGGTCTGGCCCGTCCTTTACGGGTACATCCTGGTCAGCCGATGATTCAGGCGACGGATAATGGTAGTTGTTGAAAGATTCGATAAGTACGCGACATCGCGGATTGATATACAGTTTCGGCTCGCCGACAGCCGGCGTGAGGGCGGCTCTTATGAGTTCCAGGCCTTCGTTTATTGTACTGGCTCGAAATGAGCAGGCGATTCCCTCAGCAGCCAGCAGTTCCGTGCAGGCTGCCCCGCTGGTGGATTCCTTCTGCTTGCCGGCCGGGTCTACGAACGTCATCTGTACCGGCCCGCAGTCCCGCCGCCGGATTTCGGCTGCATGTTTCGCGATTGGCAGCCTGGTACGGACGTATTCGTCTATCACATGCACATTGCCGGCTGGCGTGACCTGTATCCACAGACACACCAGCGGCGCGGAGTATCCGAAGTCGATGGCGCGATACATCGGCCAGTCTGCGCAATAATCGACATTGCGTACGTGTACGCCAGGGTCGAATTCGTCGAACACCAGCCACTGCCGCTGCGGGCCGCGGCAGAGCATCTCTGCCTCCCACGCCGCCCTGCCGGAACGGGCCTTTATCGTTATCGCGTCGTCGATGCTGAAAAATCCCTCGGCATTACGTGCGATGCCGCGGCAGTCCTCCGCCAGCAGGCAGTCGCTGCACTGTCGTTCCGGCGGACATTTTTCGATTATCTCCCACAGACACCACGTAATCAGCCGGTAACCAGCCGGTTGTGCTGCGCCGTCCTGGGGCGGCTGATTCTTTCGATGTTGCGCATCCTGCACGAGCCTGTGCATAAGGCCGCCCTGCCGGTGAAGCGTCGAAAGCACCTCTATCGAGCCGCGCGCTTTTTTTGTGGATTTCGTGGCGAACTGAACAGCCTGCCAAACGTCGCTATCAAACAAATCGACCTCGTCGCAGCGTATTTTCTGCACATGCTGGCCGCGCACCGCACGCTGCGACTGCGCCAGCATACGAATCTCCGAACCGCCCTCAAACGTTATTTTGTCCTTGCGCACCGGGCCAGCCAGCAGTTCGCTCCTGCGCATTACGAATTCGCGTATATATTCCGCCAGCCGGTCAGACTGGTCGAAACTGCCGCCCAACACGCGAATTTTGACAGGCGAACGAAATATCGCATCGAATAGCGTCGCAGCGGCTGCTATCATGGTTTTGCCGCCGCCGCGGTTGGCCCAAACCAATAAATCCTCCTGGCCCAAAAAACTCGCCTCAAGATAATCCATCGGCGTATCGTGATGCGGACACATCTTTCTGTCCGGAAATTTCACGCCGAGCAATTCTCTTGCAGCCCTGGCCAGGCCGGCTCGCGTACGCGGCACCCATAATTTTTTCGCCTTTACAACCTGTCCCTCCGATTCATCCCGCTCATTTTCAGCCTTCTTCCGTGATACTCGTTTCGACATCAAAATCCCCTTGATAAAAACATCGGACAATAACCAGTTTCGACGCAACAATGCTGCCGGCCATCGGAATTAACATAAGAGCGTCTAAAAAAATCATCCATGCCGGCTGCAACCGTTTAAAATCTTTCATATATGTAATAGTGATAATACTGATTGGGGCCTTTGTATATGCCGGCGTGTTTCATGCCTGCCCGCTCGAAAAACGGGTTTACCTTGCCCATCGCCGCCAGCGCCTCTACGTATCGCATATCGCCGTTGTCCAGCGCATGCTGTACCAGTCGCACCGCCATGCCAGCTCCCCGAAATATCGGATGCACTATCACGCGGGATATCGTCTCCATTTCGCGGTTCAGCCTGGCGAGATTCACGCACCTGCTGCCGCCAACGTATCGTCCGCAGGTAGCCTTGTTCCTGCCCCGCACGCTTATTACCGGCGGCGAAACCACCAGCACGCCGGCAAGCTCCGGCCCGCCCTGTTCGCGAAACCGGCGCGGCGTACGAATGACGTATACGCGTTTGTGAGCCGCCGGCGGGCCGGCGATGTAATGAAATGCGCTCAGCTTGCGATAATCCTCTATGCCGCCCTGTTCGACCGGCCAATCGTGAAAGTCAAGTTCGTCGTCCCATCCGTCAGGCAGGCAGGATTCTATCGTCGGCAGTTCGCCGAGCGGTTTACGGATAATCCTGTCCGGCCGCAGCGAGTCCAGCAAATCCGCACGCGGCGTAGCGGCAACCACAGCCAGCGGATATCTGTTGGCCAGCCGCCTGACCTGTCGGCAGAGAATAGCTCCGCCCAGCCAATCGAGCTGTGAACAGAATTCGTCGGCTAATATCAACGCCGGACGGCCGGAATCCAGCGCCAGACTTATCGCCCTGGCTAACGAAAGACGATACTGCTGCCCGGCGGACAACAGGCCAGCCTGCGATACCAGAATCGCAGCCTCCGCCAAACCGCACAGCGAAAGTATTTCCAGACGCTTCCGCAATGTGCCGCCGTACAATAAATCTATCACCGGACGACGGGCTTCGGACTCATCAAGGTCGCCCAGCCAGAAAACGTTCTGCGACTGATTGGCGATTTCCCGCAATAAAACGCTTTTGCCCGACCCGCTTGTGCCGATGACGGCGATAATCTCGCCTGGCGAAATGTTCAGGCTGAAATCGTCGTAAAGGCTGCGACGATAACTGCCGTTCAAGCCGAACATGCGGGAAACCTCCCTCGCAGTGCCGCTCGACGGCAATCGGCCGACGATTTCAAAATCCACATTCGTCCGCCATTGATTCGTATGTAAACATGCAGTCATTGTAACTCTCCCTGAAAATCCCAAAAATTTTCCAAAACCGTTTTTTTTTAAAAAAAATGATTCCGCCGTTTTTCAAGAGCAGTTTGAAATTCGCCATCGTCCTCAGAATGATTGATTCCTGATACGGCTGACGCGTCGGACAGCCTGTATCTGTGCGGCTATCCGCTCCATGCGGCGGCGCATCGTATATCGCGATATGCCTTCCAGGCCGGCCAGGTCGACAACGGATATTTTTTGACAAAAATGCAGCCGGGCCAGCCTAGCAGAATCGTTATCGAGATATGGCAGCGCGCGGGCGGCATCCAGGAAACGCCGACTCGACAGCCGCCGGCCCAGCCTGTGAATGCGCGTCCGTAACGCACGCGCATCAACGTTCATTATTCGGCCCAACGCAGCTACCGGCTGAGACCGAACCAAAACCGCCTCCAACAAGTCGCGGTCAGCTGGCGATAAAAGCTCGGCTCGGCCCATTAGAACTGAATCCGTACGGGGAAGGTCTTCCTTCCTCGCTATAGTCTCGCGTAGAGAAACCGGCATAAATCTACCTCCTATGCTTTTCCCTGTTACCCTATTCTTGTATGAAAAACACAAATGATACTTTTATGTATGATAATCAGAAAACATACAAAGTCAAGCGAAATAAAAAATTTGTTTTTTAATTAACATTTAAAGAATGAAAATTGACTTTTTGATTAACAACGTCTATAATTCAGCATAATCGGAACTTTTTTTGGGTAATTGGAGTAAAATGCCTTTCATTAACAGCCGCGTTTTTATGTATTGCTCTTACATAAAAACTTAAAAAAATATTTTTCAGCATTTGCAGGCAACGTTGTTGTGTTGTTATAAAAAAATTTCCGCCGGCGGCGGGTGCATGGAGGTGCAAGATGAATTTTGGCGACATTTTACGTAAGCGGCGAGAAGAGCTGGGCCTGACGCAGGATGCGCTTGCCCTGCTTACCGGCATAAGCAAGCCGTACCTCTCCAATATCGAGACAGGCCGCGCAAAAAATCCCCCTACCGACGGCGTATTGTCGGAACTTGAGAAACATCTGCAGATGGCAGCCGGCGAGCTGACCCGCCTGGCTCATCTGGCGCGAACGCCGTGCGACGTCTTGCAGGAACACGAAACATTGTCGGCTGAAAACGTCAAGCTCAAGAAAATGCTTAGCCAACTGCTGAAAGAATCGCCTGACCAGCGAGCCGCCCAATTTCAGGAAGTCCTGGGCCGGGATGAGAATTTTCCGGCTATTTCAGCCGGCATAGTCGTGCCGGTCATAAATCGTGTAGCAGCCGGCTATCCGCAGGCATTTACAGACCTGGACTACCCCGTGAGCGTAGCCGACGAATACGTCCGCTGTCCCGACATACGCGACCAGCAGGCCTTCGCCACGCGGGTCGTCGGCGATTCCATGGAGCCCAAATACCACGAAGGCGACATCGTAGTTTTTTCGCCCAACACTCAGCCGCGGCCCGGCGACGACTGCTTCGTGCGATTCGGCTACGATGAGGGCACGACTTTTAAACGTTTTTATCAGGATTCGCCAGAATCAGTCCGCCTTCAGCCGCTGAACAGCAAATATCCTTCCGTAACTTACCCGACGGAATCCATAACCGGCATCTGGCCGGCAGTTTTCAGGATAGAATCACTGAGACGATGAGTGCTTTAGAGCATTTTAACTTGAGATGCGTCATTTCTGCCGGCTGCAACATCACTCTGCTGCGTCAGGCTGCATCGCAATACGGGCAGTATTCCTGCTTCGCCTTCCTTGCACAACTCGTTTCGCCAACGCATAAAGTGTCGCAT
>CAZIAZ010000064.1:0-9389 GCA_964536835.1 uncultured Planctomycetaceae bacterium | reverse complement strand
CCCGCAAAATTGCTCGATTTCGGCGACGCCCATGTTTTTGGGATAGGTTCTAAAAGAGTTTTTATATTTCATGACAGAATTTACGGGCTTGCTAGGGGTATCAGATATAAAAGAATCATGTACTGATTTTTCCATGTCATTATCGAAAATTCCATTTTTATTTCTTATAAATAATATAGAATCATAGTTATGTGGAAGCGCATACATTGCATAAAAAGTAACACTTTGACTGTGCTCAGTAGAATTAAAGTGATTTTATGCAAGCGAACAGAACTTTTTTTAGGAGAATTAAAATGGGAAAAAACGGAAATCTTGCGATTTTAGTTGTTGTTTGCGCGATATTTTTATTGTCAGGAATAGTTACGGCCACCACGGTAACAATCGCGCCATCTGATGATTTGTGGGTGGTAAGTGATCAGCCCAACGCTAATTTGGGAACCAATATGGAATTGCGAGTCGGCCCTGAAGCGAGCGGAAGAATAAACCGTTCGATATTGAAATTCAATCTTTCCGCAGTTCCGGAAGGCCAGGTAATTACCAGTGTCAAACTATATTTATATGAAAGGCAGGCGGCTGAAAATACGACTGATTTTTATGATGTTTATACCGCTTCCGGCACAGGGGTGACGACCTGGGATGATGCTACGGCTACCTGGAACAGTACCCAGCCGAACTGGACATATACGCTTGCGGAGAATGATGAAGTTAACATTACTGCGGCAGGCTGGTATCACTGGGATATTACCACAAGTCTTTCCAGAACCGATGTCGTGACATTCGGCCTTCTGTCCAAGGTTGAGACATCTGATACTAACCAGAGAGCTTTTTTCTATTCAACCCACGGCGGCACATCTACCCAGGTACAACCTTATCTGGAAGTGACTTATGAAGCTGTTCCCGAACCGACGACCGCAATGTTGTTGCTCGGCATCGGATGCGTCAGAGTATTTTGTAAGAATGGTTTTTAAAAATAGTTTTATGTCGTTGCCGAGTCGGAACTCGGAAGTAACAAGAATCAAGAAACAATTTACAAGTAAACTTTCAAGTATCGTATAACTGTTAGAGCATTGAAAAATTGAGAGTTCATATTTTTGCGTCAGTGGGTTTGTTCGTGGCAAGGAAGGAAAATGAGGCATACTTGGCAGTATTCTGAAGTTTTTCTGACGCAGCCACGGACAAAGCAAACCAGCAAAAAAGGAACTCTCAAGATTGAACTGCTCTAATCTAAAAAACTTGAAAATAGTTACTTTGAAGTTGCTTGTAATTTGTTTTCTTGTTCTTTGAAACCTATTTCCGTTCAGCCTGACATTTATTATGTTTCTTAATCGGAAAATTTTCGGAAAGATGTTTGAAAACTGCTCAATTATGATTTTCAAATATCTGCCAGACTTTTTCGAGATAGAATTTATAATTTTCCAAAGAAGTATTTTCCGGTATTCTGTGATCAAGGCCGAATATGCAGCCGCCGGTCGCAATAAGCGGCGGCAGCTTATATTCAAGTTCCCTGACTATTTCATCCTTGCCCTTGGCGATGACGAATTTATCCAGTCCGCCGCAGATGGCTAGTCTGTCGCCATATTGTTCGCGAACCTTGACGATATCCATGCCGGCGGCTGATTCAAATGGATGGATGCAGTTAATGCCGGCGTCAAGCAACGCGGGAATGATTGCGTCTATATTGCCGTCGCTGTCGATGTCGAACAGCCTTGCGCCTTTTGACGCGACAAAATCCCATATTCTCCGGTAATATGGTGCTATAAATTGGCGAAAATGTTCCGGGCCTACAAGCGGGCCGTTTTTGCCTGCGAAATCTTCATGAACCGACAAAACGTCTATCTGTATTTTTTCGCTGACGCGTTCAAGAACCTTTAGTGCGGTATCGCCTATCGTTTGAAGGAGGTCTTCTATCAATTCCGGCTGGTCATAAAAACTTATGCATGCAAGTTCATCGCCCATAAGTTCCCGCAGTTCATCGTAGCCGCCAGGAATTCCTATAACCATTACATTATCACGCCTGATGCAATCCATGGCTCGTTCATACCATCCGTCCATCAGTCTGGATTCATCGAACAGGTAATGCTTTTTTACCGCCAGCCAGTCATCCATGGTTTTTACAGGAAAATCCTGCGGCAGGCCCAGCGTCGCATAACCCTTTGGCAGCTTGACGGTTCGGCCTTTGGCGTCACGAATGATTTTATATTCCGAATTGTCACTTAATACTACGTCTTCGCCGCCGAGCCAGCCGGTATTTGCAGATATTCCGGCTGATGTCTCACAGCGATATCGAAATGCCGAAAAATCCAATTCAGCCTCAGTCGCTCCCTGTTCCTTCCAATTTTCTTTCAGGCCCACCATCGGGCCGAAAAGCTCCGTAAACAAAGGCCTTTCGTTGGCGGTAAAAGTCATATAGTCAAGATATTCTCGACGGCCTACGTTGGGACGGCGATTTATGGCCAAGTCACTGTGCGAAGTCCATATCAGTTTTTTTGATTTGCTCATTTTTCATATCCTGTACTATTACGATATTACTCTTTTCAATAAATTTTAATATACGCCTTATATCGAGGTTTTGCAATGGACTATTCCTGCAAAAATATGTACTATTACGACATGGATATATCGCCGTTGAAAATCAGAATCAACAATACGCTTCTTACATATTGCGACAGTAAATGGCATTGGGACGTATCGCCTGGAGGATTCCGTGATTTTGATCTCTGGTATGTCTGCCGCGGGAAAGGTTTTATGAATCTTGACGGCAATGACAAAAAAGTTTCCGATGGCGATTGTCTGTTTCTCAGACCCGATATGAGTATACATGGCACGCATGACCCGCAGTGGCCTCTTGTCGTCGTTTCGGTTCATTTCGATTTTATCGGGAAAAACGGGCAGACTATTATGCCGGCCAGTCAGAACTTGCCTGCAAAAATTCAAAATATGCAGGAATCGCATTTCTTTGAAGTTCTGCTGCGACGCACTTATGATTTTTTCAGCAACAACAGAAAAGACGCGGCGACAAAATATTTCTCTGTTGCCGTTCATGAGTTTTTTTATCAGGAAACGAAATTTCAATTCCCGCCTGAACAGGAAAGAGCTATCGATGATATATGCAGACAGATAATTCGCGACCCTGGCAAACGCAGTTCCGTTTCTGATTTAGCCCAAACAACAGGATACAGCGTTGATCATTTTTCGAGACTTTTTAGGACAATTAAAGGCACGTCGCCGAAGGAATTTATCGTTCGGGCAAGAATTCAGGCGGCAAAGGGTTTTTTAAAGAACTCGAATCATTCGATTGCCCATATAGCCGAAATACTGGGCTATAATGACCAATTCTTTTTTTCCAAACAGTTTCACAGTTGGACCGGCCAATCTCCCAGACAGTTCAGGTTGTTATGATTTTACGGCTGTCGCACTGACCCGTTAAAATATTATCGCTCAATCAGCTTTTTGTATGCAATTGGCGAAAACTTGAATTTTGCCTTAAAAGCCCGATAGAACGTACTCAGTTCTTCGTAACCGACCTCAAACGCGATAGCTGTCGCCGGCATATTTGTGGTCTCCAGCAATTCTCTCGCGCGTGAAAGCCGCAATCCTTCAAGGTATTTTCTGAAACTCATGCCTGTGATTTTTCGGCAAAGATTGGTAAAATGCCGTTCCGACAGGTTAATTTCCGCCGCCGCGTCCGAAAGTGAATACGACTGTGAAAAATTGTGCTGAATGTATTCGAGAATTGCCCTGACGCGTTTTTGGGCGGAAGCCCCGTTCTGCATGTTTACGGGAGATGTCCGCAGAAGCGAAATTAATATTGCATTCAGGCTGGAAATTACGGATGCTTCATAACCGATGAGCTGCTGAGATTGTTCATTAAGGATTTTTCGCAGCTGTTTGCGAATTTCGGCGGCGGTGAACCCGCCGGGTTTTACGGGCGTCTGCCGTAATGCGGCGATGTCCGGCGATGTGATGCCGTCAGCGGTCTGGCATGAAAAATATATAACGAACAGCGTCATTGGATTACGTGGCCTGTCGATTATCTGGTGATTGATTCCAGGTTCAAGCAGAACCGCCGAATTGTCGGACAGTTCGATTCGTTTCGATTCTGCGGCAGTGTTGATATCCAGAAATCCCTTACCCGCGACAATATAGAAAAGGCTGTAAAACGGGTGGGCATGCAAGGCTGTACGGAAATCTCTGGTATGCGAATGGCTGGCGGCAAGTACGCCGTAACAGGGAAGGAGCGGATTTTCATCTGCATGGGCCATAAGTCATAAAATATGATAAATTGCCGGAAATGCAAATCAATTATATCCCATTATAATAAGAAAAAATCAACAGATAGTCATAAAATTAATATTATGAGCGACAAACATGAACAATATGGTAAGTTTCCGGCAAGCCTTGACGAGCTGACAAAACTGGCAGCCGATATTGATGTCGTCCTGCCGGTAAGTCGACACATTGAGCTGCTTGCCGAGGGCATTACGGTTGACGGATTCAAATTGCCGAATCGTCTGGCGATTCATCCGATGGAAGGTTGCGACGGTGAATTTGACGGCCGTCCCGGCGAGTTGACGTTACGACGATATCACCGGTTTGCCGGCGGAGGCGCCGGTCTGATATGGGGAGAGGCTATCGCGGTTGTGCCGGAAGGCAGAGCCAACCCTCGCCAGCTCCACATAAACCGCAACAACGCGGATTCATTTTGCGAACTTGTCGATATGATGCGCAAAACGGCGGCAGAACGGTTTGGCGGTGAACACCGGCTTATGATAGTTGCGCAACTGACGCATTCAGGCCGTTATTCAAAACCGTCTGGAAAACCGGAGCCGATTATAGCTCATCACGACCCCAATCGCGACGCGGCAATTAAACTGCCGCACGATTATCCTGTCGTCAGCGATGATTACCTGGACGAATTGCAGGCTCATTTTCTGGAGGCTGCCGAGCTGGCGTATTCTGTGGGGTTTGACGCTGTGGACGTAAAATGCTGTCACGGCTATCTGCTGCATGAACTCCTGAGCGGCCATCTGCGGGAAGGCCGATACGGCGGCAGTTTTGAAAATCGCACTCGCATGTTGCGTGAAGTGACGGCTAAAATCCGCAAACGGTTCGGCAAGGAAAAATCAATTACGACACGGCTGGGACTTTTTGATGCCATCGAATATCCTCACGGCTGGGGAGTTTGCAAAGATGATTACCTGAAGGCTGACCTTGCCGAGCCGGACAGGCTTGTGACGCAATTACACGAAGACGCCGGCATAAACATGATAAACGTCACGCTGGCGAATCCTTATTATAATCCGTTTTATAATCGGCCGTTTGAAAAGCCCACCGCCGGCGGCCAGCCGCGGCCGGAGCATCCGCTTGCAGGAGTGGCACGGCTGATAAACCTGGCCGGCGAAATTCAGCAAAAACATCCTGACATGACGATAATCGGGACGGGGTATTCCTGGCTGCGGCAGTTCATGCCGCAGGTGGCAGCCGGAGTTATCGAACGGAAATTGGCCAAAATAGTCGGCGTCGGCCGGCTGGCGTTTGCATATCCCGATTTTGCCGCGGACATAATTGCCAAAGGCGAACTCGACCCGAATAAAGTTTGCATCGCGTGCAGCAGTTGTACGCAGATAATGCGCGACGGCGGCATGGCAGGCTGCCCGATAAGAGATTCGGAAATTTACGGGCCTATTTTCCGGCAGGGCCGGCAAAAGGCTAAACAGAATGGAGATAAAAAAATGAGTGACAAAAAAGTGGCTGTAGTTACGGGTTCAGGCAGAGGCATAGGCATGGCGATAGCCGTCCAACTTGCCGGCCAGGGTTATGATATCGTCGTCGCGGATGTTTGCAGCCCTGAAGACGCTGCCGAAGCGATAGCCGAAATTCAAAAAGCCGGCAGCAAAGGCTTTTTTTGCAAATGCGATATTTCAGACAGCCGTTCGCGGCAGGAACTGCGCGATTTCACACGCGAAAAATTCGGCTGCTGCAATCTGCTGGTCAACAATGCCGGCGTTGCGCCGATAACGCGAATGGATATCCTCGAAACGACGCAGGAAAGTGTCGAGCGGCTGTTGCGAATCAATCTTGAAGGCACGTTTTTCATGTCGCAACTTTTTGCGAATTGGATGATAGAGCAGAAAAATGCGAAACCTGACGGCGAATTTCGCATAGTGAACATAAGCTCGATGTCAGCCTATACGTCGTCCACGTCGCGTGGCGAATATTGCATAAGCAAAGCTGGCATTTCCATGGTCACGAAACTCTTTGCCGACCGGCTCGCGGAATTCGGCATAGGCGTTTTTGAGATACGGCCCGGCATTATCGAGACGAAGATGACGTCCGGCGTAAAGGAAAAATATGACAAGCTCATCGCCGAAGGCATAACGCCGATAAAGCGTTGGGGCAAACCTCAGGACATCGCCAAGGCAATTGGCGCAATAGCGGCCGGCAATCTGGATTTCTCGACCGGCCAGGTAATAAACGTAGACGGCGGATTCCACCTGCGGAGGCTGTAATATGGAAAAATTAAAGATAGACGGTTTTGATGTCGTCGTGCGACGCTGTGAAACACTCATCGTCGGAGCCGGCGCCGCGGCGATGAATTGCGCCGTGCATCTTGCGGAATTCAACAGAACCAACGGCAAAGCCGATTTCGCCGCCGGCGTAAAAATCATTACCGGCGGCATACCGCTCGGCACAAGCCGGATGAGCGGCTCGGACAAGCAGACTTATTACAAGCTGGGCACGTCAGCCGAAACGGCTGACAGCGCAATGTCCATGGCTAAAAGTCTCACTGCAGCCGGCTGCTGCCACGAAGACCTGGCGCTTATAGAATCAATAACGTCTTTGCGGGAGTTCTTTCATCTGGTGCGCAGCGGCGTGCCTTTTCCGCACGACAGTTTGGGCTCGTTCGTGGGATATAAAACCGACCACGACCCGTTTGAACGGGCGACGTCGGCAGGCCCCAAGACCAGCAAGTTCATGTGCGACTGCCTTCAACGCGAAACGCAACGCCTCGGCGTGGAGATGATAGACAACCAGGAAGTCGTGCATCTTTTCAGCGATGGCGGAAGTTTGGCCGGAATTTTGACAATCGATAAAAAACTTGCCGCTGCCGGCGACATGAAGCAGGCCTTTTCTCTCTGGCAGGCTGACAATTACGTACTTGCCACCGGCGGCCCTGGCGAGCTTTACAAAACCAGCGTCTATCCCGCGTCGCAGCCCAGCATTCACGGCCTTTGCCTCATGGCTGGCATGAAGGGAGACAATCTCACCGAATCGCAGTTCGGCCTTGCCAGCACGAAATTCCGCTGGAACGTCTCCGGCACGTATATGCAGGCTGTGCCGAGGATTTTTTCCACAGCAGCCGACGGCAGCGATGAAAAAGATTTTCTCAACGACGCATTTGATTCCACGTCTCTCATGGCGACCAATATCTTTTTGAAAGGTTACCAGTGGCCGTTCGACCCGCAACGCATAGATGACAAAAAATCGTCCCTGATAGATATGCTGGTTTTTCGCGAAAACCAGAATGGCCGGCGGGTGTTTATGGATTTTCGCAATAACCCCAAGCCGATAGATGACGTTTTCGCCGTCGAAAAACTTCTGCCCGAAGCCCGCGATTATCTCACGTTAGCCGGCGCGACCCAACAGACTCCCATCGAGCGGCTGGCGCACATGAATATACCGGCGATTGAAATTTACGATGAACATAATATAGATATCCGCAAAGAACCGCTGGAGATATCGGTCTGCCATCAGCATTGCAACGGCGGCATAGCGGTCGATACGTGGTGGCATGCGGATGGCATGGATAACGTGTTTGTCATAGGAGAATTGGCCGGCACGCACGGAGTCAAGCGGCCGGGCGGCAGTGCGCTCAACGCAGGACAGGCTGGCGGCATTAGAGCGGCGGAGTTTATTACCAATGCGACGTGCGTCAAAAATACTAAACAGACCGACGCTGCGGCTGTGAAAAAAGTATTGGACGTATTTAAAAATCAGGCTGGCGGGATTAATCCAGTCGATGCACTTGAACGTCTCAAAGAGATTATGACCGCCAACGCCGGCCATATAAGAAGTAAATTGCTGGCTGACGACGCGAAAAGTAAAATCGCCAAAATGATAGACGAAATTGACCGGCTTGGGTTTGCACTGAAAAAGCCCGCTGATATCGTTATCGCTGTGCGGTTGCGTCATCTTGTTATTGCGGCGATGGCAATAGTGGAATCCATACGTTCGCTATTGGCTGCCGGTGCCGGTTCTCGCGGGTCGCATCTGGTTATGGACCCGGCTGGGGATGTAATGGATGAATTGCTGAGGGATGATGCCGGCGAACCGCTTCGGGCTGTGCCGGAAAATATCCAGTTACGAGATAAAGTCGTCCAGGCAAGCTATTGCCCTGCATCCGGAAATATGAACGTTGAAATGGTACAGGTACGGAAAATAACTCTTACCAAAGATGCATTCGAGACGGCTTGGGCAAAATATAACAAAAAGGCTATTTATTAAGAACTGATTATTTTACCGTCTGGCGATTTCGGCGACGCCCCCATGTTTGTGGGATAGGTTCTATTTAAGGGAGATGGTTTGATGATAAAGACAGGACTTGTTTCGATTACTTTTCGAAAACTTGCAGCGGATGAAATTGTTTCCCTGGTTTGCGAGGCTGGCCTTGATGGTATTGAGTGGGGGGGCGATGTTCACGTGCCGCATGGCGATATTGCCACGGCTGAGCGGGTTCGTGATATTACCATAGCCGCCGGCCTTGAGGTTGCAGCTTACGGTTCATATTACCATGTAGGCGACGACGTCTCGCCCAAATTCGATGATGTCCTTGCAAGTGCTCTGGCACTGGGTGCGGACAAGATTCGCGTGTGGGCCGGACGGGGCAGCGACGTTGTTTCGCGTGATGAACGCAAGCGAACTATTGATGATGCAAAACGTATTGCCGATTTAGCCGGCGAAAAAGGAATAACCCTGGTTAGTGAATGGCACGGCGGCACATTGACGGATACGCTTGAATCGGCAAAATCCTTCCTTGCAGACGTCGGGAGGAGCAATTTTAAAACATACTGGCAGCCGCCGGTTGGTCGGCCACAGGACGTCTGCCTGAATGAAATAAAGGAGATTCTTCCGTATATTGCCGGCATGCACGTATTTTCGTGGGAAGAAACGAAACGTCTGCCGCTGGAGCAACATCGTGACCGGTGGGAAGAATATTTGGCTCTCGGCGCATCTGCTGGCGATTTTTATGGTCTGATTGAATTTGTGCAAGATGATTCGCCGCAGGTGTTTTTGCGTGATGCCGACGTTCTCAAGAAGATGACAGCGAAAACAGAGTAGAACCTATCCCAAAAACCTTGGCTGCCTGCAATCGGCTCTTTTGCAGCCTG
>CAZIAZ010000063.1:0-9502 GCA_964536835.1 uncultured Planctomycetaceae bacterium | reverse complement strand
GCCATTTTTCTTCCTTGCCAGCCCGTAAAATTGCTCGATTTCGGCGACGCCCATGTTTTTGGGATAGGTTCTAATGTAAAAATCTAAAAAAAAGCTCCTCGGAACTGTTCCGAAGAGCTTTTTCTTTTTCTTTTTCTTTTTAAAAATTTTATCGAAATTGAATCATCTCTTACGGAACGGTACATACGCAAATAATTACAAGAATTACTGCGAGGCACTGGATAATTCTTATAATCGCGCCGGAAACAGCAGTGACATTCATGTCAACTGCAGTGTTTTTCTTCACGATGTTATTCCGTAAATTCATGGCCGCAGAGTATCACGCAAACCGGAAACTGTCAAGCCCGACAAAACATTTTTTCATCGAATCTTTCGCCTGCATTTATTTATTATCTTCATTTACAGGCAGTTACGTAACAATGTTAAAATTCTTTACTTAACTTGACATATTTGCAAATCGCGTCTACAATATTACATGTTAGATAAAAAAGCCCTCCGTGAAACTGGCGGATATTGATGGAACTAACCATCGGGAATCGCGGAGATTTATAGTGGAACAGTTAAAAGCCGACCGCCTGGGCGCTTGAGAAAAGCTTCCTGGCGGTTTTTGTTTTTATTGTTGTTTGTGCCATATCGCTAAAAGTTTTTTTAGAAAAAGCATCTCCGCCGGCAGCCTCTCAAGTCTGGAACATTTTTCCCTTTAAAAAAAGTCAGGAGATAGAAAAATGACCAGACAGCTAGGCGAACGTTTTGAAAAGGCTTGGGCGGGTTTCAATGCCGGCCAATGGCAGAACGCCGTAGACGTGCGTGGTTTCATCCAGTTGAATTATACGCCATACGATGGCGGCCCTGAATTCCTCGCCAGCCCCACGCCGCGCACTCAAAAAATCATGGCGAAGTACGAAGACCTGCTCAAACAGGAAGCAGCCCGCGGCGGCGTACTCGATGTCGATGCCTCCACGGTTTCATCTCTTCTGACTTATAACGCCGGTTATCTCGACAAAGACAACGAAATAATCGTAGGCCTCCAGACCGACGCACCTCTTAAACGCGGATTAAATCCGTTCGGCGGCATGCGTATGGCCAAGCAGGCCTGCGAGGCGTACGGTTATCACGTCGGCGAAGACGTACAGAAGAGCTTTGAATTTCGGACGACGCATAACGACGGCGTGTTTCACGTTTACACGGATGAGATTCGGGCTGCACGCAAGAGCGGCATAATAACCGGCCTGCCGGACGCATATGGCCGCGGCCGAATCATCGGCGATTACCGCCGCGTCGCACTCTACGGCCTCGATTTTCTCATCGAACAGAAACGGCTGGATAAAAAAAACATCGGCCTTCAGGACATGAGCGAAGATAATATCCGCCTGAGCGAAGAACTCTGGAAGCAGATAGATTTTCTCGAAAAACTCAAACGCATGGCTGAGATGTACGGCGTAGACATCTCCGGCCCGGCTGCCGACGCAAAACAGGCGGTACAGTGGACGTATTTCGCATATCTCGGCGCGATAAAGGAACAGAACGGCGCGGCTATGTCGCTGGGCCGCGTAGGAACGTTTCTGGATATATATTTTCAGCGAGATATCGAACGCGGCGTACTTACGGAGCAGTCGGCACAGGAAATTATCGACGATTTCGTGATAAAACTCCGCATGGCACGCCAGCTCCGTACGCCGGAATACAATGAACTCTTCGCCGGCGATCCCCTGTGGATAACCGAATCAGTCGGCGGCATGGGCCTGGACGGCCGCACAATGGTGACCCGTACGAGCTACCGTTTCCTGCATACTCTCAGAAACCTCCGCCCTGCGCCTGAACCGAATCTGACGATATTGTGGTCGTCCGGATTGCCCGAACCTTTTAAACGTTATTGCGCGGAGCTGAGCATAGATACCGACTCCATACAATACGAAAACGACGACATAATGCGCGAGCGTTACGGCGACGATTACGGCATAGCGTGTTGCGTCTCGGCGATGAAAATCGGCCGACAGATGCAGTTTTTCGGCGCACGATGCAATATGCCCAAAGTTCTGCTGATGGCCCTCAACGGCGGCCGCGACGAACTGACGGGCGATATCATCGGCCCGGAAATGGACGTCTATGACGGCGATGTGCTGGATTATGACGAAGTCTGCCGCAGATTCGCATTTTATCGTGACTGGCTGTGCAGGCTGTACGTAAACACGATGAACATCATACACTACATGCACGACAAATATGCCTATGAAAAACTTGAGATGGCGTTGCACGATACGGAAGTCGAGCGGTTTATGGCTTTCGGCATAGCCGGCCTAAGTGTGGTGGCAGACTCGCTCAGTGCGATAAAATACGCCTCCGTCAAGCCGATTCGCAACGCTGACGGCCTGATTACCGAATTTGAAACGACAGGCGAATTCCCGCTTTACGGCAATGACGACCCGCGCGTCGACAAACTTGCGGCCAGCCTTGTCGAGGAATTCATCGCCGCACTGAGACGTCACAAAACCTATCGCAACGCAATACACACGTTGTCAATACTGACCATTACGTCCAATGTCGTTTACGGCAAAAAGACCGGCTCTACGCCGGACGGAAGGAAATACGGCCAACCGTTCGCTCCAGGAGCTAATCCAATGCACGAGCGCGACAGGTGCGGCGCACTGGCGTCACTGAATTCCGTCGCCGGCATTTCATACGACGCTTGCCGCGACGGCATAAGCAACACGTTCACCATAACGCCATCAGCAGCAGGCAAGGATAAGCCCGCCAGGATTTCAAACCTGGTCGATATTTTAGACGGATATTTCTGCCAGGCTGGCCATCACCTGAACGTCAACGTCCTCGACCGTGAAAAATTGATTGAGGCAATGAATCACCCGGAAAAATATCCGCAACTTACAATACGCATATCCGGTTATGCAGTGAATTTTCACAAGCTGTCCAAACTTCAGCAGCAGGAAGTCATCAGCCGCACATTCCACAGTTCCATCTGAGAGGTGCGACTGCTGAATAAAACAATTTGTTGGCAAATTCGATTCGCCACGGTACGATTAGTCGCATGAAACCGGATAACAGGCAATATAAATTCAGGAAGCCGCCAATTTCGCCGGCGCCGCGATTCAAAAAACCGCCGCTGGCCATGCAGGTCACCACGTTGTGGGATTACCCCTCGCAACACTATGGCGATTCGCTCCAGGGCGATTCGAATTACATAGGCGCAACTCCCAGCTACATTATCTGGAATCTGCTTCAGCGTTACACCACGCAGGGCCAGCTTGTCGTCGACCCCTGCTGCGGCAGCGGTACGACCATTGACGTTTCCCGCGACATCGGCCGCCGCTGTCTGGGCTATGACGTCAATCCTACGCGAAACGACATTTTCAATGCCGATGCACGTAAACTGCCGCTGGAAAACTCCGCCGCCGATTTCGTGTTCATCGACCCGCCCTACTCGACCCACATACATTATTCCGACGACCCACGGTGCATCGGCAAACTCGACGCCGCCAGCGGTGCTTATTACAAAGCGATGGAAAAAGTCATCGGCGAAATAAATCGAATTTTGCGGCCAGGCCGTTACATGGCGATGTACGTCTGCGATTCGCTCGTCAAGGGGAAACGGTTTTATCCGATAGGCTTTGAACTTTTCGGCATGATGCGGAAATTTTTTACGCCAGTCGACGTCATCGCCGTCGTGCGTCACAACAAAACCCTCGAAATGGGCAACTACCGCAAAGCCGCCGATGAAAATAATTTCTATCTCCGCGGTTTCAACTACCTTTTCATCATGTACAAACCTTTGCCGCCAAAATCTTCGACCGCCGACAGCCATGCTGCACGCAAATATCACAACAGCCGGAAAAAACCTTCGGACATAACAAAAATTCCCGCCAAAAACTCCGGCAGAAAACATCGTGATTTCCCCGCCAGATAAAGTTTGTGCACAGCCCAGCCGCAATCGTCAAAAATCCATACTTTGTCCCCTGTGGTATCTCTTTATAAAATCATCAGTTATAATCCAAAATCCGGAGCTTGCACTTTTATGATAATTATTCAAAAATTTTATTTGATTTTATGACCCTGCGGTCACTATAATAATGACTGAGGGGTCATAATAATTGATAGCCCTCCGCATTTCAGGTGAAAAACGAATTATGCGAACCATAAATATAGATGGACAATCTGTTGACCAGGAAAAAATCAGGCCCCTGATACTTGAGGCATGTATTGAGGTATTGAACGTATATGGCCAGAATGGCTTGACCATGTCCCGCATTGCCCGCCAGGCAGGAATAGCGAAAGGCACGCTGTATAACTATTTTTCCAACAAGGAAGAGCTGCTGAAAAGCGTTTGCGAATTATTCTTCAAGCCCATTTTTGACCAGATACTTATGATGCTTGATGCGAAAGAATCGCCGCGTAAAATACTCATCACCATGGCTCTGGCGGAGGTGGCGACATTCCGGCAGTACCGCCGCGTAATAGAGGCGTTTCTGTTGCAATTCGGCAAAAACAGCCTCGTTGACGATTACGCCAGCGATTCCTTCAAAGGCTTTGTCATGGAATTGGTAAAACGTATATTTGAGCTGGCTCAAACCACCGGTGCGGATTTGCCGTTTCCGCCCAAAATTATGGCTGAACTTTACGACGGCGCAGCTATGGGGCTGGCCCGCTGCATCCCCAAAAGCTCCGCAGAGGATACAAACGCCTTCCCCTGCAATGAAGAACTGGAAAGATTTGTCGATATTTTTCTGCCACGGTCACGCCATTGATTTTGTGGCGTAAAGGGATATATAAGATGTTTGAAGTTTTGATACAAAATAGAGTTATAAAATTTATTAAAAGATATGCAATACCGATTTCGATAGCCGGCATTGTCATATTATTTGGCGGCGTAATGCTGTTTTCAAACGGCAGGGATAAGACGAAATCTCTAGAAGAGCCGGCTGCCCGGCCGGTTAAAACTATCGTCCTGGAAAATCAGAACGGCGTAATCAAACGGACGTACGCCGGCGAAATAGACGCAAACCTGAATTCAGAACTCTCCTTCCGCGTATCTGGCCCACTTGTCCGGCTGCTCGTTCAGCCCGGCCAATCCGTCCGCAAAGGTGAACTGCTGGCGGAAATCGACCCGCGCGATTACAAGTTCAACGTTGAAAAGCTGCAGTCGGAACTCGATAAGCTCAATACTCAACTCAAAATAATGAAAATAGGCGCACGTGAGGAAGAAATAACCGTCTGCCGTTCAAGACTCAGCCTCGCAGAAGCTCGCGAAAATCTTGCGAAATCCGAACTCGACCGTATCGCCTATGGCCTTGAAAATAACGTCGCAACCCAATCGGAATACGACCAGGCCAAATGTGCATACGAGACCACCAAAGCTGAAACGGTAATCGCCCGAAAAAACCTTCACATAGCCGAAGTCGGTTCGCGAAAGGAAGATATAGAGGCCATGCTTGCCAATATCCAGTCTGTGAAAGTGCAACTGAAAATGGCGCAGGCGGCACTTGAAGATACCAGGCTGACGGCGCCGTTTGACGGCGTTGTAGGCAAGAAATACGTCGAAGAAAACGACCAGGTCAAGGCTGGCCAGCCGATTATCGTATTGCAGGACAACTCGCGTACCGAAGTTGTCATCCATATCCCGCAGAACGAGATAGAAACAACGTCCACAAAACGTAAAATGGCTGTCCGCTTCACGCAGGCTGGCGCGGAACTCTCCAAGCTGAGCTTCCCGCTTACGTTCAAGGAAATCGACACCGTCGCCGACCAAGCCACCAAAACATATCGCGTCACCCTGGTTATGGTAACGCCCAAAGATGTGCCGATATATCCAGGCATGACGGTGGAAGTTGACGTCGAATCGCGTTATAACGGCATGCCGTCGGGTTTTCTTGTGCCGGCGAGCGCGATTGTCGGCC
This sequence comes from uncultured Planctomycetaceae bacterium, assembly GCA_964536835.1. GTDB lineage: Bacteria > Planctomycetota > Phycisphaerae > SM23-33 > SM23-33 > DAONFI01. Next base: position 3,596 of record CAZIAZ010000063.1, on the reverse strand, counting down.
GCGCTGACGGCCAGCCGATTGTCTGGCGAATAAATCCGAAGACCAGTACCGCCGAAGCTGTCCCCGTAACCCCCGGCCAGATTATCGGCGACGAAATACAGATAACCGGCAAACTCAAAGCCGGCGACCGGATAATCATCGCCGGCGCGAGTTTTATCTACAATGGCCAAAAAGTTTCCGCCTCCGCATACCGATATGACGAGGACGTCCGGGCACGAATGCGGCGGCTGCATCACAATTCCAGCATTCTGCCGGCTGGTACTAAAAATATAACGTTTTCAAGTTATACGCCGGCAGTTACGCCTTTCGCACGCAGCGATAACCCACAATCTTCGGATATACCGCAATAATATTTCCGTACATTTTTTTATATATCCTTTGTAATTTCACGGATTAAATAAAATCCGTGGAATTCAGTTAAAACGATTTTGATTTTGGAAGACGACCCGTTATGAATCTGGCTACACTTGCAATCAAAAACAAGACCGTCACGATGGTATGGACGATTTTAATATGCGTCGGCGGCATAATTGCGTACTTGCATCTTGGGCGGCTTGAAAACCCTACGTTCACCATAAAGACAGCCCTCGTTTCCACCACATATCCAGGCGCAAGCGCAGACGAAGTACAGCAGCAGGTTACCGACCCTCTCGAAAAAGCCATTCAGCAGATGGGACAAATAGATAAAATCCGCTCGCTGTCCCAGCGGAATCTTTCCATAATTTACGTTGACATCAAGGACGAATACAACCATCTACGACTGCCCCAGGTATGGGATGAACTGCGTCGAAAAGTGAACGACGCCCAGAGTTCGCTTCCAAGCGGCGCCGGCCCCAGCGTGGTCAATGACGATTTCGGCGACGTTTACGGCGTATTTTTCGCACTTACCGGCGAAGGCTACGACCTGCACGACCTCAAGGAATTCGCCGACGACCTGCGCCGCGACATATTGCAGCTCGTCGACGCCGGCGTAGCAAAAGTCGATATGTGGGGCGTGCCGCGGGAAATCATATATATTGAATTCAAGCGTTCGGTCATGTCCCAACTTGGCGTTTCTCCCGAAGAGATAGCATCCCTGCTGAAGTCGCAGGATATCGTCGCCCCGTCCGGCCAGGTTACGATAGGCCCGCGTTACATACGTATCGAGCCGACCGGCAAATTCAACGACATAGAAACTATCGGCGACCTGATACTTCGCGGCAAGACGAATTCGGATTCAATAGTCAAACTCAAAGACGTAATCGAAATCAAGCGTGAATATGAAGACCCGCGGCAGTCGATAATGTACTACAACGGCCAGCCGGCTATCGGCATCGGCATTTCGACAGTCGACGGCGGCAACGTCATCACAATGGGCAAAGCCGTCAAGAAAAAAATCGCACAAATCAAGGGCCTGACTCCAATCGGCATGCAACTGCACATAGTATCCTATCAGTCCGACACCGTCGATGAAGCCGTCAACGGCTTCGTAATCAATCTCGTGGAAGCCGTCGTTATCGTCATCGCCCTGCTGCTGGTCTTCATGGGCATACACACCGGCCTACTTATCGGCATAATACTGCTGCTGACGATTCTGAGTACGTTCATACTGATGTGGCTGTTCAACATCGATTTGCAACAGATATCCCTCGGTGCACTGATTATCGCCCTGGGCATGCTTGTCGATAACGCCATAGTCGTGGCGGAAGGCATACTGGTGCGGGTTCAGAAAGGCGAAAAACGTCTGTTCGCCGCAGAAGAAACCGTGCATGAAACGGCGTATCCGCTCATGTTGGCAACGTTTGTTGCGATACTCGCATTCGCAGCCATCAGCCTGAACCAGAGCAACGTCGGCGAATACTGCCGCAGCCTCTTTTACGTCATCGCCATATCACTGGGCATGAGTTGGATACTTGCGGTCACATCCACGCCACTGCTCTCGACGATGTTCCTTAAACCGCCGGCAAAAGAAATTCACGACCCCTACGCCGGCCGTTTTTATCAGACTTACAGACGCTTTCTGGTCTGGTGCCTGCATCATCGCATAAAAGTATGTATAGTGATGGCCCTGCTGCTGCTATCGTCAATATACGGATTCCGTTTCGTTCAGAAAAGTTTTTTCCCCGACTCAACGCGGCCGCAGTTTTTTGTGGATATCTGGTGTCCGCAAGGTACGCATATCAACACGACAGCCGCCATCACCAAAGAACTTGACGAATTTATCCGGAAACAGCCCGGCGTAACCGACGTCGGCTGCTTTATCGGCAAAGGTGCGCTACGATTCATATTGCCCTATGACATGGAAATGCCCAACAGCAGTTATGCGCAACTGCTCGTCAACGTGGACGATTATCAGAAAATCGACGCATGCCTGAAAGCCATAAACGACAAAATCGCCAAAGAGCCGTTCGATGCAAACATTTATGCCCACAAATTTCATAACGGGCCCGGCAACAAGTTCAAGATAGTCGCCCGATTTCGCGGCCCTGATACAGGCGTCCTCCGGTCGCTGGCGGAAAAGGCCAAAGACATCATGCGTGCCGACCGAACGCCTGACAGCCGCATAAGCACGCGCGACGTGCGTGACAACTGGCGACAGAAAACCATGGTAATGCATCCGCGGTTTCTCGCGTCGCGCGCCAGACAGATTGGCGCGACTGTCTCCGATTTGCGTTCCGCCCTGCAAAACACATACGGCGGCACGCTTATAGGAGCGTACAGGGAAGACAATGATTTGCTCGGCATCATGGCGCGGCCGGTTGAATCTGACAGAAAAGGCATTGACCAGTTGCAGAATCAGCTCATCTGGTGTTCAGCCGTCAGGCAGTTCGTCCCGTTAGGCCAGCTTATCGACGGCATCGGCATGACGTGGGATGACGATATTTTATGGCGGTGGAATCGCCAATTAGCCATAGAGGCACAATGTAATGCAACGGTAGAAACCGCCAATACAGTTTATGAGCGTCTGCGAAAGAAAATCGAACAGATACCCCTGCCGCTGGGCTATGAACTGGAATGGGGCGGCGATCAGGACAGTTCTTCGAAGGCTCAGGCGCCAATAGCAAAGACGTTTCCGTTATGTCTGCTGGCAATGTTTCTGCTGGTTCTGATGCTGTTTAATTCTCTACGGCCGCCGATAATCATTTTCATGTGCCTGCCGCTGGCCATTATCGGCGTCACAGGCAGTCTGCTGGTGTTGCATAAATCTTTCGGCTTTATGGCGATATTGGGTTTTCTGTCGCTTTCCGGCATGTTAATCAAAAATGCCATAATTCTGATAGACCAGATACGAATAGATGAATCGAAAGGCTCAAGCACCTACAACGCCCTACTCATGGCCGGCGTCAGCCGTATTCGGCCGGTAATGATGGCATCGATGACAACGGTACTCGGCATGGTACCGCTTATAAGCGACCCTATGTTCGATGCAATGGCTGTTACAATCATGGGCGGCCTGACATTCGGCACATTGCTGACGCTGGTTTTCGTGCCGGTACTTTATTCGGTATTTTATCGAGTTCATCCGGATTAGAACGGTTTGTAAAATAACAGTAAAAGGCCGTTATAGTGGTTCTTGAAAATAAGCGTGGATGTTAACACAATCTTAACTTACGCCG
>CAZIAZ010000062.1:0-9543 GCA_964536835.1 uncultured Planctomycetaceae bacterium | reverse complement strand
GCCTCGTCCTCAACGACGCAACAAGGCGCAATTTCAAATTTAACATGCTCTAGAATTTACTTGTAGCTTGTGTTTCTTGTTATTTGAAAATTTTTTATTATTTTATGCCCCGATTTCGTGATATTTCACGACCAGGAAGAATTCGCTGCGGCTGCGGGAATTGTTTGTGATGCAGTGTTCCACGTCGGCACGGTAATGTGCCGAGTCGCCGTGAACAAGCTCGATGGTCTCCTGGCCGCTGGTGACTGTGACCTTGCCGCGCGTGACGTGCAATATTTCTTCCGTGCCGGGGAAATGCGGCTCGGATTTTATGACTCCGTCCGGCTCAAGTGAGACGCTGTAAAATTCGATGGACTTTTCAAGGCTCAGCGGGCTTAGCGTGCGGATATTGCAGCATTGGTCGCTGCGATATGTATATGCAGGGTCGTCGTGACGGATTATTCGCAAAATACCCTTTTTTGCCGGCTGATCAAGCAGGTCGGATATGTTTACCTGGAGGGCGGCTGCGATTTTCATGATGACGGCTACTGTGGGGTTGACCTTGTCCTGTTCAATCTGGCTGAGCATGGCTTTCGACACGCCGGCTAACCGCGAAAGCGAATCGAGCGTTAAGTGGCCGGCAAGCCTTAACCGACGAACTTTTACACCGAGCTGAAAATTTTTTTCTTCACCCATAATGTTTATTGACTCGAACAAAAAGTTTGATATACTGAATTTCACTATATTAAATTTCAGATTTATATATTATACTCAAGCAGGATGACAATCAAGAAAATATTGCGGCTTTGACATTGCGTTTGCGGCGCAATAGACTTGTTGCAGATACATAAATGGATTTTACGAGGTGAAAATGAAAACGGGTTACAAATACGCATACGTGCTTGACGTGATGAGCAACGACCATCCCGGCATTGTCGCCGCGGTCAGCGACGAGATATCCTCTCGCAACGGGAACATAGACGCCGTCAGCCAGACTGTTTTGCAGGGATATTTTTCGCTGATAATTATAGTGAGTTTTCCGGCGGCGATTTCGGCAGAGGAGTTGTCGGCGGCAATAGAAGCTCACAACGAGTCGTTCCAGGTTATGGCGCGGCCTTACCAGGCGGAAAAATCTGTCACTGAAGCGGCGGATACTTTCGTGATAACTGCGTTCGGTGAAGATTGCGAAGGCATAGTGCATAAATTCAGTCATTATCTCGCCGGCAAAGATGTGAACATAATAGATCTTTACGGCGATCACAACGGCAGTGAATTCGTACTTATCGGCCAGGTACAGGTGCCGCGCAGGTGGGATATAAACCACTTGCAGGCTGACCTGGAGGAGATGGGCCGCGAATCGGGCTATACGGTAAAGCTCCAACATGAAAATATTTTCGTGGCGACGAATCAGCTGAGATTCAAAAGCCAGAAAAGTTAAAAGTGAACCATTTTTTAATGCTTCCTTAGAGAATTCCACTGGTTTGCCATGTGAAAAGACTCTAATGGATTTTAGAATGGTTTGGGAAATAAATTGATTGTTAAAATCTCACTAACGGATAGAAATTCAATTTTAAGGATTTTATTGTAATGCTTAGGACTGAAGAAATTTTAAGTACCATCCGGATGCTTCACAGCGAGCATCTGGACGTTCGAACGGTGACGCTGGCAATCAACGTGGACGACTGTTCTGCCACCAGTTGCGACACGCTCTGCCGCAAAGTCTATGACAAGGTGATGTCGTTGGCCGGCAATCTGGTGGAAACTTGCGATAATATCGGCAGGAAGTACGGCATACCTGTGACGAACAAGCGAATCGCCATTTCGCCGGCGTCGCGGCTATTGGCCGGCCATGGCCGGGCGACGGCGCTGGAATTAGCCGTCACGCTCGACAGGGCTGCGGAACGCTGCGGCGTGGATCTGGTTGGCGGTTTCTCCGCGCACGTACAGAAGGGAATAACCAATTCGAGCGACCTGCTGATGGAATCGCTGCCGGAAGTGCTCAGCCATACGAAACGCGTGTGTTCGGCTATCAACGTCGCCAGCCGGAAAGCCGGCATCAACATGGATGCCGTGGCTAAAATGGGCCGACTGATACCGCAAATCGCCCAAGCCACCGCGGATAGCCGTGGATTCGGTGCAGCTAAACTGGTAGTCTTTGCAAATGTGCCGGAAGACAACCCATTCATGGCTGGCGCTTCGATGGGGACGGGCGAACCGGAAGCGACAATCAATATCGGCGTAAGCGGCCCTGGCGTGATATGCTCCGCACTCAAGCGTAGAATAGAAAGCGGCGAAAAACTCACGCTCGGTGACCTTGCCGAAGAAATCAAGATTACGAGTTTTCGCGTGACCCGCAGCGGAGAACTCATCGGCAGAGAAGTAGCCGACGAACTCGGCCTGCCGTTCGGAATAGTCGACCTGTCGTTGGCGCCGACGCCGACGATAGGCGACTCGGTTGGCGAGATAATCAAGGCGCTGGGAATTGCGAATGTCGGCGCGCCTGGTTCGACGGCAGCTGTTGCGATGCTCAATGACGCGGTGAAAAAGGGCGGTGCGTTCGCGTCAAGCAGCGTCGGCGGCATGAGCGGCGCGTTCATACCGGTCAGTGAAGATTCCACGCTGGCACAGGCGGTCGCCGACGGCCAACTTGTGCTCGAAAAACTGGAAGCCATGACGAGCGTCTGTTCCGTCGGCCTGGATATGATTGCCATACCAGGCGATACTTCGCCGCAGACCATCGCCGCAATAATTGCCGACGAGATGGCTATCGGCGTAATCAACAACAAAACAACCGCCGTCCGCGTTATACCCGTACCAGGCGCGAAAGCCGGCGATTTCGTGGAATTCGGCGGCCTGTTCGGTTCTGCCACCGTTATAGAAATACGTAACATGGGCGCAAGCGATGCGTTCGTGAATTTCGGCGGACGAATACCCGCACCAATTCAATCATTGGGAAATTGATATTGCGGCTTGGGCTAGAGCATTTTAAACTTGATATGCGTCCTTTTTGTTGGCTGCAACATCGCTCTGCTACGTCAGGCTGCATCGGAATACGGGCAGTATTCCTGCTTCGCCTTCCTTGCATAGCTCGTTTCGCCAACGCATAAAGTGTCGTATCTCAAGTTTAACATGCTCTAAGAGTGGTTCTCAAAAAAAATTTCATTTTGAGAACCACTCCAAAATTGCTATAAAAGCCTGACGTGCATATATCCATTTTCTTATCGTTCATCCGCAGCTGATTTCAACATTAATTCATGCGGAATAGTAAAATTAAGCCGTTGGCGATGACCAGAGCTTTTATTTTACAATCCAGAATAAATCAGGATTATCGGGGTTGGGAACGATTTTCTCGAACGGCCCGACAATTACCAATTTGCCGTCAGTTTCGGATACCTTGCATGATTTGCCGTTCACCTTTACTTTGCTGACGCCTTGCAAGCCAGCCAACTCTATGCGATTAACTTTTTTGGACGGACTTTCCATTAATTGTATGTCCAGCGACTCGCCCTGTCGCGTTACAATCATGAAATCGGCAGAAACGTCAAGCTGAACCGCGTCAGATATGCGGCTGCCGGCGACAAGAAGAATGCGATTAATCGCTCCATCTTCTTTGCCGACGAACGCACAATCGCCGTCGGTTTTCTCGCCCTTACGCATATAGACGCCTTCGCGATTTTTGCCGATTTTGACCACGCCGTCCTTGAAGGATACGTCCGGACGTTTATCGCCTTCAAACGGATATAACAATGACGTAAAATATCTCGTCGGATTTTTGCTCGGAATCAGGTCCTGCCGATAACAGGCAACATATCCGCCGCAGGGCGTATCCGACATTATCGCAAGCGACTTATAATCTTCCTGCTTATCGGGTATAAACAAAAGGTTTCCTATATTCTTATCGTTAGTATAAAAAGAAAGATTCTTATCTTTGCCCGAATTTATATAGTGTCGACCACTCCCATCATCCTTATCCGTAACCGCCAGGGCAATCTGCTTGCCATCTGCAACAACAGACCTTGAATTCAAGTGCCAATACGCTCTTACAGGAAGATTGGACCGTTGTGACATCGGGCCATGTTCTACTATATCGTCCACTATCCAATAATCACCTGTCACAAAAAGTATTCGGCGAATTACCTGCATTTTATGAATACCATGTATAGCTATATTAGCTTGTGCATCTACGACACAAAATTCAGGCGAACGCAGCCAATATTTCAACTCCGGAACAGGCAAAACTTCAACATTAGCAATTTCAATGATGTTGTGAGCTATGCTTCTATGAAAATAATCTTCATAACTAGGTTCATCATATGATTGCATGCCGGAATCCACGATAAGCGGACGGCCATACGCGTAAATGTCGACGTTAAAAGCACTATTATGCCAATGACTCCAGAAATCGCCACTTGGAACGCAATCAAAGAAAAGATACTTATCCTGCGGCTTCCAGCCGGTACGCATTATATAAAAACCGGTATATGGCAATTCCGTCGACGTATAATCCGGCGTAGCTGTCATATCTTTCATATTCTTTTTATATGAATCAAACCCGACGTCCCATAATTCCAGAATGTTTTTTGTTTTTTGAGGAACGGTTTTCTTATCAGCCCACCATAGGACATATGAAGCGTCACCAAATGCTGGCGTCCGCGTATTGTCGGGATACGACAACGCCTGAACATAACGCTGCATTTTTGCAACAGCCACGCTGAAACTTTCGGGCAGTTTCACGCCATTGGCATTGGCAAGCGAAGATACTTCAAGAAATTTTTGAAGACACCAATTATGATATGAAATGCACCGTTCCATATATCCGCCGTCCGGAAATACTTCCGTTTCAGCTTTTTTCGTCAGGCCATTTATAGCCGTTTTCAACCAATTTTCAGATTCCTTGAATTCAGGAAACATGATGGCAACTCTGGCAAGATTTGAATTTTCCACGAGATACCAGTTCCCTCGTTGATAACCGCCATAAAGTTCCAGCATGTAGGTATATCTGGCATGTTCCAATAAACTGCTCAAAAAACGATAATAAAATTCAGGCGAAACGTCCGGTGAATCAATAAAGCACTCGTTAAATACCAGCCAATTCCCCATTCGCTCTGCAATCTCCAGCAATGTACCCCACGAACTGCCTGTAGACGATACGGAATTCATACCGTCAGGAATTTTGCGATCCATCCAATGACGCCTTGCCTCTGTCGGCATCGGGCTGGATTTTATGAGACTATCTACGATTTCAACCGCACATTGTGAATATTTAGGATTATCGGTCAGCCACCAGGCTGTACCAAGCTCCTTCAAAAATCCCATACGATTCAAACATTGACTAAAACAGACTGTCGCATTGTTTTTAGTGCGATCCCATATAATCGGCCCGTCAAATACATGCGGGTCGCCCCACCGGTTAAATTCATGACGACACACATTATCCGCACTTGATATGACTTTTGAAGTTGTTTGCGGGAATTCTTCTTTAGCGAAACTAACAATCTCTTTTTTCCTCCAACGGTCCATTGGAAATACCGGTTTTTTGCGTGTTCGCATATATTCCAGAAGAGCTTTATTTGCGGCTGGCCAGTCACTGGCTGATACAGCCTTTTTGACATTTTCCATACCTGGCGTATCCAGATTCAATGCGTCAAAAAATGACTTCTCGTTTTGTACCTTTAGCGTATCTATTTTCAATGTAACCAGATTCTTACCTAAACTAGCTATGACTATATTTTTATCAAGAATAGGTGAGGCAGTTTTTCCGGCTAAATCTTTTTGTGGGGAGTTATTAGTGGAACTTTCCGAATTGGTTTTAATCGCAGGTTTTTCGGATTCCTGAATCTGTGCGCATGAAACCACTAAATTCGATATCAGAACCAACAATATTACATTTAAGAAATGTACTGTTTTCAAGCAGTTAACTTTCATAGATTCATCCTTTCATCCCGAGTAAATCAGATTTTCAAATAAATACAGAAAATTATTGTAGAAGACTTCAATCGCCGAGAGTAAACCAGATTAACTCATTATTGTCGCAGGCAATATCCTGGGTATAGGCAAGAACATGGCCGTCGACAAAAAGTATATTTGATACACCAGAATGCCGTTCATCATCTGGCCATCCCCAAGAATACAAAGGAACAGGCCAACGGTTGTTATGTACTCCATAACCATGCACGCCTGAGCTATTGTTATTCTCTCCTGCCAGGACAGTATTTGCCGGCTTGGCGATATTAACAATCTTATGCCCTTGACCAATACCATCGCCGCCCCCAACCCACCATTCCATACCGTAAGCCATCTTATATGCCCCAGTATTCTTATCAGGAATGAAAACTCGTAATGGAACGCTTGGGCAATTGAATGCTTCGGCACTTTCAAGATACGCGGCGTCATACAACTTATCCGCCCATACGCCACTCAATGGACTGCTTTTTTCTCTGACAAGAGGAAACCAACCGTCCCAGTCGTTATTATACAGCCCGAACGCCAAATTTATATTTCGCATGTTAGCCGAGCAGACTACGCGATTGGCTAACGCTTTGGCGGTTTTCAGGCTTGGCAGTAGCATCGATACCAGCAGGGAAATGATGGCGATTACTACCAGCAATTCAATCAGCGTAAAAGCTGATGGTTTTGACTTTGACTGCGGATGCCTACAGCTTTGTAATTTCTGCCGCTGCATAGTAAGTTATTCCAACTGCTTGATTGTTTTGCGTTATATGCCGGATATTTTCTATCGCCGCTATTTATAAAAATGGCAACGAAGTATGCAAATGCCGGCTTAGCAAACCTGCATTTGCATACCTTTTGACTTACGCATTATTCAGATATGAGATGACCGTTTGGAAAACAGCAGGCCAATGCCCCCAATTCCCAACAACGATATTGTTACCGGTTCTGGAACATTGGTATACGTAATCGTTATATATGGATGATATTCAAGAGTAGCGTAATTGCTTGATGCAAACGCTGTCCATGTATTGATTGTAGTTTGCTGTGGATTTTCTTTCAAACATAAGGACAGAATATCATCGCCGTTTATATTGTTTGAAGTTACCAGTGTTGTTACGTCCCAACTGTACCACTGTACGTTTGCAGATGTAATACTTTGGTTATCAGTTGCCGTAGTTGCCGTGTCTGGCTTATTGTTCCATGTAATGGTGTTTTCCGTCCAACTATCATTGTCGACATTATAAATACCTGCGATAAAATCATTGTTAGTGTTAACATAAGGCTTATACAAATAAATGGTAGCCGATGTTATCGTTGCACCATCCGGGATTGAATCCAGGCCGAACTTAAGATAAATCCAGCCTTGACGATTAGCCGGCGTACCTGTGGCGTAGCCTATTCCCATTGTTATGGCTGTACCAAAACTGCTGGCAGCCCATTGCTGATTGACATACGTATCATCAGTAGGAGCCAATGTCACAGTATCACCGAACGCACCGCAACATGTCGCAAAAACACATGTCAATATGGCAATTACCGAAATCTTTTTCAATTTGATTTTCATCTTTTCCATGGCCATTTCCTTTCTAAACTGGTTTTCGTTGCTGAATTTTTTATACGCTTCATGTTTTTACGCTTAAAAATGTTATTTAGCCTTTGGCGGACAGCATGTTCCGAATTCTTCCAACTTGAATTCGAGCCTGCAGGAAGGAATTTCATCTGAAGGTTTTTTTATCTTTTTTATCATCATCAATGCCGCTTGAGTTCCCATTTCAAACTCAGGTTCAATCATTGAGTTGATATAGAGACCTGACTCCCGCAATAAATTGCCGCCGAACGTTTCACTGTTAAAAGTCACGATAGATAAATCGCGTGGAACACTTAGGCCAGCCGCCAACACTCCCTGCATGACAGGCAGTGCACTGGCAACCCAGTACGCTATTACCGCTGTAGGCCTGTCTGGCTGCCTCAGCCAGTTCTGCGTATAAGCGATTTCTTCGCCTGGCTCAATTCTGCCGGACTCAGGCCGAATGATACGCGGCGACAAGCCGGCTTCCTGCATGGCTGTTTCATAACCTTTGCAGCGTTCGTTTATACTGAAATGTGCCCCCACAAATTCCGCCTGATTGAACAGATAGTCCAGAAAAGCAATACGACGATGGCCCATCTTCAACAGATATTCCGTCGCCTGTCGGCCAGCCAGAAAACTATCGGGATAAACGCAACAAAAATCACGCTTAAAATTTATCCATACCGCCGGCAAACAGGACTGTTTTATGACAGACTCCACCTGCGGAGGCAGATAGTTGGTGTAGTTTATAAGCAGCCCGTCAGACATCTGATAACGCAAAATTTTTGGCAGGTATTTCTCGTTCGTCAGCATTTCGTCTGACAGCCGGTTTATAGTCAGATGAATATTACGTCTGTCAAGCTCGTCATGGATGCCGTAAAGCAGGTTGTTCGGAAGGTAACTGTGAGTATATGCGGTACTCATCAGGAGTGTAATGCATTCAAATCTGCCGGTACGGATAGCCTTAGCCGCGGCATGTGGCCGATAATCAAGCTCACGCGAGGCTTCCAGTACTTTTTTACACGTTTTCTCCTGATACCTGGAGTTTTCAGGGTGCGACAATATTTCATATGCGCTTGAAACAGCTACGCCGGCTTTTTTCGCTATTTGTGAAACTAACGTTCCCATTATGCCATGTTTCCTAAATAATCAATAATTGATAACATTTACTCTATCTATAATATTATAACATGTCAGCTTGGCGAAGCCTGGGATACTATCATTTTGAACTTTAACTATTCACTGGTTGGTTACCAATTAATCATAACGTTACCACATATATTAATCGAAACGTTACGATAATCAAGTAAAAAATTTCTTTTCAAACTGAAATTTACGTGATATATGCGTTAAATGCGATAATTTCCCACAGTTATACTTCAGAGATATTTTTTAAGACAAAATACAGATAGCCTGACTCCTGACGTACAGGGCAATATAATGCACATACGCCAGAAGTCAGGCTATTTTTAACTTAACGATAATAGCAACAATGGCTTACGGCTTGGGATTATTTTACAATCCAGAATAAATCGGGATTATCGGGATTGGGCACGATTTTTTCAAAAGGCCCGACAATTACCAATTTGCCGTCAGTTTCGGATACCTTGCATGATTTGCCATTCACCATTACTTTGCTGACGCCTTGAAAGCCAGCCAGCTCTATGCGATTGACTTTTTTGGACAAACTTTCCATTAATTGTATGTCCAGCGACTCGCCCTGCCGCGTCACAATCATAAAATCAGCAGGAACGTCGAGCTGAACCGCGTTGGATATGCGGCTACCGGTAACAAGAAGTATGCGATTAATCGCTCCATCTTCTTTGCCGACGAACGCACAGTCGCCGTCGGTCTTTTCGCCTTTGCGCATATAGAGGCCTTCGCGATTTTGACCGATTTTGACTACGCCATCTTTAAATGAAGCATCCGGCCGTTTCGTACCTTCAAACGGATATAGCAGCGTCGTATACTGAAGAACCAGCTTTGTCGGCGGTGCCGAAATCTGCTTATAACATGCGACATATCCCGGACAGGGCGTATCG
>CAZIAZ010000061.1:0-10362 GCA_964536835.1 uncultured Planctomycetaceae bacterium | reverse complement strand
GCTGCAAAAGAGCCGATTGCAGGCAGCCAAGGTTTTTGGGATAGGTTCTAATAAAAAGAGAAAGAATTGATTATTGTTAATCACATATTGCAAAAGCTGTCGGGAATAAGGCCAATTAGCCTCACGAAGCGGCAGAAGATAATCGTCCTGTCGTCAGCTGCCGGCGGATTGGTTCTGCTTCTGGGAGCAGCAATTTTACTTGCATGTATCCGAACAGATGTGCCGCCGGCGGCTACCGTTCAGAATGCGCCGGCCGTGGCGAAATTCATCGCCAGCCCGCAATTCGCCAAACTGGACTCCGATGCGAAAACGGAATATGTCCGCCAGATTAATGAGGATTCGCAGATTCGCCTGGCGATTGCTGAGCAGCGGGAAAATCTCAGTGACGATGAACGCAGCAATATGCGGCAGAATATGCGTACGATACGTCAGCAGCAGATGCAGGAGCGGATGGATAAATATTTTTCGATGAAAACGCCGGAAGAAAAAAATAAAATACTGGACGAAATTCTGGCGGATATGCAGAAGCACAGTCAAGCCAGGCCGCAACAGCCAAATGCGACGCCGGCCAATAACAACAGACCTCAGGCAAACGACAATGCTTCCCGTCAACAGCGTCGCATGCGTTTTAGAGAAACCGCGTCGCCTCAGCAGCATGCTCAGCGAAGGCAGTTTCACGCAGACCTCATTGCGCGGGCTAAGGCATTGGGAGTACCTCTGCCGTGGCGCAGGCATAGATAGTTTTGTGTGTTTTTTATTGGAAGTGGTTTCAAACCTGTTGATGATGTTTTGAGACAGCTTCTATTTTGTGAGGCTAATAAATATGATGATTCAGCTTACCAGAAAACAGAAAGCAATTAGCTTGATGACCGTCGGCGGAATAGTCCTTATAGCTGTGGTTGTCGGAGCGTTTGCACTGTTCAGGTCCGATTCCCAATCTCCCGAAGTGACGCCGGCAAATGCCACGAATGTTGTCAAATTCATTGCCAGCGACAATTTTAACAAACTCGACGGCGTCAAGCAGAAAGAATTTTTGGACCAGATGCGTGAAAATCCTGAAATGCGCGACGCCATGTTTTCACAACGCCAGAGCCTGACTGAAAAGGAACGGGAGAATCTTCGTCGCAACATGGGCAATATGTTCCGGCAGCAGATGCAGGATCGGATGAATAGATATTTTGCCCTGAAAACGGCGGAAGAGAAAAATGAAATGCTCGATGAAATGATAGCTGACATGGAAAAGCATCGTGCGGAAATGGACAAACGTCGTAAGGAAGATACTGATAAAAAGCCCGAAAGTCAGCCTGACGACGGCAAATCGCGTGAATCGCATATGCGTGAACATATGGAAAAATCCTCGCCGCAGGAGCGAGCACAGATGCATCAGTTTATGAGCGACATGATGGCCAGGATGAAAGCACGCGGCATTACTCCTCCAGGCCCGCCCGGCGGCCCGCGGCATTGAAGCTGATTTTTGAGCATGTCAAATTTAACATGCTTTAAGGTGTAGCAGAAAAAGGATGACCGGCGGTGGTTATCCTTTTTTTTGTTTTTTTGTCGATATTATTCCGGATGAAACCTAGAATTAAGTCGTTGGCTGGCGATTCGGGACAGCCGGCGAAGTTGGGAATGATTTTTTGAAAGGGACGGAAAATGAAATCTGCAAAAGTGCTGCTTGCCGGCATTGGCCTTGTGACGCTTCTGATTTCGAGCGGCTGCGTCAGCCGAATAATAAAAGAAGGCGTAGGAACAGCCACCGGCGCCAAAGGCGGCTATCAGGAGTTGGATAATCCCGGCCGGCTGGCTGGGCGAAATTTCCAGCTGGGCAAATTTGAGGATGTCAACAAGCGAATCATTCCTGGTGAGCTTTTGAGAGAGCTTCCTGCCGCGATGGCCAGGCAGATGGCGGAGGATAATATACCTGCGACCGGCGCGGCTGATGAAACAGTCGTAATTAACGGCAGAATAATCTATTATGAAAAAGCCGGCGCATCCGGCCAGCTTTTCGGCCCTCTGGAGGAAGTGGTTGCCGAAGTTACGCTGGTTGACAAGGCTAGCGGCAGAATTCTGGGCCAGGCCATGTGCGTAGGCCGCAGCCAGGAATCGGTCAATCAGGGCGTCAAGGAGAAGGCTCAGGGCCTTGCAAAAGGCATCTGTTCCTGGATAGTCAAAGCCGCCGATATTCAGAAGAAAAAAGAAAAAGAAAAATCATAAACGCAGCTTATAGAAATGTTAATGCCGTAATATGCAGTAACGACAGCTTAGAGTGGTTCTCTAAAGAATTTTCTTTTTGAGCGTCAGCGAAAGTTTTCCTGCTAAGGACGTCGAAGCAGGCAACCTGCATGGTTTCCGATGCAGACGGACAATAGCAGGGAAACTTGCAGCAAGCTTCAAAAGGAAAATAATTTTGAGAACCGCTCTTAAATGATGGTTTTGTCTTTGCAGATGATGCCGAAACATTTGCGGTTATTTTCAGGAATCGCTATAAAACATATTATTTTTCCATTTCACAAGGCCGGTTTGCTGTCTCCTCGTCAAGCCGGCTTTTTTTATGGCTTCCTATGGTTTATTTTGGGGTATCTACGTCAATTTTGCGGAAATCCGGCGGATTCATGCGCCTGGGCCAGGAAAAACAATGATTTCATATCACTCCGACAGGCATGTATTATCTTGCATCATCAGCCCTGAAACGTATAATCTTCTGTAACTGCGCTGTTTCCGTGTCCAACCAGCCAGGCTGTTGGCGGATATGAATGAATAGCTTTCAAAAAAGACAAAACGACGCCGCCACCCCTGCCATAGGGGTACTGATTATAATAATGTTGGTGACCATGTCGCTTGCCTGTGTGTCCGTGTGCGCGGACGGCGAGACGATGGTCTGGAACGGGAAAAACTGGGTGTCGCAAAAGCCGCCGGCTCGCGGCACGCCGCAGGGCGATATAAACTACATTCGCGAACTTATCGAAGAAGGGCGTTATAAAACCGCCATAAAGGAAGCCGACGTTTTTCTTGTGAATTACGCCGGCACACCCGCATGTGAGGAAGCCATGAATCTGGCCGGCCAGGCATGTATGGATCAGGGCGAATACTGGGCCGCCTACCAGCGATTTGAAGACCAGGTAGCCGCATATCCCAACGGCGCATTCTTCGACCGCGCACTTGATCGCGAATACAAAATCGCCGAGGCATTTCTTAACGGCCGAAAACGTCGCGCGCTTAAGATACTCAAACTCTCAGCCAAGGACGAGGGCATAGATATCCTGTTGCGAATTTCGTCGCATTCGCCGAACTCGGAACTCGGCCAGCGAAGTCTGCTGAGAGTTGCCGACTACCATTTCAACAATCGCGATTACAAGGACGCCATCAATACGTACGAGGATTTTGAAAAGCAGTATCCGCGTTCGTCGCGGCGAGCCTATGCAATGTTGCAGACGGCGAAGGCTTACGTCAACAGCTATAAAGGCGTAAGCTGGGATGATACGCCGCTGATGGACGCGAAAAAGAAATATGAAGTCTTTGCCGCCGCCTATCCCAGGATGGCCAAGCAGGAAAACGTGCCTGAAATTCTCAAACAGATACATGAAATCCGTGCACACAAGGTTTACAATATTGCCGATTTTTATCGTCGGGTTCATCGGCCGACGGCAGCCGTTTTCTATTACCAGCGAACGGTCGACGAATTTCCCGGTACGGAGTGGGCTCAGACCGCCAGGGAAATGCTCGATATGCTTGCGCCGGATAAAACGCCGGAACAGCGAAGGCAGGCGCCTGCCGATGAGAATATCCTTAAAATGCCGGTGCGGAAATACGGCTTGACGCAGGAAATAACTAATCCGCCGGCTCAGCCGGTACAGAATTCAGCCGCCGCGCAGAATGATTCTGCGTCGCAGTCATCGCCCCACTCGGCGCGCGACGTAATTATGCCGCTGGAAAAAATGGATTTTGAAATGCCGCTGTTGAGTAATACTGTGGAGAAATCGCCGTCCCCGACGACTGCTCCTGCCAAGACGGCGGAACAGCTTGATGAAATAAACAGGACAATGGAAACGCAGCCGACACCTGCGGGTGAAAACAAAACTTCCGATTCAGAATCGCCGATACGGCTGGAAGACCTCCGCAAGAGACTGCGTAACAATAATTGATGAGGTATCAACAACATGAATAAAAAACTTTTGACAGTCGTCGTTTCATGCGTCGTTGCTTCGTTTGCCGCACTGTCCGGCTGCAGCAGCGACCCGAATTCCGGTTATACCGGCAAATCCATGTATCGCACCAACATAAAAACCGTTGCCGTGCCGATGGCTACCCGCGGCGAGGACGTTTATCGCCGTGAAAATGAAATGCGGCTGACGGAGGCCCTCGTCAAGCGAATCGAACTCAATACGCCGTACAAGGTCACCGTGCAAAGCCGTGCCGATACCACTCTCACTTGTTCCATCGAACAGATTAATCAGGCGGTTTTGAGCTATAACCCCGATACCGGCGATCCTCGCGATATCAGCGTGACTTTCGTCGTCGCGTTCAAATGGGTGGACAACCGCACTGGCAAGATATTGGCGCAGGAAAAAAATTATCCGATAACCGGTACGTATATTTCGGATTCGCCGTTCAATGAAAAATTCTTCCAGGGCAGCGAAACCGTGATAAACAAGGTTGCAGAAAGAATCGTTGAACACATGGAACGCGACTGGTAGAATTTTTCTATGCGTCGCGAAGAATCATAATAAACGTAAATTTACGGATTACACCCGCATGCCAGAAGAGAACAATAACCAGAATACGAAACCGCCGCTGCCGTCGGAAAAGTCCGACGAAACCAAACCTTCAGGAGACCCGCAGCTGCCGCAGCAGCTCAGGAATCTTCGTCCGCCCATGCCGCCTAAAGGCCAGCGTGGATTCATGGGGGCCATGCTGATTATCATGCTGCTGCTTTTCGGGATGATGTTTTATAACGATATGGTCAACCCGAAGCGTAAAATCAGCATGACGCAGTTCTGGACTTATGTCGACAACAATCAGCTTACCGGCGAGTTGAAGGTTCATCCCGACAGCATTGAGGGCCGCGTTGCGAACGTCCCGTTGGCGAAGGATCAGCCGGCGGCTTTTTATGTTGATTACCGTTATGAGACCGACCAGAATTTCAGCGAACAACTTATGGTGCGTCTGCGAAAGGCCGGCTCTAAGGTCGAGGTGGTTTATCCGCCCGCAAGCTGGTGGTCGACGGGCATGCTGCAGAATCTGATATTTACAGTGGTGCTGTTCGGGCTGTTGTGGTTTTTCCTGTTCCGCAAAATTGGCACAGCCGGCGGGGCGGGCTTTTTGGGCAACTTTGGCCGCAGCCGCCATCGCATGATGACCAAGGAACAGTCGAAAATCAAATTTTCCGACGTCGCCGGCATTGACGACGCCAAGGATGAAGTTGCGGAGATAGTGGAGTTTCTCAAAAATCCCGGCCGGTTCAGCCGTCTCGGCGGCCGTGTGCCGCGGGGCGTATTGCTTATAGGCCCTCCTGGATGCGGCAAGACCATGCTCGCAAAAGCCATCGCCGGCGAAGCCGACGTTCCCTTCTTCAGCATTTCCGGCAGTGATTTTGTGGAAATGTTCGTCGGCGTGGGTGCATCGCGTGTGCGTGACCTATTCAAGCAGGCCAAAGATTCCTCGCCGTGCATAATATTTCTGGATGAAATTGACGCCGTCGGAAGAAAACGCGGCACAGGCTTTGTGGGCGGCGGCCATGACGAACGCGAGCAGACGCTTAACGCGATACTTGTGGAGATGGACGGCTTTGAAAGTTCCGACCAGGTTATCGTAATTGCCGCCACCAATCGTGCCGACGTTCTCGACGACGCTCTTACGCGGCCTGGCCGTTTTGACCGGCAGATTCACGTACCGCTGCCCGACCTTAAAGGCCGCTACGACATTTTAAAAATTTACGCCGAGCGAATAAAAACCAGTCCGGACGTGGATTTGAATCGCATTGCGCGCGGCACAAGCATGTTCAGCGGCGCAGACCTTGCAGCCCTCGTGAACGAAGCCGCCATCGCCGCTGCCATGGCCAATAAAGACCTCGTCGACCAGCAGGATTTCGAAGAGGCACGCGACAAGGTTCGCTGGGGCCGTTCCAGACGCTCGCAGGCGGTAGATGAGTCAGAGCGTAAGCTGACGGCTTATCACGAATCCGGCCACGCGCTGGTGCAGTATCTGCTCCCCAATGCCGACCCGTTGCACAAGGTGTCCATAATTCCTCGCGGCTCAGCCGGCGGAGCGACGTTCGCCCTGCCGGAAAAAGACCGTCACTACTACAGCAAAAATTACTGCGAAGCGCATATTCGCGTAGCTATGGCTGGCCGCGTGGCGGAGGAAATTTTCTGCGGCGATATTTCGTCAGGCGCAGCCAGCGACATAATGCAGGCTACCGCCATCGCACGGTCGATGGTGACCGAGTGGGGCATGAGCGACGAAATAGGATTCGTCCGTCTTGCGCCGCGAGAAGACCAGCAGGCTTTCGGCGATGCGCTCAAGAACGATTATTCGGAAAAAACCGGCGAAGTCATAGACCATTCCGTAAAAAAGATATTGGATTACGCGTTGGCTGATACGCGAAAGCTGATTCAGGAAAACCGGCAGCATGTTGAAAAGATAGCTGAAGCGCTGCTGAAATATGAAACGCTTTCCGGCGAAGAAGTTGCCAAAATTGTCAAAGGCGAGTCAATTGACCGGCCGTCGGTTGAAGAACTAATCGACGCTGAACTTCCGTCGTCGACTGAATCCCCTTCTGCCGCCAAAGCCGAATGATATATATTTAGAACCTATCCCAAAAACCTTGGCTGCCTGCAATCGGCTCTTTTGCAGCCTGGCGGCGTTAGAAAAACGGCAGAATATCCTTAAATATGCTGCCATTTTTCTTCCTTGCCAGCCCGCAAAATTGCTCGATTTCGGCGACGCCCATGTTTTTGGGATAGGTTCTAATCATTTTCCATTGTGGCCGACGATGACGAGGCCGAGTTTATCGGCTAATTCGAGGGTTTGTGGCATGTCGGCTATCATGGTCTTGTCAGCCTGCACCACCAGGCAGGCACAGCCGGCGGCGACGAGATTTTTAACGGTAGCGGGGCCTATCGTCGGCACGTCGAACCGCATGTCCTGATTCGGCCGAGCCACCTTTATCATCGTCCAGCCGCCGGATTTGCACAGGCTGCCGGCACGCTGAATCATCGCGTCAGTGCCCTCGACGGCTTCCACGGCGATGATGTCCCGTTCTTTTACCGCGATAGCCTGGCCGATGTCCAGTTCCGCACTTGCTTTCGCTATTTTCCAGCCGAACTCCATATCGGCGGCTACTGAAGACGACGGCTGCCTGCGGGTAAGCACTCCCGCGGCGGCTACGTGCTGTTGTGCATATAAAGTATCGCTCACAAGTGTTATCCCTTCTTTGGCGAGCTCCTCCGCCGTTGCCAGCAGTACGGAGTTGTCGCGTTTGTCCCTGCGAACCTTGCAATACCAGATAAGCGCCGTGCGCAAATCCGGTATGTATTTCAGCAGCCGCCAGCGGTGATACATCTCCCGTTTGTGAACATAACCTATCATGACGACTTGCGTGACGCCGTGACGTCGGAAATGTTTTATCCACTGGCCGATGCGCGTCAGGCCGACCCATGCGAAATCTTCGTCAGCGATGCATTCGCCAGGCAGACGCTGTGAGGCATAGCCGTCCAGCGCTGCGATTACCGGCCTGCCGTTTGCATCGCGAATGCCCCTTGCCACCAGGAACGGCATGCGGCCGCCGCCGGCGATAATGCCGATTTTTTCCAATTCCGGCTGCAAGTTATTTTTCACCCTTTTCGAGTTTTTCCATTTTTGCCGAAAGTTCTTCGACCTGTTTCATGAGTTGTCTGACCTGGTTTCGCATTTCGGGCAGTTTTATCGACGCCATCAGTACGCGGCGAGCTTCGGCTCGCGGTATTGCAGGTTGGCCGAGCAGTTCCACGCCGGCAGGGACGTCGTTTGTTACGCCAGCCTTAGCCGCTACGTGTACGCCGTCGCCGAGGGTAATATGGCCGACTACGCCGGCTTGGCCGCCGAAGACGCAATAATCTCCCACTGTCGTCGAACCGGCAATGCCAGCCTGCGAAACCATCAGACAGTGACGGCCCAATTTTGTGCCATGGCCGATGCCTATCAAATCCGCAAATTTCGTACCGGCCCCTATGGTGCTCGAACCGATGGTGGCTCTCTGAATTGCACAGCATGCGCCCAGTTCGACGTCGTCTTCGATAACGACGTTGCCGGCTGGCGGTATTTTGTCGTGTCGTACCACGCCGTCTTCGCATTTGTGCGTTGAGTAACCGAATCCGTCGACGCCGACGGCACAGCCGGCGTGCAACGTGACGCGATTGCCCAGGATGCAATCATCATAGACGACAACATTTGGATAAAGCACACAGCCGTCGCCTATCCTGCATCGGGGGCCTACGAAAACCCCCGGGTACAGCACGGTGTCGTCGCCGACGACAACATTATCGCAAACAACCGCAAAAGGCGCGACAGTGACGTTTTTGCCGAGTTTTGCCGAACTTGACACACTAGCCTGCGACGAAACGCCGCTGAACGGATGCCGCCGGAAACCGTAAATTTTCACCATCGCCTGCCGGAATGAAAAATATGGGTCTTTGCAATGTACCAGAGTCAGGCCGGGAACGGCGGCCTGGTCATCGCCGACTATCACCGCCGCAGCCTTCGTCTCAGCCAATTGATGCTGATAGCGTATGTTGGTCAAAAAACTCACGTCGCTGCTGCCGGCAAGTGTTAATGTGGTCAGGCCGGTTATTTCTACCGAGGCATCGCCGTCCACCCGGCCGCCGATAAGTTCCGCCAATTCACCTAGTTTCATCCGAATAACTCCATTTGGCAGCTATGCTTTTATAATCCCATTACTGGAAACAATTACCCAAATACTGCCATAGGATACTAGATTACTCAAATAAACCGCCGACTTAAAGGTTTTTTGGCTATTAACTACGGAAAAAACTTTAAAGTAATCGCCTGAATGGATATATTGAACGGTTACGGTAAAATCCAGGTATTCAATGTTCCCATTCAGGAGTTTTGCGATGAAAGTTTGGCTGGACGGTAAACTGGTTGATGAGGCGGATGCGAAAATATCGGTTTTTGACCATGGCCTGCTTTACGGCGATGGTGTGTTTGAAGGCATTCGCGCGTATCACGGCAGTATTTTCCAGTGCCAGGCTCATCTGGACAGGCTTTTCGAGTCGGCGGAAATTATATCTCTGGACATGCCCTATACCCGTCAGCAGCTTCGTGACGCCACATATGAAACGCTCAGAGCCAATAAACTTGACGACTCGTATATTCGCATGGTTATCACTCGCGGCAAGGGAACGCTCGGCCTTAACCCCAAAAAATGCTCAGAAGCGTCGGCATTCATCATCACCGGCAATATAAAAATGTATCCCGAAGAAATGTACCGTAACGGCATGCCGGTGATTATCGGCAAAACCATACGGACGAGCGTGACCATGTTCAATCCAGCCGTCAAGAGTCTTAACTACCTCAACAATATAATGGCTAAACTCGAAGGAATCGCAGCCGGCGTCGAGGAAGTACTCATGACAAATGACAAGGGGAATATCGCCGAGGCTTCCGGCGACAACGTGTTCATAATCAAGGACGGCGTGCTCATGACGCCGCCGAAAGAGGCTGGCATACTGCTTGGCGTGACGCGCTCGGTGGTGATGCATATGGCGAGAAAACTCGGCATGAAAGTGCTGGAGATAAACATAACGCCGAAAGATGTTTATCAGGCTGACGAATGTTTCTTGACCGGCACGGCGGCGGAAGTCATATCCGTCACCAGCGTGGACGGCAAAATCATCGGCTGCGGCAAGGCTGGCGCTGTTACCCAAAAAATACGCGCCGCGTTTAAAGAATTCGTCAAAACCGACGAGCAGATACCGTATATAGGCTGATAAAAACAGATTACGCATTTTTTTTAAAGATTCTTATCGCTGCCGAATATCCTATATTTAGTATTGGGCAAATCTGACGTTGTTATGGGAGGCTGGAGTTTGATATGCCGGTAGGGCTGGTTTGTTGAATTAACGGTTGGCGGCCGCCATTTCAAAAAATAGTCGTATTTTTGTGAGGCTCTGGTTTTTCTTTTTCAAAATTTTGTGGGATACTTCAATAAAAGGCTACTTTTACTATGGCTTTCTTAATTTTGTTACGATTTTAATCCTTAGACATTCACTTATATCATTTATGTTCTTGAAGCGTACGAAAACAGTACAATAAGTAGAACCTATCCCAAAAACATGGGCGTCGCCGAAATCGAGCAATTTTGCG
>CAZIAZ010000060.1:0-10621 GCA_964536835.1 uncultured Planctomycetaceae bacterium | reverse complement strand
TTTACGGATTGTTCCGTGCCGCCAGTCTGCTTGCGGGCATATTCTTCTTCTATGTCCTCATGGGTAAGGTGGAAGATTATTACGTGGCGATATATTTGGGTCTTGGCGTTTTCTATGGCGTCGGCTTTACGACGATGTGCTTCAAGGTCAAGGAGGGCGAATATCCTGCTCCGCCGTCAATGTCCGGCCAAAAGGGCGTACATCTGTTCAAATCCATCAAATCGTATTTTTATGAATGTTTTTCGTCGTCATATTATGTCTGGTGTTATCTTATGATAACAATGGCGGGTTTAGCGATGATGGCTCTATTCATGTTTAGTGTATATGCGGCACAAAGTTTCGGCTTGTCACTGGGTGATTATGGCCTTTGCCTTGCGTTCACATACATAGGTTCGTTAGTATTGTCTTACCCGCTTGGGATATTGGTGGATAAATTCCATCCGTTGCGTATGAGCCTGATAGCGTTGTTTCTGCACATGTTAATAACATTATGTGGATTCATTTTTGTAGTTGGTCCAATTAGCTTCGTAGTTATCTTTACGATTCAGGGCATATGTTCAGGCATGTACTATACGTGTGTTTCCGGTTTGGGGCCAATAATTTTTCCGAAGTCCAGATTTACGCAGATGTCATCCGCCGGTGGCATGGTAGGCGGTATATTGACGATAGTTTTTGCTGCGATTTTCGGTAAATTTCTGGATATGACAGGTCAGCAGTATCAATATACGTTTGGAGTCGGCTGTTTGTTTACTGTATTGGCATTGGTAGCTGGCATATATCTTTATCGCGGGTTTATTTCATATGGCGGCTTCAAGGGTTATGTTCCGCCCGAGCCGGCTACCATATCTGCCGCCGAAACACCTTCGACATAGGTGAGCGTGTGGTTGAGACTAGCAAGTCACTTTTAAAAACATTGATAGATGAAACTTTAATAAATAAAACTGGAAAGCAGGCTTGACAGGGTTTTGAAGTAACGTCAAATTTTGGACTTGTTTTTATGAAACATTTTCATTATCGTAACCGCTCTGTTTCGTTTCGTTGTAGTGATTTTCTGCAAATCGATAGCTGATAAAATCGGATAATTTGGTAGGGTGGCAGAGTGGTCGATCGCGGCGGTCTTGAAAACCGTTGAACCGCAAGGTTCCGTGGGTTCGAATCCCACCCCTACCGTTGAACTGACGTCAATAGTAGAACCTATCCCAAAAACCTTGGCTGCCTGCAATCGGCTCTTTTGCAGCCTGGCGGCGTCAGAAAAACGGCAGAATATGTTTTTTTTAAAAGTATGCTGCCATTTTTCTTCCTTGCCAGCCCGCAAAATTGCTCGATTTCGGCGATGCCCATGTTTTTGGGATAGGTTCTAGTTTTATCTGGCGATGAAATGTACGCCATTTGGTGCGTCTGTCAGGTACTTTGCCAATATAGTACTGGTCAGCTTTTGCATAATGGCTGATTGCGCAACAGCCGGGGAATTTTTAAGCCTGCCGATGACAACAATAATTGGAATTCATTCGTCCTGTCACACAGTTCTTTTACTGACGTGTGTAGGGACGTTGCAAATTACGACGGCGAATTAATTTTCGAACGATATCGATATAAAAAATACCGGTAACGGATTTTATTATAGTTTGACGGGGTTGTTTTTTATCGCATTATAGACGGCGATGCAGCGGTTCAGAACGCTTCGCATTTTTGCAAGCGGAATCTGGCAGCCGGCGTCCGATTTCGCGTTGTCGGGATTTGGATGCGTTTCTATAAAAAGAGCATCGGCGCCGGCGGCTATGGCGGCTGAGCCCATGATGGGGGCGAATTCGCGTTCTCCGCCCGACGCATTGCCCAGGCCGCCTGGCTGTTGTATGGAGTGAGTGGCGTCGAAGGCTACCGGCGCGTACTGCTGCATCTGCGGAATGCATCGCAAATCGCTGACAAGCCGGTTATAGCCAAAAAAAGTCCCGCGGTCCGTCAGCAGGATGTTACTGTTGCCCGTGGAGCGGACTTTTTCCGCGCAGTTGGCCATGTCCCAGGGGGCCATGAATTGGCCTTTCTTTATATTGACGGCTTTGCCGGTTTCGCCAGCCGCTACCAGCAGGTCGGTCTGTCGTGCGAGAAATGCCGGAATTTGCAGGGCATCGACGGCTTGGGCGGCTCGGGCAGCCTGACATGTTTCATGAATGTCGGTAAGGACGGGCAGGGAAAGTTTGTCGGCGACGGTTTTGAGCCAGTCGAGGCCCTGTTCGATGCCTGGCCCGCGATAACTGGAAACACTGGAGCGGTTGGCCTTGTCGAAGCTGGCTTTGAAGACATATCCGACGGCCAGTTCGCCGCAGAGGTCTTTCATTACGCGGGCTACTTCGAGGCATAGCTCAAGGCTCTCCGCCATGCATGGGCCGGCGATGAGCGAAAAACTTCCGCCGCCGAATTCAACATTGCCTATTTGACATATTTTTTTGTCTGACATTCAGATTCCTTGCAAAAATCAAAAATAAAATTTATGAAAAGTATTTCCACGGTTTGAAAGCCGTAGCATCGTGTCCTGAAATCGAAATTTAAAAATTTTTCAGATTTTCCACGGCGGCACAATCATGTTTATTTTTTGTTCGGCCAGCGAGATATCCAGCGGCAGTTTAGGCCCAATATCGCCGTCCAATTCACACAACTGCGGCTGGTCGGATTCAATGTGCACGTTTTTTACTCTTTGGTGAATGACGCTGCGGCGGCCAATGTGTTTTCGCATGGAAGTCCAGAACGCGTGCCGCAGCAGCGAATGTTTGGAATTGCACTGGAAAACCACCAGATCCAGCAGGCCGTCGTCGCACACGGCGTCGCGACATATCCGCAGATTCATGGAATATCGATGGGTGTTTCCCACGAAAGCAATGCCCCAGCCGTAAAATACGTCTTCTCCATCGGCTGATATCTTCAGCATGGGGAATTTGTAGTTGATGAATGTTTTTAATAACGGCCAGGCATAGTTCAGATGGGTGATGTGGCCGTCGCGATTTTCATGAACCAACCGAACCACCTCTGCGTCGAATCCCACGCCCAACACCGTGTGAAATGAACTGCCGTTGCAAATTCCCAGGTCGAATTTTATCAGTTGCGGGTCGATGAGCAGCCGTGCAAGCATCTGCGGATCTCTGGGCATTTTGAGGACTTTTGCCAGCAGATTTTCCGTGCCGCCGTGCGTGACCATCAACGGCGTATCGCTGCCGACGAGGGCGTTGGCCACCTCCTTGGCAGTGCCGTCGCCGCCCCATGCCACCATGGCGATTGATTCGCCGGCATGCCGCAGGGCGTATTCGCCGGCGTTGCCAGGCCCTGTTGTGGTATGCTCTACAAGGTCAATTCCGTGCTCGAAAACAGTTTTGCGGAAAATCTCCAGCCGTCTCTTCTGGTCGCTGTAGCCGCTTATGGGGTTAATTATCAGATGTACAGGTTTTTTTACGTTATCCATCTTGCCTCTCTTTTTACCTCGTCGGCCGGCCGTATGCAAAAATATTTGCAGACTGACCTTCAATATATATAATAACCGATTCAGGTTATAAGGTAAATACCTACTGGAATATTGAGAGTGATATAAAATGACAGAAAACAATCAGGCTACCGCAGTTGCTGAAGACCCCGCAAAAGTTGTCGACGGAATCATAAAAAAGGATTCTTGGACGAGCGACGATTACAATGAATTGCTTTGTCAGCTTTACGCCATGGGCGATGCTGCCGACAAATTCAGGACCATTGTCAATGATATGGAGACGGCTAATCCGAATCCAGCCGGCGCAGCGGCTATAAAGATAGGCGTTAGCCGGCTTTTGTGCAGCCGTTTTGATGATGCACTCAAAGCATTGAATGCAGCTACCGAAAATGCCGAAAAATATTATTTTCTTGGCATTTATTACCAGGCGCTTTCCAAGTATGCCGATGCCGCCAAAGTATTTGCAAAGGCGATACAGAAGGGCAAGGATACTCAGGAGGTGCAGATGCTTTGTGCCGAGTCGATGGCGCTGAGCGGCGACATGTCGGCGGCGAAGAGTACTGCCAAAAAAATCGACTCAGCCTCAGCAGATGGCCTTTACATCAAAGGCCTCATCGCCGAACTGGAAGGTTTTTCTCAGGAGGCTTTCGACGCATACGACGATGCGGTAGAGATGGATCATTCGCGGGCAATGTTCCGGCTGGCGTATTTCCTCGACCTCAGAGGCAACGATGAAGAGGCGATGGATCTTTATCAGGCGTGTCTCTCGTGTCCGCCGGTCTATTGCAACACGCTGTTGAATCTGGCGATTCTTTATGAAGACCAGGGCAAATATGACGACGCAATCCGTCTGCTTAACGACCTGCTCATGAACAATCCGTCCCATCCGCGTGCCAAACTCTACATGCGGGACGTCTGCGCATCCAAGGATATGTTCTACGATGAAGACAAGGCGCGGCGGATAGCTAAACGCAACGCCGTTCTGGATATACCGGTGACCGATTTCGAGTTGTCGGTTCGCGCTCGAAACTGCCTCAAGAAAATGAACATCATAACGTTGGGCGACCTGGTACGCACCAGTGAAGCTGAACTGCTCGGTTACAAGAATTTCGGCGAGACATCACTGCGGGAAATCAAGGAAATGCTTACTGCCAAGGGCTTGCGACTCGGCCAGGCGCTTGAGGAAGCACAGGAATATAACACAGCTGGCACTTATACGTCATTTTCAATGGGTGACGGTTATGTCGGCACTGCCGTCGAAGGCGACGACAGCGTTCTTAGCCGTACAATCGAAAGCATCGAATTTTCGGTTCGTTCACGCAGAGTGCTCGAACAGCTTGGAATAAGGACGCTCGGCGAATTGGCGGCACGCAGTGAAATAGAGCTCATGAGCCAGAAGAATTTCGGCCAGACAAGTTTGAATGAAATGAAACAGAAACTTACCGAGTTCGGTTTGGAATTCCGTAAGGTCTGAAATCTTTGGAATAATGAATCTCTTTAAATACGACACTGCGTCAGGTATAATGACGACGTGTCGTATTTTTTTGATGGATGAGTCGTGCCGGCGTTTTACTTTTCTGTGTCGCGTTGACGCGAGAAAATGAAAAATGTGAAAAACAGGATGCGTGAACAGTCAGATGCATTTTCCAGGCATAAATAATGGTAACAGACGAAAATGGCGGCTTGCCGTCATTGTGGCGGCTGGCGTGTTGTTTGTGGCGGCTGGGGCGGTTTTGTTTTCTTATTACCGGCATAAGAACGTCGCTCAATTAAATATCGAACACGATTCCGATTATCTTGATACCAATGGCGTGCCGGAAATTCGTGTGCGTCTGTTCCATAACCCTCAAAAAATCATCGAAATTTATACCGACAAGCCGTGGCGCGTTATCGTCGACGGCAAAGATGTGGCTAACGGTGAAATGCCCATGATTCCAACTTTATGTTGGTATGTGGACGGCAAATGGAATCTCGGCATGCTCAGCCACGATGGCCCTGAGATTACCATAGAAGCTCCTGGCGGCTATGTTGGCGTAGACGGCGTAACATATCGCGGCAGGATTGTTCTTATCGCTGACGGCCGCGATACTTTCTGGGTGCAGAACCATCTTGATATGGAAAGTTATCTCTTCAGCGTTGTTTCAAAAGAATTGTATCCGGATTTTGAGGGCGATGCTTTTCGCGCGCAGGCTGTGGCGGCGAGGACTTTTGCCATGTATGAGTCGCAAACCAGGGGCAAGACGCTGCCGTATGACGTATGGGCGTCGCAAAGGTCACAGGTTTACGGCGGCGTGCCGACGGAGAGCGACAAGGGCAGGAAAGCGGTTATTGCGACCCGCGGAACAGTGCTCAAATATGGTACGCCTGGCAATGAAAAACTTTTTCTCAGCCAGTTTTCAGCGTGCAACGGCGGATATGTAAACGGCGCCGAGGTAATTCGGCCTCTTCAGCCCGATGAGGACATTCTGCCGCTTGCCGGCGGCCAGGCTGACGCATATGGGAAAACATGTCCGGCATACAAATGGAAGCCGGTGAAAATTTCCAAGCAGGACGTTTTCAAGGCTCTTGCCGAGCAGTACAGGCCCGTACGCGACATGGGTGGGCTGAAGGAGTTGCAAGTTAAGACCCAAACGCCATACGGCCGGATAATATGGCTGACGGTGGTGGGCGTCAACGGCAAAAAAACACAGGTACGTGCCGAAGATTTGCAAATCTGCCTGCGACGCTCGGATTGTCAGCAAGGCAGGGATATTATGTCAATGAACTGCAAAATGCGGGATTTGGGCGATTCTATAGAGTTTTACGACGGCAGGGGATTCGGCCATGGCGTAGGACTCAGCCAATGGGGAGCTAACGAACGTGCCAGGGACGGCATGGATTACAGGCGGATACTGGGATTTTATTATCCAGGCGCGAAACTCATAAAAGAGTATTAAATGGTGACGTCAGAAAAAAGATAAGGGACTTATTGTCCAATATACACCTGACTCGCCATCTGTAACCGCAGATAGCCGTATCCGGTTCGAAAATTTCACCGCCGTTCAGTCCAACCCCAATGCCATAGCATTTTGCCAGATACTCTAAAAGTTTCGGCATTCAACGTGTCGGAAAATAAAAAAAGGGAGTCCATAATATTGGATTCCCTTTTGTGAAATTTGTTTTAAAACAGGCCGCAAACCGGATTATTTTGCCGCCGCCGCTGCTGCTGCATCCTGTACCTGCAAGTCCTGATGATAATGTTTCTGCCGCAGTTCGTCACGCAATTCCTGCTCCACCTTGTGCACAGCCTGCGTAATTATGTCGGTAACCTCTTCCTGGAAAGCTGCAGGTTTGCCGGCGTTAATCATTTCGCGGATTACGGTGTTTATCAGCGTCACGTCGTTTATGAACGTGTGGCCGCCGAAGTGCAGAGCGTGATGATTCCCGATGAAACGCATAAGTAATCTCCTCGTAATTCTGTGGTTTTTCCAGCCAGCCTCCGCCAGCATTACTATATTCACATTATGCCGATATTAACCCGCAGGTCAATAGTAATCTGGCACATTAAAATCAGCCTGCATCCCGAGCTATGAAAAAACGCAAAAAAGGTGAATTTATGTTGCAATTAGGCGTAAGGCACAATAAAATTCTTGCCCCGTCGGGTCTGATGTCAGCCTGACGCTATGCAAGCAGACAGTATTGTTGATGATACAACTTGTGAAAGGATTCGAAAATGGGACAGCGTAAAGATAGACGTGCCTATAGAAAAAAGGTAAAAGCTGAAGTAAAGGTCAGTAATGCTCCTCGCAAGGCTAAGGGCCGTATCCGTAATGCCGCCCGCAGGGCTGAGATTGAAAAGAAGCTCGAACAGGCCGGCTATTGAGTATTTTTAAAATATTTTTTAACGAAAAAATTACTGAGAACCGTGAATTTCGGCGATTGAATGTTGACTGAATATTGTAAGTACATTGCCGGCATGTGTTTCGGGAGAGCCTGATATGAATGACGGCCAGATTGAATCGCGAATACTCAGGCTTGAGGAGAAACTGGCGTTTCAGGAAAAGACCATCGCCGACCTTGACGAGGTCGTCACGGCGATTAATCTGAAATTTTCAGAGCTGACGCGCGGGTTTGAGGACATTACAAAAATGGTGCGGCAGTTGGATGCTGACAGGGCTGAGCGGCATCGGAACGGCGACGAAAAGCCGCCGCATTACGGCGGTTTGGGCTCGGCAGCTCATAAATGACAGCCCAAATTGTGCAGAGCGATGCAATGTTGAACGCCTGCGATAGAAATGACATGACGATATTTTCTTTTTAATCTGTGTGAAATGGAATGTTTATCATGCCGGCAAGCCGTAAGAGGCTTGGCTTTTTTGAATTATGGTTTTGATTTATTGTTTTAAGCGGGAAAAATGGCAGATAATCCATCCAATACCAGATATGGCGGCCAGCGGCAGATACCGGGTTATCAACTGCTGGAAAAACTTGGTTCGGGAGCGATGGCTGTGGTTTACAAGGCCAGACAGATTAGCCTTGACCGCGTGGTAGCCATAAAAATTCTCTCAAGCCGTCTTTCCAAAGATGAAGAATACGTCAAACGCTTTTATGCGGAAGGCCAGATAGCCGCCAAACTCAATCACCCCAATATCGTACAATCCATCGACGTCGGCCAAGCCGGCGAATATTACTATTTCGTCATGGAATACGTCGAAGGCAAAACGGTTTACGAGGAATTGGCTGCAGGGAAAAAATACGCTGAAGCCGAGGCGCTCGATATCGCCATACAGATGGCCAAAGCTCTTCAGCATGCCCATGAACAGGGGCTGATTCATCGCGACGTAAAGCCGAAAAACATAATGATTACGCCAGGCGGCGTGGCGAAGCTCATGGATATGGGACTTGCCCGCGTCGCCGATGATGCGAAGGCTATCGAGTCGGAGGCTGGCCGGCTGTTCGGTACGCCGTATTACATCAGTCCCGAACAGATTCTCGGCCGCAAAGACATCGATTTCCGATGCGACATATATTCTCTCGGCGCGACGCTTTATCACATGCTTACCGGCCGGCCGCCTTTTCAGGGCAAAACCTCAAAAGAAGTCATGATAAAGCACATCAAAAAGGCGCCGCGTTCTCCGGACAGGTATAATATGGAACTGTCGCGCGGCATATGTGCGGTGGTCGAAAAGATGTTGGCTAAAAATCCGGCTCACCGGCAGTCGTCAACGAAGGAACTGGTCGAAGAGCTTCAGTCGGTCGAATTTCTGCTGGATACGAGCGACTCGGCGGATACGGCTGCCGGAATCGAAAATATTGCCGACAATATCCGTAAAATCGCGGAAATCGCCGATAAAAAATCGTCCGTTCATAAGCCTGCCCCTGGTAAAAACTCCCTGAAAACGCCGCTGAAAAACGAACAGCCGTCTGTAATACGTGTAGCCGAACGGAATCCGTTAAATAAACTTCTGCTGGCCGGTTTTATTGCAAGTCTGATACTCAACCTGATTCTCCTGCTGTTATGGCTGAAGTGATGAGCCATTTCCATACGCGGTATTTATGGATGCAGGGATATCCGTTTTTTCTTTAAGTATTGCCGCCGGAATGTCCGATAATTTTCGTAGAGGCTTGACTAAGCAGGCCTGATTCTGGGAATTATCGCGGTTTGGATATGGACATTCATAATATAGCCATAAAAAAACCCCAACGGACTTACGTCCTGAGGTATGCAGAGGGTTCGGAAGAGCAGGCCGTCGAGGAGGTTATGCGATGGGCGGATGATCCGTCGCATGAAATCGACTGGCAGGATGCAGCCGACATCAGTTGGCGCATACTTAACTCCGTCGCAGCCGACATCAACCGCATTGCCGAAGATTCGGCACATCACGCACTAAAAGGAGGCAGTCAGGTTTGATTATTACACTGACCAATGAATTCCTGGATTATATCCAGGTCAAGCGGAATTTTTCTGCACATACAATTCGGTCGTATGCCGCGGATTTGATGCAGTTCTGTCAGTATCTCGCCGCCGCCGGCAGCGGCGATCCGCTGCAACTCGGCGAAACTGCGACGTCGCTTGATAAGCTTCCGCCGCTGGAAGAGGCCGATGTCGCCGCTGTTGAGGCTCGCATATTATCCGTCGAACCTGTGGAAATCCGGGCGTACCTGGGCGTGTTGAGCGAAAATAAATATTCACGTTCGACGATAGCCCGCAAACTTGCCACTTTGCGAAGTTTTTACAAATATCTCGTTCGTACCGGCCGGCTGGAGTCTTCGCCGGTCAGCGTCATTCGTACGCCGCGGCAGGACAGGCGGCTGCCGAAATTTCTGGATATTTCGCAGATAGACCGTCTGCTTGACGCACCCGACAAAAACACTCTGCTCGGCGCTCGCGATAGCGCCATATTGGAGACGATTTATTCCGCCGGCTTGCGAATCAGCGAGCTTGTGGGGCTGAACATCGAGGATATGGATGAGAACGAGGGTGTTTTGAGAATTCGCGGCAAGGGCAGGAAGGAGCGTTTGGCGCTTCTGGGCAGCAAGGCTGTCGATGCGCTGCGTCATTACAGGCGAAAGCGCGATGCGGCGTTGGGGCCGACGAATCAGGGCGCCATGTTCCTGAACCGTGACGGCACGCGCATATCCGACCGTTCCATACGTCGCAAGCTCGATAAATATATGGCTATCGCCGGCTTGCCGTCGCACATAAGCCCGCACACCCTGCGGCACACGTTTGCGACGCATATGCTCAACGCCGGCGCAGACCTGAGATGCGTCCAGGAGATGCTCGGCCATGAAAATCTTTCGACTACGCAGATATATACCCACCTTACGACGCGACAACTGCGGCAGGTCTATGATAAGGCTCACCCGCTTATGAAAAGTTGAAACATGCTTTATGTGATGATGATAATTTGGTGTTTTTGCATTTACTTTACCGGCAGAGGTCTGTATCGCATGTGGTCGTCCGTAATCGGCGGGGCGGTGACGGACTGGCTGATGCTGCCTGCGACGTTGCTGTCCGAACTGCTTTATTCCGGCGGCAGGCTGATGACGGGTAGGCCGGTCTACGCGGGCATAATAGCGCCGCAGAATGTAACTGCCGACCCGTGCAGGGTGGCTATTTCGGGCAAAAACGGATTCTGGGTCGAAATGCTCTCAGCCGGCCTGGCGATG
>CAZIAZ010000059.1:0-11354 GCA_964536835.1 uncultured Planctomycetaceae bacterium | reverse complement strand
TTCCGAAAAATGTCACCTTGCTGGTTCAGCCGCCGTATTCACCGGAATTGAATCCGATGGAATTGGTCTGGGGCAATGGCCGACGGAATTATTTTTGCAATCGGAATTATGAAACGATTGAAGATGTCGAGCAGGCCGCGGAGCAACTCTGGCTCAAACAAACTCAAAACGCCGAATTTATGCAATCTCTCTGTGGTTTTGAATGGATACTGACGGCCCTTATTTAGTTGAATTGGTATTACTACCATACAGAGTATCACAACTTTTTAGAACCGGCTTGTTTCGGACAACACAAAAGTATTATCGAGCAAATAGGAAGTTACCTATCACAAATTATCTTGAGTATACCAGAATAAATCGCCACAAGCCTCTTCACGCGTATACGGGGCTATACGGCCATCGACAAAAAGTATATTCGAAACGCCTGAATGACGTTCGTCATCCGGCCAACCCCATTGATAAATAATATTATCCGGCCACAAATAATTATGCAAACCATAGCCATGGTATGTTGAACTATTGTTATTTTCCCCCAACAAAACAGTTATCGACGGATTGGCGATATCGATGAGCCGACGCCCTTTCCAACCTGATGTGGTTATGTTAGCACCTCCGCCCAGCCACCATTCCATACCGTAAGCCATCGGCCTCGCTCCCTGGCTTACATTCGGCGTAAAAGTCCTCTCCGGAACACTGGGACACATAAAAACATTTACGTCTTTTATGTAATCATTATACAACTTGTCTGCCCACGTACCGGTAGGTGCTACCGTTTCTCGTACCAACGGGAAATAGCCTTCCCAATCATTAATATACAGGTTAAACCCTAGATTTATGTTTTTGATATTCGCAGAGCAGGTAACCTGGCGGGCCAGGTCTTTGGCTTTATTCAAGCTGGGCATCAGAATCGATACCAATAGCGATATAATCGCTATCACTACCAACAATTCTATAAGAGTGAACCCACGAAAGACTTGCGGAGATATGGCAAGTCGGGGTTTAACATGGCGTTGCATTTGCGCCGGGTGCAGATTCGTCAATATAGAACGTCGCAGTTTCATAATCTGCCTCCATCTATTATTTTACTTCACAATCCAGAATAAATCAAGATTGTCGGGGTTGGGAGAGATTTTCTCGAAAGGCCCGGCAATTACCAATTTGCCGTCAGTTTCGGATATTTTACAAGTTTTGCCGTTCACCATTACTTTACTGACGCCTTGCAAGCCAGGCAGCTCTATGCGATTGACTTTTTTGGAAGAACCTTCCATTAATTGTATTTCAACCGACTCACCTTGACGCGTTGCTATCATGAAGTCAGCAGGAACGTCTAGCTGAACAGTACCCGATATACGGCTGCCGGCAACCAGAAGTATACGATTAATCGCTCCATCTTCTTTACCGACGAACGCACAGTCGCCGTCGGTCTTCTCGCCTTTACGCATATAGAGACCTTCGCGATTTTTACCGATTTTGACCACACCGTCCTTGAAGGAAACATCCGGCCGCTTTGTACCCTCAAACGGATACAGCAGCGTCGTATAGCGAAGAGCTATCTTTACCGGAGGAACAGGAAGCTGTTCATAACTGGCGACATAACCCAGACAAGGAGTGTCTGCACTCAACATCAGGGACGCATATCTCAGTGAACCATCGGGAACAACCAATATGTTGCCTGTGTTAGGATCATTCGTATAGAACGACAAATCCTGGCCGTCCTCGCCGGCCCAGCATTGTTTTTTGAATCCGCTACCTTCAAATGCCAGCTGAACCTGCTTGCCGCCGGCAACCACGGATTGGGAATTCAAATGCCAATATTCACGAGTTATAACCGGATGCCGCGAAGGAACATTAGCCAAATCGTCGATAATCCAATAATCGCCGCCGACAAACAATACCCGCCGCGTCATGGATGCCTCATTCGGGCCTTCGACCGCACCTTCAGCCAGGCAGAAATCTTTCGACCTCAGCCAGCGTATGAGCTTCGGGTCTCGTCGGTTTTCTTCGCTACAGAACTCGATTATATTATGTGCCCTGGCGCGACGGAAATAATCCAGATAACTGACGGAAGAATAGCCCGATGCACCTGGGTCTACAATCAGCGGCCGACCAAACGCATAAATATCGACATCCAGCGCACTACTGTGCCAATGGCCACCGGCGGTAGACGGTGTTGCACAATCGAAAAGAAGAAATCTTTCCTTATCGCCCCAACCTGACCGCATCACGTAAAAACCAGCCGACGTCAATTCGGTCGAAGTATACGGCGGAGTAGATTTCTCAAATTTTTTCAGTGTTTCATATTCCACAAGGCCAAGATTCCACAGGTTTTTCAGACTTTGACTATTGAGGCTGCCTTTGGCGGCTTTCCCACTTTTTACCCACCATGAAACGCCACTGCCGTCAGCCATGGCCGGCTCACCACTCCTGTCAGGGTACGCGATTTTATAATGCCGATATTCGTACATGCCCTTGACAGTTTTGTCAAAACCTTCCGGCAGTTCGATATTGTTCATTGCCCCTAACAGCCGCAAATTATTAAACTGTCCATAGCACCACGTATGATAGCCTGGCGACCTCTCAACCTGTACGCCGTCGGGGAAAACCGTCACGCGCATCTGCATTTTCGTCAGTTGTTTGACCTTTGCCCACCATTTTGGGGCTTCCTTGAATTCAGGGAACATTATCGCCGCCTGAGCCAGGCCGCCGCATTCTATTATCGGCCAATTGCCGGCAAGAAAGCCCATGTTTTCGATAGCATACATGTAACGCGTTTGTTCCAGCAGGCTGACAAGAAAACGATAGTAAAATTCGGGAGTTATATCAGGCGAATCTACGAAGTATTCATTAAATGCCGTCCAATTATTCAGCCGCTGTGCCACCTCCAACGACTGCCCCCACGGATTGGACATCAGACACATTGTGCTTGGCGGATTCTTGGAATATAACCAAAGACGTTGTATTTCGGGCGGCATCGGACATGAACTTATCCAGCTATTTATCAGGTCACATGCTGCCTTGACATATTTGCTATTGTCGGTCAGCCAATATGCACGGCCAAGTTCGGCTAAAAACGGCATACGATTCAAATAGCAGTTATACGTAAAAGACGTTCCGCTCTTTGTTTTGTCCCATACTATAGGGCCGTTAAACTTGAATCTGCCGCCTTCAAAAGTAAAATCATGTTCACAGGCAAGATCGGCTTTATTTATAGCGTCATCAATCTCATCGCGTGAAAATTCTTTGGCCTTATTGATGTATTTTTCTTTTTCATGTCGATTGACGATATACTGCGGCTGGCTACGTTTTCGCATGTATTCCAGCAGGGCTTTTTTGGCGGCAGGCCAATCCTTTGCGGCGACGGCAGCCTTGAGAGTCTCCATGCCAGGCAGGTCAAGATTCAGGGCATTAAAAAATTGCACCTCGCTGTTAATGCGAATCACGGAAGACGGCCCTGCACATCGCGTAAATACCGGATACGGTTTCATGCGCACGTAAGTTTCTTTCGAATCCGGCGTCTCAAGCAATTCAATCTTTTGAATCTGGACGCTTATTTCCGGCACATTTTCGGTATCAAAACGCAGACGGCTAATCCGGCCCAACCATTTCGGATTTTCAGTCATATCGACCAGATAAGTGTGGAATTCATCGTCTCCGATTATCTGGAAATTAACTGAAAATTTCGAGGCAAAGTGTTTCTGGCCTTCAGGCGTAAAAAATATTTCACCGGCATTACTCAGGTCACACTTGAGCCGTAATGCAATATACCGATATTTTTCAGCCTTTACATCCAACGTCGGTGACACAAAGTTAAAATCATTACCGGTGTTTACTTCTATACCATTTTCGGATACTACGCTGGAATTCGTCCTGGCTGTACTCCAGCCGTTTAATTGGCCAGGCGTATTCCAGGTCCATGAAAGCGTATTCACACTTTTTGAAATTAAAGGCTGAGCCGTCGTCTGAGCATTCGACGGATTCGACATAAAGAGAATCATTCCTGCAATAACCGCGGTAAAATGACCCATAAAGCGATTTTGTTTTCTCATTTAACTGTACCTTTCTTTTCTGATTTTACCGTAAAAATGGCCCAAAAGGCATGAACACACATGTTCATAAACATAAAAAAACATTTTTCTAAAGATTTTCTTGATACCTACGCAGTCACACACCTGATACTTTTCAATAGCGATATTTTAAAAACCAAATCGAAAAGACATCTGCTAAAAATTTTCACTGGCAGATTAGCGGCATATTTTGCAACTTTTCGCCACATGATTCCCGTACCACAAGCGTAGGCCGCAAATTGACCTGCCACGGTTTTGTCGTCTGTTTTTCAATTTTTTTCAGCAATATTTCAACCGCCAATTTGCCTATCTGTTCCAGCGGCTGAGCGACAGTGGTAAGCGGCACTCTAAGATGCGATGCAAACATGACATCGTCAAAGCCCACGATAGCCATGTCGCGCGGCACATCCAAGCCGGCGTCGAATAAGACGTCCATCGCCTTCAATACCTGAATGTCATTCAAGCCGAAAATTGCAGTAGGTCTGTTCGGCATAGCCAGAACATACTCCACGGCTTTTATCACTTCATCCATGATTGGATCGCACTTTATTATCAGTGATTCATCCACTTCCAAGCCATATTCATGAAACGCTTTCACATAACCTTCCAATCGCAACTGAGTGCGAAAACTTCGCAGAAAAGCTATCCGCCTGTGGCCCAGGCTAAGCAGGTGTTTGATGGCCAGATACGCACCTTCCGCCAAATCGACCATCACATAATCCGTATCCAGGCCTTCTATCACGCCTATAAGTATGAACGGGAAATTTTCGCGTTTCAGCTGTTGAATGCATTTACTATTGATATTGCTCTGCGGGTGGTTGATGATGATTCCATCGACTCGTTTTTCGAGCAGTGTGAAAATGGCGGCTTCTTCTTTTTCGATGCTGTTATTGGTTACACGAATTAAAAGGCTGTAATCGCTGTCAGCCAAGCTGTCTTCAATATAACCAGTGATTTCAGCCGTAAACGGGTTCCTGATGTCGGGTACGACCAGGCCAATGGTATGAGTTTTATTGATAGCCAACGCCCTGGCAATGGCATTGGGCCTGTAATTAAGACGCTTGGCCTCCCGATAAATCTTGTCCTTGGTCTCTTTACTGATTCGAGAACTATTGTTAAGCGCACGTGAAACGGTTACTTGAGAAACACCCACGCGGTCAGCTATTTGTTGCATCGTAACAGCCATCAAACTACTCCTGCTCGACTAATAACAGCACAACATCTTCCGCACACAGAGCAAGCTAACATAATTATCATGAAAATAAATATTGTAAATAATATCATTTAATGCCGCAATATACGGCACTGCGGTTAGCGTTTTGTTAATGATTATTAATAACCAATTGCGCAAATATCGCGATATTTTATGCAAAACAACACTTATATGCGTCTTGTATGCGTGTATACGGTTACATCACAATATGATTCTACACTAAAATAATATCAGTTCAAATAGAATTTCCCGACAATCCGGATTTTTTATCAAAAATATCTGCCGCCGCTTCAAACGGCGATTCTTTACATTCTTTGCATCCACGACAAACACTACGTTCATAGAGCAATAGTATCAGCGGCGGATATTATCTTTATGCAGCCGCAATTATCTACTAGAAGACGATTTGCAATTTTACTACAATGCCTTTCGTGTCAGAAATATCGTCAGGAGATTCGATGGCCCAGGAATTCAAAAAAATCTGCGACATGTTGGAAGCTGCGGAATCCGTCTTGCTTATCACGCACGTCAATCCCGACGGAGACGCGCTCGGCTCGACGGGTGCGTTGTATCACTCGGCAATATTAGCCGGTAAAAAAGCTTCGTTAATGCTGCACGACGTCCCCTCCGAGCAATACGTTCCGCTTCTCGAAACGGTAACCACGCATCTGCCCGACGAATTTGCTGCTGCCGCCGAATCTGCCGACGTCATCGTCATCGCCGATACTGGCAGTAACGTTCAGCTCGGCACACTTGCGGAAAAGCTACTGCCGTTTCGCGAAAAAACCGTGGTCATAGACCATCACGCCACCTTCGACGACATCGCCGCCGTACGTTGGACGGACACATCCGCCGCAGCCGCCGGCGTAATGATACTCGAAATCATCGAAATCCTCGAATGGCCGATGAATGAAACCATCGCAAATCTGCTGGCCCGTGCAATACTTACAGACACCGGCTGGTTGCGGTTTTCCAACACAGACGGCCGCTGCCTGCGAACCATGGCCCGCCTTGTCGACGCAGGCGTACGGCTGGACTCACTCTACCGCAGCATTTACCAGACTGACCGGCCACAAAAACTCCGGCTGTTGGAACGCACACTGGCCAGCCTTGAACTTTACGCCGACAACCAGTTTGCCGTCATGACCCTGCTACGAACGGATTTTGAGCAGACCGGCGCAAGATTTGACGAAACTGAAAATCTCGTAAACGAGGCCATGCGCATAAAAACCGTGGAAGTCGCCGCAATATTTATCGAAAATACGCACAACATCCGTGCCAGCCTCCGAAGTCGGGATTTCATAAACGTCGCTGAAATCGCCAAAAATTTCGGCGGCGGCGGCCATGCACGTTCGTCGGGTATGAAGGTCACGAACATGACAGTCGACGAACTCAAAAAACAGGTCGTGGAAAAAATTCTCGAAAATTTCCAAAATTGATTTGCCTTTTGACGCATCTGATATAAAATTCCGTGCATTACAGGTGTCCTGCCGGACAGGGGTTGTAGCCCCTAAGGGAAGGCCGTGAAAGTCGGCCGCGGACGCGCCGCTGTAATCGGCAACGTGTGCTGCAAATGCCACTTATCCCGTGTGTTACGGGGTTGGGAAGGCGCAGTAGACGGTTTGCGGGATGTTGCTCTAACCCCCGCATGAAGCCGAGAGTCAGAAAACCTGCCTGTGATAAACCTGGTTGTGACCTTCGCGCCACAGGCAGCCGGGACGCGATAGAATCGTGCTCAGATAGTATTCCCGCCTCCTGTTTGATACCCGCAATGGTCATCTGAAACTCTTTGTGCGCTTGCGTCTTGAAATAAAGACACCCCGCGCCGTTTCCTCCAGGTTTGATGCTTTGTCGCATTCAGTGCGCTTATGCGATGAAGCAAAACATGGTTGGATTCAGCGCACGGGAAAGGTTGGCTATCGCTATGAAGGGTTTCTTTTCACTCACGGTTGGGGTCTGCGTTTTGACGGTAACAATGTTTGCAGGCCGGCTTCAGGCGACCGGAACATTCGATGATTTAACTCTCTCGGCAAACAGCTACTGGAACGGCGAGTCTAAATGGCAGGCTGACGGCAGCCCGTATCCCCCCACGCCTGCCGAATCACCGTATAATTACGACGAGGGTTTCGCAAGTTGCGGGATGGAGTTCAGCAACAGGTTCACGGCCACCACTTACGGCGAAGAATCGCCATACCTTTATTACACATCATGGAGCGGTTTTGCCTACTCCAACATGACGGACACCACGACGGCAGGTTATACGAACCAATACAGCGTCTACACTGGCGCCGCATATGACGGCAGCAACTTCGGCGTTGGTTTTTACGCATCATGGGGAGGCATGATTCCTTCAATTACGTTTGCCTCCGTCTCAGCCCCGCAAAGTCTCATGATGACAAATACCACCTATACCGCCCTGTCGCTGCTGAATGGCGATTCATTTTCCAGTCCGATGGCTGAAGGCGACTGGTTCAAAGTTACCATCTCCGCCAAAGATGCAGCCGGCAATGCCACCGGTAGTGACATCGACGTCATGCTCGCCGAATGGGAAGCCGGCGGCGACCTTTACATTGCCGACGAATGGCTGAACGTAGACCTCACAAGCCTGGGAACTGACGTTAAAACCATAGAATTCACGGTTAACGCTTCAAGCTATGATTGGCCGACGTATTTCGCAATAGACAGCGTTACCGTGCCCGAACCATTGACGCTCTGCCTGCTAACGTTGGGCAGCCTGGCAATGCTGCGGCGTAAAAAAGGTAAAAAATAATGCTCCGTCGTAAAACCAAACCGCGCACAACAAATATATCCGGTTCAGTTTTGCGACAAAATATGAATGAGGAATACTTTTTATGCTCAAAACTATTCCATGTATGATTTCGTTGATGGTTGTGGCGGCTGGCCTGATTTGCCAGCCGTCGTCAGCCGGCCAACTGGCTGACGTGGTATGCAGCTATAAAGCCGGCAAAAACCCCAATACAGGTTACACGGATGGCAATGCAATATTACAGCCCGCCACTTCAGATGACGACACCAGCGGCATCGTTTCACTTGGCCAGTGGGAGGAAAGCAGCCTCCGAGGTTCACCGGTCGGCATAATCGTGGGTTTCTCCACTTCCATTGCCAATCTTGACGGCAATGACCTGCTTATAGTAGGCAACGCAATGACAAGCTGGTATGAGCCTGGCTATGTTGAAGTGGCAATGGAAACGTCCGGCAGCGGCGCAACGGCAGACGGGTGGGAGGACGAAACCTTCTACCTGCTCAAGCCGAGCAACTACGACCAGGTAGGCGATCCCCGCACTAACGCCCTGTCGATAACATGGGACCAGACGGCATTCGACGACGGCGATAATCCGTATACCGACGACGCATGGTCAGACCAGTCGTCATTGACCGGCTATGCGGATGTGACCGTCGGCGGCGATGCGATGGATATCAGCTGGGCAATAGACGCTTCGGGAGAATCTGTAACCCTCTCGAGCATAGCTTATATTCGAATACGCACCGTGACAAACAGTACGGCTGGCACATTCGGCTATTTTTCAACAGATTTGGATTATATTGAATATATGCACGTCGTGCCTGAGCCGTTTTGTACGGCGATGCTTGTTGCGACGGCGACAGCAATGCTCATCCGCCGCAGACGTTTTTAGAACATGAAAATATTTTTATTTTTGGGCGATATTGACTCATTTTACTTTTCGGTAGCAAGGGAGCGGGCCTGAACCACCCGCTCCCGACAGATTATGAAAAACAGATACGACAATCCGGCATTCACGCTTATCGAACTACTTGTCGTAGTGGCGATAATCTCCCTGCTGGTCGCCGTCATTTTCCCCAGCCTTTCCTCTGCAAAAGAGCTGGCCCGCAAAGCCGCCTGCAAAATGAGCATTCGCTGCCTTCAACTGGGCAATCTGCAATATGAGCAGGATAACGACGGCTTTTTCGCACCGGCTACCGATAGCGGCAAAAATCTTCGCCGATGGTTCGGGCGGCGCACCACCGCCAGTCCGAATTCAACGCCCTTCAGCATAGAAGAAGGCTCGCTGTTGGAATATCTGCCCGGCCGCGCAGTCAGGAATTGTCCGTCATTTACGGATTTCAACAGCGGTTTTGAAACGGGGTGCGGCGGCTTCGGATATAATCAGACATTCGTGGGGAGTTACATAAAACTCGTCGGCCAGGATGAGGCTGGACGAGGCATATACGAGAACGGAAATTCATCGCCGTCTGACTCCGGAAATCAGGCTGACAATTTCTGCACGGCGGCTGAAACCGTGGCGTTCACCGATAGCGCTTTCGCCAACAACGGCATAACGGAATACAGTTTCTGCGAACCGCCGCGCGGAGCAATGCAATG
Organism: uncultured Planctomycetaceae bacterium; assembly: GCA_964536835.1. Taxonomy (GTDB): domain Bacteria; phylum Planctomycetota; class Phycisphaerae; order SM23-33; family SM23-33; genus DAONFI01. The sequence continues at coordinate 1,714 of CAZIAZ010000059.1, read as the reverse complement.
CGAAACATGGTCGGCGACGCTGGTACACAGGCCGTCGATACATTTCAGGCATATGGAAACGGCAAACGTCGTATGGCTGGATTCACACGTCAACGAGGAAAAATTGACTTTCTCGAACAACTCCGCCGGCAGTGCATACGGCGGAACAAAGCCGATAGATTTGAACATAGGTTTCTTTGGCGAAAATAACTACGAACTTTTCGACCTGGAATAAAAAAGCCGACATGACTTTATTTAAAAATGGTTTTCAACAGGATTTCCTTTAAAAACCGTTTTTAAAAGTCATATCGGCTTTTTTGTGCGCAAAAAAAAGGGGCGACACTCGGAATGCTCAGTTCCGTTTATCGCCCTTCGCCTTAGCTACAGAAGCCTCTCCGCTATCGATGCATTACGAAGTTCCGGAGGAGGAGAAAACCGGAATCCCTCGTGGGCGCTCATCTCCACAAGCTTTCGCAAGGGGCTCAATAGCAACCTCTGTCTCTAAAATCGGAATCTCTGATGCAATGAAGGCATAAATTAGGATGTTGTTGAGAAGAAAGGAGTTTTCACCATCCGGACTGCCTTTATTTTCACCGGGCGCTCATCTCCGGAGAAACCGCACCGAAGAGACTCTAGTGTTTTGAGAGGTCTCGCCTCTCGTCAGTCGAGAGACTTTCAATTTCGCAAACTATTGGGTTGATTGGTTTGGTTGGGAAAGGAGAAAGTTCAGCGAAATCAAAAGCCTTTGGCTCCTCGATCTGCCACTTACAGTGGTTGAATATTCGATTGTTATATACAGTAAGCTTTCTGAGCAAAGCTTTAACATTTGTCGTTACGTATGAAGATATGCATCTGCCGTGCCAAAACCGTTATTTTTTTTCACGGCGAGGATAAAAAGACATAACATACTGAAAAAACAATACGTTACGAGTATAGGTATTTAGAAAAATATTTATCGACGATAGTTTTTATTCTTTTACGACTGTCGCGTCAATCACATGCAGCCGTTGCGAATGTCGCAATATGCTACACCTGATCAATCAATTCTGCGACATGCAGTATTCGCGATTTTGCCGCACGCCATCGAGTATAATATCCCAATCGCACTCAGCGGTGGGCGTGGCAAGATAGAACGCCCCGCCGCGGCGAGCCGCAATTTCGACGTCCCTCTGCCCCAAATTTCCCACTACTACAGATACGCAGTTTCTCCACTGCCGCCTGATCCATCGCAGCATCCGATAGGTAATCTGCGGTGTGACATCACCGGACAAAACTACCATATCTACGTTGAAAACGGGGATATTTGTCGCAAAATCGGACAAATTGTCATAGGACAGAATCCTGCCTGCCCCACGCGCAACCAGGCTTGAAGAAAGCTGCCGTACCGCATCCTTATTGGCACAAACAACGATACACGCGCCTTCAACAGCTCTGGTCTCCATACCATTATTTAGGCTCTCTGACATCTGCATCGCTCCAAGAATCAACTTAGTCAACACACCACTTAACGCAATGCTCTCTCTCGTCGGCTAAGTATTGGCACGAGATGCCGGAATTAATTGATGCAATTAACATGCCAAACACGAACAGAATTTTATAGAACAGCCTCAAAAGATTTCCGAAAAGAAATTTTTTGAGGCCGCTCTATAACGCTCAACATGATGTCAGAAATTTTGTTGCTAGAACCTATCCCAAAAACATGGGCGTCGCCGAAATCGAGCAATTTTGCTGGCTG
>CAZIAZ010000058.1:11395-13749 GCA_964536835.1 uncultured Planctomycetaceae bacterium | reverse complement strand
TATAAAAAAGACCGGACAGGACAGTTCTATCCACTCTTTATATGTCCCCGATGCCCTCGGGTGTCCTTCGTTAATTTTAATTTTCCCAAGTACCTGCTGTGAAGCGATTGTCAAGCTTTTTTTGGGATCGGACCATCACCCTGCTGTACGTGCTCGAAGCACACGATATTATTTCCGATATCGACTCTCATGGCGGTCACAACCTTTTTTCGTACTAAAGGTACCGGTACTTGACGTGCTTGCCCGCCATTTGAGTTCGATGTCCTATCTCATAAAACTTGATGCAACGCAGCTGCTCTTCAATCAATCCTTTAATGCCTGTTCATGGCTTGCCGGCTCTGGTGAATGATAACATTCTCCAGTCTGTGACATGGTCCACAAACTCACCAACATTCGCCTGGCCATCGCCGTAATGGCACATTTTGCTTCACCTGAATTCTTCAACAGCCTGTTGTATATTTTTCTTGCCTCTTCATCTTTTGCTATCCATCTCCAGCTGGCTTCTATCAAACAATCTCTCAACTTTTTTCGGCCTCCGCGTAATCTGCCGCCACTTTTATAACCACCTCCACTGCGATTAATCTTGGGCGCCAATCCAACATATGCCGCAACCTGACGTTTATTTTCAAATCGCTCGGAACTGAATATTTCCATTATAAAGTGATGCGAGGTCTGCGGCCCAACGCCTGGATGTGTACGCAGTAAATTATCCAGTGCAGAATGGCCTTTGTTGATTATTGACGATATCTTTTTCTCGACTTTTGAAATTTCGCCTTTATAAAAATCCAATTCATTCAGGAGAGAATCTAATGTTGCCCGCAAGTCAAAAGTCAATCGAATTGTCCGTAACTTCGCCAAACTGCCCAAACTCCAAGTATCCAAACCTTCAGGTGCCTCAATACTGTGGTAAAGCAAGAAACTTTTGATTTGATGCTTTATGCTGCTCTTTTTATTACATAGTGAATCTCGCTGCCGTATGACGGCTCGCTGTGCGTCTTCCTGGACCGTAGGTATTGCTACATATCGCAAAAGTCCTTTCTCTTCATACTCCGCCAGTTTTTTGCAATCTAGGCGATCTGATTTGTTGTCCGCATTGGCTGCCTGTGGAGTTTTTCCTGGTGCTACTACGGAAACCGGCAAGCCCGCTGTCTGAAGTTCGCGGGCTAAGCCATATCCGGTAGGCCCTGCCTCATAAACTACACTTTGTATAACGTCCCGCGACGGTAAAAGCATTTTAACGACCGCCTTGTCATCATGCGGCATAACCCATGTAGCTGCCAGTTCTGAATTCTTCCGTACTCCTGCGTTGTACGTCTTTTTATGAACGTCAAAGCCGACAACGACTTTGTCGCCAGGAGCAGCATTGAAAACTTCGCCTTTCTCTTTACGCGTACGTCTTGTTGTCTTATCCATGGCCGTTCTCCTAAAAAGTAAATTGTTCTACAACATTAACATTTTACATTCAGAAGATGACAGCCGCAAACTACCTATCGCTTACATTGTACATTTTAGTAATACACATTACGGTAATATGTTTTACTATTTATCGCTTGACTTAATCTTTATATTATAGTAACATACATTACAGTAAAGGACAATACTTTTGAGGTAATCTTCATGATAAAATTCTATAATCGCAAAGCCGAGCTTGTTGAAATGCATGAGATATACAAGCAGTGTAATACTCATGGCAAAATGACAGTACTCACTGGTCGTCGCCGTGTAGGCAAAACAATGCTCGCATTGGAGTTTGCAAAAAAACACAAACATTTATATTTATTCGTTTCACGTAAATCCGAACTGCTGCTATGCGATGAATTCATGCAGCAAATAAAGGCCGAATTCGACATGCCTGTTGTAGGCAAGATTGCTTCATTCCGAGAAGTATTCGAACTTTTACTGCAATTATCGGCAACACAACGATTCACTCTTATAATCGACGAATTTCAAGAATTTTATAATATCAATCCTTCCGTGTTTTCAGATATTCAAAACTTTTGGGACCGCTACAAACGCAAATCGAAAATGAATTTGATATTCATCGGCTCAGTATATTCACTAATGTACAAAATATTCCAGGATTCGAAAGAGCCGCTTTTCAATCGTGCAGACAGAATGATTTTTCTAAAGCCCTTCCCGGTAAAAGAAATATCCAGAATTCTTCAAGACCACAAAAAGTCGAATGACAGATTGCTTTTTGATTATTACATTTTCACCGGCGGCATGCCGATTTACATCGATATGCTGCTTACGCAAAAAACCTTTACACGCAATAAAATAATCGATTTCATTTTTAATGCCAGCTCTCCATTGTTATACGAAGGCAGGAATGTTCTGATAGAAGAATTCGGCAA
>CAZIAZ010000058.1:0-11295 GCA_964536835.1 uncultured Planctomycetaceae bacterium | reverse complement strand
TTCGTGATAATTTTCTCAACTTCTGGTTTCGTTTCATCTACAAGAACATGACTGCTGTTGAAACAGAAAACTTTTCTTACATCAAGGATCTCATTGAACGTGATTATGACACATTCAGCGGCCTAATGCTGGAGTCTATGTTCCGTGAGATGTTGGCGGCAAGCCAGAACTATAATGAAATCGGATCATGGTGGGACCGCAAAGGTGAAAACGAAATCGATATTGTTGCCGTCAATGATATGAAAAAAGAAATACTGTTCGCGGAAGTCAAGCTCAACCCCAAACGCGCTAGTTTGACAGCCCTTGAAGTCAAAGCTGCCAAACTATTGCCGGAATATCCTGGCTATAAAACCGATTACGTAATTCTCAGCACGGATGATATCGGTAAATACCTTTGAACTCCAACAAACCACAATAACAACCAACGCGTGGTGGTAAACTAACTGCAAACCATCTTTTGCCGTTTGCTTTTTGCCCAATATTCATGGGTTTTCAGCATTGTTCTGCCGCCAAGCTGATCGCTGAGGCGAACCCCATGTCGTCCTCGTTCTCGTAGACGAAGACCGCAAGATTGCCGAGGGCAAGCCGCGCAAAAGGAATGGGCGCGGTACAGCGAAATGCTGACGTCTCAGCATTACTGTCTACGGTATGAAGGTCGCTCGATTCCATGTTGATCTCACTTTCTCTTGGATGGCTGGTTGTTCTGATGCCGTCAGTCTCTTTCGCTGGACCACTCTTATTCTGCGTGCCCCAAGAGTGCGACGACATCGGCCGAGGTCTTGGCCTGCGCCAGTTGCCGGCGATTGTCGGGCTCGTTCATAAACCTGGCTATCCGCGCGAGAATCGGCAAGTATACCTCGTAGCTCTCCTTGGGCGTAAGCAGGAGGAACAAGAAGCTCGCGTTTTCCTCCTCCGTTTTACCGAAGGGCACTCCGTCGGGGAATATGCCCAGCATCCCTACCAAGCCGCGAAAGCCTTGCAAGGCCGCATGGGGAATGGCGGTGCCGTGGCCGATATACGTCGCGCCGCACCGTTCCCGCCCCATCGCAGCGGCGACTACCTCGTCGCGCCTGCCTAGAGGCACTTGGCGGGCATCCACCAGCGCGTCCACGAGCGCCGCAATGGCATGCTTCTTGTCCTCTGCGGTCAAATCCACGGCGACGGTGCGGTCCCAGAACACGTCGGTCAAGGCCGAAGGTCGTCCGCGATTGGTCAGTACCATCAAGACTGGCCCAGAGGCACCGCTCACGACGCGGCTGGGGATTGAAGCCGATGCGTGGTTTTCCATGAGCCACTGGCTGGACCCGCCAATCACAATCAGGTCGCCTAGTCGGGAGCGGCAGATGATCTCGTCGGCAACGTCCCCGCCCAGACGCACCTTCACGGGCATCTCGACATCGGCAACGTCCAGGTATAGACGCGTGGCGTTGCGGATGTGCCTGCACCGACGTTTAAGGTCAGCCCGGCGCGCCCAAAAATCCGGGCCGGGGTGGACGATCCGCAGCACCTGCTTTTCCAGAGCCCACGCCTTGGCCATGGCGTCTGCGATTCGGATGCCCTCCAGGGCATGGGCTCCGCCGCCTGCCGGAACAAGCACTCGGCGCACCGTGCACTGGCGATGTCGGACCAGAACGACAGTCGTGTCGATGTCCTTGACGAGATGGGCAAACGTGCCCATATCCGGGTCCGCGTGTGGCCAATCAGCGATGAGCAGGTCGAACGGCCAGCTTTCGGCGATCTCTGTGATGCGCTGCCGCAATTTCATGTGCGATGTCAGTTCGGGAATCGCCGTCGTGCCGCGATCCTCGGTATGGAATTTGGCGTGACAGGACGTCCACGAACCGCTGTGCAGCTCATGCACGCGAAACACGCCGATCTCCGCAGATTGGGACCGCGCCATCGCGTCGGCGTACTTACGCAGGTACTGTTCCTGCGGCGGCTCCGTTACAACCAGCAAGATGCGATAGGCGTGCGCCCGCGCCACAAGAGTCTGCTCGTCTTCCCGGCAGTAGATGGTTGAAAGGGTCATGACTTCGTCTCCTGTGAACTTCTTCTAGCGTAATACGGTTTCGTGCGCCTCGACGACGATCATCCTAGGCGACGACGGCACGTCCAGGCTCGCCACGTATCCGGTCACCGCCTCGCGCATCTTGTGCTCGGCTGACTCCCGTGTGCATGCACTAGCCACGCATCCCGGCAGGGACGGACAGTGCGCGACGTATTGCCCGTCAGTCCTCGCTCGAATCAATATTGCGATTTTCATGTCAGTCTCCTTTGACGGACTCAGCCGTCGAGGATCGCGAGCACCCAGCGCCCACGCACCCCGTCGCTCTTCCAACGCAAGGTATACATGCATGCCTCGCAGACGAACTCATCGCACTCTTTGTGCTTGGTTCACGGTATCCTGTGCCTCACCCTGGGCAGTTACCGGGCCTATTCCCGAGACAGACATAGCCTATGGTTACAACTGGCCGGAGATGCCCCGAGCAGAATCGAGTAAGAGCTAACCGCCCACCCCATTATAGGTAAATATAAGCATCAACTGTTTTCAAGAATTTCCAAGGCCCAGCGGCTTTTCTTTCCGTCGGGTTTCCATATCAGGGCGTTCAGGCATGCCTGACAAACGAAAGCTTCACATTCGAGATGCTTGTTCGGGACGATTCGCAGTCCGCACCCTGGGCAGTTGTATGATTGCTGCATTTTTTTGGTTTTGTCCGTCAAGGTCATAACATATTCCTTTTTTGTTAAAATTTTTGAATGCCGAAAATCGCAAAACCGCACATGCCGCACTTCGAAGTCTGCCCTGTTGCCAAGACTCGCAGCAATCGGCATGACGTCAAACCGCTATTTCCTGAAGCTTTTTCACGCTGGAATACACTGGCCTAAAAGCTGTTTCGTGAATTCAACGTTTGAATTGACGATAGTGCTGCTTTTGTCGCCGGGGGGGGTGTCGAGAATGACCCATCCGTCGTAGCCGATGGCTTTGAGTGATTGGGCAATGCTGGACAGAGGCGCATCTCCGCGACCGAGACGCACGTTGAATTCAGGCGGCATGCCGGTATTGCACCACACATCTTTGAGAAATACCTGCGCTATTTTCTGACTTCCGAATCGTCTGAGCATGCATCCGGCATCGAAGCGGCAAGCGACGGCTACGCCTATGTCGAAACATATTTTGACGTAATCGCTTCCGATGTTGCCCAGAAGCATTTCGGTCTGCTCGGCAGTGAGACTAGTAATTACAGCGAGATTTATCTTATAATCCTCAGCCGTTTCTGCCAATATTGACAACGCGTTGCAGGCCCGTAACATTTCATCCGTCAGCTCTATCTTACTTCTGCCCAAAAATGGAAGAATGACCGTGCCGCATTTGATTGCATGTGCAGCCGTAATTGCGTCCGTGACCATTTTACGGGCTTTTGCGACACTTTCAGCAGAGCCTATCAGAGACTCAAAACAGTTCAGGCAACCCATATATAAACCCGTCGGGGCGACCTTGAAATTTTTCTGCAGGACATTTATTGTCGCCAGATGTTTTTTCGACGTCAAGTCGTTAGCCTCTTCTTCCGTGTTGTAGCAAAGATTAATGCCCGTTATGCCGCTGAGCCTGGCTGCTGAAAAGCATCTGTTCAGGCCTACTTCTCCGAGTGAAGTTTGCTGGATTCCGATTTTCATGATATTACTCCTTATTCAAGGATAATTTGTTCTATCCCTACAGTTGCACTTTGCTTTAAAAATGGCCATTCTAGGGCGCCTCCGAAGAATCTGTACCGCATGTTTGAGATGCTTCGCAGGCTTGGCAAGATATTACAATGAAACTCATTTCATAAATGGCGTTAACTGCAACCTCGCCTGCTGTCTTGGACCGGGTTGCAGAATACGTAATATCCAGCAAAAAACTCAGTTTGTGCAATGCCACAAAAGCAGGTGTCGCTAAATTGGAAATTATTTAGGTCAACACAAATTGTGTATGAGAGTACCAGCGATTTGCCGGAAATGAGTGAAAAACAAGCAGTGTGAATGCTATATCATCGTCAAAAACCAGCAAAAGGCATGCGCCTGCTGACTGACAAGATGGAACTACGCGGTTTTTTGTAGTAACGATGATACACTGCAAATCTCCTATTCAAAAGTATTGTCCCAATTTTGAAACTAAAAGTCAAGCCTTTAAATACTCAAACTGAGGGTTTTTTGGGTAAGTACAGTCATGGCAATGCTCTCCCTTCGTAACTACTTGCAGTTATAGCCTCTGCGAGTCCCGTCAGCAGTCGATAATGCAAAAAATACCTCGATTACCAATTTCCTCTGCTAAATCTTAATGCTTTATGTCTTTGGTTACGATTGTGTTTTTCTTGTGGGATTGATATAATGGCGGTTTGCATAGGTAAGTTAAAAAAGTATGCGAACAACAGAAAAATAAGGTTTTTAACCGCTTTGAATACAACTGTTTCCAACTCGAACGAACAGCCGACATGTTATATCATAGCTGGGCCTAACGGGGCTGGCAAAACCACTTTTGCTATGGATTATCTGCCTCTTTTTGTCGGCTGCCGTAATTTCATAAACGCCGACATGATTGCCTACGGAATTTCTCCGCTTGACTCATTGACTGCACAATATGAGGCTGGCAAATTGTTCTTAAATGAAATCCACAAAAACATCCAAGCCAGAAAAGATTTTGCTTTTGAAACAACTCTTGCCGGCCTTAGCCATGTCAATCTGTTAAAAACGCTCAGGCAGAATTCATGGCAAATAATCTTGTTCTTTTTATGGATACCGAATGCTGATTTTTCCCGTGACCGGGTTCGTCAGCGAGCTCAAGATGGCGGCCATGATATTCCAGAAGATGTTATCTACCGGCGTTATCCTCGAATCATGCATAATCTGGTACATATCTACACGCCGTTATGCGATAAAATCTTTTGCTACGATAACTCTTCACCTGAACCTATACCGATATTTTCCCAAGCTAAGAGTGAAATCAAAATAAACGATTCAAACATATATGACCAAATAACAAGGTGTGCCAATGAATACCGAAACATTAGAAGAAATGACAGTTAGCGCAGGCGAATGCTTAAAGCAGGCCGTACGGAAAGAACTCAACACAAAGGCTAAACTAGGCCAATATGCGATAATTAATCGTAATAACAAACCGTGCCGAGTGCCTGCCTCTGAAGCGTTGAGAATCGCTGAAGGCAAGCAGGCTTGACTGTCTGTAGTGCATCACGGCACAGTAGGCTAACTGTAAACCGAAAATAATGGTTTACAGTTAGCCGATGTTCACAGGCATCAATTCCTCAGTTTTCCACTTGCTGCACTCAAAGTTGTTGGCTTGTGTTTTATAAAACTCAATTTCTTTCACCCACCTTCCAAGCTGTTGGGAGTTCAAGTCTCTTCGGAAAACACTTTGAACTCCAGTTGATTTCATACTCAATACCAGCTCTCCATTGTTATACGAAGGCAGGAATGTTCTGATAGAAGAATTCGGCAAAGAGTATGGAACATATTTTTCCATACTCTCGCTTATTGCTTCGGGCAAAACCGCAAGGCCAGAAATAGAGTCAATTTTGGAACACAATATCGGCGGCTATCTTGACAGACTTGAGAATGACTTCGCTATACTTTCAAAGCATCGCCCTATTGGCGACAAACCAAACTCAAAGAGCGTCAAGTATAAGATTCGTGATAATTTTCTCAACTTCTGGTTTCGTTTCATCTACAAGAACATGACTGCCGTTGAAACAGAAAACTTCTCTTACATCAAAGATCTCATTGCGCGCGACTATGACACTTTCAGCGGCCTTATGCTGGAGTCAATGTTCCGTGAGTTGCTAGCGGCAAGCCAGAACTATAATGAAATCGAATCATGGTGGGACCGTAAAGGCGAAAATGAAATCGATATTGTTGCTGTCAATGACATAAAAAAGGAAATCCTGTTTGCAGAAGTCAAGCTCAACCCCAAACGCGCTAGTTTGACAGCCCTTGAAGTAAAAGCTACCAAACTATTGCCGGAGTATCCTGGGTATAAAGCCGATTACATAATTCTCAGCCCGGATGATATCGGTAAATACCTTTGAACTCCAGCAAGTCATAATATCAATCAACGCGTGGTGGTAAACTAACAGCAAACCATCTTTTGCCGTTTGCTTTTTGCCCAACATTATAGGTTTTCAAACACTCGATGCTCAGCTTGCTACGCCGGCAGTCGTGGGTTCAGAGTACCGCAAGATGAAAAATATTTTGTCTACCTGTCTGTGCGAAATGGTACTGCCGGCAGGTTTGCCTTATTATACAGGTTCACCGGCGGATTACTGGCCATCCCGTAACGCACGAATGCGGGTTCGGGTACATCTTTCGACCACACAACCACGGTGTCGCCGTCGATCTTCGCATCCGCCCAATAGAACACTCCGTTCTTTCCGGCGATAACGAAACCGGTCGGTTTTTCGCCTTTCACAACCAAGCCGCCGCCGATATGGTCATATGAGATACGCACCTTATCGCCATCGAACTTCATCGTCTTGAACGTCGGCCCGGAATATTCGACATCTTTCTTTCCATAAACCGTCGCCAACGCCCATTGCGCCAGACGATACCCTACGTCCTGCTTGTTTTTCGGGTGAATATCGGACGCATTGCCGATGTCAATCGCTACCGCCAGTCCCGTATTCGGAACACTCTTGACGACATCCGTCTGGGCTTCGCACAACAACGTCCATCCGTCGATTTCATCGGGCTTCTCCTGCGGGGTACTGAATCCCGCCAGCTGAACGATACCGAATGGAAAATCGCCTTGTCCCCATCGTTCCCGCCATGCGGAAATCATTGTTGAAAGCAGTTGTGCATATTCCGCAGACCTGCCGTTATTTGATTCTCCCTGATACCAGATGACACCGCGAATTGCATATGGAATTAGCGGCTGAATCATTCCGCGATGCGGCGGAAAATGTAGAATTGATGCTCCACACATCCGGCGATAAGATAAAGTTTGTGGACATGGAAAATATTGAGATCAAAGTTACCGCAAAATGTCGCGACGGTGAATACGCCTGTTTCGTGTTACCGCAAATGGAACCATGGCAGGTTTATCTTGCTGTTGAAAATGAATAAGGAATTTTCATGCAAAGTGCGTTTGATATAAAGAATGGTGAATGGAAAATAAGCTGGCCTGGCAGAGTTGCGAAGCATGACCTTGTCTATCAGAGTCCGCCGGAAGATCCGATGCAGGGTATTGCTCTTGGCAATGGTGATGTCGGCGCACTTTTCTGGACACAGGGCAGCAAGTTGATAATAGCCTTGAATAAATGCGATCTTTGGGATGACCTTGGGAAAAACAGGTTTCATAACTGGGCGGCAGATGAGGAAGAATTCAGTCCGACTCTGCGGCACGCATGTCGGATAATTGTGGATTTCAAATTGCCGGTGTTTGACCTGTTTTATCTTTCCGATTTTGAAGGCCGGCTGAGCCTTGCCGATGCGACCATGTCCATATATGCGGCAGGGCCTTTCGGGAAAATAAATATCCGCGCATATGTTGATCACAATAGCGGAATGCTGCGTGTTGACGTTGAAAATAAACTCAAAGAACACCCGGCAACTGATATTACTCTTGAGCGGTTCGGCTCGCGCACATTTTCACACTGGTACAGTCTTGTAAATCGTGATGCTACTATCGGCCTGACCGGAACAGCAGTATCGGCTGACAAAACCGGCATGTATGTTTCACATAAGCTAACGAGCGGAACGTTCGCCGTTGGCGCAAAAGTGCTTGCCGATTCTGGTGCAATCAAATACAAAGTTGAACATTCATTTGCAGCCGCAACTTCAGTTTTGGCTGACAAGTTTTCGCTGGTTGCTGTTGTTACTTCACCGATGTCGGGCAATGCGATATCTGCTGTTAAAAAATCCATGCCCGTAGATGCTAAAGACAAAAACATATCCGCTCACAAAAAAGCGTGGAAGAAATTCTGGGTTCGGTCGTACATGGAATTCGGTGATGATTATCTGGACAATCTCTGGCATTTGACGATGTATTATGCAAACGCGTCGCAGCGAGGAAGATATCCAGGGCGTTTCATCAACGGTCTGTGGACGTGGAATCGCGATGTGCAGAACTGGAATTTCTACTTTCACTGGAATCAGCAGGAAATATATTGGCCTTTGAATGCAGCAGGGCATCACGACCTGATTGAGTCGTATCTTGATTATAGGTTCAATTCTCTCCCGCAGGCCAAGGCGGATGCAGAAGAAATTCTTGGAGTTGACGGCGCAATTGTCTCTGACGTGTGCGACAGGCTAGGCCGCAACAGCTCATGCGAATTTCACAATCATACACCGGTTGCCCAGATAGCCATGGATTTCTGGCGGCAGTATTTGTATACGGGCGACGCCGATTTTCTTGCGCAGAAGGTATTGCCGTATATAATTGAAGCGGCCAAGTTTTTTGAGTCGCGTTTTGAAAAATGCGGTGATGGAAAATATCACACCAAAGAGGCCACAGGTTATGAAGGCTGGATATTGCTCAATGATTGCGTGACTGAGCTTGCGTGTGCACGGGTTCTTTTTGCGGTAGCGATTGAGGCCATCCGTCTTGCTGGCGTATGTGAACCTCGTGCGGAAAAGTGGTGTGACATTCTGCACAATTTAGCCGACTTGCCGCAAATCGATATTCCTGCCGATATGACGACAGAATGTGAAAACGATAAACGTTATGCAGTTGGTTCATTTGTCGGCGAAAGTATCATTGCTGATAAAATTCTCTCTGCCGGATTTGGAGTAAAAGAGAGACGCATGCTGTGCTCGTGGATTCGCCGTAAGCCTGACGCATTCAAGATGGACAATCTCAACGTAATGTTCCGAAAACTCGAAGCAGGCATTACGCCGACCGTTCCAGTTGATTGCGATTTAGAAAATTACGCTGGAATTTTTCCGTGGTGTGAATTGTCAGCAGTTTACCCGTCTGGCCTTGTTGGCTTGTCAAATGCGGATTCTGAAATTTTTAAAACGTTGGTTACTACTGCCAAGCTGTATTCCAACAATTCAATGGGTTGGGACGCAACGCCTATTGTCATGGCGAGGCTTGGATTGGGTCGGGAGCTTGCAGGGCTGCTCGCAAAAATGCCTGACAGATGGCAGTTCTTCTGCAACGGGTGGGGACATTATGGCCCGGAAATGGATATGAAGTCGGAAAGTGCCATGCGTTTTGCGAGGCGTAATGTTCGAGATGCCTCAGATGTCGCAAAAGAGAGCGCAGAACCATCTCAATATCCTGCACCCCTGTGGCCTTATCGCCACATGGGTATGGAGGCGATGTCTGTCCTTGCGACGGCGATGAATGAAGCTTTGCTTCAAAGTTATGACGGGGTCATTCGTGTTGCTCCTGCAATTACTGCAAAACAGAATGCAAGATTCACGCTGCATGCCACCGGCGGATTCGTAGTCTCTGCTGAAATTGAAAACGGGAAAATTCTGTGGCTTCACGTTCAAAATAAGTTTGGCGGAACGTTAAAGTTGGCCAATCCGTGGAAACGGATATATTGTTACATTGGGAAAAGTAATGCGACAGAATCTACCGATAATCTCTTGGTTCTCCCAATGCAACCAGGGCAGAAAGCATTGTTTACTCCTGACAAAATTGGGCCGTCTGACTGGAAACTGCAATTACTTAAGTTACTTTCCAATAAAGCCTACAAGACGAATGAAACAGGGTTGAGTTCTCTTGGGCTGCCGCGAATGTTCTGATCATGGCGTTACTGTTCCAGAAAGCCAGTTGCGGCATCTCTTGATAACTTGCCGAAATTACGCCTGGATAGAATGTTCGGTACAGGAATTGCGTAAACGTCCCGATTCAAACGCAAGAAGTTCTGACGGTGAGATTCTCAACGACCCGGCTATTCGCGACATGCTCGAAAAGGAATTCGGCGTGATATAATGAGTCGTCCCTGAAAAAGTCGGATTTTGACTTTATCGATTATTTTTCATCTGTTCAGGCGGCGGCTTGGGCTGGCGATTGCAGCAGGATTTGCAGTTTCAGCCATAATTCCATCAGCGCATGGCTGAGTTTCCTCAGCAATTTACGCATATTCGCGCCGCAGGCTGCGAGGATCGCGTTTATCTCGTCGCCGGCTGCATGTTTGAGATAATTCCTGTTCATTCGATGGTCGCTCTTGAGATGGCCTATCGGCTCAATCGCGCTGCGCCGTTTTTTGCGTTTCCGCGTCGAACGCGGCAGGTCTCTGTTGCTCGTGCCGACGATATGAATTTTTGCCGGCCCTTCGTAATCCCACCCGCGATAGCCCTTGTCCGCAAAAATCTCGCCAACCTTCACACCGCTGATACGCTCGGCCTGCGTTATCGCAGCCGCCAGCGTCTTGCTGTCGTGGCGATTGCCCTCAACACGCCGAACGCCCAAAATCCAATCACCGACATTGCTCACCACCAACGATATCTTGCAGCCGAACTCGAACTTTTTATGTGCCTTGCCTTTTGCAATGCACGACACCTCCGGCGCGTCGAGGCTATAAAGCTTGTTCTTATCTTCGCGGGACTGCTGATGAATCCGCCTGGCCCGTTTGAGAATGGTCGATAACTCGTCGTCCATCGTTCCGGCGTTGCGTTCGATATCACGAATGACCCTGCCGAGATACGTTTTGAGTTTTCGCGTGCACTTTGCGGCACGCCTGAATTGTTGAGCGTTGGCGTAGCGGCTTTGCTTGATGAACTCATATTTGCCCACACGTTCGTAACTCTGCCGAAGTTTTATCCCGCGTTTTACCGCAAGCTTCACGAGCCGACAGCGGGACTTCTGGTACAGCCTCGCATCTGTCAGATGTGCGACCGCTTTTTCCTGAACCGTCGTGTCCGCCGTAACCTTCGAGAACTGATGCGTAGTAACATGCCCGCCGCGAACAGCCATCTCCAACGTCTCCGTCAACATCGTCTCAAGCCGCTCCGCTCCCACACGCTGCCGCCATTTCACCATCGTCGTCGGATGTATCGGACATTTGTGTTGCATGTACTCGTAACCGCAAAAAAACTGCCAGTACGGATTTTCAACCCAGTGTTCGACAACCGATTCGTCCGACTCGTTGAACATGTACTTCAAATAGTGCATGCCGACCATCAAACGCACCGCCTTGGCCGGCGCGCCCATGTCCGACGAATAACAGCTGGCAAAGCCCGACTCAAACTTCGGCCAATCTATCGCCTTTGCAAGCTGGCAGAGTTCGTGGTCGAGGTTGAGAATCTGGTTGAAGTTGGCACGGAAGAGGTCGAACTGACTTTTGATGCGGG
>CAZIAZ010000057.1:0-13753 GCA_964536835.1 uncultured Planctomycetaceae bacterium | reverse complement strand
GCCAGCCGACGCCGCAAACAGCAACAAGCGCAAAGTCAAGTTTAATATGCTCTAGAGTCATAGTAAAAAACCTCAAACACAGCCCTCGGACGCTGCTGCGACGGTGATGAGCCAAAACTCTTCACCGTCGTTTTTTTATGCCCGTTCCGAATGACATTTTATTGTGCGTTCAGGCGTCTTTAGGCCGAAATTCCAGGCGTGCGCGGTTAACGTCGGGATAAATGGAAAAAATCCTGGTCAGCTTCATGATGTTGAGAACTTCGATTATACGGCTGGGCACAGCGGCGATTTTGACGTCTCCGCCGGCGGCGCGCAATTTTTTGTGTATCCGCAACAAAATGCCGATGCCGTAACTGGTTATGAAATTCAGCTTCGAACAGTCGATGATTATTTTTTTTATTCCGCCGTCCACCAGCTTCCCTACATCGTCAACAAATTTGCTGGCTGTCTGTTTGTTCAAACCGCCGTCGGCAGAAATTATCAACACGTCGTTTTCCATCTCGTGATAATAGAATTCCATTAAAAAATCCTCGCTTTTAAGGGATTATTCTTTTTATTGCGGCGGCATACTGCCATTCTGTTTTTCGCCGTCATGCTGATGCGAATTCGGTTTGTGTTCAGATTTCGCAGCCGGCTGGTCGGGCTTTTTCCTGTCGTCCTCCGGATAGGGAATCCGCGAATGATACATGCCGCAGAGGCTGCGCGTAAGCGACTCCTCTATCTTGTGAACTTCCTTGAGCGTAATGTCGCACTCATCGAGTTGGCCGTCTTCCAGTCTTGACGCGACTATCTTGTGCACCTGCTGGGCAATCCTCGTCGGCGTCGGCTCGGTCAACGCCCGTACCGACGACTCCGCCGCATCGGCAAGCATGAGTATCGCCACTTCGCACGACTGCGGTTTTGGGCCAGGGTAACGGAATTGATGCTCTTCCGGCTTGGGAACATTGCCTTCCTCGCTCCTGCGTGCGGCAGCCTGATAAAAATACTGCACCAGTGTCGTGCCGTGGTGTGATGCGATGAACTCACGCAGGGCAGCCGGCAGGCCATACTCGCGGGCAAGTTCAAGGCCGTCTTTCACGTGGCCCTGGATAATCAGCTGACTCATAGCCGGCTGAAGTTTTTCATGCTTGTTTTCGCCCGATGCCTGATTTTCGGAAAAATACTGCGGCTTGTTTATCTTGCCGATGTCGTGGTAATACGCTCCCACGCGGGCCAGCAGTCCTTGGGCGCCGATAGCCTCAGCTGCCGCTTCGCACATAGCCCCCACCTGCAACGAATGGTTATACGTACCCGTAGCTTCAACAGCCAGCCGCTTGAGCAGTGGCTTTGAAGCGTCGCACCATTCCAGCAGCGTACTGCCCGTCGCAACGCCGAATATCCGTTCGATTAACGGCAGCAAGCCCTGGACTATCAGGCCGCCTACTATTATGCCGCCTACTCCCCACAAAACGTACCACAGGACAAACCGCATGGGAACGTTGTTCCACACGCACAACGCCAAAATCATCACCATCGCAACTATAGCTGCGATAACCGATATGACAGGTATCCGGCTGCGCGTACGAACATGGTGTATCTGCTCAATCTGGAGGCATATCACCAGCATGACCGCGATGAATATGCTGAAAAATCCCATGCCCACATGCGCAAGAATCACCACAAACGCCACAACTATCGAACCGAGCGTCATGGCAAACCGCTGGTCGAAAGCGATTGTAAGTATCAGTGTGACAATAACTATCGGCAAAAGCAGGCTGGACGTCGGCAAGCCGGCGTAAATCTGCAATTTAGCCACGAAAATCATCATCAGTAGGATAACGGCTATCGCAAGACTGCGGCCATGCCTTATAAGCAATTCGTCACGATAGTTCTGTATGTACCATCCCACCAGTGCCACCAGAAGGCCAAAGAGCACCATGCGAGAAATAAGGTTAAAAACCATTCCGGCTTCATGGTGGCTGACATATATGCGATTTTCGGCTTCAAGGCAGGCCAGTTGATGCGGCTGAATTCCTTTTGACGTTTCGCTGTCGTCGGTGGTTCGAGGAACAACTATTTCGCCGCGTGCATATGGCCGGTAGCATTCGTCAGGAGGATTCTGCATGACAGCCTGGCCGGCTGCGACGATGGCGCTTTCGCTGGCGGCTGCGTCGTAGTCAAACAGCGGCGTATCCAGACGCGACCGCAAAAAAGACTCCGCGCTGCTCCGAACAGACACTGGAAACTGTCGAACGGCAAGTTTTATGCGCTGATTTATCTTGTCCTTTTCGTCAAGGCCGATAAGATCGACCACTTTCTGAGTAACGGTGGTTTTGCCCTCGTCTTCGGTCATTTTGACATAAATCGCGCCGCGGGACTGCTGATATTGAGCCTGCGGCGTATCTACAATGTAAGTCTGCATAAGAACGCTGCGCATGAAATTGACCGCCTTTTCAAAGGAAGCCTTCTTTTCAGGCGTAAGCGTCAGGCCGCACCAGGCATCGAACAGTTTCTGGCTGGCTGTGATTTTAACAGCAGTTGCGACAACAGCCGGCTGAGATGCCGACGCGGCAGGCTGGGACGCCGCCGCAATAGCAGTCGTCGGAGCAGCGGAAAAAGGAACGACGACAACGGGCTGACTCGCGGCCGCAGGCATGGCGGCAGAAGCAACGACGGCAATATCGGCATGAGGAGCATTATCGACTTCATCGGTTTCCGAGCGCTTCTCGACGGGCAGTTCCAAACCAAGCTCGTCACGAAGTTCAGGAGTCAAATCGGCAATACTCTTCGCCGTGGAAAGTTTTACAGGAATTTTTTCCACTTCGGCGACTATTTTGTCCAATACCGTCATATTCAGACGAAACGTCGCCGGCTCATCGTTTTCAGCCATCCTGCGTAGTTCTTCCTGCTTAGCCGGCAGAAGCACTCTGAAACTCTGTCTGGCCGTTATGTCGCTGGGCATATATTGGCCGACGTGATACTCCGCGAGCTCATTTTCCGGCCAACTGTCCAAAGCCGCCAGAACAATGAAAAACAGGATAAGTATCGCCGTAGATACCACTGAGCCTGGACGACGATAGTAACGTACATACCACGCCGGCTGGGAACTTTTTCCCTTGCGAACTTCTCGCCGCTGTTTCGTCGTCTTTCTAAAAATGCTCATAAATAAAGATTTTACACTCCGGAGAGCGGAAAAGTCCAAGTTTTTTTGCCTTTTTACCCCACGCCCAGAAGTTTCGCGGCATTATGCCGCCATATCTTCGCGTTGGCCTCGCTGCCGAGGTCGCATTCGAGCACTTTTTCCCACAATTCGCCCTGGTCAATCCACGGCCAATCCGAGCCGAAGCAGATTTTATCTTCGCCGTGATTACGAACCATGCGTACGAATTGTTCCCGCGACATATGCGTCAGCCCGAATGAGGTCTCGAACCATATATTATTACAGCCGACGAGCTCCTTTTCAACGTCATCCCATATCAGGAAGCCGCCCATATGCGCCAGCAGCATTTTAAGTTGCGGAAATTTTCGGGCGATTTTCGAAAAACGGTGCGGCGCGGCTCTGTCGGGTACGGCGTCGTCAGGAAATCCTATGTCCATGCCGCTGTGAAATTCCAGCAACATATCGTATTCGGCGACTGCGTCGTATATCGGATACATTTTTTCGTCGTCGACCACGAAATTCTGATACATCGGATGCAGCTTGACTATCCCTATGCCGTCGCGACGGAACATTTTCATCCAATCCCGCGGATTAGAGTCGTCAGGATTGACCGACGCAACCGGTATAAAGCAGTCGTGAGCGGCCACGACCTCAGCCAGCCATCGACAAATGCCCTCAGCCTGGCCGGGTTTGGTTGCAATGCTGCAAACAGCCGATTTTTCTATATTGTTTTTTCGCATGGACTCGGCAAGGCCGGCAATAGTGCCGTCGCCGCGAGCCGGCCAATCCGGACATCTGCTCTGAATGGCAGCCATCGCCCTGTGAGCTATGGCGTCCGGAAAGGCATGCGAATGTATGTCGATTCCTTTGATATACATTTCATTCTCCTTCAATTTCAGTCTTCATCATCTCACGCAGCAACGACGTCGCATAACAGCCAGCCGGCGCACAGAACCGCACTTCTATAAACGTCCCGTTGCCGTCACTGCCGGCGTCGATATCAGGTTCGTGCAGACAATACCGCAATATCCGCCGCGTACCTTTAGCTTTCAGCGGGCCGAGATTTTTGAACATGTCCAACTCAACGCCGCGCCGCGACAGAACTTCATGTTCAATCTCACCCTGCCGGCCCACGGCGAAATTGCTGCGATAACCCGGCACCATGCCTGTAGGCGATATTTCATAGCGGTCGGCGCGAGGCTGTTCGTCGGCAGGATTTTCGACGTAAAAAATTCCGCCGGTATCAGACTTGCAGGCCATATCGCCGGCGAGAAGCGTATCTATGCCGTCTATCCGCATCGCCAGAATGTCGTTAAAAACCGCACTCTGAAACGCTGAAATATAGAGTCTTTTCATCCGTTTGTCCACAGCCCCGATAGCCAGCCCCGGCCGGCCAGTCTTGCGAAACATCAACAAAGCCTTTCGCTGGTCCTCAAACTGCCTCGGCCAGAGCTTCAACGCCCTGTCAAGACAGCCCGCATCAAAAGAATCCCGCGCAGCCTGCATGTCGCAAAAATCGCCAGCCTGCGGACTACCCAGAAATTTTTTTAAAAACCCGTCACGATCGTCACGCACAAGCGCCTCGCCCAGAAGATGCGTATCCCTGCGTGCGCCGAATCGCTGTACGCCGAAATAATTCGGCACGCCACGACGACAAAGCACGTCGAAAATCGCGCGGGCATTTCCCAACTGCTCACGGCTGACGCCGCGAATGCGTATGACGAACCTGTTGCCCAGCAGATGGCCGGTTTTGAGTTTGTTGCCATGCCTGGAAATCGAGACGACCTTCAGCTGGCCGTCGTCGTAACCGCAGAGTTTTTTTTCATCCACGTGCTCCATGCTGAAATACTGTGTGGTCACTGCGCGGGCATCCTTAAGGCCGGCGTAACCGACATCCGCCGGATTGATGCCCAAAATCTTCGCCAGCCGCCCTGTCGCCGCAGGTGTCGTCATGCCGCGCTTTTCTGCACGAACGAATACGTGCGTCCCTTCGCCACACGGCATATACGCAGGTATTTCGTCTACGCGAAAATCATCCGGATGAACCTTTATTTCGCCGCCAATGCCGGCAAAATCCCGCGTCAGGCAGGGCCAGCCGGCAAATATATCTTCATGCATGTTTGTAATTCCTGTTGCAAGTTGCCAAGACACAAGAATATACTATAAGTATGCTGCATTTTTAATCCCCTTGATATATATTTTTCACGAGCCGTCACAGCTGGGAGTTTTTTTTAGAAAAACAAAATGCACTTTTTACAAAATATGCCGCCAGATTTGAACAGGAATGCATGATGAGACCTGCACCGTCTCCAAAACATATACCGTCTATAATAATATTGATAGCCGTATCGCTGTTGGCCGGCTATCTGTCATGGCATGACGATTCCATAACCGACGACCAGATTCAGCTGCTTACCTCGCTGAAAGCAAACAACGCCAACTTCGCCGGCGACGGCATTTATGACCATCACATAGTCGGCGGCCAATTCCATCACATGCACTCGATAGCGTTCGCCGGCCTTATACGAGCCGTCAATCGCATCTGTCCGGCAAATGCCAGCCCTGAAATGCCCATGCGCCTTCTTGTCGGGCCAATCACCCTGCTGTTCCTGTTGGGCATGTACGCCCTGCTGTGGCGGCAGACTATGAGCAGTGCCACCTCCACGTTCGTCGCCGTGTTAAGCACGACGATGATGAGTACGTTCGACGGCTGGCATTGGGGCGTAGGCGCAATTTCTTCAATAACGCCGGAAGGCCTGGTAGTGGCAATTTCGCCGCTGTTGATGCTGGCATATCTGAAATATTTTAACGACAGACGCATTGTGCTGATTTTCATGCTCATGGGGCTGTGCGGCAATATCGATATCGTTTCATCAATAAACATGGCGCTGGTGGCGATGCTGACGTTTCTGGCCTGTCACAGGTTCAATCGGCAGGCAATGGCTGTAGGCGTTTCAGGCGTTTTTCTTTTCATGATAGGTGCGCTGCCGAACATATCGCATCTTCTAATGGTTCACGCACAGATTGAGCAGGCTGTCGGACAGGTAGCGCCGATTGATTTCGCAACGGTAATGCGGGCCTTCGACATGAGTTATTACGAAGTGACGTATCCCGAATTGCTCATGCCGCTGTGGCAGTGGGGGCTTTACCCGCTGACTTTAGCTGCCGTTTCACTGGTGGTACTGTGGCGGCTGGACAAGTTCCGGTCGCAATTCATCGACATGTGGGTATGGATGTCGATTTCGTCGCTCATCGTGATGCTGGGCTTTCATGCACTGGCGACGGCGGCGGCGTATCTGACTCGCCAGCCGTTGCCGTTCTACGTATTTCTCCAGGCGTCATGCTGGCTGATGCTGCCGCTGTACGTACTATTTGCCCGCGCACTTACACAGGTATTCCGTATACTGGAAAAAAAATATCGACATCTTCTTCGCTGGGTCATGGCCGGCGTGATTGTCGGCTGGATGCTGCCGTCGGACGCATTACGGCCGGCACGCTACGGCCTGTATCGCCTGGCGGCAATGACGCCGATAGGCCAAAACAGTCTGAAAATAAACGATATCATGGAACGAAAGGCCAAGCGACAGGAATTGGTCAATATAGCACGATGGCAGAACAAAAACTGCGTCAATTCATTCGTTTATATTGACGACCCCAAATACCGTCTGAATTCCGGCCAAGCCATTCTGACCTGCCGTGAAGATTTCATATATTATTATCTTCTATTGCCGTCGCAGCTTCAGCAGTGGATGGACAATCTCCATGAAACCAGAAAAATCCTGGCCCGGCCGCTGAACATCCAGGAACTCACTAACGACGCCATAAAACGGGTAAGCGTAATACCGCAAATATCACAGGTCTACATCATAACGTCGGACAAGGAAATAGCCGACAATCCTCAAAATCTCCAGGAAATCAAATCCGACAACTGGGGCAAATACTGGAAAATTTACCGCATTCCGCTGTCCAATCCCAATCCGAAAATTTCGGAATATCGAGCCTAGAGCATTGAAAGATTGAGAGTTCCTTTTTTGCTGGTTTGCTTTGCCCGTGGCTGCGTCAGAAAAACTTCAGAATACTGCCAAGTATGCCTCATTTTCCTTCCTTGCCACGAACAAACCCACTGGCGCAAAAATATGAACTCTCAATCTTTCAATGCTCTAGTATTCAACTCTGATTAGCGGTTTTGCTTCGCGAAAAATTCCGCTACTGATTCCGTTAACTTTCATCAGGTCTTCCGATGTGCGAAACGCGGGCGGATTTTCACATGCCTGACGATAAGTTATAATAGCCTTCGATTTCAAGTCGCCTACACCAGGCAGCCGCCGTAATGAAGCATAAGAATCGGTGTTGGGATTGATATATTCACGGGCCAGTGAGATTTTTTTCGGATTGACAGGCGGCACGGATGAATAACCTGAAGTGGCAGAAAAATACGACGCGGTCAATAATACAACAGCCAGACTTGCAATTATTCTGAGTTGCGTAGCGTCCAGTTCGATATCGAATCTGACATGCCTATCCGCCATCAGGCGTCTCCGGTCTCGCGGCGATGTCTTTCCAGAGTCCCTGAAGGCTGTAGAGTTCCTGTAGTGCGAGTTTGGGTTTAAAATCGCCGGCTCTCAAACCGCCGTTGGGCAGTATTTTGCCGGAAATGTCGACCATATCCTGCCAGCATATGCTTTTTACAAAAGATTTGCTCATCGCCAGCCGGCACAGCGCATGCAGCCATTCAGCCTGCAACCGCCTTGTCCACAAGCCATGCCAATGGCCCGCTTTTTTTACGCTGCACTCAGCCCCCCAATAATTCTGTTCATCAGGGTCGGCTGAACTTGGCACGCCGCAGGCTGTTATGTGGATTTTTTTGCCCTGCCACACGAACTCGTCCATCAGTGAACTTATCTGCATGAGATCGCGCACATAGTAACCGTCCACATCCACACCCATCAGCAACCGCAGGCCGAAAGCGTCAAACGGCACATCACTGCGGCCGATGACATCGGCATAGAGCAGAGTGGGAATCGTATGAAAATTTCTGGCATAAAATTCGCTCCAGGGACAGGTGAGTTCCACCACTATCTCGGCGTCAGGCGCAATCTGGCGAATACACTGGCAGCAGCTTCGCGTCAGTTCCGATATCTGTTCAAAATTCATGTCGAGCGTATTTTTGCTGTTGAGGCCGGAAATCACGTTCCACACGCGAATGTAGGAGTGATATCGCGGAACAACCTTCCTGATGTGTTCTATCATGATGTGTTTGACGGCGGCATAATCGTGCTGATACAGGGCCAGCCATTCAGGAAGAGAATCATCGCTAAAATCTATAATCGGGCCGGCATGAAGAGTTTTATTTTCCCTGGCGGCAAAATTCATCCATGCATCAATGGCTTTGAAATTGTAATCGCCTTCAGACGGCACCATTTCACGCCAGTTCATCGGCACGGAAAGAAAACCGGCAAACGTTTTCATGGCGGCTACATACAAGCCGTTATTGCTGGCTGACATATTCACGCGGCAGCCCACCGGCAAACCAGACGAGGAAACCTCTATTCGCTGCTTTGACAGAATCTCCGCATGAAAGAGGGCATATTTTTCGCCAAGTACGATGGCACGACTCAGAACTTCATCAGCCAGCAGCGACGCCTCGGCAAAATCAACGGCAGCCGTGCCAAGCGCATGAGCGAATTTTTTTCTTAGCTCGTCAAACTCGCCGTTGAGTTCGGCGGCATCCTCAAAATCAAACAGCGCCCAGTCGGCACGCTTGGAGTAAAGTTCACGCATACGTGCGCGAGCCAGTTCCAGGTTGAGAAGATACGGCCCGCTTCTCTCCGGCAGACGGGTGGTCGAAAGAAGATACGCGCCTGCCGCACCTGCATCAAACAGCAGCGCAAGGCCGCACGTCTCCGGCGCATTCATACGACACGTAATGACATGACCTTCGGCAAGCAGATCGGCATGAACCGGAACCGCATCCTGGCCGAACATATACGCACCAGCCAGCTTGATTCCTCGCACAGGTTTGCCGTTTCTATATGCCTCGAACTTTAACATCGGCTACATCATATCAACACCAGCCGACAGCCTCAAGACGTTAACCGCCGACAATCGAAAGATTTTAAACGCCAGAATCAATTTTTTCTGGATGAACCGGCGGCAGAGCTATATATTCATGAAGTACGCGGTTTTATTTCCGTCCCTGCTGACGGATTCCGACAAATGTCGCAGTCAGACAAAACAACTCTGCGTGCAATCGAGGTATAAGACAAAATGGCTGCCAGCAGTATTCAGGATGCAATTTCTTTCGCAGATGAGACAAAGGAACTCGTCATCCGTCGCGGTGCGATTTCAGACGTATCCGCAATTTTCGACAAATATTTCAGCGGCAGAACCGCCGTGCCGGTAGCCGACGAAAACACCTTCGTCGCAGCCGGCAAAAAAGTCGCGGACGTTCTAAAACGCGGCGGCATAAAATTATCCGAGCCGTTCATATTCCCAGCCGCCGACCTCCACGCCGAAGATTCGCAAATCGACAAACTGCTTGCGAGAATTGAACATACCCGCGAAATTCCCATAGCAATCGGTTCGGGCACGATTAACGACATGACTAAGCTGGCGAGTTACCGCGCAGGCCGGCCATACATATGCGTCGCCACAGCCGCTTCAATGGACGGTTACGCATCGACCGGCGCCGCGGTGGTAGTCGACGGCATAAAGCAGACATGTCCATGTCCCGCTCCGATGGCTGTCATCGCCGACCTTGACGTAATATGCAAAGCTCCATCGGAATTGGCGGCATACGGCTACGGCGACCTGGCATCGAAAATCACCGCCGGCGCAGACTGGATTCTGGCTGACGCGCTCGGCCTGGCACCCATAAAAAAAACGGCGTGGGATATGGTGCAGACGAAACTTCGAAAATGGCTGGCTAATCCAGACGGAGTGAAATCTGGCAAGTTTGAAGCAATCGAAGGCCTTTTCGAAGGCCTTGTGGTTTCGGGCCTGGCAATGCAATACGCCAAAGACTCGCGCCCCGCCAGTGGAGCGGAACATCTGTTCAGCCATATATGGGATATGAAGCATCACAAGTTCAACGGCAAAAGCGTATCGCACGGCTTTCAGGTGGCCATAGGAACGCTGGCTACGACATCCATGTACGAAACGATGTTCAACTGCGACATTCAGAAAATCGACATCGCCGGTGCGTTGGCTAAATGGCCGTCAAGCTGGGACGACTTCGAAAAATTTTTGCAAAAACAGTATCCGCCAAAGGACTGCGTACTGCGGATAGCCCTAGTGCAGGTCTGCCAAAAATACCTGACGCCTGACAGGCTGGCCGGCCGACTGGAAAACCTCAAATCCCAATGGCCGGCTCTTCAGACGAAACTGGCTAACCAACTGATGCCCTCCGGTGAACTCGCCCAGATGTTCAGCCGCGCCGGCTGTCCGGTAAAGGCATCACAAATCGGCGTAAATCTCAACCTGCTCAGGAACACCATGTCAGACGCTGCCAACCTCAGAAGCAGATACACCGTCCTGGATATCACGAGGGAACTGGCGATTTCAGAAATATGCCGTAAAAATTTTGCAACAATGGCATAATAATAATGCTCCGCTGACAAAGGTTTAATTTATGGTGGATAATTCAATTTGAATGACATATCATTCAATGGGTAGGAGTGTAACGGTTTACGTGGCGGATGTATCATACGTTTTGTATTTATCAATATTTCAGGATTTACAATAACGTCTTATATCGCCAGTTTAAAAAACAGGAAGGGTATCATGAAGTGCAAAACCAGGACGCCGGAAATTCCCGCCGTTTATACAGGGCCCGGCCTTGTTGAGCTTCAGGTCAACGGTTACGCAGGCGTCAATTTCAACGCTCTGCCCGAAAATTATTCCATAGACAATTTCCGCAAGGCGATGCACGCGATGAAAAAACGCGGCATCGTGATGGCGCTGCCGACGATAATTACGGACGACATTGACCGTACGCTGCTGCGATTCAAGCTTTTTTCCCGATATCTTGCCGCCGATGCCGAACTTGCGGCATTTTACCCCGGCGTTCACCTTGAAGGCCCGTTTATCTCGCGGGAGGAAGGCCCTCGCGGCGCGCACAACATGCGGTTCTGTGCAAACCCTTGCGACTATCCCGACATCATATATCGATTCAACGAAGCAGCCAGCGGCCGGGTAGTAATCATCACGCTTGCTCCGGAATTGCCGGGCGCTATAAATCTCATCAAAAACGGCGTACAGGCAGGCATAATCATGTCGCTGGGACATTGCAACCCGTCGACGGATGACGTCGATGCAGCCATCGACGCTGGAGCATCAATGTGTACGCATCTGGGCAATGGGTCACATCAGGTAGTTCCGCGGCTGAACAATTACATCAACAAGCAGCTCAGTGCCGACGAACTTGCTGCCGGTTTCATTGCGGACGGCCATCACATCCCATTCTTTGCGTTGAAGAATTTTTTACGCGCCAAGGGGCTCGACAAAAGTTATCTCACCACCGACGCAATAGCCGCAGCAGAAATGGGCTGCGGCGTATTCCAGCTCGGCCCAAATGATAAAGTTGAAGTGACAGCCGAAGGGAGATGTCAGATACCCGGCCAAGCCAACCTGGCCGGCTCAGCCCTGACGCTCGACTCAGCCATACTGAACGTCGTGAAAAACTGCGGAATAACATGGGAAGACGCGTGGAAGATGGCTTCCGTAAACCCTGCGAATTTCGCACATTTGCCGACGCCGCACGCCGTTACCGTAAAAATCGACGTTGCCGCAAACCATTTTGAATTGGCGAAAATGTAAGCCCATCAGAACTAATGGGTTCGAAAAATAACCCAGCGGATTACATCCATTTTGTCAGGGTCGATTCGGAAAAACAGCAAAAATGCTATGTTTCCCAGTACCGCAATGTCATAAGGCCATGTCATTCTGGGATACATCCACAACTGTATCTTCTGATACCACTTTCCGTCTTTTGGATTTTTTACAGGTTTTCCGCCGGACATAACTGCATATGTATAACTTATCCGCCGCCACGCCGTAAACGCCGGACTGATGCCCTGCTGCAAAACTGCCGCGCCTGGATTAGCCGACAACGTCGCAAAAAGTATCGCCGCAAACCGTTCGCCGCGCTGCCAGAATCCGACATTGCATTCGCCAATCAACGTCTCGGCGCGGGATTTCGTATACGATATCATCATACTGTTGAAAATCGCCGTCATACACAACAGTGTAAAAGTTATATTAGGCGTTTGTCGGCACATAAAACCGCAGGCTAACGCAGCCCAAAGGATAAAATCGCTGACACGGTCGGTAGTACTGTCAAGAAATGCACCGAACGTGCTGGATTTGCCGCCTATTCTGGCCACCGCGCCGTCAAGCATGTCGCAAGCCGCACTCCAATAAAGCATCAGCACGGCAAATGCGTAAAAGAAATTCTGGCCGCTAGCCACCGCCATGCCCAACATTACACCCGTCAGCGACGTAAAAGCACAACCCGTCAACGTCAACATGTTCGGCGTAACGCCCCACCGCACAAGCCGTCTGGCTATCAAATCGCGCGACGTACTAAAAAACCATGCAACAGATTTGCCTATCATTCAAAATTCCCATTCCATCAAAAAGTTTTACAATGCCTTTAATCGACCAATAAGATCATTCAGATAATCGGCAAGTTCCTCAGGCAGCATTACATTGAGTGACTTTTCAGCCACTCTGCCGTAGAGGAAATCATTTGCCGACAGGATAGCAATATCTTTATACGGCCGCATTTTTTCAATATGGACTCTCAGCCTGCCAATATTACAATTATAACTATCAATGCAATAATTGACGATTAAGTGATCCATATCGCGTGCGGATAGATTTTCGCGATGTTCCATAGGAATGACGCCCTGGCCGGTCTGCTCGGCAATCAGCGATTCCTGGATTTCAAGGCAGCGTCTGATTTCTTCTTTGCGACGTGTTTCAGCCGCCTCATCCAGCGGCGCCAGCGGTATGACGATATCTTCCTCATCAGCCATGCTCATTCTCCGATTATTTTCACAAGCAGCCGCTTTCGACGCATACCGTCGAATTCGTAATAAAAAATATGTTCCCACGGGCCGAGGTGCAATTTCCCGTTCGTAATCGCCACAACGACTTCACGGCCCATAATCTGCCGTTTCATGTGCGCGTCGGCGTTATCCTCATAGCCGTTGTGGGCGTATTGACTGTGCGGCTTTTCCGGAGCGAGTTTCTCCAACCATTTTTCGTAGTCACTGTGCAAGCCGGCTTCGTTGTCATTAATGAAAACTGACGCTGTGATATGCATCGCATTTATGAGTGCCAACCCTTCGAGGACTCCGCTTTCAGCGACAAGGCCTTCGACCTGCCGATGAATCGAAATTATCTGCCGCCGATGCGGTACTTCCATCCATATTTCTCGCGTCAAAACTTTCATGCCGTACCTTCCCATCATTGCAAGGACAAATACATGTATATGAAACATAAAAAACAACGGAAAATCAAGGAATTCATTGAAAACAGGCTAGTACTTTGTCCCGATTAAATTGTCGGGTATAAGCTTTTCAGTTTTATTCTGGCATCGGCTGTCGTGAA
>CAZIAZ010000056.1:0-14628 GCA_964536835.1 uncultured Planctomycetaceae bacterium | reverse complement strand
CACGCCTTTCGTCAGACTG
Organism: uncultured Planctomycetaceae bacterium; assembly: GCA_964536835.1. Classification (GTDB taxonomy): domain Bacteria; phylum Planctomycetota; class Phycisphaerae; order SM23-33; family SM23-33; genus DAONFI01. The sequence goes on along the minus strand of CAZIAZ010000056.1, from coordinate 14,609 downwards.
TTCGTTACCACGTGCAGCATCGTGCCGAACAGTGCCGGCCCGCCTATGCCCAGGCCCAACGCCAATATGCCCATATGTTCCACGCTCGAATACGCAAGCGTACGCTTGAAGTCGCGTTGGCCGACCATGAAAACACCTGCGACCGCCATCGAGAAAAGGCCGATGAACAAAAGCAGTCGCGAGACATATTCCGTTTCTCCGGCGGCGAGGCATATCTGGTAAATCCGCAGCAGCGCAAGGAAGGCGCAACTCGTGACGCCGCCGGCGAATATTGCGCCGACGACGCCTGGCGATTCGCCGTAAGCGTCCGGCTTCCACGTGTGCATCGGCGCTAGGCCCATTTTTGTGCCGTAACCCACCAGCAGCAGCACGAACGCCGCGTGCAGCCAGGGCTTGGACAGATTCGGAGCCTGCACAAGGAGCTCGTCGAACGAAAGCGTCGTTTCGCAACCGCCTTTCAATGCCGCATAGGCGAGGCAGAACGTTCCAAGCAACGCAAGGGCGATGCCGACAGAGCATACGATAAGGTATTTCCAGGTGGCTTCTATGCTGCGAGGCGTATGATTGAAATAAATCAGCGGTGCCGTTATGAGGGTCGTTCCTTCTATAGCCACCCACATCAGGCCGAGATGATGTGACCACGTCACCATGCTCATTATGCCTGGAAACGCCAGCATGCACGCGCAGAAAACACGATTCGGCCGCTCCTGGCGTTTGTGCAGATAGCCGACTGCGTAAAATGCGCACAACATGAACAACGAGTCAACCACCAGCATCACGACACGGCTGGCCGGGTCAAGTTTCAGCCATTTGCCGCAGTCTGCGAATGAAGGCTCAAGCAGCACGACTAGCATTGTCACCATGTGTGCGACTGCCGTCGCAGGCAGCAGCCACGGCCGCCAACGATTCGACGGCACTGCGGCGGCTAAGCCGGCTATCAACAGAGGAAACAGAATCATTGCGAATGCCATTGGGTTCATTCCTTAAGCGAGGCCAGCCGGCGGGTATCCATCGACGAAAACGCCTGGCTGATGTGGTTGACTATTATGCATATGACGAATATGCCGACGAAAAGGTCGAGCAGTACGCCCATTTCAATGATGAACGGCATAGCCTCTATCAGCAGCATGCTGAAAATGAATATGCCGTTCTCAAGGATGAGATAGCCGATAACCTGGCTGATTGCCTTATAGCGTGTGACGAGCAGTATGAAACCAACCAACACGGTTGCCAGCGCGGCAGGCACCAGCAGCATGCCTTTCTGGGCGTCGGCCAGCGGCAGATAATCGGCGAAAAGCAGCGAAAAAACCGTCGCTATTGCGCCCAGTACTATGCTTGGTACAAGGCCGATGAGCGGCTCGACTTCCCGTTTTATCTGTGCGCTGCGAAGGGCGCGAATCATAACGGCTGGAATTATTATGGCCTTCAGGATTATCGCCGTAATCGCCATCAGCATTACCGGAATCGTAAGATGTTTGTGCACAAGCAGCGGTATGACGCCCAGCAATACGCCCTGCATCGCTACGATGCGGATGACGGTCAGTAGCCTGCTCGTGCCGAGGGCGAGCATGTTCATAACCAGCAATATTACGAGAACGGTATTCAGGATATTGGTCATTTCTGTTTACCTCACCAACAATATGAAACCGAAGCCGCAGAACATCACCGCCGCCGTCAGAAGATACGGCACATGACGCATTCTCAGCCTAGCCATTATGGATTCGACTACGCCTATTGCCGCCGCCATGACCAGCAGTTCAACAACCGCCGCCAGCCAGTCCAGCCATGCAATCCCGCTGCTTACCGGCACGACGATGTTCATGAGTATGCTGCCGAGAATGAACAGCTTTACGGCTGACGCGTACAATATCACGCCCAGCAGCGGGCCGCTGTGGTCAAGCACCATGACTTCGTGAATCATTGTCAGCTCAAGATGCGTATTAGGGTCGTCGACCGGAATTCTGCACGTTTCAGCCAGCAGTACGATGAACAGGCCTATCGCTATGAGTACAAGCGGTGCTGCCACGGCTATTGAAAATCCGCCGGCTGGCCCGTGAAGCATGTTCGTCAGCGTCAATGAATCGGAAACTTTCGCCAGTACCAGCATGGCGAAAAACGTTGCGGGTTCGGACAGGCAGGCGAATGTCACCTCGCGGGCGGCTCCCATGCCTTCAAAAGATGAGCCGGTATCCAGTGCCGCTGCCGTCGTGAAAAATCTGGCTAACGCGAAAAGATAGGCAAACAGTATCAGGTCGCCGGTAAAATTTATCGGCGCGGCGAAACGACCCAGCGGTATCAGCAGGCCGGCCAGCAGTACCGCAACCAGCGTTATCGCCGGCCCGGCGATGAATACCCACGATGTCGTGTCGCTTATTACCATGTCCTTGCGCATGAGCTTTATGATGTCGTAATACGTCTGAAACAGCGGCGGGCCGACCCGGCCGGCGAATTTCGCCTTAATCCGGTTGATGACACCCAACAGCAGCGGCGGAAGAACCAGTAATATTGCAATATGGATTATTTTTTCTATCACGGCAGGCTCACGTTTTTATGGAATTAACGCGAAAAAAGACGCGTAAAAATTTTTCCGAACGGCATTAACGTACACAGCATTACGATTACGGCAAGCAGGATGTAAAATACATAGTTCTGCACAATGCCCTGCTGGAATCTGCGAAACCACATAAACCATCGGCTGATACGCCGGCTAGCCGGAAGTATTGCGCCGTCCAGAACGATATCGTCCACGTGCGTATGAATCTTCGACGGTTTCGGGAACAGCCCCTGTATGTCCGGCCGATGTTCGCGAGGACGAAGCACCCAGTTGAACAGCAGTACAATCGTCCGGCCGAATGACGAGGCGGTGTATTGTATTCGGGCTGTGGGCTGTGCATAACCGCAATCCCAGGTGACGCTGCGGCGTGCAGGCCATTTTTTCACGGCCGCTATCAGCAGCATCGCAACAATGACGACGGCAAAAACCATTGCAAGCGTACTTACCGTCGTTAGCGGTACGGCTGTTGCGACTGACTGTGCGGCGCCGAAGTTCCAGACGGCTATCGCGCGGTTAAGAATCGGAACAACCGTTATCGGTGCAAGGCCGATGATGAAACAGCAGGCGGCTAATACGGCCATAGGCCATCGCATCGTTTGCGGCGACTCATGGACGTGTTCTGCCGCCGGCGTTCTGGGATTGCCCAGAAAAACGACGCCGTAGACTTTTACGAAACATGCGACGGCCAACGCGCCAATCATCGCCAGTACCGGCACAACCATTACGGCTGCCGCGCCTGTTGCGCCGTCGCCCACGAATGACTTGAGCAATCCGACATAAACGAAAAATTCACTCACGAATCCGTTCAACGGCGGCAGGCCGCATATGGCCACCGCGCCTATCATGAACATCGCAGCCGTCCAGGGCATTTTCTTCGCCAGGCCGCCCAGGCGGTCGATTTCCCTTGTATGCGATGCGTGAACCACTGAGCCTGCGCTGAAAAACAGCAGCGACTTGAACAGCGAGTGATTCCACACGTGCAGCAGGCAGCCGGCCATGCCGAGTACCACCCATTCCTGACGGCCTGATGAGCGGCCCAGCATCGCCAGCCCGAACCCCATCAGAATAATGCCGATATTTTCCACGCTGTGATATGCCAGCAGCCGTTTGATGTCATGCTGGGCGATTGCAAACACGACGCCAAGCAGGCCGCCTGTCGCGCCGAGTATTAAAATCAGTCCGCCCCACATATGCGGCGGATTCGGAAACAGCCATAAAAATCTTACCAGCCCGTAAACGCCCATTTTCAGTACTACGCCTGACATCATTGCCGAGACGTGACTTGGCGAGTTGGCGTGGGCGCCAGGCAGCCAGAATTGCAGCGGCATGATGCCGGCTTTTACGCCGAAGCCGACTAACGACATGAAAAACAGCACATTCATCACGCACAAACTTAAAGCACCGCCGGCTGCCGTCGGCGTAAACATGTATGAACCGGTAGCCCATCGCCACAGCATGAACATGCCGAACAACACGAGCGAGCCGACGTGCGTGGCGATGAGATAAATCCAGCCGGCCCGGCGACATTCTTCGCGGTCATCTTCCGCAGCTATCAGAAAAAACGCCGAAAGTGCCATGATTTCCCAACCCAGCAGAAACGCCATGGCGTGACGGCTTATTACGAGCAGTACCATTCCGGCGGTCGTGAGCCCCCAGAAAAGCTGAAGTTGTCTTGCGTTCCGCATGTGCAGACGCTGCGGCCAATAGCCCAACCCGTAAATTGCTCCAAGCCCGCCCATCAGAAAAACCGGACATAAGAAAAACGCACTTAGCGCATCAATGCCGATGAAAGAATTGCCAGCCGCCGGCCATGGGAAAAAACGTTCGGACACGGATGTCGCAAAAAAACCGTCAAACGCTCCTGCGAGGCCGACTATGGCGCTTGTACACATCATAGCCGCGGCGAGCTTTTGACCCCAGGACGACGGCCGTGATGAAAACAGACCGGGCAATCCGCTGGCGGCAGAGATGATACATGCTATCGTGATAAGCGTAAGTGACATATGATGAAAAACCTTTTGGATAAATGTCTTTAGTCCGCAGCGTCATAACATAATGTACTGCAGTGGGGTTATGACGTCGGCGGTCATTTTAACTGGTCTCCGTTTGAGTTGGCGGCGTCGGGCAGGGTTGCTTCGGCGGCGGCGAGCGAGGATATTATTTCTTCGCGGGGCGCCTGCTTTTTAATCGCGGACCTGAATTCCTTGTTTTGCAGGACGAACCCGAGACGTGAGAGCATATGAAGATGAGCTCTGACGGTGGGGCTTATGAGCGTGAAAAACGTATTGACCGGCTGGCCGTCTATGGCTAAAAAATCTATGGGATTGTCCAGAAAACACAGCGATATGCTCGGCCTGGATACGTGCAGAACCACAGGATTGCGAACGTGCGGTATGGCTATCCCGTCACCTATGCCGGTAGAGCCCAGCGTTTCGCGAGCCATCAGAACCTGGTATAAAAACTCACGGTCGACCTCTTCGGGCAGATTCAATACGTCAACGATGGCTCGCAGGACACTCGGCGTGTCATCGCCGCCGACACGGTAAAATATTCCGCCAGCCTTGAATGCGTCGGCCAGACTTGGCAGGAGTGTGCCGTTCTGCTCCGTCTCTTTAAAAATTTCCGGCGAAACCTGTATCCGCCTGGACGTTGCCCACTCAAGCAATTCTGAACGGTTGAACCTGAACTGCTCGTTTATCTTATAAACCGGTATGACCTGTTGTTTTATCCAGCGATATATGGTTTTTTCTGAAACATTCAACAGCCTGGCAGTGTCTTTAACGGACAGTTGCATTCGTGACTCTCCATAGCATTTCTGAAAAATAAGCGGAAAATTTACACATTATGTCTACAGATGTCAATACAATTCCAATAATGTCTCATCGGCAGGTATTTGCAAACATTCTTTCGAGAACAATTCTAACAAAAAAAATGGCATCATTCCGGCAGAGCCTTCCTGATGCCAAATCTTTTGTCATTCCGACGTCGCCATAAGGCAGACGTCCAATTTAATCGCACAGTGACGCGAGTTCTTGCTCAAAAGCCATTACCTGGCAGGGTCGATGATGAAAACCAGACTGTCGTAGGCTGGCAGTGTTACTGCGATTTCAGTTTGATTGGGTTGTCTGGTTGTTTTAGCGGCGATTATTTTTCCGGTATGCGGGTCAGCTATGCGAACATCTCCGCAAGGCGTGTCGATAGCTATATTGCCAATAAAACTGCTGCCGCCCATGTTGGCGACCATCACCAGCCGTGTGCCGTCGTCGAGAATGCGGGAATGTGTCATCTGTATACGTATAAGGTTATCGGCTGGTATGTTATAAGCGCCGACGGCGGCTGTGTAGTCTTTCATTTGCAGTCGGAATGTTCGCGGCAGAAGTTTACTGGTCTTGAACATGTTTTCATTTGTCGCCGAAATTCGTTCAAAATCCTGATTTGAGACGAATTCCGAAAGCAGAGATAAAAAGTCTATCTTGTCGCCGTTGTCACGAATCAATTCCGGTTCGCCGCCTACGAAAATCACCTTTACGCCGGCACGAAGCATTGCGACAATTTTGTCTATAATTGCTTTACCGAGTACTTCTACGGCTGGCAATATCAGGCATTCATAGGTGCGATTCTTGTAAAGAAGTTTGCCGTTGACAAGCCTGGCGTCGAGCAGAAGCTGGTCATCGACATAGTCAAAATCAATATGACTTTTGAGCAGTTCCCACGAGGTGACTGCAAATACATTGTCGATTCGAGAGATGTGCCCATTTTTTTCCTTTGCATCATCGCCGCCAGCTGACGGGTTGAAGGCATTCCATATGGTGGCTTCAGGATACAGCACTGCAACGCGGCTGTCGCGCTTGCCCTGATGCATTATCTGGCTGAGCCGCGCGGTATAATCATTAAGTTCACGTATTTCCGTGTCTTTATAGCGATTCCAAAGATGGTAACTTGTGAAGTTGTTTATCCCTTGCGCCAAATGCCAGTTGACCGTCGCACGAATCCAATCTATGCTTATATGTACGTTCTGGGGTGTTGCGGCAAAGTCTGAAAATTCCGTGAAACTCTCTTTTTCTCCAGAAATGTCGGCAATCGATGCCAGTAATCTGGAAATGGGTATATAATCAGCCTCCATCAATTGCTGCGGAACGCAGGACAACTGGTCTATGCCAGGCCAATCTAAGCGTTTGGCGCAACGATAAAAACTGCCGTAATTATGAACATGCCAGCACAATTTCTCTTCCCATAGCATATGGCCGGATGATTTCAAACCGTGTGCATGACACCATTCCTGAATTTCGCCAAAATAATTGGCGGCTACCTGATCGGCGATGAATTCCCAGAAATCGCAGCGGCGTTTGACTGTCTGTTCTCCTGCATTGCGGAAAACGGCAAGCACTGCGTCGACGATTGGATAGCCGTAACGTTTCTTGAATTCCTGCGGAAATGAACTATGCCACGGCAGCATTGGGAAAGTGCCTGGCCGTATGTGCCATGCTATAAGTGACGGCTCGTCAGTAAAGAATGCCAATATGCTTTTGCCGAACTCTTCACCGCAGACTTCAAAATATTTTTCATGGGTCACTTCGATGAATTTTCTGGTGGCGTCACGGTCTGCAAGGTTAACGCAATAACGCGGGTCTGAAAGGTTTTCCGTGACATGTGTGCCGTCGTAGAGAACGCGCGAACTCATCAAAACCAGACGATAACTGCCTTCCGGGACATCAAAACGTAATGTACCGTATTCATCGGCAAATTCGGTTATATCTATCGGTTCACCGCCAGCTATCGGAATCAGCAATGCCTTGTACAACCGGTCCGGAGGGGTATCCGCACGGAAAAAACCGGGACCGTAGACTGAGAAGGCGAATTCGTAAAAAACGAGGCCTTCGGCGATAAAGTTGGGGTCAGCCTCTGTAACTGCACCGCCGGCTGTGCCGGATGGATAGCCTTTTTCATCGTAAATCCAACTGTGCAGGCCATTTTTGGCGCATTCACGAAAGCCGGCTGCCGCATTCTGCCATGCCTTGGCGTTGTTTGGATAATTACGGCCATACTGGACGTTGCCGACTACGCCGCCGAATCCAACTTTTTCGTAATATGCAAGCAACTCAGGCGCGTTCAAATCACGGCACCAAACAAAATTAAACACGTTACTGATTTTTTCGTCGCTATCGGTGGAATCCGGCTGGCGAGCTATCCTGTCGTGTATGATAGGATATATCGCATAACGACGATTCGGGGTTTTGAAATCAACTTCAAACTGATTCATAACAAATTCCTTTTACTGTTAATGGATTATTGACGCATACAATGCGTCATTTTTTTATATGTCCTTCGGGATTCTACGGTTTTAAAAAGTGTCTGCCCAAAGAATATTTTTTTATTACGTGGTTTAGAGCGGTTCTCAAAATTATTTTCCTTTTGAAGCTTGCTGCAAGTTTCCCTGCTATTGTCCGTCTGCATCGGAAACCATGCAGGTTGCCTGCTTCGACGTCCTTAGCAGGAAAACTTTCGCTGACGCTCAAAAAGAAAATTCTTTAGAGAACCACTCTAACCGGTAGAAAATTACTTATGAATTACAGAGAAAAAAGCTGTTGCGTTGTTTCTCAAAATATTCAAAACGTGTTTATCCGGAAGCGACGAGCCTAATACCGCTCCGAGCATGCAACTGGGGTCAAACCAGTTCATATCACTGGCGAAGAGCACCTTTGAATTGCCCAATCGTTCGACCATGGCTTCCACTACGCCGTTATGAAAATAGTCGCCGGCCAGGTCTGCGACTACGTTTGGAAAATCTTTGCAGAGTTTCGTTGTCGCGTCGATGGCTGAAGGACGTCCGCCGGCATGGCCCAGAATGAAGTGAATGTTTTTGTGACGTTCGAGATGCTTGCGGAAACGGTCGGGATGAGAAAGGTACTGACATGGATTATATTCCGATATTTCCCAGCTATGTGTGAGAATCGGCAGATTATATCTGGCCGCGAGTTCATAAACCGGCGAATACGCATCCGAATCTGCTGCGACGTTATGCTGGGACGGATGAATCTTTATGCCTGCGCAGCCGCTCTTTTTTACATCCGTCGCAAGTCGTTCCGCCTCGGCAGCTATATTTGGGTTAAAAACTTCATAGTAATAAAAACGTGAAGGTGCGTATTTACGCATTTTCTGCGAAGCATGGCTGGCGCTATCCAGGCCGTATAACGGAAGTGTAGGCGTGGAGAATATTTTATCAATCGACAGCCGATTCATGAAGTCAATCCAGTCGGCAGGCGACATATGCTCATCCGGCAGCGGGAAGTTGCAGGGAGATTGAACGCCGGCGTCGATATTATGGCAATGCGAATCTATGATGAACGGCGAAGCGGGTATGAACGGCGTTTCTTTTGTCGTCATAGCCTGTTGGCCGAGCAGCCGTCGCATGTTATTGCCGGCTATATCGCATTTCGCTTCCCACGGGATATTAGCCGTTATTATCGGCCCCATGGCTACGCCTGTGTCATATTTCGGCCAATGACTGCCGTACAACAGCCTGGACGCGAAACCTTTTTGGCAGAATTGTTCGATTCCCATCCAGTTAGAGAAATTATACGTGGAAAGGAAGACATTCGGACATGACGTCAGCAATTCCGCGACCTGCGAGATGAAATAAAGTATTTTTCTGGGGCCGGATTCAAGAATGAAGGTTGCCGCCGGATATGATTTTGCAAAATCGCGAATTTCCGATATCGGCATATCCGTGTGCAATATTACCAGCGGTATTCGGGCAGATGCCAGTTCCGGCATGAGCGGAGATATCGTCTCGAGTGAACCTGAGATTGAAGGGTTGTATCGGAATATGCAATTACCGTGACCTGCTTTAATGGAAGCTATTTGGCCGGCTTGCGAGGGACTGATTGTTTCGGCAGGGACGCACGGCGTCTGCAACGACTTGGCACAATTTGGGAAATCTGTTTTTTCTCCTTGCCACACGCTTGCATCCAGCCACGGCAGGGCAGCCTTCACGTTACGATATGAGTTGCGTAGTAATATGAGTTCATCGAGGTAATTCATGATTAAAAGGCCTTTCAACATTATATATGATTGAGGGGAAAGAATTTTTTATGATATCAAATGCGTCATTGTCCGAGGTTACCACGCCCATCGCACGTGCCTGTAGCATGATATTGCCGATTGTCGACGCCTCCGCCGGGCCGGCGGCAAGAGGCAATTCCAGAGCGTTAGCCAGCAGTTGGCACAAGCATGTATTTCTGCTGCCGCCGCTGACCATCCGGATATTCCGGAAATCATGGCCGGTCAGTTTTGCAAGCGTTTGGGCGGCTGCGGCATGTTCTTCTGCCATACTTTCAAAAATCAGGCGGGCGAATTCACTTTTATCCGCCGGCGGTTTCAGGCCTGCATTCGCGCAGGCATCGACGAGTCTGCCGCAGGCGTCGCCGGAAAAATCGACTCCGGCTGATGACAGCGGAATTCTGCCCCTGTATCGGGATATCATTGCGTCTTTGGCTAAGGTGTCATATGAAACCGGCCAGCCGTTTTGTTCCCACTGTTTGCAGCATTCCTGAAACAGCCATAATCCAGTAATCGACGCAAACAGGCCCCATTGCCGCCTCGCCAACTCCGAACATGCACAGCCTGAGTCGGCTGTTTTGGCGGATATGGCAGATTTCTCAGAAATGCAGCCGAGCATCGCATATGTGCCTTCGCTCAAAAACAGCGAATGTTCATCCAGCGGGCCGGCTGCGAAACTTGCCGCGGCGGTGTCGTGGCCGGCTGAAATGACCACCGGAACTCCCGCAAGTTTCGGATGAGGCGCATTATCCGCTTTAATCTTGCCCAAAATCGTCGGTGCATCGGCGATAGGCGGAAGAATGTTTGATGGAATTCCGACCGCTTCAAGAAGTTCCGTATCCCATTGGTTAGTCGTGATGTTGCTGAGCTGCGAGGCAGTCGCCAGAGTTATGTCTGTGGCGGCTTTTCCGCAGAGGCTGTGATGAACCATGTCTGCGATATTCAGGATTCCGGCTGAATGCCGAAATTTTTCCGGCTCGTCCTGCGACATTCTGAAAAGCTGCGCTAGCGTGGTAATCGGCAGAACGACGCCGCCGGTTCTGGCAATCAGGCTGCGTCTGTCGATACGTTTAAAAAAATTTGGATGAAATGTTCTGAAACTGCTGTCGCGATATGACAGCGGCGGATAAAGCACCTTGCCGTCGTTACCCAGAATTCCAAAATCCTGAGCCCAGGCGTCACAGCTTATTGAAACTGGCTGTTCGTCGCGGAGAATTTCAACTGCTCTGGCAAGGCCGTCTCTGATGTTCTCGCAAATTCCGTCCCAGTCCCAGTAAAGACGGTCGGAGAGCAGCTTTACTCTATGGAAAAAGCGGTGAACCACTTCCAGTTCCAGCTTTTTGTCAGCAAGCCGTCCGATGACCACTCTGCCGTTGCTGGCGCCAAGGTCAATAGATATGAAATTATATATGGCTGACATGCAGTGGCGCTCCATTACAAAGCGGTAAAATCGAAATTCTGAAGATGCGCCAGCTTTTGCAGCGTATCCGACTGGTAGCCTGGCACGGCTATCAGGTGATGCATACCGCCAGCCATGCTGTACCGCGTCAGAAAATCGCCTACCGGCTCATCGAGTTCGACCGCCCAGTGGGGAATATCAAACTTAGGCAGCGGCTGCATATCGGTAATGGACGTTTCATATGTGATATAGGAAAAACGGTTGGAAGCGTCTACAAGTATATTCGTCAGCGTCACAGGGCCGGGTTCAAGAGTGAAATGCATCCCGACGTAAGGACTCATGCCAGGTACCCAGAAATCCTTACGTACAAGTCGTACTTTTCTGTCCTTTCGGGCTAATGCGGAATTGCACTCCTGCATATGCGTCATTAGCATACGGTTGTCGACGTAATCTACGGTGTATATCTCTGTGAAATTCGCGATTCCGCACAGCTGTCGTAATTGTGCCATATGTGCCGCCACGGTGATATTGCCTTCGCCTGCGTAACCGAGGCCGTCAGCCAGTAATTTATTCAGGCCCAGGAACGGCATCGTGGGAAATCTTCCGTCATCGATTATGTCGCGGAAATTCATGGATAATGCGTCCAGCTCATATTGCTCCACCAGCCGCCGCATGGCGATTTCCAGCCTGGCGGATATGAGATGCGTTTCCCTGTCTATGGCCGGGTCTACGTCAAAACGTTTTTTGTCTTCATCGATGATTCTGACGGCGTCCGAATCGCTGACTTTCTCCAAAAGATGAACAAGCACTGCCGGCGTGATATGTATGGCGTACGGCCCCCATGTCATGGACATAAGCGTTTCGTCGACGCCGAAATCTCCCATATCCTGGAATGGCAGGCCGAGGAGGCCGACACGCATTTTTTTTGCGAATCGCATAGTCTTGGCGGCATTGAGCCATTGGCCGAGTCGCATTATCGCGGTTTTGTCCTGATAATGTCCTGATTCTATGCCGAAAATCCTGCCTGCTCTGTGAAGAACGCTGGTGACATCCTGCGTTCCCTGCGTCACGTGGTTCATAAGCAGTGTGTCGGGTGTGTAATTGCTATCGAACCGAAGCAGTTCCTGAGTGTTCCATATAATTACGGGTAGTGATGTCCTGGCTATCGGCAATGCCGACATAAGGCTTGCGGTATAGGACATGGGAATCACGAGCAGGGCGTCAACGTCGTCTGTCTCAGCTTCATGAATCTGTTGTGAAATCTGTTTCTGACAATAACAAATCCGGCTGCTTGAGATATCTGTTACGGTTTTTAGTTCCGCCAGAAACGCATCAAGCTGTTTTTGGCTACGTTCCAGATAGTCAGGGTATGCTTCTTTATATATTTCGATAGTCAAACCCAATACGGCGACGCGCGGCTTACGCAATGGTTCGAACATGACGTTCTCCTGCCCTTAATCAGGCTGCATGCTTGTTTTAACCACCATATGACCCAAATGACAATCGTTTCAATCATAATTATAACCTAATTTTATTAAAATGCAATATACGAAATCAAAAATTAAATTTTATGATTGACTTGGTCAAGATATGTAATATAATACGATTGTAATAATCACGAGGAGAGGCTTTCAATGAACGAGCGACATGAAGAAATTATCCGTTGTTTACGCGAACAGGGCGAAGTGAGCGTGGAGAACCTGGTTTCCAGGTTAGCCGTTTCCGAGGCGACTGTCCGCCGTGATTTGGCCATGTTGGAAAAGGCCGGCTCATTGATGCGGACGTTCGGCGGGGCTCGGCTGGTTGAGGCTTCGTCGCTCATACTTAAAACCTTCGAACAGAAACGGATGGCTATGCGGGAGAGCAAGGAAAAAATTGCCCGCTGTGTTGCAGAGTTGGTTGAGCCTGGCATGAGTGTTGCCCTGGATAGCGGCACTACCACATGGAGCGTTGCCGCGGCCCTTAAAAATAAAGCCCCCCTGGATATTGTCACGAACTCTCTTCCCGTCGTAGAGGAGATAGGAGGCGTCGAAGGGGTACGCATAATATGTCCAGGTGGACGTTTTAATCTTACCAATCTGGATTTTATCGGCGCCGAGACGGCGCGCTTCGTGTCTCATATGCATGTTGATATTCTGCTGTTGGGAGTGGACAACTTTATCCCTGGCAGAGGCGTTTTTACGAACAGCCGCGATGATGCCGATGTTCAGGCTGCATTTGCCGGCATAGCGGATAAATGCGTGGTCGTAGCCGACAGTACGAAAATTTGCAGGAAGGGACTTTTCATGGCTGTTCCGTCCTCGCGTGTTGATATTTTGGTTACGGATGACGGCCTCGATGATGAAACCAAAACCATCCTTCAGACAGAGCCCTATAAATTGATTGTCGCAGAATAACAGGCTGATTTCCCGTAACTATTACTCAGAGCTGTTTCAAAACAATTATCACGAAAGTCCCGACGATTTTGTAAAAACAATCTTCAATCGGACTTACACTTTACAAGGAGTATGAATGATGTCGTTAACTGAAGCTGTTAAAGCTGAGAGTCTTAAAGATGAAACGCTTAAGCGTATGTATTCGATGAACAAGGAAGAGCAGAAAGAAGCTGCCGGCCATGTCATGATAGGAGGCGGCACAAGGGGCGGCCCGATTCTTCATCACGGCAAGGGTGTCCATGTGTGGGATACTGATGGCAAAAAATATGTGGATTGCACCTCGCAGAGCTGGGCGTTGTATCTTGGCCATTGTAATGACGAGGTATGGAGTGCGGTCGACGAACATGCCCGGAATCTGACCCACACGCACCAGGGTTTTGACACTTTGCCGCGATTTGCCCTGGCTAAACGGTTGTCCGGTATCATGCCCAAGGGAATGAATAGGGTATCGTTTGTTCCGTCCAGCGGGCTGGCTATTGAAGGGTGCATGAAGCTTGCCTTGAAAAATCGGCCAGGCTCAGCCAATTTCATGTGCCTGTGGGACAGCTATCACGGCACGACGCTTGGCACGATGGGTGCGTCGTGGATATCCACTCGCGCTAACGGCGATTATGTCGGCGGCAGCCGTTTTCTTCCGTTGACGCGACAATTTGTGCGAGTTCCCAATCCATACTGCTATCGCTGCTATTTCGGCCAATGCCCTGGTTCATGCAATCTCATGTGCGCCAAGATGCTGGAGCTTACTATCCAGAAGAGCGTCAACGGCCCTGCGGCTGGTTTGCTGATTGAGCCGATACAGGCCAGCGGCGGACAGATATGCGTTCCTAAGCGATATATGGAAGCAGTGCGTGAAATCTGCGACCGTTACCAGGTGCCGTTGATATTCGATGAGATTCAGACTTTCATGCGTATAGGCAAATGGACGGCGGCTGAGTATTTCGGCGTCACGCCGGATATGATGGCTTTCGGCAAGGCGCTGGGCGGAGGACTGCCGATTGGCGCTACCGTACTCAGGGACGGTTTTAAGGGATTTGAACCCGATAGTGAAGAATTGCATACATTTGCCAATAACTCATTATCCCAGGTCGCCTCGCTGAAACTTATCGATATCGTGGCCAGGGATAACATCCTTGACAATGTGGTGAAGATGGGGGCTTATCTG
>CAZIAZ010000055.1:0-14930 GCA_964536835.1 uncultured Planctomycetaceae bacterium | reverse complement strand
TGAGCACATTGGATAAAAGGCTGCCCCGTTCTATGGTCGACAATTGGATATGGGATTAGAGGATTAAAAGGCAATCCATCAAAGGCAAGAAGAACAGACTCAATATCTGCACGTTTAATAAAATGTAAATCACTAGCAAAATCATTTTTAAAATCGAGGATAAAAGTATTTGCCGCCTGATCACGTAAAGCAACCAAAAGATACTTCAATAGCTGAGTTTTACCTTTGCCAGAAGAACCGGTAATCATGACATTCGCATTGTCTAGTCGATCTGTTGGGGAATGTGGGGCAAAGTACACTTCTTGCCTGCTGGCATCCATACCGACCCAAAGTTTTTTCACTTGAACCCCGTTAGGTAATGAAACTACCTTTTCTTCCGTTATAGAACTCTCCTCCAATATTTCTTCCACGCTATCCATGCCATTATCCATGGAAGCTACTACCCCTAATTCTGCAGAATCCGAGGCTTGGTCTTTAATTTCCGAATTTTCATTTATATGTAGTCCATCATTCTCAACTTCACAGATATCACCTGAATGGTCAGGCTCCGCATGTCCTTTAATATCTTGGGAAATAGTAAGTTCTTCAGGAGCACTATTTTTTTCTTTCTTTATTGGTACCTTAAAAAGACCAGTAATAACGTCCCTGGCAGCAATAATGCTGGGAGTTTCAGTGATTCCGGGCCAATTATTACGATTTAGCCTTATCCATATACCTTCCGGCAAAGAATTAACTTCGGCAACTCCTGGTAATTGTATTTCAGTCGTAACAAGAACAGACGAGACCTTTGCTCCGTCACAATTAAATTGTCCACTCAATATTTGCTTATAAAGACGTTGCTCTAGCTCAGTACGAGTTGTAGCCGATTCCATGGTATGTCCGCTAATCCTTGTTCCAAACCACAACATTCGGAGAAGAGCAAGACGTTCTGGCATACCGGAATCAGATTTGGCTAGCTCACAAATCGATTTAAACCATTCCGCAGTAACGGAAGCTTGCCCCAATGCATCTGGGACATTTGCATCAGGAAATGTCCCAGATGTGAATTTACATTCAACGGCGGCAACTTGAATGGTCAACTGTCCAGATTCTTCTAATGGAATATCTATCGAAATTGCTAGCAAATCTGCACGACGATGAGATGTTGCAGTTTCGCCATATGCCCTATCTTCCTTGAGTCCAAATAATTCATCAAACGAATCAACTGGCAACAAGAAAGCAATCCGGCTTGGTCCCCACTGCATGGGACCAAAATGATCCGAATTTCCATTAAAAAGTCTGATTGCACCGACTAGGCCAATAACTCCTAATGCATGGCGACCGGATTTCATTGCTTCTCCAGCAATTGCCAAACCAGTTTGACCAAGTTCAGATACAAATTCTGAGGCATAATCATGTGAGTCGGAAAATATTCCATTCACAGCGCCTTTATACGAAGATGGTATCGTAGAAAGTACAAAGAATGAAGATACACCAGAAGACAAGCTAATGCGATAATCCCACAATGCTCTTTCCTCGATTTCGCGATCACGACCATCTTTTACATAGCGGACGAATACTGCAGGATCAAGTATTGCGCCTGGAACAATTGTCCAAGAAGCATCTAGCCGGTTTGGCAAAGATATAGTCTCAACCAATCCATACTTTTTACCGACCACTTTACCCGCCTTGCTACAAGCTGTAATAAACATTTCTCCCAGACTGCCAGTACCAGAAAAAGTTAAATCCCATCCCTCGTTAACACTTTGGGGAATACCGGTTTCACCCTGTATGCATCGTGGAAGTATCTGGCTAAAAGCCGACTCCAATTCCCTTGCACGTGGAAGTTCTTGTTCGCTAGTTACATCAAGAAATTTAACCCCTGACCCAATAGAGCAAAATCTAATATCTGGAAATTGTTCATCCAGACATTTTTTCCAATCTGGATACCGGAAAATTTGCAATGCAGGATTACTCCATGTTATATCTTCAGGAAGTTCTGGTTGATCTTGAAAAGAAAATGCGGCACCTCCAGGTAGTTGGCACCCAATATCGGTTGGCTTATCTTCCACATGTAAAAGCTTATCAATAGAGGCAACTTCATGTAGCCCCTTGAATCCTTCTGGAAAATAAAAACTAACATGTCTTTTTGAAGGAAATGTTCTAAGGAAACTAGCAATGACAGAATCAACCATTGCTCCAGAAGCTGGCAAATTAATTGAAGGCTCTATGCCAAACAAGTCGCGTATACGTTCAGTAATGTTGGCAAGCATTACATTATCTTCTGCAGCACGTCTCTTGAAACCTAAATGCCACCCTGGATCTGATGTAGGAACCACGTAAGCGGTTTCAAAGGCCGCCTCCTCGGCCCTCAGGCATGGAAGCCAATTGAAACCTGCTATGCCAGCAAGAAGATTTGTAAGACGACAGAATTGTTTATCTTGCTTATAAAGTAATCTTTTCCCCCTCAAAACCAGAGAACGTTGCACCATAAACCTTTTTGCCACTACCAAGGGATGCCATGGGCCAAGTAAAAAAACATTATTCTTTGAAGCACTATTACTCCAATTAACGACAGAATCCAGATGCGTAAGAATAAAAGCTTGTTCCCACTCAATATCATCTCGACATTCTAAGAAAGTAAGGATATCGTCATATGCGGCCAGATAGTTTGTTATATTAGTTTCTAATGCAATACCGCTACTCGCTTTGGGCTCAATATAAAAAGGATAAAGAGCATATTCTGGATGTTCTCTTGGAATACCGGCAGTATCTAGTGATGAAAGAATTGCTGTTCTCAAAATTTCTCGTGTTCTAGCATACTGCTGCAGTAATTCTAGTGCCTGACCTGGCAATGTCACCCTTGAAAAGGCTTCGATGTTATACATTTTACCCCAAGTATGGCAAAAATCACCACATTCCTTGATTGAACCATTTAATGGCCCTTCCAAGTTAAGCAGTACAGGGTGCCACCCGTGTTGACTTTCAAAACAAGATGCCAACCTAGCAAGTTGCCGAGTCCGGTCTGTTAATTGACCTAATCTGGAGTATGGAATACGTGAGCTTCCCGCGTAAATAGCTAGTATTTCTCGAACTCGATCCATTTTTGCATTGGCGATACTACAACGCAATTCATCTTCGAGTGTAAATTCACCTCGCTCTATATTCTCAGCTTCGTAAGCTATACTTACCCAGCTATTACCTATGTCACATCTACAAGATAAATAACCATCGGGTTGAGCAAAGACATCCAATGGTTCCGTATGCCAAAAGCCATCGGCTTTCACAAGGTGTATATCATTATCTTCTTCGTTATGTATTAATCTAGGCGACGTATCCAGTGAATGGGAAAAAATATTAAGAGTAACGGCGTTATTAACCGAATGCCGTTGCTCCGGCGCAGGGTCTTCTCCAGAAACTTCACGCGCATCATCTACCCAAAATTTTGGTGTTGTAACTACAAACGCTTTTCGTTGTTCACCGTAAGCATGAAGATATACATGTGCCTTGGCACGACTGTCATTACCAATAACTACTTCGACCCTAACTGGCACACGCTTTTTATATGAAAAGCCGCTAGCCTCCAGGCAATTGATCGGTAGAGAAATCTCGCTGGAAGGTTCGGTCAACACTCGTTCTACTATTACACCATTGCGAATCGATACTTTAAGTCGACATTCATTCTCTCTAAAATCTTCACTAGGCAAGTCATATTCTACATTTAATGAAATATCCTGACCAGCGGATAATACAACAGTTTTTCCATCGTCAGAAATAAGCATTCCAGGTTTCTGCTGCAATGAGATATTAAGGCCTACTGGCTTTGGGTCTTTGATTCCAAATAAATCTTGAAGTCGATTAAAAGACAGTAATTTCCAATTTTTCAAGCGATCTTTTCCTGTGCCCCAACATTTACGAAAAGCAAGCACATCCCTATCTTCCACGGACGGTTCAGCCAAACCATCGATGAAAGCCTTGACCGAAGATTCGATCTCTAATTTTTGCGGATCATCATCTGCAATATTAGCAAGCACTTGCTCACGAATAGAAGATTCATTTCTGACTCGTTCAAAAATTGGCTTGATAAGTTGTTGGCGAAAATGAACGGCCATCCGTTTTAATTCCGATCCCGTTGCTTCAAGATTTGGCAGGCCACAGTGAAACAAAAAACGTTCCCTAGCAGAAGATAATTCAGGATAAGCAGATGGCTCAAAGCTTCCAATAATTTCTTCTAGTAACAAGGTTCCACGATCCCGCAAGCGACTTGTTGAATCCAGAAGATAATCTGCAAAAAGCTGGGTAAACCATGATTTGTCGTCCGCCTCCGCAATATTCCAATTAGCCAGTAATTTTGCCAAAAAAGGTCCGGCAAAATCAAAAGATTCGCTACCAGATCTAAGCCATGGCCATTCTTCGGAAAAAGCATAAGAACGTATCGCCCCTCCAGTTCCACGAATTGAATCCTGAACATCTGATAAGGCACCAGGATCGCATACTGCCACAAATGAGCCTATACGCATACTGGTTAAGCTTACGGGTGGCAACCACTTGGATGATTCATTAGGTTTCCGAGAATTATTAATAACCAAGAAGGAATTAATGCCTGCATCAAGAAGTTTTCCGTGTAATTGTTCGCCAATTTTCGGGGTTAAACCTGGGATAATTAGACGATAATCTCGATGAGATTGTTTACTAGTCTTTATATAATCTAGCGTCAATTCGTAAAGTACTTGAGATATTGTAAGCATACAAACTCCTATGCGGCATAATTCAAAACGGGCAAAGCACGGCAACGCTGCTACCTGCGTCTGAGCTACCAGACAACAAACCAAGAGATTGAAGTTCCTGCATCAACAAAGGCCTCGCATCGGCAGCTAATGAAAAATTTATTCCATACTGTGAAAAATGGTTCTCGATATCTTCGAGAACTAACTTTCCACCACCCTTAACTTTTTCTGAAGAATCTCGCTTAGCATTTGCTGCCAAGGTGGAAATAGTCTGGAGTAATAAACGGCCAGGAAACACTCGAAACCCGGAGCATTCACCACGGCCCTGTCTCAGAAGTAAATAACCTCCTGCCTCATCTCCACGTTCCGCACGATATAGGACGCGAAAAAATTCGTCTATGTTCTTCCCTTGTCCGCTATTAAGCGGATTACACCATGCCCGGTATCTTTCGCAATGCCTCTTAATAAATACCGAAACAGACGGTGAATCTTGCCATTCAACATATTCCGAGTAACGTGCTCTAACAGAGGCTGCAATTTGCAGGAGTTCCGGTAATGCAATACTTTCTGAATTTGACCTATGGATCCTAATTGTTTTATTTTTAATTCGATCAGGAACTAGCTCTTCCAAGCTATATAGCAAGGCATTAAGTTCCACGCGACACTTGATATACTCTTGAGTATTGCTAAAGACTTCCCTAGTAGGTGTTAACGTTGGTGTAAGTAAATCACAATTTCTTTTCAATATGCTAGAAGTTATTTCCAACTCTGATGCAATGCTCTGCTTATCAATGGCAGCAAGCAGCCACCCATGCACCAATGAAGTAATTCGCATTTGAGCCAAAAGCCACATCGGCAACGCCATTCTCAAGTACGTCATGAGGACCCTGACCCACAAAATTCTAGGTAGCGACTTTTCAAGCTCACAAACAGTCAAGAAATCATCAAAAATGCGAGCTGCAAGTCTATCATTAGGCAGATCAAATACCGTTGAAGTAGAACCGCATATGGCCTTCAATCTTTCCTTGGATTCATCAATCTCAATACCTTGCGCCGAATTCCCAATAGCTACTTGTAGAATATCAGGATATTGTTTTCCATCTATGTTTTTGTCTGTTCCTAAAAAAGACGCTATAATTGCATCAACCATTGTGTCGCGTAATTCCTTTTGCTGATCACCCATGGTTCCCTGGGGACACAAATGCTGCGCAAATGCTCCTTCAAAAAGTAATCGCTTAATCACCCTTTCACGTTTTTTGCTAAGCCAAGCAGGTGCAGCTAAAGAAGGGTATGCAGGCGCATAATACGTCATCATCTTGGATCTTTGACTTTGCTTACGCTGGTTACGAAACGCTGCTACAGTTGCTCGTTCTCCAATTTTGTCAAATACATATGCGTTAGTATCTTTGTCGCGCATATCTGGCTTCAGTTCCCTGGTAGAAGCTTGCTCCATAGAATCAACGTTAAAAAATACTTCACGAAAAAGTTCTAGTATAAGTATTTCAGGCGCATTCCTCATGCCCACCGAAGGAAGAGCAATGAATCCTTTAGTCCCAGAACGCATCTTGGGCTCATTCTGATGAACACCAATATCTTCAAGAGTTAGGCTGGTCACTTGCATCCACCTCCCCGTGAAATCGTAAAAGTTCGTATATTATTTTGTTCTCGCCTTCTATACGTAACGTAACGTCATCTGGCACAAATGCATAAGAGCTTTTTGCTGTGGCCCTAGCTTTGGCATCCATGGCCTCACTAAGTAAATCATCGGGAATACATCTATGATCGATTGTTCCTCTCGCACGTTGTTTAAGCCAAATATACATTGACGCCGCCAGGGTAGTATTATCAGTCGCATTCCCAAATTGGATCGCTATCGACAGGCTACCAGAGGCCGGGTTAGCTTTTATCTTGGGTCGCATATTTGATTGTACCCAATTCCCAATAACCGTAATATTTTCTGCAAGATGTACCGCCCCATCATTCTGGGCAGCAATATCTTCCTTGTTAAGAAGTTCAGATACTAAGTTTTCTAATTTTCGGCATCTACGCTTTTCATCTATGTTTAATGTTTTTTTCTCTGAAAGCAAGGATAACAATTCGGTAAACTCATCTATCTCGACACTTGAAATTATAAGCGAATCCCAGAGGGAGCCGAGGTGCAAAGTGAACTCGGAACTCCAACGTCTAATAACCCAATAAGAATTGGCAGCATTACAAGAAGCTAACTTTTCAATATCTTCTTCCAATTTATTCCATATATTTGCACAGCACACCTCTAATTTAGAAATATATGGAAAACAAATATCCGTGAATTTTATGTAATTTCCATCCCATGCGTCAAAAAACTTTGGCGACAGTGGCCCTTTAAGGGGATCTAGTTGCGAAAATACTCCTTCTTCACCAAAAAGCCGAGTTACCCCAACATCTGTAGACGGATGGTAACCATCTAATAAGCAAGTCACTGCTTTTGCCGCAGGAGATGTTACATCTGGTATATATTTCAAAATATCTCGCAACGCTTTAACTTGATTTTTTTTCACCGATATAGCTTTATCCAAGCCCCTATTAGTAAAACTTGAAAAGATGCACGCATAAATACGACGCGAAAGCAAGGCAAAGAGGTCTCCCTTATCAATTAACTCATGCACCCATTCGCATGGAGATAAAACAGAATAATCGCGTGCACATCCTGCAAGAATAAACGATATTGCAGCCAAGGCTTCTCGAAACACCAAGACTTGAGAGGAGAATACCTCCGCTCTTAAGAAAATTTTACATACCGCTTCTCTGCCAGTTGCGTCAGCAAGCCAATCTCGATTTGCCTTGAAAGGACATAAATCTGAATGAGAACATTCTTTACATGAACTCCAGCTTTCATCGGCAACAGCTTTCTGTATAATTCTATCAAAAATATCACATCCACCCAGCATCAGGCTTCGGCTATCGAGAAAAGTAGCACAAACATCGAGCTTGGAAAATACAGTTCGTTCTGGACTATTAATATCAATATTTTCAGCCTGAAATTCTCCAGGTCTTTCTACAAGCGGTTTAAGGATAGCCTTATACCATGTTTTTTGATTATGGGTAGTATTGGTATGTATATCGCGATAAGCTTTTTCCAAAACGCCACGATTGGTACATACAACTAATGAGATACCACGATTCCAAGCATCTTCTATGGTATCTGCAAGATCTTTTGCGGGATCTACATCTACCTCGTAAGGCTTTTTTACCACTGATGCATCTTGGACTATCCGAAGAAAAGAAAATCGCTTCCCGGATTCAAAAACATTTAGAGAATAAGGCACAATATCATTGCTAAGTTCATCAATATCATTATTATTATCGTCTGCTACATTACAGTCATGTTCTTCTATAAGCTTTCGAACCATTTTGCCAACAGCAGCTGATTTACCGTTCCCAGGAGAGCCTATAAAAAAATGCCACCTACCGCATTCTTTTTTTTCTTTCCCGAGACACTTGGTAGTCAGTGACCTAACAATATTATCCAATTCGGTGTCTACTTCCAGTAGAGGTTTCGTTCGAGTCCAGTTAGCTGGGGCACTAATAGCCTGATTGCCATCTTGCTGCAAGCGTAGCAACTCTAAAAGAAATGGATTTTGAACTATATCCTGCATAATCACTCCCTCTTACTTTGAATTTTGAGGTTTAAAATTTAAAGAATTCAAAATTTTGAGCAGGCCAATTCCGAGAGCTTCTGCCAGTAACGGGGGTACCGCATTACCAACTTGGCTATAACGCGGACATTCCTTGGTTCGGCGTTTCCCACCAGTAGTATACTTTCCAAGAAAGTCAAACCAATCAGGAAACGACTGCAACCTAGCGTGCTCTCGCACCGTATGAATTCGTGGTTCACAATAATGCAGCATGTCATCCGGTAAGGTCGTCAGGGTATGCGATGGTTTACTGGGAGAAAGAGGAACGAGCGCACTTTTTTTGATCCCAAGCCGTTCCCGATCTTTGCTTGATAGGTGTACTCCTTTACGGCAAGTCTGGAGAATCTCCTTAAATTTGGAAGTTGTCGCAGGACGATGTTTAGGCAACCTGAGACTATTGACAGCATCTTCACCAAGATTACCATGCATCAAATGTTGGTAAATCGTAGTTGGTGTTATTTTCGAAATTTGTTTAAAACCTCTTCTTGTATCCGCTTCCGTACATTCTTTCATATCTTGCCCACTTATTTGCAAATCTGAAATAGCTTCAGCAACTGTAACTGGCCGCGTAACAGGCAAGCGGCGATCCTGCAGGAAAGATTTACGAATGGATAAGAGGATTTTAAATATATCCGGTGCAGGCTCATCCTCGGGCAATAAATCTCGCCGAATGCCTATAGTTATATATCGCGGACGAAGTTGAGGCACGCCATAGTCGCAAGCCCTCACAATATTCTGTTGGGCTAAGTAGCCGTGTTCTTCAAGCAAATGCTTTATCTTGTCAGCATAACTTTTTCTGGGGCGTCCCTTCCTACCATTATCAATCCAACGTTTTTTACCATGCGCAACCTTTATACCTTGCACATTCTCTAAGAGCACAAGCGGTGGCTTAAGAATATCTACAATCTCGAGATGTTTTTTAAAAAGCTGATTTCGTGGATCGTTTGCTTCTCTTCTGCCAGCAAAAGAAAAACCCTGGCATGGTGGTCCGCCAGCAACAAGTGTTACGGTGCCAGCCATACCAAGGAGTTCTTCACGATGAGAATTAAGAAAAGTACTTATTTCAATCGGCTTTTTCGCTAACCAGCTAGGCCAATCATATCCCGCAACGAGAGGCCTTCTACTATTATCATTCACCAAATTATGAGATAATGTCTTAAAAGCATCTGGGCTTTGTTCGATAGCACAAAGACCCTGCCATCCCGCTTGAAATAAACCGAGCGATAGCCCTCCGCAACCAGCAAATAAATCTATGAATATTGGCGCTGCCTCGTTATTTTTTGGCATAACTCTGTTACCCTTTTTGGTGTAAAACAAATTTAAAAATTATTTTTTGTGGGATTGCGAAGTCTTTTTACTCACATTACTCTGATGAACCCATTCATCGATTTCACTATACCGAAATTTCCAAAGACGACCCACTTTGTGGGAAGGCAATCCCCTACGATTAATCCATTTATAAACGGTATCGCGTTTAACACCGAGATACCCTACAATCTCCTCGACTGATATCCAACGTTCAGGCATTCACTTGTTCCCAAAAACATAGTTTTTGTTTAATCGAACGCCACCATGACGTTTCGCCTAAGATATTTGAAATAATAGGTATATAAATACTATATCTTTCATTATCTGTCAATTTCTTTGGTGCTTTAATGGGATTTATTGGACAAGAAATTTTAGAAGCTGAGTGTTTCCATGCCTCTAGAAATCTGGCAAGGAATTGACCGCTCCGGCGACGTCCAACAGCGCCGGGTCGGTGTAAATGTTCATTGTCAGGTCGATTTTGGAATGCCGCATGGCAGCCATCGCGGTACGCGGCGGGACGCCAGCAAGGGCTAGATGCGTTCCGAAAGTATGCCGCAGGGCATGAATATCAACCACCCGGCCCCGTTCGTCACGCTTGGCAATACCGGCAGCGGCGATATCCAGATTGAAAACCTTTATCTCAATAATCGGGTCGAATACGCGGTCGGTCGGAAAGAGGCCCATTTCGTCTATCCAGCGGTTGAGTTCGGAAGCAATTTCCGGCCGAAGCGGAATCGTCGCGGCCTTGCCGTTTTTAGTCGCGGTGCACGGAAGTGACAACCGCGGGTTAGCTCCGCTCAATACAAGCCTGTCGGGAGTAACGGCTTTGAGTTCGTTACGGCGAAGGCCTGTCGTCAACAGGAGGCGATATTGAAGTTTTCTCAGCCTGCCGAATTTTATATACCGTTCCAAGGCATGTTTGCCTTGCTCTTTTGACAAGGCTTCAGCTCCTCTCTGATACGCGGCATCGATATTATCCCACGTGAGTGATTCACGCGTCCAAGCGGCTCGTCTGCCTTTCTTGCGAGGAAGTTTAACAACCGCCCGGCCAAACTCAGCGACAGGGCGAAGCTCCGTAACTTTCAGCAATCTGGCAACTTCCTCTTTGGTCATCGCCCGTCTCGCGTGGCGGATATCTTCCGTTTCGTCCGCCTTGAACAGGCTCGCCAGCGGATTACTCGACAGGCGTTTGTACTTGACCGCCCAGTTGCAGAAAGTGACAATCGCACTGCGGTATGTGTTTATCGTTCGCGGTGATTTGCCGGATTCCTTTGCGTCCATCATCCACTGTTCAAGCGACTCGACGGTTATATCTTCGAGCGTTTCAATGTTGCAATCGTCGATTATCTGCTGCAATCTGTGTTTTAGGCCCTGTTTGTGGTCTTTGCATAGCGACCGGCCCCGGATGGTTTTGACTTCGAGATGCTGCATATAATCGTCAAAGTGAACTTCTATCGGAGCTTCGCTGTGGCGGGCCATTTCCAGCTCGTGTTTGCCGATGATGCCGGATTTCACCTGCTCGAGCTGATGTTCAATTTTTGCGAGGACCGCCCGCGCGGCAGTTTTGTCCTTGCAGCCGGTAGTACGTACCTTGCGGATTCCGTATGGGTCTTTGTACGATATGCTCCACGTAGTGGAATAGCCAGCCATACGAGGTTGTCCGTCCCGTCCGATTACGCAGTCGTAGAGTTTAGCCCTGCCATCTTTTGCGGTAACCCGCACTTTCCGTTGCCCGTTGACGGTTACTATTTCTCCATCCTCGGGGATTCTTTTGGTATAACGCTGTTTGTATAGACTTGCCATTTTTCATACTCCTATAAAAGTGCCGCAATTTTCAAACTACAAGGCGTCCAGCCTTCCAATAAACCAATTCTGCACTTGCGGTATACTCTCCGCCAAGAGCAAACTTGCAGCACATCACTTGGCGGTCTGGTTTGCCGGTGATTGCGGAGGCGTAGTAGACCAGGGCAAATACAATACAGATACCTTGCCGCGCTCATTTTTGCTCATTGCGGCGACTGCCATGTAAAAGCTGTAGCTCTGGGTAAACGTAAATGAATATTCGCCGGATAAAGTTGCCCTGTAATTGACAAAAACATCGGGTTCGCTGGTTACATCTATCTGCTGTGGCAAAGCACCGCCCCATAACCCGAATCCGGTAAGCGCAGGCGAGGTTTCGCCCGAAACATTCCACTTGATGGTGGTCTTGAACGTCGATGGGGATATCTCGCTGCGGAGATTCTGGATCACCGGCAGACCAGCCTGTATATCTTCGCCGACCGTAACGGTGGTAATCGTTCTGGTTCTGCATCCCTGCCACAGCAACCCGCACGGCCTGGCGGATATTTCATAAACACCGTCGGGCAGAGAAACATCATTCAGTGTTTTGACGGAAGCGTCGGATGCAATGAATCCAAGCAGCTGCGACTGATTGGTCGCAGTGTCGGTAGCGTAAATCTCCCAGCCGCTGCGCGTGAAGATATCCGAATCATTTGAAAATTTTTCAGTTTGCAAAGCCCTGGAGTTTAATTTGGACAATTCCTCAATCGTTGTTATTGCACGTATGGATATTTCATCCATATCCTTTTTACCAGCAAACGCACGGACGCTGAATTTATCATTAGCTGTTGCTTGAGTAACCGCCGCGATATCAAAACAATCTCGTCTGGCGGAATAAATCAGATCCCGCAGTGCCCGGTAAAACTCTGCATGAAGCGAAGCAGTTTTCGAGCGTATATCATTGAGTGTAGATGATATCGCAATGACGCCCTTTGAAGGCGCCGGATTTGAAGTTATCGAGTAGTTGCCGTAATAACCGTAATCGTAGCTGTTGGCGGCTATGAAGAATTCACCCGTGACAGTAGGCGCATAATTGATTATGACCTCGCTGCCGTTATAGCTGTAGGCAGAGTTTAACTGGGTTTTGCCGTCGCGGTCATACAGCGTGAATCGCATCATATAGAGAGCGTCGAGCATTTTGAACTTAAAACTGTAGCTCTGGCCTTTACGGAGTTTGAGTCGCCATAAATCTATCCTGTTGGCCGTACCGTCCTGCTGAGTTTTACCGGTTACGGCGGTTCCGTCATCACTCATACCGAAATCCCAGTCGAATGCCCGCAATGCGGAGAATCCTGTTTTCTGAAGCTGCGGACGGTTGGCGGCTGTAACATCGTGCGACAAAAACCACGTTCGTGGAGTACTCGTAAAATAATCTATCACAACGCCATCGAGCGGGTTTTCCCCTGCGAGGCCAAAGGTTACGTCGCTATAGTTCTCGCGGATGTCACTGTCTTGTGTTTTCAGCCGCCAGCATCCATAGCCCGTGGCCCACGCAAGCCAGTAATAACCCGAAGTATCACCCCAGCCTTCCGTTGAATCATAACCCACGCCGGTGGGTTTATACCGCATGGTTATAATGTTCAGGCCGTCGCGCATATAAAAAATTTCAGGCCAGCCGGAGGTAAAACCCAGTAGCGGATTACCCAGAACCAGTTCGATTACGCGAATGTTATTAAAATCGCTCCACGGGCCGTAACCGAAGCTGTTACCGCCACGCACACGCCATTGATAACTGCCGAAAGGCAGTGTCTTGGAATAGTTGCAGTTGGGGTAGTCCTCGAACGCCTCCAGCCCGACGATTTCGAACTCATACCTGTCGGCCTGGTAGACCGACGTCCACTGAAAAACCTGCTGCTGTGAATATACGTCGCCTATCGGACTCACAGCCCGCGGTGCCGCCGTCGGTGCTGCGGTTATCTCCGGGTCTTCCTGCGGAGCGGTGGGAGGCGTAAATTCGCTCCAAAAGACTTCAGCCTGTTTGTAAATCCGCAGTTCGTCAAGCTCACCCGTAAAACCGTTGCTACCGTTATAGAAACCGCCTATCGCAAAATCATACATTGGCTCAATCGAGTTTGCGTTGGTCTGAGCGATTTTCAACTGCCCATCTATATAGATAAGCAGACATTGTCCTATTCTGGAAATCGCCAGGTGGAACCACCGTTCGGTGGGAATGTTTTCGACGTAATAACCGCCGCCGCAAAAGTATACGCGAAGCTGGTTGTTGTAATAAACGTATGCTGAAAATCTCTGGCTCGCCAAGTCGAAGACATACCGCCCCGGAACATAATCGGCTGGCAGTTTTATCCAGCAGTCCAGCGCGACATTGTTGTTCAAAAACTGCCAGTCGCTCGACTGTCCTATGGTCGCACACTGCGAGCCTTCGTACTTTGCTGCCTTGTCGAACTTGCCGTCAACGTACACAACATCGCCGCTTTCGGTTACGCTCAGATTGTTGTCTGATGAATCGAAAATACCATCGTCGAAATGGCACACGAAATCCGGCGTAGGCGTTTGCGGCGTAACGTCCGGCTGTGCTGGTGAATGCGCAACAGTCGGCGGCGTGAACGGTTCGATATAGACTCCAAAACCCTTTACTATTCGGAATTCCTCAATCGTACCATCGAGACGGTTGTACTCGCTATAATAACCGCTGCCGATATAGAGATTGCCTTCGGGGTTGATGCTGGTTGGCGTAAAAATCCAACTCCATATCAGCTCGCCGTCTATGTAGAACAGAAAGATTCTTCCAATACGGACCAGTGCGATATGATAGCTTTCGCCAGTCTGGATTAATCCGGTAGCTGTATCGTATGAATTGCCCGCAATATACGTGCGTATTCTGCCGTCGCTGTAGAAACGCATTTTGAGATAATAGGAGTTGTTCGAGTCGAACAGGTAAAAATCCCCATTATTGAAAGAATCGATCTTCACGCGAAAGTCCAGAGTGAAATCGTCGCCGCCAAGCTTGAGGCTATCGAGATTCTCATAAAAAATGTTGCCGAACTTGAAACGCAGGGCTTTTTCAAAAGTCCCATCCTCGTATGCGTAACAGCCGTTGAGTTTCGGCAGGGTTCCGCTAACGTCAACCATGGAATCGTCAAAGTGCAGCAGAAAATCACCTTCCCTGTCCCTGTCGGGTTTCGACAGCGCGGGATAGGTTATCTCAACCTGCGAAGAATCAAAATCCGTAACCCAGCGCGCGGAATTTTTTGTGAAACGCACATTTTCGATAAGGCCGTTAAAAAATACCGATTCGTTGTTTTCCTGGGAACCTATATAAAGGTTGCCGTCCGGATTGACGTCGGCCGGGGAAGTGAAATATGTTGCCTGCATTGCCCCATTTACGTAAAGAATAAACAACCCGCCAGTTCGCACAAGTGCGATGTGATAGTTTCCACCG
>CAZIAZ010000054.1:0-15829 GCA_964536835.1 uncultured Planctomycetaceae bacterium | reverse complement strand
CCAGCCGACGCCGCAAACAGCAACAAGCGCAAAGTCAAGTTTAATATGCTCTAGCCTTTCGCGTACTGTTGGTCATGCCGGCGATTGGCGACTTCAAACCGTATCGGAAATCATACCGTATTATATAGGTTCACAAAATTATTCTTTTGGGAACTGCTCCAATCGCATATTCTGCGAAACAAATACCTGTTGAAAATAAGACAATTTACTGCCAAAATAAACCATCGTTGGATATCTTTATAGGCTGGCTGTCTTGAATATTTTTAATTCGCGGCATCAAGTAACTTCGGGATTTTTTTAAGGAGATATCATGAAAGACTGGTTTATGGGGCTGAATCCGGTATCGCAAGCCGGCCTTGCCACGCTTTTTACATGGTCTGTAACCGCTGCCGGCGCTGCTTTGGTGGTGTTTTCCCAAAAAATATCGCGACGATTCCTCGACGCTTCATTGGGGATGGC
This sequence comes from uncultured Planctomycetaceae bacterium, assembly GCA_964536835.1. Classification (GTDB taxonomy): domain Bacteria; phylum Planctomycetota; class Phycisphaerae; order SM23-33; family SM23-33; genus DAONFI01. The sequence goes on along the minus strand of CAZIAZ010000054.1, from coordinate 15,370 downwards.
TGCCGGCGTAATGATAGCCGCCAGTTTCTGGTCGTTACTGCTGCCGGCTATCGAAATGTCTCAAACCGCCGGCAGTTGGTATCAGAAGCATAGCCTTGCGTTTTTGCCGGCGTTGGTCGGATTTATTGCAGGCGCGGCGATTTTGCGTCTGATTGACGTGCTTTTGCCGCATCTGCATCCAGGCCTTAGGTCGCCGGAGGGCATAAAAACTTCGTGGCAGCGAAGCACTTTGCTGGTACTTGCGATAACCATTCACAACATACCTGAAGGATTAGCCGTCGGCGTGGCATTCGGAGCGACGGCAGCTCTGAGCGGGACGGAAAAAATCGCACAGATGGGCGCCGCCGTTGCGTTGGCTATCGGCATCGGGTTGCAGAATTTCCCGGAAGGTTCAGCCGTCGCTCTGCCGCTGCGAGGTGAAGGCATGAGCCGCGCAAAAGCCTTCTGGTACGGCCAACTTTCCGGATTCGTCGAGCCGGTCGCAGGCATACTCGGAGCCTGGGCGGTAATGTCCATCGCAGCAGTTCTGCCGTATGCATTGGCTTTTGCGGCAGGGGCGATGATATTTGTAGTCGTCGAGGAACTTATCCCTGAAAGCCAGCAGCACGGCCATGTTGACCTCGCGACGCTGGGCACTATCGGCGGATTCGCAGTAATGATGACCCTGGATGTAGCGCTTAGCTGATTTTTTACGTCGAAAAGCGTTCTTGAACATGGCGACGGCGGAGTGTATCATCTTGGCCGGTTCGCAACGGCCATGACGTTGCGGTTTTTCGTGGCAGATATACACAATTTTTGGGATTACAGATGGCATCATTCAAATTGAATATCGCGTTGATAGATAATTGTCCGGACGCCGCCAGGCTCGGCAAGGCTATTGAAGATTACGGCGTGCCTGATAATGAAGAGTTCGGCGTGCTGGGCTGTACTGCCAGCGATTCCGTGGTTTACGCGCAGATTCTTCGCCGCACCACCCAGGCAATTCAGAAATTCGATCCCGAAACGTCGGAAGTTTCGACCGCCGCCATCGAAAAAGCCGTCGTCATCCCGTGCGGTATTTTTCCGCAAAAGGGCGTTTTGGAGACTTACGAGGGTACGTCAGCCGGTTTGGACCAGATTGCGAATTTCCTGGCTAGTTCGCTTGCGCTGCCGACGGTCGTCACGCAAATACCATTCGATATTCCAGCCGCGATAGACAAGCTCAAAACAAATACGCCCGGCTTCCAGCTCAAAAACGTGCGGGTGAGCGAATACGCCGCCGATTCCTATATGTCCGGGCCGTATTCGCCCAATTTTTTTGAAACCGAACACGGCTGTGATTTTCTGAAGGAACACGTGGAATACGTCACGCAAGCCAGCATCAAATTTCAGGGGCCGCACGGCCGTGTGACCGTGACGCTGACGCCCAAAGCCTGCTTTCGCTACAGCATCGCAAACGAAGACGATAAAAACATAGTACAGGCTGCCCTGCGGAAACTGTTATGATTTTTTTTTATCTGAAAAGGTATGTTGCCTTCGCCATAATAATGCTGACGTTTTTGTGCGCCGGCTGCGGCATGCCGCCGGCTGTCGGCAAACCGGACTCTTATGAACAGGATTTGACTCCGCCGACTGGCGTATCGCCGCGAGGCGCAGTCGTATTCATGGTGGACGGCGTAAATGCCGACATTTTTGACCAGATGCTCCAAAAAGGCGAACTGCCGTCGATTAACAAATATCTTGTTTCGCGTGGTGCGTATGTGCAGAAGGCTCTTGCGTCTACGCCGTCGATAACACTTGCGAATGAAACTGCGCTGACTACCGGCTGCCTGCCGGGCAATAACAATATTCCGTCCGTCACGTGGTTTGACCGTTACGAACTAGTCTGGCGAAACTATGCAACCGTCGACCAGAAAGACATGCTCGATGGTGACCACCAAAAGCCGACGATTTTCCAACAATTTCCCGATGATTTCACCGTATCGATATTTTTTCAATCTCACAAGGGCGTAACGAAATTTTTTGAAAACTGGCAATCAGCCGGCCCGCCGTATTTTTTCGGCATGTATGACGTCGTCGACCGCCTGACGCTCTATCGTACGGGTGAAATGATGCGCATGTCGCGCAAAACGGGCAAGTTTCCCCAAATCGTTTACATCTATCTGCTGATGCCGGATTTCATGGGCTATCATAACGGCATTGAATCGCAGGATTATCGTTATGCGCTGAAACATACGGATTATCAGCTTGGCAGGGTTTTGGGAGACATGGAGCGAGCCGGCTGGATGGACGGCGTATATTTCATATTCGTCAGCGACCATGGCCTTCTTGAAGTGACGAAGCATTTTCACGTCGACGATTTTTTGCAAAACACGCTCAAGCTGGACGTAGCCCAAAAACATCGTCGCGAAAAACATCCTCTCGCCGAACGGCAGGCATATTATAATCAGTATCCGTGCGTCACATACGGCAACGGCGACCGATTCTGGGCTGTCAGTCTTCGTAAGCCGGCGGCAGAGGCTGGCAAATTCGAACCCTGGAATGTCCGGCCGACCGAGGCGGATATGCGCAACTATCCCAATCGAGCAAACGCCCGTATAGATGTCATCGCCAGATTTATCGCCGAGTCTGCCGTTGACGTTGTGGCGTGGGCCGACGGTAACGGCGGAGTAAATGTCGCAACTCGCGGCGGACAGGTTACGTTTCGCCAGCCTGACGGCAATGGGGCTGCGATAGAATATAAGGTTGTGCACGGGACTGACCCGCTTGACTGGGGCAGATACGGCATAAAAGACGGCCAGAAACTTCTGCCGCGCGAATGGATGGAACGAACCCATGAAACGTCATATCCAGGCTTGCCGGCGGACATCTGCGCGTACTTCCGCTGCAAGCGTTGCGGGGACATCGCTCTTTTCGCAATGCCAGGTTACGACTTCAATAATGTGCACCGTGCCGGCCACGGCGGATTGCGGCCGGGCGAAATGTTTGTACCGCTGATTATCGCAGGCCCAGGCATTGCGCAGCAAAAAATCAAATATGCACGAACGATAGACGTCGTCCCGACGATACTGGAGCTTTTGGGCAAGTCGCCCATGCAGGTCGACGGCAAAGCACTGCCGCTAAAGAAAAACAAACCGCAGAATGCAGATTGAATTCACTCAACTTCATTGTACGTATTGTCTCTGGCTGCTGGCGACGGCTGCTGCGGCCGGGCTGCTGTGGTCCGGAATTTTGCGATTTAAACGCGGGAAGATTTATAGTGGCATCGCGGCAGTTACTCTTGCCGTCGCCGGATTTGTCGCATGGTGGATTTTATGTAACCGGCTGGCCGGCACGGCTACGGTTGCTGGCCTGCTGGTTGCGTGTGTCGTGTTTTTCTACGCGGAGCGATATGCGGATGTTTCCGCGAAAACTGCGACAGTTCTGACACTTTTACGGCTGGCAGTGCTTGGAATGCTGCTGCTCATACTGTTCAAACCGACGCTGGTTCTTCAGCCTGCCCGCGATGCACTATCGGCGGCAAATTTGAAAATACTGCTTGATTCATCCGCGTCAATGTCGAGAGTCGATGACGGCGAAAAAACGACACGCTATGGCCAGTCTGTCGATGTACTCAAAAATATTCTGCCCAAAGTACAGTCACATGCCGAAATCGAATATTTTACTTTTGCCGATTTTCCAAAGCAGCAGGCTAATGTCAAATCTGTTTCTGCCGTCAAGCCGGCTGGCAAAATCACCGACATAGTCGGCGCGGTACGATTTTCGGGCATGGCGGATAAAGATTTACGCCCCGCTGCAGTGCTTCTGATTAGCGACGGCTGCCATAACGCCTTGTCCACACTTGCTGAGATGGGAAGATGCCGTCAAAGCGTCTTTGCGCTGGGCGTCGGCAGGGCAGACGAAAAACTCAACAGACCCGTCGGCCGTGGAGCGATGGTTGAAAATTTTTCAGTACCATTTGTCGTGCCGCTGAATCGTGAGACGCGAATTACCGCGACAGTTCGCATGATAGATATGGCTGGCCGAAAATGTACGGCTGTTCTGTATGAAGATACACAGCCCCTCGGCCAGGTCGACATCACGCCAGCCGGCAGTGACGTGCGGCGTAATGCTGAATTTGTATGGCGGCCAACCGGCGGGCAGGGCAGCGGTGATGTGCGAAATCTCCGCGTTGAAGTGACCTGCCAGGACGATGCCGATACGAATGATAACTTTTGTGACGCTGCGGTTCTCATTCGCAGACCTGCGATGAAAATACTGATTGTCGAGGGCACGATAAGGCCTGAATACAAGTATCTTCGTCGCGTGTTAGCCGGCGATGCGAACATGCAGGTTGCGTCGTTCGTAAGGATGAGCGAAAATCGTTTCTGGGCACAGGGCAGTATCGACGGTGTGGAACAGAAATCGCTGCCGTCTGACGAAAAGGATTTTCGGCAGTTCGACGTAGTGATACTCGGTGACGTGGCGGCGGAGTTTTTTTTGCCGCGTCAGATGGAAGGCATGAAAAATTTTGTATCAGCCGGCGGCGGCATCATCATGCTCGGCGGCGGAAGCAGCTTTTCAGCCGGCGGCTGGCAGGATACGCCGCTTGCCGACGTACTGCCGGTTCAGATGAATGCGGCAGGGCAGATTGCCAAGCCGTTTGACATGACGCTGACGGCGACTGGCGTGAATCATCCGATTTTTGTCGGTCTGGCGAAAAGTTTCAACTCTCCAGCCGGCCGGGTGGCTGTGCCGTTGCCGCCGTTGGAAGGATGCGTTCGGACAGGCACGGTCAAGGCGGCTGCCGAGCTGTTAGCCGTCAATCCGGCTGCTGATAATGCTACGGTTATGGCGGTGCAGAATTACGGCAAGGGCAGAGCGGCTGCGTTTACGGCTGATACGACGTGGCGGTGGTATCTTTCGGCTCAAAGGATGGGCGAGTCGAGCCCGTATGTAAAATTCTGGCTGCAGACGGTTCGATGGCTGGCCGGCAGTGAGACGTCGAAAAAAGACGGGAAAAAAATCGCACGTGTAATTGTGCGGAGCGACCGGCCGTGCGTGCGCGTCGGCGACGGCGAGGTAAAATTCAGCGGCGTCATTATCGACGGCGATGCGGCTAATCCGCTAAAAGTGCAATATGAAATTCGCGGTGAAGGCAGATATCGGCAGCCTGTAATTTTTACGGCGAACAGGGCCGGCGAATTATCCGCTTCATGGACGCCGCAACAGCCTGGCGAATACGAACTTGTCCGCGTATCGCCGGATAACGCGTCGCCGCGGCAGATTAAAATCCGCATCGAACAATCTGATGCGGAAAATACCATATGTAGCCGGAATGACGCATTCCTGTCTGGCGTCGCAGCGGCTACGGATGGGTTTTATACCTTGAGCGGCAATGAAGACGAATTAGCCGGCCGTCTAATAAATCACCTGGAACGGCTTCGCAACCAGGCGGCTAAAAGCTCCATAAAACGAATAGACGCCTATAATTTCCCGCTGATACTTATCATGGCGGTCGGGCTGCTGACTGCGGAATGGGTACTGCGGCATAAAAAATCTTTGCGATAGTTTTTTAATTTTATATAGCTTCTGATAAAATGAGTATCCGCCATGGAAAACAGTGACGAAAACAAAACGGAAGAAATTGTCAAGCCGAAAAAGCGGAAGCATAAACGCAGGTGGCTGATGCGTTCCATCCATCTTCTTGTTATTCTTGGTCTCGTGGGATTTGCCGCGTTTGTCACGATTCGTTATTGGCTCGCTCCGCAGATAGCCAAACAGATGACGGCTGACTTCATCCAGACGTACTGGGTAGGCACTGTTGAAATTGTGGATGTCGACGTGGATTCCGACTTCGACGCCATAGTTGCCGGCAGTGTTTCATTGCGTGACAACGCCGGCCGAGAATGGGTGCGTATAAAACATTTGCGATTGTTCTTCCGCGACTGGCCGAGCGTGCATCCGGTATTGTACGGCATACGCGTCGAATCGCCGCAGGTGACGATTTTCTGCGACAACGGCAGTATCAATCTGCCCGTACTGGCTAAGCCGCGTGAAACCACCACCACCGCCGGCAGCAGTACCCATTTTCAGATAGAGTGGACGGATATCACGGATGTGTGGCTGGAGCTCGTACAGACCCAGGTCAAGGACGCTATTGAACCATCGCCGCTGCCTGAGCTGAGGAATATGACCGTCAAGGGATATTCCAGCCTGCGCGGCTGGGTGAATTTCCAGTTTCTGCCTGATGACGTTGTCGCACACGCCGAGCTTGCCGGCCAATTTAATGTGCAGGAACTTAAAATCAACAACCTCCGCCAGATGCTCCGTCTGCCGCCGATAGAAGGCGTGACGCTCAAACCTTTCGTCATGACCGACATTTCATCGCACAAGCTGACTTACAGCGACGGCATTTTCGCGACGCCGAAATTTTCCGCAGGAGTCGGCGACGGCAAATTCGTGCTCGATGATTTCAGAGTGGCCGCTGTGCCGAATGAACCTCTTGAAATCACCGGCGACGTAACTCTCCAGAAAATACCTATCGAGCCGTTCTATTCCGCCTTCGACCCGACACAGAAAGTTGATTTCGGGTGGGCGTACGGCTGGCTGAAAAACATTTGTTACATTGAGAACAATTTAAATTCACTGAAAATGAACGGCGAACTGTTTTTTGACAATTCCGACCTGCAGGATATTAACGTGATTTCGCAAATCCATAGCCAGATGAAAGCTGATACAAAAAAACTCAAGAACGGCAGTGACCTGTATATGCTTTTCGACATACATGACGGTTATGCGTACGTCCAGAAAGGCCGACTGGGCAACAACCTGCTGGCAATACACGTGCTGAACGGCAGTAAAGCCAATATCACCACGCAGGAAGTCGATTTGCAGGTCGTCGTCGCGATGCTCGACGATATCAGAAAAGTACCCGTCGTCGGCTGGCTGATACAGATGAACGATGCCTTGTCAAAATTACAGGTAAGCGGCAAATGGAACAAACCGCAGGTCAAGCCGATACTCGTGGATAAAATTGACCGTGGCACACGCGAATTCTTTACCGGCGTCGCAAAAACGGGCGGCCAGATTTTCTTCCCGTTTGCAGATAAAAATAAAAAAAACGGTAACGCAAAATAGCAGTTTTTATCACGGGATGCTATAGGATTCTCTTAAAAGAGGCCTGCCCATGTTTCAGGGATGGTTCGAATAAAAAAGGCGAAGTCGTAAATTACGACTCCGCCCTTTTTGATTTAAAACAGTCCTCAAAAAAATCTTTTTGAGAACCGTTTTAACTTTTTTTGTTCTTCATTGAAATTTTACTTCGTCTTAAGCAACATGGTACGAAGCTTCTTGGCCATGTCAGTCTTTTCCCAAGTAAAACCTTTGCCGGTGCGGCCGAAGTGGCCGTCATGGGCGGTTTCCTGGTATTTGGGCTTGAGCAGGTCCAGATGCTTGATGATACCCTTCGGCGTCAGCGGGAAAATCTTGCAAATCGCATCTGCGATGAGGTCGGTATCAATTACGTTCGTACCGAAGCAGTTGACGTGAACGCTGACCGGATTGGCGACGCCGATGGCGTAGGCCAACTGTATTTCGCAACGGTCGGCTAATTTGGCTGCTACGACGTTCTTGGCGATATAGCGGGCCATATATGCCGCCGAACGGTCAACCTTTGACGGGTCTTTGCCGCTGAACGCACCGCCGCCATGCCGGCCCATGCCGCCGTAAGTATCCACGATGAGCTTCCTGCCGGTAAGGCCGGTGTCGCCATGCGGCCCGCCTATGATGAATCGGCCGGTGGGATTGATGTGGAACGTTATCTTGTTCGACCAGAGAGCGGGGCATTCGCTCATAACGACGGGCTTGATTATTTTTTCGATAATCGTCTTTTTAGCCTTCGGCGACATGTTGCCATCCGGGCCGCAGGCGGCTTCGGTATGTTGGGTTGAAATGACAACGGTGTTCACCTTGTAAGGCTTGCCGTCGCGATATTCGATGGTTACCTGGCTTTTCCCGTCGGGCCGCAGCCACGGAATCTCGCCTGTTTCCCTAGCCTCGGTCAGCCGAGCCGTCAGGCGATGTGCCAGATGTATCGGCAGCGGCATGAGCGCTTTGGTCTCGTTGCATGCGTAGCCGAACATCAAGCCCTGGTCGCCGGCGCCCTGGTCGCCGTCAAGACTTGTGGTTTCAGTAACACCCTGAGAAATGTCAGCCGACTGGCTGTGCAGCGACCGAATGACGGCACAGCTGCGGTAGTCGAACCCGATTTCCGGATCGGTGTAACCGATGCGCTTGATAGTGTCGCGCGCTATTTCTTCCGCACGGTGGAGTTCCTGTTCGGCTTTGACGTTATGTACCGTAATTTCGCCGGAGAGAACAACCAGGCCGGTCGTTACCAGCGTTTCACAGGCTACGCGGGCTTTGGGGTCATACTTGAGCAACGCGTCAACAATGCCGTCCGATATCATGTCGGATACCTTGTCGGGGTGACCCATTGTCACCGATTCGCTTGTGAACAGATAACTATCAGCTTTCTTGGCCATCATGATTCCTTTCAAAGTTTATTGCACGGGATTTGGACGCCGCCGGTCAACTCTCAACCGACTCAGCCGCACGCCCGTTACAACGAGCTAATTTAAAATTCCTGCAATGCAGGATTTACTCTACAAAGTAATTTCGAAATTGTACCATTTTCCGGCATGTCAATTCAATACTTTATCCAAGTTTAGGCGCGAAAAAACAGCGATGACGGATAAATCGATAAATTTTTATTTTTCGCAACCTGAAAAAAATTTGACCGCTGCAGGATTGTTGCATATCCTGTTTTGTATGTCAGAATCAACCACATCAATACGCGTAAGATATTGTGAAACCGACCAGATGGGCACTTTTTACAATGCCCGTGCCCTGGACTGGTTTGAAGTCGGCAGAACGGAACTGCTTCGCAATAGCGGAATTTCCTATGCTGAAATTGAGAAACAGGGCATAATGCTGCCGCTGGTGCAGGCTCACGTGAATTTCATGGGCAGGGCAAGATATGACGACAAACTGCTCATCGTCACCACCGTAAAGCCGGACGGCAAAGCCAGCCTTCGATTCGACTGCCATATCCGTCACGAAGATACCGGCAAAGCCGTCGCCGACGGTTATACCGTTCATGCCGTGACCGACACCGTCGGCAAACCCACCCGTCCGCCGAAGTGGATGCTGGAACTTTTTAATAATTAATAAATAGAGCAGTGCGGATATCACATCTTTTTGACTCGCACGATTTTGCCGTCTATTGATAGTCGGCCTTGTGCGAAAAGCTCGATAGCTTCCGGATAGGCGATGCATTCCTGTTCGAAAACGCGGCTGGCTACGTCATCGGGCGTGTCAGTATCAAAAACGGGGACTGTCCGCTGTACGATTATAGGCCCGGCGTCGTATTCGTTGGTCACGAAGTGCACGGTACAGCCTGAGACTTTTACTCCGGTCTTCACGACGGCTTCGTGGACGTGATGCCCGTAAAACCCTTTGCCGCCGAACGACGGCAGCAGGGCGGGATGAATGTTCATTACTCTGCCGATATATCTGTCGGGCACGACGAATTTGGATAAAAATCCGGCTAATATTACCATGTCTACTTCTGCGGCATCGAGTTTTTCGATTATGGCGTCAGAGTATTGTTGCAATTTTTCCGGCCCGAAATCCCTGTAAGCCACCATAACCACCCTCAGGCCTCTGGCCGTACAGCGGCTGATACCCTCGCATGGTCTGGATGCGATTACGACGGCTACTTCCGCATCCAGCGTGCCGGCGTCGATACGGTCGAGAATATTTAGAAGCGTTCGTCCGCCGCCGGACAGCAGGACGCCAAGCCGTATTTTTCTTCCGTTATTGGCCATCATCATCCATTCTAGAGCTGCTGTTCAATCTTTTTAACCATACCCTCGTCAAATGACGGGTCGGAGAGTTTTTTGAGTTTGACGGCGAGGAAGGTCGCCCATTTTTTCATAATGGTTTCCACGACGCCCCATCTTGTGGCTTGGCCTTTGATGTCCAGGCTCGAGCCTTCTTTCATGCCGACGTAACCGAAAATCCGCTGGCCGGTGACGGCGTCGAGGAATTCCACTTCAAAACTGGCCTGGCCCATACCGAGTGTGTCATGCGTCACGCCTTTATATGCTGCTTCACCCGCACTTACCACCAGGCCGACGCCCGGAATAAATCCTGCGCCTTGAGCGGCTGCATTTTCAGCCACGTCGGTCGGCACAAGTGACGTAACGGCTGCACGTACTATTACCACACCCTGCGCCGAGCGGTTTGTCTCGCGGAAATAGACTGCAAACTGGTCGACAAGCTGCTGCTGGAAGAAGTCGGTCAACTGGTCAATTTCCGCAGGGGCCACGCCGTCGGTGGTGCTCATAAGATATGTACGCACCGGCAGAATTTTTACCGCGTTATACTGCGTGAAATCCACGCCGTCATTTACGTAAATAAGATTCTTGTGAAGCAGGCCGGTTTCCTTGAAGCCGTTGTAATTCACAAGAAATCCGCTCTCTTCAGGATGGCTGCATCCTGGGAAAACCGCCGCAACACCCGTCATCATCAGAACAGTCGCAACAATTCTCAATCCGGTAGCCATTTTGATGCCTCCTGTTATTCTGTATTTTATCTTAATCCTGTCATTCCCACTCTATCGTAGCCGGCGGCTTGGACGAGATGTCATATACGACCCTGTTTACGCCGCGAACCTCGTTTATTATGCGATTCGATATCCTGGCCAGCACTTCGTACGGCAGATGCGACCAGTCGGCAGTCATGAAATCCGTGGTGTTTACTGAGCGGATTGCGACCACGTCTTCATACGTTCTGCCGTCGCCCATGACGCCAACCGACTGCACGGGCAGAAGGACTGCGAATGTCTGCGAAGTCTGCCGGTAAAGGTTGTTGGCGTGTATTTCCTCAAGCAGGATATTGTCCGCTTTTCGCAAAACGTCGAGTTTTTCGCGAGTCACTTCGCCCAGGCAGCGTACGGCAAGGCCGGGCCCTGGGAAGGGGTGTCGCCAGACCATGTTTTCCGGCAGGCCGAGAAGTTCACCGACCCGTCGGACTTCATCCTTGAAGAGGTCGCGAAGCGGTTCTATAAGGCTGAACCCCAGCTGTTCCGGCAGGCCGCCCACGTTATGATGCAGCTTGATGTTCGCCGCCTGGCCGGCTAACGAATGGCCCGATTCGATGACGTCCGGATATAACGTCCCCTGAGCCAGAAACTTCGCATTGGGAATTTTTTTCGCCTCTGCCTTGAACATGTCTATAAATGTATGGCCGATGATTTTACGCTTCTGCTGCGGGTCGGTTACGCCTCGCAACTTGTCAAGAAAATCATTTTCGCCGTGAACGGTCACAAGGTTGATGTGAAAATGGTCGCGGAAAGTGCTTTCGACCATTTCAATTTCGTTCATCCGCAGCAGGCCGTTGTCGACGAAAATACAATGCAGCCGACTGCCGATAGCCTTGTGAAGCAGGGCGGCTACCACGGATGAGTCCACTCCGCCCGACAAGCCGCAAATGACATTTTCATTCTCCCCGACTTTTTCGCGAACGTCGGTTATGACGGATTCGATAAACGAACCCATCTGCCAGAGGCCCTGGCATTTGCAGATTTTGTATAAAAAATTGTCGAAAATTTCTTCGCCGTGCGGCGTATGCGTCACTTCGGGATGAAATTGTACGCCGTAGAATGGTATGGTCTTGTGCCTTACGGCGGCAAATGGGCAGGTGTGCGTCTGCGCGAGAATTTCAAAATCGCCGCCAGGGTCTTTTACCTGATCGCCGTGGCTCATCCATACGGTCGTTTCGGCGGGAATGCCCTCCAGCAGGCTGCAGTCTGTTTTGATGTGCAATTTGGCGCGGCCATATTCGCGGCGTTCTGCCGGCGTTATTTCAGCACCGAGTATCTGGCTGGAAATCTGCATCCCATAACAGATTCCAAGTACCGGCACGCCCAGTTCGAATATTTTTTCGTCGCATCGCGGTGCGCCTGGTTCATATACACTCGACGGCCCGCCGGTAAATATTATGCCCTTGGGATTGAGCTTTTTTATCTCGGCGATTGGCAAATCCGGCCGAGCCAGTATGCTGTAGACGTTTTTCTCACGCACGCGGCGAGCTATGAGCTGAGCGTACTGCGAGCCGAAATCCAATATAACCACTACTTCAGATTGTCCTGCCTTGGCCATGCTTAAAATATCCAAAATTTTTTAAAAACGATTAAAATATTAAACTGTTTAAAACTATATTAAAAACATCCAAAATTTTAAAAATCAAAACATACGCACTCGATATGTCTTTCCATTTTCCATCATTCGCATTCCGCGATGATATCTATTTCCACCGGCGAGTCCAGCGGCAATTCGGTAGAGCCCAGAGCGCATCGCGTATGTCTGCCGGCTTGGCCGAAAAGCTCCTGCAGTAACTCGCTGGCGCCGTTAGCCACCATAGCTTGGTCGGTAAAGCCTGTCGCGGAATTCACAAAACAGTTCACGCGCACTATACGACGAATTTTGTCAAGCGAGCCGCATATGTACGCTACGGCAGCCAGCGCGTTCAACACGCACTGTCGAGCCGCCGCCTGGGCTTCAGTTATTGATACATCCCGCCCGACCTTGCCCCTGGCGATTAATTCGCCGTGGCTCAGCGGCAGTTGGCCAGACGTGAAAACCAGACTGCCAGCCCGCACCGCCGGAACATACGCCCCGACCGGTTCAGCCATCTGTGGCAGCGCCAGTCCCATGCCAGCCAGCTTTCTACTTGCCGTCATCGTTGACTGCTCCATGTTCAAGTTTTTCGTCGATATCAAAATCCACCTTTATATCGTCGAGATTGTCGTCATATTTTTCATCGTCATCGCCGTTGTCGGCAAGTTCCGTCTGTACGTCTACATCGGCGACGTGCCATACACCTTCGCCATCGTCATCAAATCCGATACCGCCTGTTTCCGTGGTGACCATATTCTGCGGCCGATTGATTTCAAGTTCGTCCGGATTGACGTGCTCCAGATATATTTCGCCGAAAATGGAGTCCTGCAGGACAGCTACCTGCCGTAGGCGACAGAGTTCCAGCATAGCCAGGAAAAGGCCCACGACTTCAGTTCGTCGCGTAATGCCCTCGAAAACCTGTCGAAACGTCATTTTCCCATATCGCTGTAACCGGTCGAGCAGGTCAGCCTGATGAAGTTCCAGCGGGGTATCGTCGTAAATCACCTCGTGATTGCGGGTTGTCGCCCCGATTGAACTCATCACGTTGCGGAACGCATCGAAAAGATCCCATATCTGGGCGTCTTCGATATCGATTTCCTTTTCGTTTTCGGCATCCGGCAGAGCCGGTTTTCGCGGATAACGCAACGATTGCATTTCTGCTGCGTGGGAAAGTTCGCCGGCAGCGTCTTTAAATGCTTTATACTGAAGAAGTTGACGCACAAGGTCGGCTCGCGGGTCGATGTTGAGTTCATCTTCGCCGCCTTCCGCGATTTCAGGGCCGGGAAGCAGCATTCTGGACTTTATTTCCATCAGCGTCGCCGCCATTACCAGGAAATCGCCTGCCAGATTCGGGTCGAGCTGCTGAAGAATTTCCAGATAATGCATATACTGCTCGGTTATATGCGTTATGTTGATATCGTATATGTCCACTTCGTCGCGCCGGATGAGATATAACAGCAGGTCCAGCGGGCCATTGTAGATTTCAAGATTTACACGATATTCAGTCATGGAAAGAATTTTAGCAATCCTTTTGTTCATTTACCATACAAATTGTTTGCACTTGCGGCTGTGGGCAATAAAATATGTTTTCATTTTGTTTTACGGCGGAAATGCCGCCACGAGGTTACAGTTTTGAAAATACTTATAACAGGCGGAGCTGGTTTCATAGGTTCGCACCTTGCGGGTCATTTTTTAAGCAGCGGCGATGAAGTGACGGTGCTGGACAATCTTTCCACCGGCAGGCTGGAAAACGTGGAGATTTTCAGTCAGAATCCACGTTATTTTTTTGTCAAGGGCGACGTTTGCGACGCAGCCGTTATCTCGCCTCTCATAAAAAATTGCGATATGATATATCATCTCGCCGCCGCCGTAGGCGTACAGCTTATCGTCGAACAGCCCGTGCATACCATAACCACCAATATATTCGGCACGGAAACCGTCCTGAAAGCCGCCGCTGAATTCGACAAAAAACTCATGCTGGCATCCACGTCGGAGGTTTATGGAAAAAATTCCAAAATTCCATTCAGCGAAGAGGACGATACCACATTGGGCTGTACCCGTCTGAATCGCTGGAGTTACGCATGCAGCAAGATGATAGACGAATTTCTGGCGTTGGCGTATCATGAAAAATATTCGTTGCCGGTTGTTATCTGTCGATTTTTCAATACAATAGGCCCCCGTCAGACCGGCCGCTACGGCATGGTCGTGCCGCGGTTCGTGCGAAGCGCCCTGGCGGGCCGGCCTATCGAGATTTACGGCACAGGCCGACAAAGCCGCTGCTTCTGCAACGTTTCCGATATCATACGCGCCATGACTTCATTGATGGCCTGTCCGGAAGCATACGGCAGAGTGATAAACGTCGGTTCTCGTGAGCTGATTACGATTATCGACCTGGCAAAAAAAGTTATTGAGTTGACCGGCAGTGCCAGCGAAATAAAATATCTGACTTACGAGCAGGCTTACGGCAGGGCGTTTGACGACATGCAGACGCGAATGCCGGACCTTTCGAGAATAGGCGAGCTTATCGGCTATTCGCCACAGAAGAACCTGGACGAGACGTTGCAGGAAATTATAGCTTTTGAAAAAGAACAATGCTGATTTCTATATAAAGGACTCGAAGAAATGTCAAAATATCTTGTAACTGGCGGAGCCGGTTTTATCGGCAGTAATCTGGTAAGATACGTACTGAACAAAGGTTGCGAAGTTGTCGTGCTGGACAATCTTGCTACTGGCAAGAAGGAAAATCTCACGGAAGTGATGGACTCGATAGAGTACGTCGAGGGCGATGTGCGGGATTATGACACTTGCGTAAAGGCAATGGCTGGCTGTACTGCTGTATTTCATCTGGCGGCATTGGGTTCTGTGCCTCGCAGCGTCGAAGAACCGCGAACCAGCCACGACGTGAACGTTAACGGCACTGTCAACATTCTGGAAGCCGCCCGCTCTCTCGGCATCAAACGTATCAGTTTTTCCGCGTCGAGCAGCGCCTACGGCGACCAGAAAGTATCGCCCAAGGTTGAAACGATGGCTCCTGCGCCTATAAGTCCGTATGCCGCCAACAAGCTCGCCTGCGAGGGTTACATGCAGGCATATGCCGCGGCTTACGGCATGGAGACCGTTTCGCTGCGTTACTTCAACGTTTTCGGGCCGCGGCAGGATCCCAAAGG
>CAZIAZ010000053.1:0-16633 GCA_964536835.1 uncultured Planctomycetaceae bacterium | reverse complement strand
CAGCCTCGTCCTCAACGACGCAACAAGGCGCAATTTCAAATTTAACATGCTCTAACTCACATCATAGCGGATTGGGCAGATAATTCGGCTTCAATTTCTTATACATATTTTTGGAGGATGGGCGGAATGCGCCATCCGAGTTTGTGCATTATCCGCAATGCATTTCGGCCCAAAATTTTCTGCTTGGTTTCCTCGGACGCCAGCGCAAAGGCAATGGGGCCGATTCCTGTTCCAAATTCAAGGTCCAGTGCATCACTTCCGTAGAGAATTTTATCATCAGGTAAATTATCTAACATTTTCTGCGCCGACGGATATATGCATGAAACGAAACACGCGCAGGTATTCTGAAATACATTCGGATATCTTTCAACCACCGCTTTATACTCGATTGATGCATGACCGATAATAAAAATTATCTCAGGGTACGCCTCCGCCCATCTCGTCAGCCTGTCAACTCCGCCCCAATCGTGATGCAACACGACCCAGTTCCTGTCGCGGGCAAAATCAAATGCGGCTGTCCAGTCAATATATGCCTCATCCCTCTGCTGATACTGCGAGATGAGCTTGATGCCTCTGCTTCCGCGTCGATAGCCTTCCTCCAGTATTTTTATCCAATCTTCCGGAAAACCTGCGTGCAGCATTGATAGTGCAAAAAATCTCTCAGGATGCGCATCTGCAATATCATATTGTGCCCGATTTCCACAATTCACGTCCGATGCCTGAGTAATCGGAAAAGTTACAGCCATATCCACGCCGTAACGATTCATGCTCGCAATGATATTTTCCGGCGAAGATTTTGGAATATAGTAATACTCCGCCGAGCCGGCTGCGATATGGGTATGAAAATCAACCACCGGCATATCAGCCAGTGGCAGGCCCTGCCTGATGCAATCTTCTATACGACCTTGGTTACTCATAATCAGCCTCCTGCAGTATCTGTTGTATGTTTTCAGATGCGAGAGCATTCATTGCCGCCGTATCGAGTCCCGCATACGTTATGACAGGTACGAAAGAAGCTGGGTCCAGGTGCGGCAGCCCCAAACTGAAGATTAGTCGCCGCGAACCGAAAGAATCGCAAATCTGATTAACCATTTGTGCCTGCCATATCGACGTTATGCATATTCGGAGGTTTTTGGTCAATGCAAGGGCATCAAACATCGGCCGGTTGGCAAGAGTGCGCCATTCCCATGAAATGACTGGCAATTCAGGAAAGGCATTGCAGAAGTCCGTGAGTTGATACCAGTTTATCATGTCCGAGCCGTAATTGAACCTGCGATACGCCGCAATCAGCGGAATCCGACGTTTTTGCAGCATCGCTGCAAGTTCGGCCAGCCGCAGACTACGGTCAATCTGGACATCCCGCATTTGCGGATTGAACATGATGGCCTTGACGTTGTTTTGCAATGCCGAGTCAAGAAATTCCGCCGGCGTCCGCTCGATAACGTACGCGGCGTCAAATGCCCATATCCTGTGCAGCCGCCGGTTCGTTATTTCCTTGCCGAGAGCCGCATTGCCCATGTCAGGATCGCTGTCTCTTGCCAACGTATGATACACCAGGGCTTCTGCTACATTGTATCTGTCCATAAGGCTCAGAATCTGCGATTGCGTACAAGGCGATTCCGTAATACCCCAGTTGGTCCTGCCAAGCGGCATGCATGCATCAAAGAATTCCATAACATTCGCTCCTGGCGGCTCTGCCGCTGTTTCACTTCACATTACATATACGGAATGCCTTTGCCAACGCTTCCATTCTATCGGTTGATAACGGCAAGAATTCATGCCCAACATATAAATTATATCCTGTTGCAGCAATTGCTTTCATCACCGCCGGATAATTAATTTCCTGCGAATCGTCAAGATCATGCCTTCCAGGCACGCCGGCAGTATGGAAATGGCCTATATATCCGATATTCTCCTTAATCGTCCGAATCAGATCGCCCTCCATAATCTGCATATGGTAGATATCGTAGAGAATCTTCACGTTCGGCGATTCCACGCGTTTTATTATCTCCACCGCGACGGCGGTGCTGTCAATCTGATATCCCTCGTGATCCAATTTGCTGTTCAGCACTTCAAGATTAAGATTGACATGTGCCTTTTCAGCAGCAAGCTTCACCCTGGACAGAATTTTAACAATCGAATCCGTCGCAACCTGCACATCTGCGTTTTCAGGCAGATCGCCAGACAGGCATATGAGTCCTGGTATATCGTACCGCCTTGCGAATTCAATGTTTTCTCGCAGCTCAGACTCTATGGCGGCGTGATTGTCCGGATTGTTCATGCCTATCTTGACTTCATGATGGCCGATGAAACTGGCTACCCGCAAACCTGCCGAATGCGCCAGAGCTATAAACTCTTCCCTGTCCTGGCCGAGATACCATGCTTCCACAGCGGCAAATCCGGTACGGGCCGCAAATTTTAAAAGCTCCTCCGTCGGCACGTCGTCCTGCCTGAACAGTTCATAAACGAATGACTGCTTTATTCCTGACATTTTAAAAACCTCTTTTAATATTTTAAATATATTATGTTGCGGTTCGTCCGATTATCCAAGTACGCGACAGACCTTGTTGATGGCTGCAGCTATGTTGTCGCAGTCCCTTGGCGTCCACCACTGATTTACGGCGATATTTACAGCTCTGTCAAAAATATCCATCGTACGCGGGCACATATCCTGTGAATATTTCGGGAGCATACCTTTGTACAGCGGACAGGTAAACGGACAGCCTTCAGGCGTGGCAGTCTTCTGCTGGAGAATCTGTTCCCAGAATGCGTATACGTGCCAATCTCTCGATACCTTCGTTCCTCTCGCTCCGGCTGGTACTCCCTCGGCAGCCAGCGCCGTGGCAAGTTCCGTGGCGGCGCCGGGCGTCTGCGGCAAAAGCGTTAGAATATAACCGACATCGCCGTTGATGTCGTTGCTGGGACGAAGCTTTATCCTGTCATATTTTCCTATTTGCGAGGCTATCCGCCTCATATTCGTATTGTAACGTTCAAACTGTGCGCCTGATTTCTGCATCTGGACGTATATGACCGAACCTTCCAACTCGGACATACGGTAGTTTTCGCCGCAGAAAAGTTCACCAGGCATTCGTTCCTTGCCGAATCGGTCGGGGCGCCAGCAGGCTGCCGTATCATGCTGGCCCTGTGCCTTGATATATGTCATGTCGTCATTCGTGATGACCATGCCGCCTTCGCCTGCGCCGGTTATTTTCCAAGTACTCAGGCTGAAACATCCGGCATCGCCTATCGAGCCCAGCCGGCGGCCCTTGTACATGCCACCGCAGGCTTGCGCCGTATCCTCTATCACCTTGATATTGTGTTTGCGGGCTATTTCCATTATGGCATCCATATTGCAGGCATGTCCTGCTATGTGCACAGGTACAATAGCCTTCGTCTGCGGAGTGATTTTGCGTTCAACATCCTCAGGATCAAGCGTCATGGTCTCATCTATTTCCGCAATGACCGGAATTGCCCTGGCCACCACCACTGCCGATACAGTCGCAAAAAAAGTGTATCCAGGCACGATAACTTCGTCACCAGGCCCGATTCCGGCACCAATGTATGCTGCAATCAGCGCTGAAGTTCCGGAATTCACGGCAAGGGCGTGTTTCGTTCCGAAAAAATTCTTGGCATATTCTTCCAGTAGTGCAACCTTGGATTGCTTCGGATGATAATATCGTGCCAGATGCGGCTCAGGGATGTCCCGCTCCGTTTCGACCAGCCTGCGAATTTCATTCTTGACATTGACACTGTAACCCCATGTGTCGACGAGTTCCATAAATTCTTCAATACCTATTTTGGGATGATTGATTCCTTCATATCCGGGAACTGCTTTTTCTCCGCCGTTGATGGCCAGCTTGTTTTTTTCATTTGCCATGATAAGACTCCTGAAACATTGATTAAATTGCTTTACACATGATTTTTACATTTGCCATTCTGAACAATATACTCTATATTATATGGAGGATATTTCATTATTACAATGTATGCGACTGTCGAAAACATGTAAAATACTGCACAATGACTATTTCAAATCAACAATGTGACCGGATTGCTGCGATTCCGAAAATATGTTTTCTGAATGCCGCCGAATTCACCATGACATATACCACGCCGTCCAATGCGCGATGCGTCAAAACGTGGCTCATTGAACTCGTAACCAAAGGAAGTTTTTCCCTGAACGTCGAAAACAGCGGTTGGCAATCCCGCTCAAAAGGTGCCGGCATAATTTATGCTCCTCAAACTCTGGGCTGTGAAGATGCCGACCGAAACCTTAAAGTTAATCGGCCAACGACCAGCCTTTATATCGAATTCACACTTGAAAATGATGATTTTCTGTACGAAATTTTAAAAGCTAACGGGAAATTCGCATGGATTGATGATTCTGCCGACGTACTTCAATCGTTAATGGCCGACTTGATACGAAGTACGAACAGCGGGATTCCGTATTCAGAACTATACACAGTTGGCACATTTTACCAGATTCTGTCGCTGTTAATCAATTCAGATAAACGCGGCGATATAATTGTGACAGGCCAGCCGCTCTCGCTTATGCCCGACATGGTACTCAAAGCCAATCTTTACATGCAAAAGAACATGGCGTCACCCATCCGCATTTGCGACATCGCCAGTTATGTCGGAATGAGCGAGTCCGGTTTTTCTCATGCTTATGTGAGAATTACCGGAAAAAGTCCGCTGACGGTTTTGAGGGCATTCAGAGTGCAGGCTGCAAGGAATATGCTCGTCAAGGGCAATTTTACTTTGCAGATGATAGCGGAATTGACAGGTTTTTCGGACGCATTTCACCTGTCAAGATATTTTAAACAGGTCATGAAGATGTCGCCTCGCGAGTATCTTAAATCATCCAGGTAATTTGTCAGCCGCCAAGCCTGTTTGGATTTGAAATATGGTATTTTAAAAAT
Organism: uncultured Planctomycetaceae bacterium; assembly: GCA_964536835.1. Taxonomy (GTDB): domain Bacteria; phylum Planctomycetota; class Phycisphaerae; order SM23-33; family SM23-33; genus DAONFI01. The sequence goes on along the minus strand of CAZIAZ010000053.1, from coordinate 11,711 downwards.
TCCATAGCCTCAGGCAAGAACAGCGGCGAACCGTGATCGCCGCCTGCGACTTCATGATACACGAAATTTTTGTAAGTTGCCATTCTTGCAGCCAGCATTCTTGCCTGCCCAATCGGAATAAGCTGGTCCTTTTCTCCGTGGGCAAAGAATATCGGCATATTCAGATTTTCGCAATTTTTTAAGGTGGAATGTTCTGCAAATAACTGTGGCCTGACCGTCGGCTTGCCGCCGTATGATTCTTCGATTGCCCGGCCAAGCTGATTGGCAATAAATTCTTCGGGCTGATTCATGCACCATTCGTAAAATGAGGCCAAATCGGTGGCAGCGCCAAGTGCAACACACGCGGCGACATCCTCAGGATGCCGCGTCGCATATATCAGATTCCCCGTCCCGCCCATGGACCCGGCATAAAACACGAATTTTCCCGCCCCATGCTCCCGTCGCAGAAAATCAAGAATGTCATGCAAATCACTCACTGCCGCCGGCGACATCCATGCGTTATCTCGCAAATTCGGGCAGATTATGCCTGCACCTGTCGAAATGAATTCACACAGCCACGCTTTGCGTATATCTTCACAAGTAAATAACTGGTCGCCATGGCTTCCATGGCCGTGAAGACATACAATCCACGTTCGTAACCGGCCAGGAGAGATTATGGCCCAATCGCGTAACGAATCCGTATCACTTGAGTATTCAAGACAATACGAGTCATCCGGCGAATACTCAATCCTAGAGAACTGTTTTTTGACGTTTTTCATCGCCCAACCATTTTTACTGATTTTACTGAATATTCCCAAATATTTTCATTTGATGCTTTTACATAATGGAAGACGTTCGCCTTTTGCATCCTGATTCATGAATAAATACTTGCAGGGATACAGTATAGCACTTAATGTCGCCATCAGCAATGAACACAACTGCTCAATACATGAATAGTTCGGCTTTTTCAGAAAAAGCAGTGACATGGTTATATTATGTTCTCTTATCGCAACATAATAAAATATCGATACGTAGGCTGGATATTTTCGATTCAATACTGAGAGAATTCTTTCCTTGAATTCATGCTAACATTCATAGTGTTCCAATTCTCAATAAATATTCTTATTAAAGTATTTTAATATTCAATATTTCGGCGAAATCTTTTATTGCATCGAAGCAATCGCCTCTGGCTATAACGGCATGATGCGAACGCATTTTTTCCAGAAAAACCATCGCTGTTTTTTCTTCTTTGAGTCCGATATACGCAAATGGCCAGATTTCGCCAAGTCCTTCAAGTTTAAATTTATCAGGAATACGCTTTACCGCATCGCCTTTAGCTATATGCATCACATATTCACCGGCAATTCTGCCAAAACGCAATATTGTAACAGGCCCATCCGGCATCACGAATTTTGTACACGCCCCGCCTTTGCCGAAAGAGCATTTATTCTTCTCATCCCATGTCCCTTGCATAGGAGTTTGTTCAACGATTTTTATATTTGAATGGCCGCCGGCTATATAGGGTGCAGCCGTTCCACAGTTCAGGGCATGAATCCGGCAATTCATTTCATCAAAATGATATATGTCGCAAAACATTCCAGGCTTCCCTGTTATTGATTGAACGAGGTACATACCTAAAGCATTGTTTATGTCAGTTTCACACGAAACTGTAAAACCTTCTTCATTCCACATTGCGACAGGAAGGCATGGAGCCAGATAATTGTCTATCATTTCAAGTTGGCATTGTATTCCGGCAAAGTCCCAATTCTTTTCCACAAATATTTTTTTTCCGGCTAGATAAAGTTTTGCAGACTTTTCAAGGGTTTCATTTTTGCACTCAATATTTTTGAATATCTTACGCCAGTTTTTTACGACAGGCAACCATTCCTCTTTTTCTATATTTTCTGCGCGCCGAATAAGAGTCCATTGTTCAATGTTATCGACATGAATGCCGAATATTCTTCTAAGTTGATTATAGTCGGAACTTGCAGGTATCATTTCCAGGCATCTGCCGCCAATTTCCCCATAAACAGAGCCATAAAATCTCTTTTTGGCATAACAAGCCTTTATCCACGAAATAATCTTATCCATGCTTTCAGGTTCCGTAAAACCATAATTAAGACTATGTCGCAAGCCTATTTCATCAAGAGCGCCATGAGCCAAAGCCAAACCCTCAAATCCGGTATCATCTGGATTCGGAAATGCGCACAACATACATGGCAATCCGGAATATTGGGCTATTGCGACAGGAACATTTGATCTGTGAAACCATGCGGTTCTTATTATTATTCCGCAGGCCCCGTCAGCTTTTATTTTATCTATTATTGATGGAATACAAATCTCGGTATCAATTACTTTTCCCACATTCAACAGTTCGATACTCTGTTTTTTCAAAGCATCAATGAAAATCTGGCCCTTTTGAATTATTTTTTTATGTAGTTCATGGCCAAGCCTGGGATCGGCGATATCGAAATATGCAACTTTAGGTACATCAATTTTGTTCATTTAAAAAATTCCTTTATTTTATCATGTATATTTTTCCGCTATAGATTTGAGAAGGCGAGTCCAGGAACGAAGTCTTTCCGGATGTCCTTCTATTATCTTTGACATTGTTTTAAATATTAGAGTTATCTTTCACTCAAGAGCAGACTTCTCCACACTTGAGGGCTATTCCTTATAACTGCAACGCTACGACAAGTTCTATTTTAAAAAGCTTTTTTTTTCGGATTTTTGCTGCAAGTCCCATTCCAGCCAGCAGTAATACAGCCGTAGCCGGTTCTGGAATTTCCTCGTAGGTTACGTACAGGTAGGGACGCATGGAGGCATCTGCAAAGTTGTTGGAATAAAACTGGACTATCTGTCCAGAGCCGGTAGTATTCGTTTCATCTGTCGCCTTAAGCCCTAGTGTCACAATTTCGCCTTGTGTAAGAGTAGCGGTAATATCCCAATGGTACCAGCCGACAGCAGTAACGGATACAGGGCTATTTTCGGCAAGAGTATAAGTCCAATCTGCCTGGGTATTCCATGTCGCGGTAGTTTCAGACCACGTTGTAGCATCCGTACCAGATACGGTATATACATTATAAGAATTAGTCGTACTTGGGGGTACAGCATTTGTATACAAGTAAAGTGTCGCACTGGTTATCCTATAACCAGTAGGAACTGCAGATAAATCAAATTTTAACGCTGATATGGCTATGCCAACAGGAGTGTTTGCATTAGGCCCCACCGACAATACTGTCTGTGTACCCAAATTAGTAGTCGGCGCCCAGCTTGCAAACCACGTATCATCGCTAGATAAAATTCGCATCGTATCTGCTGAGGCTTGGATTGGAAAGTCATTACTTGTTGATTTTTATTGCACAGTAAACTTCTACTTTCGGAATCTTTATCTCAATTTTGCCGTCCGCTTTTTTCCATTCCAGGGCTTGGCCGCTTACCAAGTCAACGACAGAGTCGATATTCCGCATATCACAGTGGATTTTGACGTCATAAACAGGGAGAATTTCATCAACAACTGGGGCAAAAGCCAGTTCGGCCGCATTTCTTGGCTCGAAGAAACATCGCTTCATATCAACCTGCAGGTTAATCAGGAAGACATTGATGGAATTATCGGCGATATTCTCGGAGAATATCGCTTCAATGCAGGATGGCGCTTCGACAACGAATGGATGGTGGTTTATGGCGGTTCGAAGAATATTTCCGCAAAGCTCCTTATATTCCGAGAGCATCGAGGCGCCATATGCACTCCCAAAATCGCCGGCGATGTATATGCATTCACCTTTGCCGGAACGTTTGCTGACGGCGAAAGGGGAGGCAGTCCGCTCACCTATTGCTACACACAAAAGCCCTTTGGGGCGCAATATGGCATGGCATAAGGTGGTAACCGCATTCGTCGGGCGGATGCGGGCTAATGTTCCCTGAAAGGCGATATACTCTTCCCTGCAGGCAAATTTTGTTTCAGGTTCGATATAGACGTTCTTCTCTTTATAGTCTAAAACAGAATCAAATTCGACTCCGAAGATTTCCGCAAGCGCAAAGTTTTTACGCTCAGTTCCTTCTTCGGTCTTCATTGAGGTCAAGTCAGTGGCCACTACTATTCCACCTCCTTCAACAAAACGCTTGATGGCCTCCGCAGTGGAGTCACTCATGCAGACAATCGACGGCAACACCAGAAGTTTGTACCCTGCGAGATTTTTATCCGTGATTTGGAAGTCCGGCATAACGTCGAATGGAATGTGTGACTGTTGCAGAATGGAGAACATTCCATAATAGCTTCTGGCATGTCGCAGCTTGTCGGCGCCACCATGGAAATCCCGAGTCCGTTCCGAGTAGACTATGGCGGCATATTTGAGTGGGCGGCTATTCTTCACCACATCTTGAACTTTGGCAATCTCGTCGTTGACATATCCAATAGTTTCCATGGCCGTTTTATTCCATGTGCCGTCATGACGCATACCTATACCGGACTGAAACGTCACACCATTGCCAATTAGAGTCATAGCTTCCGCCAAATAGGCACTTTTGTATTTTGCCGTGAAAGGTTCCTCATATTGTTTCCGCCAAAAAATATTTAAAGTGCTATCAAGCAAAATCTCCGGCGTTAGTTTGCTGACGGATTTAAAAAGTTTTGCCCCCGATGCGACAGTCAGATATCCCTCACGGTTGCAAAACATGTCATTCCATGCGAAATCATCCACTTCGCAGGATTCCTCAATGCCATTGCCCCAAAAATATGGCATGTGCGGCTCAATATGATGATTGTGCACAACAGTCATTGACGGACGCAGTTTTGCAACAATTTCGCGAATCTCCTGAAGGAAATCCCTCTGATGCCGATAGGCCCATCTCACGCAGTTCCGCCACTCCTTTGAGTCGCAGTCGGCGATGGTCGGCATCTCTCTTCCGAATTCCTTACGGTAGGCATCCTGTTGCTGTTGGTTTCTCTCGTCTATATTGAAATCTACCATATCCATGTAGAGGCCTTCAATGTCATACCCTGAAACAATTTCCTCCACCTGTTTCTTGGAAAATTCACGATATGGCGAGAAAAACAAATCCCAATCCGGATGATCATGCTTCACTCGAAGATCCAGCCATTCATAAATGCAAACCGGAATAATCCCTTCATGGCGGCAGGCAGTAATGTATTCCTGGAAAAGATCCCTGTCGCCGATAGCCGAGTGTTTATGGCCGACCTTTGTGTTGTAATAAGCATTGCCATAGTGGCATTTTGCGTATATCTGGAAAACCTCGACGCCGGCCTGCTTGAGTTCCCTGACGAATTTTTTGGGATCAACTTTCTCAAGCATTCCAGGAACGCTTTGCTTCTGGTCATAATCGGGAATGTGATGCCCAATTATGAATCTGCGCCAACAGTCCTTATGCCAGACCCTGGCTGAAAGGCTTTTTCCATTTTCGTCTCTTTTACCCTGAGATTCCATCGTACTCATTTTCTAACTCCATAAAACCTGTTTTATAATTATTTTGGAACAACTATTGAATTCTGTGGCTGTGGGAGAACAGGCTCAATTTCCCAGCAACGCGGCAGTTAAATTCATATACGGCTTGCGATAATATCCATAATTATTTAATTTTATTAAAAACAGCGATAAAAACTATTTCTTTACATATGATAAACCCTATAATTAAAAGGTAAATATCATAGAACCTAGAACTGTTATATATTTCAGAGATAATGAAAATAATACATATAAACCGTTATATCAACGCCCAAAAAGCTCATCACTGTTATCAGTACACGATTATTTCATTGTCGATTTCAGGGCTGATTTCACACAGCCGCATATTTCCGCCCATGGACCCAGCCAAACCGCTGTTCCATCTTCTGCCAGCGAATACGGAAATTGATTTTGAATATAATCACAAGCGAGAAAATTGGGTTGTAGTGCTGGATATTGAACTCTTTTCGGATAAGCAGAACCCGGTGAATGTAATCTATAAATCAGACGGAAAAGATATTGTTTTACCCGGCGTGCTTCAGGTTGCTCCTGAACACGTTTCTGGCTGGGAGGGCGAATTCGTTCGGATGAAGGACGCATTCAACGCCGGTACGCCCACTGATATCCTGAGGTGTGAAGTCGGAGTATATAACATTCTGCGATATTTTCTTGATTGCAGGCCGGACATGTACTACGCGACGGCTGCAGCCCACCTGCGATGGTTGATAGATAACGACACGGAAGTTGATTCATCGCTGGAGGAACTAAGCATCAAATGCGGCTATAGCCCGGACCACCTGCGAGTGCTGTTTGAAAAACAGTACAACCAGACGCCATTGGAATATCGAAATCGCAAAAGAATGACCAAGGCAATGGATTTGATAGGCAACAGTTCACTACGAATCAAAGAAATTGCAATGCATCTTGGGTTTCATCATGTTTCGCATTTTTCGGCGATGTTCAAAAATCATTATAATTTTACCCCGACACACGCAATTCAAAGATTCAGAAAATTCTGAAAATCACCTGGATGTTCCACTACATTCAGATGAACCTGCCGTCGTATGGCAGAGCCGTACACTCTCCATATCTTGCTTTATTTTCAAGAATCTCTCTATTGCTCATCAATCCACCATTCAGGGTCAAGAGGTTTAAGACATCCTCGCTCGATAGCAATGGCATATAGAGGAGCGGAATTCAACAGAAATGTTCCCTCATAGCCTGAATCGGCACCGGACCATGTAACGAATTCTTTTCCAGTACCATATGGCCCATGAAACTTATCCTGGACATAACCCCGCTCAACATCATCAATAATTTTTTTTGCTCTTTCACTATATCCGTAAGTTGACAATGCACGCAAATAATACCCCATAAAACATACGGATAGTGCGCCATCCGTATAAGTTTCAAACGTAGGGGCAAGGCTATAATAATTTTTATTTATTCGTGGAAGATAATGATCACTTTCTTTTATCGGGAAAAGGTTCAACGGCAATCCAAGATAACCTGACTCAGGAAAAATTTCCTGGCGTTTTCTTTCCAAATTCCCCAGAACTTTTCTGATTACAGATTCATCCATTACGCCAAATGCACAAGCTACTCCATTTATCCAAAGAAAACCAAAGTCATGAAGTTGGCCATCGCGGCTTTTCCATCCCGAAACCCATCCAGTTTCAGGATTGATAAGTTTATGAGCATAATTTTCCGAAATTGCATTTGCTAAGTCTTTACATGTTTGCGAAAGAGAATCATTACCTAGAATCTTGAAAATTGTAGTTGCATTTTTCAGTGCCCGAAATGACCATGCATTTACATATGCATCAATATGGCCAAAACCAATCACATCCATTGCATTTGAACTCCACCGATATGAACCTGAATTTCCGGAAAGAGCTCGGCATAGAATCATACCTTCCTTTTCATCAAAATTTTCTATGATTCTTTTAGCAGCAGCAATTATTCCAGGTTTAACATAGTCAAGCCATCTTCTGTCCCGGCAAAGCTGAAATATTCTTCCAACTCCTGAAAGCAAAATTGGGTCAGAATCCATATAAAGAGAACGATAATACCCATAACCACCTCCGTCCATCAAAGCTCTCCCTATGGAAAACTTAACAAGTTCTATCGGATCTATTCCGCAAGAAGGCTTTGCGGTAAAAGCCGCAAAATCAAATGCGACATGTTGGTTTACATGGCAGTTTGAAGAAATGGAATTATTTGAAAAACCACCCAATTCAGGTCTAAAAGCGGTAAATCCAGCCGACCAGCATTTTCTCAAACCATTAGAAAGAGTGCCTTCTTTGTCTGATTGAACCGGCAGAAGAATGCTCGGTTTTATTTCATAAATAGCCCTTGAAATCCCCTCAGGAATAATAACAGGGCGTTCCGAATCATCCTGTCTTCCAAGAACAAATCCAAGTGAACGAGCTTCAAGCTTCCTATAGCTTTCAGTATGAAGCATGCCATTGCCTTCTTTTAATTCGATAGAAAGGCACCCGGAATCATCACCTACCAACATTGCAGGCATTTTTACGAAACCATTTCGACCCTCCTTTTCAGCAGGCACAGCAGCAACACCGGTTATTCCTGTTCTCATGTTATAAAGAAAACGCCATGCTTCACCTTCCAGTACCGCTGTATCTCGCAAAGCTTTCTGTTCAAGCTCAAGCGTCAAAGATTCTGCTTCGACGGTAAAGACAGCTTTTAATGTTATTCCAGAACTTTCTATACCCTCGTACGATACTTTGTTTCCCTCAACAGATACCCGGCCTGTCATGTTTTGAGAACAAAAATTACCATTTGGCGTTATATATGATGGACCATTCTCGCCAAGTTGATCATAAGAACACTTAAAAACCAATTTATTTTTAGAAATATCGTCACTCCCCCAATAATTCCACGCAAAATGCATTATCATAGGTCTTATTAATGAAAATCCAATCGAAAGTTTTTTCCCACTGAAAACTATTTCAAGTGGATTATCTGTATTTATCCTCATACCTTCTGGTGCGGATGGGGAAATTTGACCTTTCTCCAGCTTGGTACGATATTTGGGGAGAATATATTCCTCAAGCTCAATCCCAAAAGCAACTAACGGCTGAAGGATACCGAACGGCACATTATATGGGCCACCATTGCATTCACCATGATTAGGCCAAACATGATGCTCGCGGTCACACTCAATTTTAATACAGTCTGATTCTATTCCATCCAAATCAATTTTATATGGCAACTGCGATTCCACAGCTTTACGGAAAAACTCCTCCATTTCTGAAATCGGCATATCTTGCGAAAGGCCTTCGCCCGCAAATTTGGGATTTAGCGGCAAATCAGACTCTTTTACTACTTTCCAACGGTTAACTTTTCTGTCCAGAACAGAAACAATAATATGAGCAGGATGCGTAGGTACGCGCGGCACCCAGCGGCCTGATAATGATATGTCTTGTGTAGAAGAAAGTTCCAGATAATCAATCTTTACTTTGCGTAAAAAACGCATATACCGTACAGCTGTTTGCGAATAAATTTCTTTTGCAAGAACAGGATGCATTATTTTTCTGCGTCCCGCATGAAAAACCGAATAATCTTCCAACCGCTTAATATTGGGTATCATTTTGAAATCTATCCTATAAAAGTTCGGCAAGAAGGACAATGAGTGCGTGCTTTTTTAGGCCATCTTCGCCAACGCTTCTTTGGTAACTTCATAAACTAACGGTTCGCCAGCCAGATGTCGTTTCAACTCGTCAAGCATATAACGGCCCATGCGGCTACACTCACTCGCCATTGATCCGGCTATATGCGGAGTCATTACGACATTATTCAACGTCCACAAAGGAGATTCCGGTAATGGCGGTTCCGGATCCGTAACATCCAGAACGACCGTAATATCACTTCGTCGGCTCAAAACATCCAGCATTTCATTCTCACGGACAATGGCGCCTCTAGCCGTGTTTATAAAACACGCATGTTCCTTCATCTGCTCAAAATGACAACCTTTTATCATGCCGATTGTTTCAGGTATTTTAGGCGTACAACAGGCTATCACATCGCAGCTTTTGAAAACCTCGTCCAGCGTCGCCATCCGAACCCCGTCATACTGCTTGACATACGGGTCAAACGCAACAATATCCAATTCTAATGGCTTGAGATACTCCACCAACTTACGGCCGATGACTCCAAGCGACAGAATCCCAACCGTACTGCCCGCATATACACCAAATACATCCAGATGACGCCATTCACGATTATTCCTCAAATTCCGAACATGACGCCAGCCGGACTTCAGGCAAAATATAATCTGCGATAACAAGTACTGTGCAACAGGAATTGCATTCGCAGGGGCAGCCGCGGTAATACGGCAGCCTCGATCCCAAAAAACATCCGTCATCAGACCTTTGACCGAACCTGCGCCATAAAATACTATTTCAAGATCAGGTGCATTCTTCAAAAATGCCGCATCCAGCAATGGACAACCCCATCCGCTGAATATAAATCTGACACCTTTCAGAACTTCAGGATTTTGTCTGACCTGTTCCGCATCCAATACAGGAGAATCTATTTGAACAAGGGATTCTATCTGACTTTTTAATGATGCCGGATAAATTACCTCAAAAGCCTGCTTATCTAAAACAAACAATCCTTTAGCTTTCATTATTGCACCTTTTTAAAGTAACCATTTACTACAGCTCAAAAAGAGAGATTCAATCAAAAATACATAAAGAAACTGTTTCAGCCTTTCAATGCCGGCAGGACCTTATCAAAACTGGTTTCCGTTTCCGCATGAATAGCCTCAGCCACAAGCATCGCCAAATATGCATCATACACATTCGGAGTACCAAGCTGTTTTTTGCAAACATTATTTATAAAATATTCCGTCTCGAAAAAGCCGCCGCCACGATATTCGTATTCCTCAGGTCCGGATTCGGCAATCCACGACAAAACCTCTTCGCCGCGGTCAAATATGCGAATGCCGCAACGCATTGTATCTATCTGTATGCAGTAGTCCTGCCCCATGATTTCATAGGACTCTTCCGTTACTCCAGTCTGCGGGGCCATTACCAACTGCGCCATGGCGCCATCGTCAAAAGTGACTTTCCCATTCCAAACGAAGTCGCACCTGCTGGATGAAACTTTAAGAGGCCGGCTCATGAACTGCAGCACTGAATCCACAAGATGAATGCCGGTTTCCTTTACGAAAGTCGGCTCGGTCCTGCAATTGCGAAGCATCCTGGCCAGTAAAAACCGCGGCGGACGATTTGCAGCATTGGCTTTCAGCCAATCCTTAGCCTTCAGAATAGCCGGCGTAAAACGACGGTTAAACGATACCATATGAGGCGTACCGCTTGCCCGGACAAGCTCCAGCAACTTCCCTGCTTCCTCAGAATTGCGGCCAGCAGGTTTTTCTATCACCAGCGGAATGCCCAGCGGCAGAAGGTCGGATATGATTTTAACCGTTCCGTTCACTGGCGTCACAGCTACTATGCCATCAGGCGTTTCTTTGGCTAGCATTTCGTCAATACCGCCATAATAACGCTCAAAGCCGAATCGGCCGGCATATGATTTTGCCTTGTCAATATCCAAATCGCAAACAGCGCTTAATTCAATCGCATCCCCATATCTTTTCTTCCATTCGCATAACGACGGGCCATGACTGAGGGATGAATGCCCGCCGGCACCAATAACTACAAGTTTCAACTTAGACATTTTGTATTCCTTCCAATTTTAACGTTTCATATATCAACGTTTTAAAAGTGACTTTTGGGCTTTAACCACACCCCACCTATGCCGAAGGTGTTTCGGCGGCAGATATGGTGGCCGGCTCCGGCGGAACATAACCCTTGAAGCCGCCATACGAAACAAACCCGCGATAAAGAAGTACCCCGGCAATAAGTGCCAATATGGTAAACAGACAGCCGACGCCAAACGTATATTGATACTGCTGACCTGTCATATCCAGAAATTTGCCGAAAACTGCTGCAAAAATTATCATAAATATGCTGCCTACCATACCACCGGCGGATGACATCTGCGTAAATCTGGACTTCGGAAGAATCATCGGCCCCAAACCGGAAACGCACGTAAAGTACGTGCCTGCAAACATGCCCTGAATCGTAAAGATAACTGCAAAACCCACAGGATTTACCGCAACGAATAACCCGCACAATGTTACAACTATGTGCAGAAACAAAGCTATCAGGCTCATACGCAACGGATGAAATTTATCCACCAATATCCCAAGAGGGTACGACAATACTAACGAACCTATGTATG
>CAZIAZ010000052.1:0-17769 GCA_964536835.1 uncultured Planctomycetaceae bacterium | reverse complement strand
CCGCAAAATTGCTCGATTTCGGCGACGCCCATGTTTTTGGGATAGGTTCTAATAAAATTTTTTTTTGAGAACCGCTATAGGAAGAAAATATCATGCTGGACATCCATATGATGCAGATATGCGACATTCCCTTTGGTATGGAATTGTGCAAAAAAGTCGGATGGAATCAGACTCAGGATGATTGGCGACGGCTGATAAATCTTGGCGGGGTTTTATTGGCGATGGAGGATGGAGTTCCGTGCGGGACTGGCAGTGTTATTCAATATGAAACACGTCTGGGCTGGATAGGTATGATTTTAGTGAATCCTGAATTCAGGGGACATGGCATAGGTTCTGCGATTATGAATTCTGCGATTCAATATTTAAAAGAACGAAATATAGATGTTATAAAACTTGATGCGACGGATGCTGGGCGACGTGTTTATCTCAAACTTGGTTTTAAAGATGAAAGGCTTATTTCGCGGTACAAAGGAGTTGGTGTGGGCGTGAGTTCAAAAAATCCGCCTGCGGATGTGTCTGTAATAACCGATGTTGATTGGGATGAAATTTCCGAAATTGATAAAAATGCTTTTGGCGCGAATCGAATTGAATTATTGAAACAGCTCAAAAAAGACGGCGTTGGCGTTTTGGTCAGGCATGCGGATAAAATAACAGGTTTTGGTTTTGCCCGCGCAGGGATGGATGCGCATTTTGTTGGTCCGATAGTGGCTGATAATCTGCAGATAGCACAAAGCATAGCGAAGGCTCTTGTCGCTCAATTTCCTGAAAGTGTTATCTACTGGGATATTCTTCCGGATAATTTTAATTCGCGCAAGCTTGTTGAGACGTTGGGTTTTAAAGAAGATAGAAAGTTGATGCGCATGTTACTGAGTGAAGGCGATGTGGCGGAAGGGGATATCAATAAAATTTTTGGCGGGGCTGGTTTTGAGCTTGGATAGTTCGGCGTTGACGCGTATTATCGTTGAGCATAATCATGATCAATCCGAGTTGGTGTTGTAACTGTTTTTTCTGTAAGCAGTCGGGCTGCATCCGAATTTTTCATGAAAACGCTGTGAAAAATAAAAAGGATTGCAAAATCCTGTCAGGCCGGCTATTTCAGAGACAGACAGGGAAGTACTGATGAGAAGTGATTTTGCTTTATCGAGTTTGACGGATTCAATATACGCTGCCGGCCCGATTCCTGTGCATTCTTTGAACAAATGTGCGTATCTTGATGGCGAAAGACATGCGATGGAAGCAAGTTTTTTTACGGAACAATAACCGCAGAAATTTTTGGCGATGAATTCTATAGTTTTTTCGATTCTATCGTCCATCCTGTATTCCAATATTTTTCTGTCGTTGCATCTGGCAAGCAAAAGCATTCGTTCCATCAAGTTGTTGAGCCATGTATTTTTATCGGTATAGTTTCGGCCTTGAATCTCTATAATCGACGACATGCAGTCTCTCATCTCGCGTTCATTGGGAGTGCCCTGATATTTTACCAGTGACAGTATATTTCTGCTTCGATAAGGCTCCAGCAGTTTATCCCATGTTTTTATCGGTGAGAAAAACGACCAGAACTCACGCTGGTTGGAATATCCTGTGTTGGTATAAGGCGTACATGGAGGTATGAGCACGAGGCAGCCTGGTTGCATGATATATTCGGTTTTTCTGCGATAATGCAGCAATCTGTCGCCTTCTACAATTGAGCCGACAGACCAGTATCTGAACCCTGGTTCACGGGTGAAACTCTTTGTCTTTCCGGTATACCTTATATTTGCCGAGATAAACATTTTAGCAGAATCCCATATGCTATTAGCAGTTTAGCGGATTCCAATATAAATTTCAATCTTTTATAATTACAAATCGAAATTAGGCGATTATGGATAAGCATCCGAAAAATTTTTATAAGATTTTAGGATAGGTTTTAGAGATATTTTTAACGTTTTGGCAGATAAAGAGACTGATATGAAAAATATATTTAAAATCGGCTGGTCAGAAGTGGATATCACACCTTGTGGTGAAGTGGAACTTTTCGGACAGTATTATCGACGATTATCCAGAGGCGTTCATTCACGTATAGGTGCGACTGCTATGGCAATTGACGGCGGGAATGGTCAATGTACTCTTATGATATCCATTGATGTAGTGAATTTTTCAGGGAAATTTTTTGATGAATTCAGGGAAAACCTCAAAAATAAGCTGCCGGAATTGGATACTTCGAAGTTAATAATGAATGCCATTCATACACATAGTGCTCCGCAGGTGGATAGTGGAAAATGCTGGTGGGAAAAGTCAGACAGCAGGATGCTGTCGTATCATGATTTTGTAATCAGGCAACTATGTGAGGCTGCTGCTATTGCGTGGAATACAAGACAACCGGCAGGTATTGCAAGTACGTTTGATTTTGCAACGGTTGGTCATTGCCGTCGTGCCGTATATTCAAATAAAACGGCGGAAATGTATGGCGATACGTCGAGAGCTGATTTTATCGGCATGGAAGGTGGCGAAGATTCCACGATTGAGCTGCTTTTTGCCTTTGATGGGAATTCCAAACCTACAGGCGTAATAGTGAATGTAGCCTGTCCGTCTCAAATAATGGAAGCTACATATTTGATTTCTTCCGATTATATGGGGAAAGTACGGCAACTCCTGAAAGAGAAATTCGGTCCTGATTTTCACGTATTGTGCCAGATAAGTGCCGCCGGCTGTCAGTCACCGCGGGATATGTCAAGAACGCGCGACGACGAATTCTGGGGTGAACGTGGCGTTGACGTTATCGGCCGGCGAGTGTTTGATGCAGTAATGAGAGGCTATCAAAAAATTGCGGGGCAGATTAATTTTAAGCCTGAGTTGGTACATAATGTAAAAGAATTGGAGCTTCCGAGACGCAGGGCGTCTTATGTTGACTATACGATGGCTGCAGAGGATGTTGAACGACTTGAGAAAATACAGCCGGAACAAGAAGCATTCGTGGATTTTTGTGCGGACGTAAAGGTTAATGAGGAAAAAGCGGGACGGCCAGGGCCATACGACAGTAAGTTGCATCATTTTGTGCTGATTAAGAATGCGCAGGCTGTCATGGATAGATACAATGAACAACATATCACTCCTGATTATAAAATGGAACTGCATACGGTCAAACTCGGCGACGTGGTTTTCGTTACAAATCCATTTGAGTTATTTCTTGATTATGGACTTCAAATGAAGGCCAGAAGCAAGGCACGACAAACTTTTGTAGTGCAACTTGCTTGCGGCAGCGGAGCGTATCTGCCGACTGAGCGTGCCGAACAGCTTGGCGGCTATGGCGGGTTGATAATCAACGGTGAAGTCGGTTCTGATGGCGGCAAGATGTTGGTAGATTATACCGTTAAATCAATAAACGATTTATTCTCATAATATTTATGATGACCGAAATGAAATATATACTGTCGCTCGATGTCGGTACAACATCGGTAAAAACTGTTTTATTCGATGTCACTGGCCATGAAGTAGCCCGACATGTATGCGAGTATGAACTTCTAAAGCCAAAGCCGGATTTTGTTGAAGTTGACCCTGATGTTTATTGGCATGCGGCGTGTGAAGGCATTCGTGGAATATTTCATGATTCTGCGGTCTCAAAGGATGACATAGTATCCGTCGGCGTTACCAGCCAGGGCGAAACGCTGATAGTGCTGGATGAAAATGGCCGGCCATTATGCAATGCGATAGTATGGCTGGATAATCGTGCAAAAGCGGAAGCTGCGTTGATTGCCGAAAAATTCAGTCGTTCCGAAGTTTATCGCATTACAGGCCAGCAGGAAATTGCACCGGCGTGGACGGCGTCTAAAATTTTATGGCTGCGCAATCATGAACCCGAAATTTTCAAAAAAGTTTCAAAAATTTTACTGGTCGAAGATTATTTGATATATCGTCTTACGGGAGAATTTGCGACCGACCACGCATTGAATCCGTCTACGCTTTATTATGACATGATTAACGGCTGCTGGTGGCGGGAGATGCTGGAGTTTTTAAAAATTTCAGAAAAACAGTTACCGTCGCTTTTGAATTCAGGCGAAATAGCTGGCAGGGTTATTGCCGACGTCGGTTTGAATAAAAACACGCCTGTAACAGTGGCTCCGATAGATCAGATATCTGCGGCTGTCGGGGCTGGCAATATTGCGGCTGGTATGATAACGGAAACGACCGGTTGTGCGCTGGCGGTCTGTGCTACCACGGATAAGCCTGTTTATGATGAAAAGATGCGATTCGGCATTTATCGCCACGCTGTTCCAGGGCTTTACGTAATGTTACCGTGGATACCGGCGGCTGGCATGATTTTACGATGGTTTCGCGATGAATTTGGCGGCGGTATGGATTATTCAGAGTTGTGCGATATCGCCATAAATGTTCCAGCCGGGGCTGAGGGTTTACTGCTGTTGCCGCATTTTTGCGGAATGACGTTGCCGCAAGTAAATCCAGATGCTAAGGGTGTTTTTTATGGATTGACGCTGAGCCATAAAAAAAGGCATTTTGTTCGTGCAATCATGGAGTCAGTTGCATTTTCACTCAGAGAGAGCATTGAACTGCTTGAGCAGAATGGCCTCAAAGCGGAGAAGATAATTTCTATGGGTGGCGCAGCAAGGAGCAGATTATGGCTGCAGATAAAGTCGGATGTTTTGCATAGGGATTTTGTGACAATGGCATGCGAAGAATCGACTTGCCTCGGCGCAGCCGTATTATCTGCCGTCGGCACTGGCTGTTATGAAAAGTTGAACGATGCAGTTAATGCCATGGTTCATCCATTTGAAGTGGTTATGCCTGAAAATGGTCAAATTTATGATTCTGTATTTTATAAATATAAAAAATTGAACGGTTTGTTTTTAAATTCGGCATTTTGAATAAAATATTTTTTATAACAGAGGTAACCAATGCGTAAAATAAAAGCCGCCTTTGTCGGATTCGGCGAAGTTAATACGCCGCGTGAATTCATAGATAATCGTTGTGCTGCTGCGGCAGATAGCCTTGAAGAACAGGGTCTGGAACTTATAAAAGCTCCATCTGTTATGGACGACCTTGACGGCAGAACGGCAGACGCGGCATATAAGAGTTTGATGGCAAAAGAATTCGATGTTCTGATTGTTTGCATTGCCGGTTGGATACCGTCATGGGCCGTTTTTAAGGTTATTGAGCCGTTCAGGTACAAGCCTATGATATTATGGGGACTGAGCGGGTGGCGGGATGGTGAGAGCTTTGTGACGACCGCCGATCAGGCTGGTACTACCGCGCTGCGCAAACCGATGACTGATATGGGATATAATTTCAAGTACGTCGTAAATTACCGTGAAGAAAAACCTGATTTATCAAAAATATTAAATTATGCAATAGCCGCCAGAGCCGTCAGTTTATTGAAAGAAACCAAGCTTGGAATGGCCGGTTACCGCGATATGAAACTTTACGGAACAATGTATGACGGCATAGCGTTCAAAAAGAAACTTGGCGTGGAAATCGAACATTTCGAATTGTTGGAATTGCGGCAGTTGATGGAAAAGACGAGTGATTCGGAAATAATAAAAATCGCCGACGAGGTTCGTACTCGCTGGAAATTTTTGAAAAATCCGCAGCCTGGCACGGTTGAGAATTCCGTAAAACTTTATCTGGCAATCAAACGTAAAATTGAAGAACGGGATTTTTCTGGTTTTTCATATAATGACGTTGACGGCATTAAAAAGTTGATGGGTTTTGCGCCTGCGGGGGCCATGACGCTGCTTCACGAAACAATGGATATATCGTCTGTTCCGGAAAATGACGCGCCAGGCATGGTGACACAGATGATGGTCAGATTTTTAACCGGCCAGTGTGGAGCATACCTGGAATTTTACGAATTTATGAAAACCGGTGCACTTATGGGCGTACCGGATTATGTCCCTTCCGAGATAGTTGACGGCCCGATTACGGTTATGCCGAACGCTTTTGGAAATTTTGGCGAAGGTCTTTTAAATGTGTCCAAACTGAAAACTGGAAAAATTACATTAGCAAGATTTGCGGAGGCAAATGGCGATTTTCAGATGCACGTCGCGACGGCTGATGCAAAAACGCCGATAAAATGGGAAGAAGCCGGCTGGGCTCCTCCGGCCCCACAGCTTCCGAGTCTGGATATGATATTCGACGGCTCTGCTGACGATTTTGTCCAAAATGTCATGAGTCAGCATTATATAATTTCATATGGCGACAACATGGCGGTAATTAAGGATTTTTGCCGTATATTAGGAATTAAGATTCTTTCGTAGGAAACAGGTTTAAACTTTTTACCATGTCTGACAATGTGAATGTATCAAGTTGAATTAAGTGCGTTTTTTGGGAAAAAATTTAAAAGGAATTTTAAGATGAATTCTGTGAAAAATGCGAATACGGAATGTTTCTCACTTCTGGAGTGGCTGGTGGAAAGTGGAATGATTAGCACGCATGCAAAACGATGTGGTGCACTGTCGACAAAAAATCTTTCAGGTTCGGTTATCATAAATGACGAAGAGCTTTTTCTGAAAGATGCCGAAGTTATTTCGCATAAAACGCAAGCCGATGAGAATGGTAATCAGACATATATTATTGAATTTTCATTCAATGATTACGGAGTTGTTTGGCGTTGGGAAATTAAAGGCAATGCTGATTGGGTTGAGCTGACGGCGCTGCTGCGAAATGACAGTCCTGATGATATTTATGTAAGTGACTGGAAAATTTTAAATGCCCAGGATGAAAAGGGAGGGATTATAGACCTTGGCAAGAATCCGGAGCAGGTTCGCTTTTTCCGATGGCAGCCGTGGGATATGCGGGTTGAGCGTTTTGCCGCTACGGAAGCCGACCACAACTCAGATAATGTTTGTCACATTTATGATCCTTCATCCGGGCTCACTTTTTTTGCAGGCTTTGTGACGCTCGGCCGCATGCAGGGTTATCATACCTTGCATTATGTTCCGACTGCTGGAATTACACAGTATAGTGCCGGCTGTCTGTTTGGCAGGCACAAAATCGGGGCCAGCTGTGAATTGCGGTCTGAGACGCTTCGTATCAGTTATCATGAAAATCCGTATGCTGCGCTTGAAGGTTGGGCTAACCGCATATATGACGCATATAAACCGTCATTTGAATGTGCTCTTGGCGTTTGCGCAGACGGTTCTGCATGGATAGATGCCTTTACAAACGAAAAATCATGGCCTGAAATATTGCTTGACTTTGCCACTGCTGTTAGAGAAAAATTCAAAGGGTTCGATATTGGTTGCCTGCCGGCTGGCACGCATCAAATAATCAAAGACGGTTTACCGGGTAATTGGCTGACATTTGAAAATGCGTCTGGCTGTGAAGGCGGATATAAGTCGCTGTTCGCAAAATTATGGAAAATGGGATTCAGCTTCAAATTATGGTTTTCACCGTTCTGGTTTCTGGGGGAGGCCCAATACGATAACATATTGGAAGAAAATAAAGAAAACCTGCTGAGAGATATAAACGGCAATCTGATAACCACCAAAGTAAGCTGGGAATTTGACCGTAATCATAATAATCTTAACGATGAACCCTATCTGACCATGTATTATCTTGACGGCACTCATCCCAGGACTAAAAAGTATCTGACAGAAATATTCACGGCATACCGGGCTATGGGTGCGCGTGCATATATGCTTGATTTTCTGTCAGTGCCGGCTAACGCCAGGATGTATGACGACACGTTGCTTCCGATGGAGGCTGGCCGTAAAATACTTAAAACCATACGTGAAATAGTCGGGCACGATACGCATCTTCAGACCGCAGTAGCTTCTAATCCTGGTTTTGTCGGCTGTGTTGATGCGGCGCGTGTAGGTCGTGATTACGGCGAAGGCCGGCCCATGTATCCTTACCATAACTGGCGGAATTCCACTTATTGCATGCATGATCTGCATTTTGCAAATGAACATTTATTTATTCAGAACGCGGCGGCTTCGTGGTTCATGAATCGTAAACTTTTTATAAACGACCTTAATTGCCTGACCATTGACAAGCCTATACCGCTTGAACATGCCAGAATATCAACCACCATGTTCGGCCTTAGCGGTGACAGCCCGATGGTACTTGGGGATGATATACGAAATATCGATTCCGAACGTCTTGGCATGATTAAAATGTGTATGCCGAGAACGCAGGGCATACCTGTTCCTGTTGATTTATTCTCGAATGTTGCGCCTGAAAGTTACTGCCATGTGCTGAAAAAGGCCATACGCACTCCCTGGGATTCATACCTGCTTGTCGCGGTGTTCAATACCGATAATGAAGTATATAACACTACGCTTGATTTTGTGAAATTGGGGCTTTCCCCTGATGAAATTTTCAGCGTTTTTGAATTCTGGAACGGTGAATATGTCGGCACATACGAAAAATCTTATTCCTGTGCAGTTCCTGCGCATTCATGCAGATTATATCGCATATCGCGCCATCGCAAATATCCATGGCTTTTGTCGACGGATATGCATATAGAGCAGGGCAATGCGGAGGTGGAGTCTCTGGAATGGAATGAGAAGGCGATGACACTGAAAGGTGTGGCGACGCGGCCTGCCGGCGAATGCGGCAGTCTGTTTTTCCTGACCCCGCGCCAGTTCAGGCTGATTAATCATGATAAGACGAATACCATGAAGGAAGTCATCGACATGCAGACCGTAATCCGTCTGCCGATGGAATTCCGCTCAGACAAGGAAAAATTTGAGCTTCGCTTTGAAATCATGAATACGCCGTTTGTTGCGAGAAAAGGTTGGTTGCCCTATGCCACTGAAGAAGAATGGCGTAAATATGTCGAGGCACACCACAAACCCGACGATACCAGGGTAATTGAATAATGAATTCTGTTCGGTTCGGATAAAAAAAAGAGCCGGCGCTTTAATTTTTAGTCAAAGCGTCGGCTCTTCTTTTTATATTTTAAACTATTTCAGTCTGGCTTCGAGAGCCTGAAGCTGGCTGGAGAGCTCAGCCGGCAATTTGTCGCCGAACTTTTTATAATGTTCCTTGACCATATCAAGTTCCTTCAGCCAGCCTTCTTTATCAAGAGACAGCAATTCGGCCATGTCAGCATCGGTAACGTCGTCGAGGCCTTTGCGGTCGATTGCATCGACGGTTGGCATATATCCGATGGGTGTTTCCTGGGCTTTGCCTGTGCCGTCACAACGTTCGAATATCCACTTGAGGACTCGGCTGTTGTCGCCGAAGCCGGGCCACAGCCACTTGCCTTCTTTGGTTTTGCGGAACCAGTTCACGCAGAATAGTTTGGGCAGCTTTGCGTCTTTTGTCTTGCCGATTTTTATCCAGTGTGCGAAATAATCGCCCATATTGTAACCGCAGAACGGCAGCATGGCGAATGGGTCGCGACGGACTGTGCCGGCCTTGAGGTCAAGTGCTGCTGCCGTGACTTCCGAGCCGATGGTCGAACCCACGAATACGCCGTGATTCCAGTCGAACGACTGATAAACCAGCGGAATCGTGCTGGGCCGACGGCCACCGAATAGGATTGCATCTATCGGTACGCCGGCCGGGTCTTCCCATTCCGGAGCAATCGCCGGACAATTTGAAGCCTTTGCAGTGAAACGGGCATTGGGATGGGCGGCAGGCGCTTCAGCCTTGTCGGCTTGCCATTCGTTGCCCTTCCAATCGATAAGTTTGCCTGGTGCAGGATAGCCTATGCCTTCCCACCAGACATCTTTGTCCTCGGTGAGTGCGACGTTGGTGAAGATGGTGTCCTTTTCAACTGAGGACATGGCGTTGGGGTTGGACTTTGTGGAAGTTCCAGGCGCCACGCCGAAAAAGCCGGCTTCCGGATTGATTGCATACAGACGGCCGTCCTTGCCGAACTTCATCCACGCGATATCGTCGCCTATTGTCTCGACTTTCCAGCCGGGAATGGTCGGGATGAGCATCGCCAGGTTCGTTTTGCCGCAGGCGCTTGGAAATGCGCCGCAAACGTATTTGACCTTGCCTTCGGGGCTGGTAAGTTTCAGGATAAGCATGTGTTCCGCCATCCAGCCTTCGTCGTGTGCCTGGACGGATGCGATACGCAACGCCAGACATTTTTTGCCCAGCAGTGCGTTGCCGCCGTAACCTGAACCGTAAGACCAGATTTCACGGGTTTCGGGAAAGTGCGAGATATACTTCTTGTCCAGCGGCGCGCACGGCCATATGCCGTGGTCGGATTCGCCGTCAGCCAGCGGTTTGCCCACTGAATGCAGGGCTGGAACGAATTCGCCGTCTTTCGCCAGCACATCGAGAACATTATAACCGACGCGGGTCATTATATGCATGTTGCATACGACGTATCCGGAGTCGGTTATTTCAATGCCGATTTTTGCGATTGGCGAACCTACCGGGCCCATCGAGAACGGTATGATGTACATGGTGCGGCCTTTCATGCAGCCGCTGTAAAGGCCGCGCATGGTGGCCTTGAGTTCTTTGGGGTCTATCCAGAGGTTCGTCGGGCCGGCGTCTTCTTTTTTTTCGCAGGCGATGTACGTGCGGTTTTCAACACGTGCCACGTCAGATGCGTCGGAACGGAACAGAACGCAGTTAGGCCGTTTTTTATCGTTGAGTTTTTTGGCCAAGCCTTCTTTTATCATTTCGTTCATCAGAGACTGATATTCCTCTTTCGTGCCGTTGCAGAGAACGATTTTCTCCGGCTTGCACAGTTCGGCACTGGTGGAAATAAATTCAATCAGCTTCGGGCAGTTGAGGCTTTGCAGCTTCGCATAACCCGCAGCGTCCATCTTTGTTTTCAGCGTTGCAGCGTCCATGACACTCCTCGTGATAAAAAGGTTTATATTGGCCTGATTCCTGTTTTTAAGCGCAGTGTCAAACCGCCATGTTAAAAACTGGAATTTATACGCAATTTCAGAACCGGCCAGTTTCGCGGACCGGCAAAGAGAGCCCTGCGGCATTTGCACACCTTCACCGCAGGCCAAACTTTCGAGGGATATTAACTACAACAACGCCTGCAAGATGTCAAGAACTTAATCAGATATTTTTTTGCCGATGCAGTTCGACAGGCGGCAGGCAATTTGGGAAAATTTTGGAAAACAACGTAAAACCTTCAGCCATCTGATAAAATCCGCCATTTGCCGCGTGTGTAAAATTATTTTATGGCATCAAGCTCAGTGGCGAAGATATCTCTGTAATCTTCCCGTTTGCGTATGACTCTGAATTTTTCGCCGTCCACCAGCACTTCAGCCGCACGCGGACGGGTGTTATACTGGCTGGACATGGTGAAACAGTATGCGCCGGCGGAGAACATCGCCAGCAGGTCGCCGCGTTTTACCGGCGGCAGCACGCGGTCTTTCGCCAGCACGTCCGCCGATTCGCATACGCCGCCTACGACGTTCACTTTTATGCCTTTGGCTGGTTGGAAATCGAAACGGCGATTTGGGGGGAATTCGTCCGCTTCCAGCTTAGAGGGATATATGAAATGTCTTGCCTCGTAGAGAGCGGGGCGGATATTGTCCGTCATGGCTGCATCGACGATGATGAAATTTTTCTCGCCGCCTTTTTTGGTATACAGCACCTTCATCAGAAGTATGCCGGCATTGCATGCGATGTGGCGGCCGGGTTCGAGTATGAGTTTCAATCCCTGGCCTTTGAGCAGCGGTACGATGGCGGCTGCGTAATCTATCGCCAGTGGGCTTGCGCCTTCCTCGTAATCGGCAGCAAAACCGCCGCCCAGGTCGAGCGTGTTTATCTCCAAACCTTTTGCACGCATATCCTTAACGAATGCCAACGTCTTGTTGATAGCAGCTATGTACGGCTGAGGAGAATAAATCGGCGAACCGATATGCAGGTGAATGCTGTCCAGCCGGACGTTCGGATTTTTCCCATATTTCTCAAAAAATGCTCCTGCACGGTCAATATCCACGCCAAACTTGGTTTCCTTCTTGCCCGTGGTGGTGTAGGCATGGGTTTTGGGGTCGTAAACGTCAGGATTGATTCGCAGGGCTGCATGGGCGGTGCAATTAATTTCGCCGGCTAGCCTGGCGAGGTTTTCGAATTCCATTTCGCTTTCGATATTGAACCATCCTATGCCGGCTTGCAGGGCTTCACTTATTTCACGGTCTGTTTTGCCGACTCCGGCGTAAACGACCTTTTTGACGTCGCCGCCGATGGCTTGTACGCGGGCCAGTTCGCCGCCGCTGACGACGTCAAAACCGCTGCCGAGGTTTTTTAGCAACTTCATTATGCTGAGGTTGGCTAATGATTTGATTGAAAAGCATATGGTCGTATCCAATTCCGAAAACGCCGCTTCTATCTTGCGATAATGCTCGCGGATAGTGTTGGCGGAATATATGTATGCCGGCGTGCCGATTTTTTCAGCTATCTCTGCAACCGGCACGTCTTCGCAGTACAGCTTGCCGTCTTTATAGTTAAACTTATCCATAATGTGACTAAAGATAACCATTTGGATAAAAATCACAAGCCTATTTTCCGGCCAAACCGCCATAAAAGCATAAAACATAGCCGTTGACTGACCGGTCAGTCAACGAATATAATATATAAAAACCGATTGATGAAAATTTTTGGGAAAATGTTGCTGCTGCATGAAATGTAAGATGTTGGCTGTGACATGATAAGCTTAGATATTTTTCGCGACGATAAAAAAATGTTTTATAACGTCAAAGACAAAAAAGATTTGAATTCCAGGAAGATGGAACTCCTCGATGCCGCCGAGCGTGTGTTCAGCAGGCATGGGTACGCTGCTACGCGAATGGACGATATTGCCGCGGAAGCCAACGTAAGCAAAGGCAGTGTCTACAACTATTTCAGGAGCAAGCAGGAGATTTTTAAGGAGGTTTTCCTGTACTCCCAGACGAAAGATAGTGAAATTTATGATGAAATAATGAATTCTCCGACGCTGCCTGTTCGCGAGAAAATTTTAAAGATAATTCAAACTGCGTTCACCCGTTTTGATACCAAGAGCCATATCGGCAAATTGCTTATGGAGTTCTGGGCGTTAGCCGGCAGGGAAGAAACTCGCGGCATGAATGATGTCATAAACGAGCTTTATCGGAAATATATCAAGGTTATTGAGGATATTATTGCACAGGGCCAATCATGCGGCGAACTTTCACGGTTTACGACGCCGAATATGTCGGCACGGATGCTGGTTGCGTTTCTCGACGGGCTTGGATTGCAGAAAATCCTTGGCATCGGCGGCGATTGGAGTTTGCAGGATTACGCGGAAATATCGAATACTATAGACAGGATAATGGGACCCATAGGGAGCGTTAAAAATATATGAAATTCGGTCACAAGAAATCAGGTTGGGTATGGGCGAAAGCTCTGCCGATAATTTTTGCCGTCGCCGTAGTGGTTCTGGTGATAAAATTCTACCCGAACAGTAAGAATGAGCAGGCCGTGCTTGAGTCGCCGCCGGTCACGGTTGAAGTAATGACAATAAATCCCGACAGCAGCGTCAGGGACGTCATAACTCTGCCCGGCCATGTTGAGCCGAACAAGGTTGTGGACGTAGCCGCCGAAGTCGCCGGCCGGGTTGACGCCCATGCCGGCAAAGCCGATCGGCTCGGCAAAGGCATGGAAATAACCCGCGGCCCAGCCTCAGCCGGCGTCGTGAATGAAGGCGACTACGTCAAACAGGGCCAGCCGATTGTTTATATCAATACCGACATACTTCTCGCACAATGTGAAAAAACGCTGGCGGAATATGAGTTTCAGCAGCAGGAATTCAAACGTGTGTCAGAGCTGTACGGTAAAGACGTGGCTACCAGGACGGAGCTTGAAACCACAAAAATGAACAGGGACATGGCTAAGGCGGCGTATGACCTTTGCAGGGCGAATCTTGAGCGGACTGTGGTGGTTGCACCGATTACCGGCCGCGTCAACTCGCTGCCGGTGGAGGCTGGCGAATATGTTCAGCCTGGAAACTTGGTGGCTGAATTTGTCGATATGGATACCGCGAAAATCGTCGTTGAAGTTCCGGAACGGGACATATCCTATATGAAATTGGGCCAGAAGCAGAACATAACCGTCGGCACGTTCAGCCCGACGACACTGCAGGGTAAAATATCCTACATCAGTGATCTTGCCGACGAAAAGACGCATACCACGCGGGTCGAGATTGTGGTCGACAATAAAAATCGGGCTCTTCGCAGCGGCCAATTCGTCAAGGTGGAACTGTTGCGGAGAGAACTGGAGTCGCCGATAATGGCTCCTCTGGGCGTGATTATTCCTATGGAGCAGGGCCATGCCGTTTATGTCGTAGAAAACGACACGGCGCAGCGCAGGGATGTCGAGTTGGATTATTCGCTACTGCGCGGCCAATTCATCCGTATCTCGAAAGGCCTTAAAAAGGGCGACAGGCTTATTGTCGCCGGCCAACGTCTCGTCGGGCCGGGCCAGAAGGTGCGTATCCGTTCGACCGGCATGGATACGCTGCTCAAGGCTGACCAGGAGTAACGCCGCATGATTCTCTCTGATGTCGCAATAAAAAACCGGACGACCGTCATGGTCATGGTCGTGCTCATAATCGTAATGGGGACGATGAGCTACGTTACGCTGCCGCGGGAAAGTGCGCCGGACGTCAAAGTTCCGTACATAATCGTGACTACCACCAATCCTGGCGCCGCGCCGGAGGATATTGAAAGCACGATTACCACGAAAATAGAGAACCAGCTCACCGGCCTTAAGGGCAAAAAGGAGATGCGTAGCGTAAGTTCCGAAGGCCTTAGTACCATAACCGTGGAATTCATGCCTGAAGTTGACATCGACGACGCCCTGCAACGCGTGAAAAACAAGGTTGACCTCGCCAAGCCCGACCTGCCCCAGGATACCGACGAGCCCATAGACCCCGTCGTCATGGAGATATCTTTTTCAGATATTCCGATAATTACCGTAAACATTTCGGGCGATATTTCGCCGGCTCGCATGAAAGACATCGCCGAGCGGCTGGAGGAGGAAATGGAAGCCGTTCCCGGCGTACTTGGCGTTGACGTGCTCGGCGCCCTTGAGCGTGAAATCATTTTGCAGATAGATCCCGACAAGGTCGCGCAGTACGGCCTTACCGTTACGGAGCTGATGAAATTCATTCCGTCGGAGAATGTCTCCATGACAGCCGGCGGCTTGGAAACCACGGGCATGAAGCTCTCCGTGCGAGTGCCTGGAAAGTTTGAAGACCCCAGCCAGATTAACCGTATCCCCATCGCCGTGCGAAGCGGCAAACCGATATATCTTACCGACGTGGCAACCACGGTTGACACGTTCAAGGATTGCGAGAGTTTTTCGCGGCTGGACGGCGAACGGAGCATAACGCTGGCTGTCAAGAAACGCGTCGGCGCCAACATCGTCGATATTGCCGACAAGGTCAAGGCCATCCTGAAAGTCGCAGAAAAAATAGTGCCCAAAGGCGTGGTCTTTACTCTCACCACCGACCAGTCGAAAGAAATAGGTCTGATGATAAGGGACCTGGAGAACAATATTTTCACCAGTCTCATACTGGTAGTCGGCGTTTTGATGATTTTCATGGGCATCCGCAGCAGTCTTATAGTGGCGACGGCTATTCCGCTGAGCATGCTGATGAGTTTCGCGATAATACAGGCGCTTGGTCTTACGTTGAACATGGTGGTTCTGTTCAGCCTGATACTCGCGCTGGGCATGCTGGTGGACAACGCCATCGTCATCGTGGAAAACATCTACCGCTTCATGGAAATGGGCTACGAACGCAAGGAAGCGGCCATGAAAGCCACTTCCGAAGTCGCCTGGCCGGTAATCGCCTCCACCGCCACTACGATAGCCGCCTTCCTGCCGCTGTTGTTCTGGCCGGGCATTATGGGCGATTTCATGCATTATCTTCCGCTTACGGTCATAATAGTCCTGACCTGTTCGTTGATAGTGGCCATGATGATAAATCCTGTGATATGTTCCCTCTGGGGCAAGCCTTCGCAACTTCGCAGCAAGGAACAGCAGCCGTCGCTGTTTGTACGGAAATATCGTAGCCTGCTTGAATTCGTTTTACAGCGGCCGACTACTACACTTTTACTGGCTGCCTGCCTGCTGGTCGTGATTACGGTCATATACGCCCGAAGCGGCCTGGGCATAGAACTCTTCCCGCTGACTGACCCGAAGGAGGGCACTGTCAATATCCGTCTGCCGCAGGGAACGAATATAAAGGAAACGGACAGGCTGGCTCGCATAATCGAAAAACGCGTCGAAAAATTTCGCAAATCCGCGACGCCGGGCCAGATTGACAATTTCAAGAATATCGTGGCTAATGTTGGTACGAGCAGCGGCAACATCGGCAGTTCATCGTCCGATTCCGGCTCGCATACAGCCGACCTGACGATGGTATTTCCCGATTATGAAGACCGCATAAAACCATCTGCGGAAGTGATAGCCGATGTCCGCCATGAATTGGAAGATTTCCCGGGTGCGGAGGTTAAGGTCGAAAAACGCAAGGAAGGCCCGCCGACCGGCTCAGCCGTGACGGTGCGAATCATAGGCGAGGATATGGGCCTGCTGGAAAAACTCAGTGAGGAAGTCGCCGCGAAAATAAAGGGCACTCCCAATATGGTCAACATGCGCAGCGACCTGGAAGCCGCCAAACCCGAACTGATATTCATACCCGACCGTGTGCAGGCTGCCATCCTTGAAACCGACACGAATTCGATTTCCCAATTTCTGAAAACCGCGATTTACGGAACGAAGGTCGGCGAGTATCAGCAGTTTAATGACGATTACGACATTCGTTTACGGCCGGCGGTTTCCAAGCGGCGCGGCGTAGATGATCTGCTCAAATTGCGAGTGCCGACTCTCGACGGCGGAGCTGTGCCGCTGACTTCGCTTGGACAATTTGAATATCGGCCTGGCCTGGGCACGATACACCGCATCAACCGCAAACGCGTGGTCACGATAACCGCCGACGCTGAAGGCCGGCCCGGCCTGGAAGTGTTGGCTGACGTGCAGAAAAAACTCGCCGATATGCAACTGCCGGCTGGCTATCGCATAGAATACGCCGGCGAAAAGGAAGAAGACGACAAGGCACGCGCCTTCCTGTCCAAGGCATTCATAATCGCACTGCTGCTCATAGTGGCCATACTCGTCGCGCAGTTCAACACGCTCTCCGTGCCGCTTATCATCATGTCTACGGTCATACTTTCGCTTATCGGCGTTTTCGTTGGCCTGCTTATATTCCGCCAGCCGTTTGGCGTGGTGATGACGGGTGTGGGCGTAATCAGCCTCGCAGGCGTCGTCGTCAACAATGCCATTGTTCTGTTGGATTACACCAGGCAGTTGCAGCAGCGCGGCTACACGCTCAAGGATGCCGCAGTCGAAGCGGGCATAACAAGACTTAGGCCAGTACTGCTGACCGCAGGAACTACCGTGCTGGGTCTGGTTCCAATGGTTACAGGAATCAGCTTCGATTTTCATACCATGTCCATTGCATGGCGGAGTTCGTCCAGTCAGTGGTGGTCAAGCATGGCGGTGGCGGTTATCTTCGGCCTGGGCTGTGCGACAATGTTGACGCTGCTGGTTGTGCCGTCGCTGTATGTTCTGACCAGTAAAATTGCCGAAAAAATGGGTATGAACACGGCGCCGCAGATACATCACAAATCCATGCCGAGTTACGAAGATTTTTGAAATGTGATGGAATTTTTATGCGAACTTTTTGAAATATTAATCTGTGAAGCATAAAATTAAAAAGGTGGAGAATGGCCACCAAAGTATTATTATCAGACGGTGATTGTAAAATCTGCTTTTAGAGCATATTAAACTTGACTTTGCGCTTGTTGCTGTTTGCGGCGTCGGCTG
>CAZIAZ010000051.1:0-18156 GCA_964536835.1 uncultured Planctomycetaceae bacterium | reverse complement strand
GGCAAGGAAGAAAAATGGCAGCATATTTAAGGATATTCTGCCGTTTTTCTGACGCAGCCAGGCTGCAAAAGAGCCGATTGCAGGCAGCCAAGGTTTTTGGGATAGGTTCTAAGTTGTTGACCCTACAAAATTGATACAATTTCGTATGATTGGAATAAAATTTACAATTCCCATATTGACAGGCCTGTAACTTATTATATATTAGTAATTACGTTGCATTTGAAAGTTTAGTCAAATGTGCGAAAGTTATTTCCCGCCGTTAACGACCTGAGAGCCCGGTAGCGGTGTAGTAGTAAATATGATGTTTCACGAATTCAATTGAGCCTGAATTCGGAGGGAACCAAGACACATCCTGAATCTCTGCATATGGAAATGCATAGGGTAGGCGTCTAATGGTTCTGTGCCTGACAACGAGAGAATGATTACATTTTAACAATTACCGGCATTGAAGTATGGCTTTAATGTCGAAGAGCGGATATTCCGCCATGTATCATTTTTTTGTTGGAGACATGAGCCATGTCGTTTTTGGAAAAACATAAAGCAATTTGCATCGGATTGATTTTGATGTCTTTTATAGCCATCCCAGCCTGTGCTACAACAATCTCTCTGAATACCACGACAATCGGCGGTTCCAGTTACGTAACATTTGATAATACCACATGTTCAATCAGCGGAACATCATATACCGGCAGTTTCAGCGTCGGTGACTGGGTATTTTTCGGTGCAGGCACAAATCAGACGCGAGTCGAAAAAGCTGCAACTGATTATATCGGCAGTATTTCAAGCAACGTCACGTCCAAAACTGCCAGTGGCGCTTTTTACCAATCGTGGACGGGTGGTACTCCGACTGCAACAGGCACGAATTCCCGTAACGAAACATATCAGGGAACGGGTTCGTCCAGCGGCGGAAATACATACATGACATTCACAGCCACCATGTCGTCGACCTCGGCACATTTCTATCTGATAATGTCGAATTTTTATACTGACTCCAGCATGGTCGTTAACGTCAATGGAAGTTCACAGACATTCACTACCATATTCGGTTCAACGTCAGGGTCGGTTTCGAAGCTCTTTGACATATCGATTGCAGACGTGGATGCCGGAGATACATTGACGGTGACTCTCAACAATTACACGGTTAACTCAAGTTGGGGTAACCTTGTCCCGTGGGCGGCAGCCATGACTACGGTTGTTCCTGAACCTCTAACAGCAGGTCTGTTAGCTGTTGGTGGAGCATTTATATTTATTCGTCGAAGAAGAAACCGTTTCTAGATTAATAAATAGAAACTTTTTCAAAATAGCTTTCATTAAAATTTGTGTTTGTTTTAAAAAAAGCCCCGACGGCAAAACGTCCGGGGTTTTTTAATATGTCATTCTTAATTTTGCGATTTTAACCGATAGCTGATGGAAAGCACTCGTCATTCAGTGACACCCCAAAACTCATAACCATATGGAAACGCAGGCTTTAGCCCGTATCGCTTTGCTTTTGATTTTTTGGAAACACAAAATGTAACTATGAGCCTTGCAATGCTTTTGCGATAAAACTAATATTACCCGCAAAAGAAAGTAACAACTATGGAAAACGGACAAAACAATTCGGCTCGCGACCTGGCGGTGAAGGCATTGCGTGACCGCGGCGGGAATGTATCGGCACATCTTTCGCGGGTGGCAGATGAAATCGGCCTGAGTTCTGCCGACAGGGCATTTGCACATGAGCTTGCCATCGGCACATTACGACGGAGGGCTACTCTGGACGCGATTCTGAAATCGTACCTGAATATGCCGGGCCGTAAGCTCAATCCGCCGTTGCAGGAAATCATGCAGGTTGCGCTTTATCAGCTTCTGTTTCTTGACCGTGTGCCGGCGTTTGCCGCCGTCAATGAAGCCGTCCGGCAGGCTCATGCGTTCAGACAGAAAAAACAGGCTGGCCTGATTAACGGCGTTTTGCGTAACATTATCCGCGAAATGTCCGCTCCGTCTGAACACGCTCTTTCACCTCAGCCGGCTGCGAACATAATACCGATATCGCCCACCAAAGACCGTCGAATGGAACGAAACGTCTTTCCTGAGCCGGAAAGAAATCGGGCGTTATGGCTGTCGGCGGCTTATTCCCTGCCGGCGGAGCTTGCCGCCGATTGGGTCGGACAATTCGGCTGGTATGAACAGGTGACGGCGATAGCGATACATTCCTGCTCACGGCCGCCGCTGATTGCTCGCGTAAATTCGTTAAAAGCAAAAAACGCCGATGTGTTAGCCAGGCTGGTAGCCGCCGGCATGGATGCGAAGTTGCATGAGAATGGTTTGAGTATCGTTCTGGATTCCGTTGAGGGTATGAATTCGTTGGCTGAGTTTCAGGAAGGTCTGCTTCAGCCGCAAGATCCGACGGCTACGTCTGTTGTGGCGGCGGCCAAAATTCGTCCCGGCATGCGGGTGCTGGATTTCTGCGCATCGCCTGGCACGAAGACCACGCATATTGCCGAACGGATGGAGAATTCCGGCCTGATAATTGCCGCTGACGTTTCAGGCGAAAAACTTAAACGCATAGAAGAAAATGCCCTGCGGATGGGAATCAATATTATAAAAACCATCCGAGCCGAAGATGTTGGCGGACTTGAGCCGCGGAGTTTCGACCTTGTGTTGGCTGATGTGCCGTGCAGTAACTCCGGCGTGCTGGCAAGACGGGTGGAGGCTCGTTGGCGCTACAGCAAAGCCGATATCTCAAAACTCGTACGCGACCAGCAATTTCTGGCCCAGGCTGCCGCACAGTTCGTACGTCCAGGCGGCCAGCTGATTTACAGCACTTGCAGCATCAACCCCGATGAAAATTCGCGGGTCGTGAAATTTCTGGCGAAAAATGTTTCGCATCTGAAGCTGAAATTTGAGAAACTCACACTGCCGGCTGGCGCAGACGATATTACCAGATGGCACGACGGCGGTTACATGGCGATTTTTGAATGATTTTTTCATTGCGGATAGCTGGATACAGTGAATTTTAAATGGCGAAAGGCAAAAAACAACCTGAGCATCACGGCGTACGAATCGGCAACCGTCGGGCGTTTCATGATTATCACATCCATGAAAAATTGGAATGCGGTATCGAGCTGCTCGGAACGGAGGTGAAGTCGTTGCGTGCCGGCCAAGCCAAGATAGATGACGCTTATGCCCGCATAACGACGGCTGGCGAAGTCTACCTCGTCGGGGCAAACATCGCCCAGTACCCCCAAGCCGCCGAAGGCATGCAGCACGACCCTACGCGAAAACGCCGCCTGCTTCTGCATCGCCGCCAGATAGAAAAACTCGAAGTTCACGTCAAGCAGAAGGGAAAGACCATTATTCCGCTTGCGATTTATTTCAAAAAAGGCTGGGCCAAGTGTGAGTTGGGAGTTGCGGAGGGCAAACGCGACTATGACAAACGCGAGGCTATTCGTACGCGGCAGCAGCAGATGGATATCAAACGCGAGCTCAAACGTTACTGATATTTTACGAATTTTTTAAATATGTCATTCGTAATTCCACGTTTTTAAAACCGCAAATTTTTTAAATATGTCATTTGTAATTTTACGCTTTTAAAACTGTAAATTTTTTAAATAAATCATTCGTAAATTCTACATTTTCAAAATAAAAATTTTTTAGAAAACCGTTTTAACACTTAAAAATTCATTCCGGGCTGAAAATTTGCAAGGTTCACGATTAATATTAGCCTCTGCGTCGCCGCAGCGTAAAAAACTCATGAAAGAGGCGGGGTATGAATTCGACGTCTGCGTTTCACCGCTTGATGAGCCGAATCATATGGCCAGACAGATGCATCCTGCGTCTCATTCGGAGGCGTTGGCGTGGTTCAAATGCGCCGCGGTCGCCAAAGATTTTTCGTATGCCACAGTGCTCGCAGCAGACACCATAGTCGCAGCCGCCGGAGAAATTATCGGCAAACCCGCTGATGCCGACGATGCCAGGCATATTTTACGCATCCTCTGCCGCCATCGCCATGCAGTCGTAACCAGCCTGGCGATAATATCGCCGTCATGCGAACGGATTATCATATCAGTCGCCACATGGGTGAAAATGCGTCTGCTGGATGAACGTGAGATAGAAAATTATATTGAATCGGGCGAATGGCGTGGAAAAGCCGGTGCATACGGCATACAGGGCGCAGCCGACGCTTTTGTCGAAAAAATAGACGGCAGCTATACAAATGTGATAGGCCTGCCGATGGAAGCCGTTAAAAAATTCATTCCGCTTGATTGAAGGGATAATATATGCGATTGATTCTATGTTTGATGGCGGCTGGAGTTCTGGCATGCGGCGGATGCAAAGCAGCCCGGCCGGCGACTGTCACGATTGGCGAAAATACGTGGAATGTCGAACTGGCGATAACTCCAGAACAGCAGTACAAGGGACTCAGCGGCAGATATGAAATAGCGCCGGACGGCGGCATGCTGTTCATCAATACGAAAGAGGGCATACTGCGATTCTGCATGCGGGACTGCCATGTTCCGATAGATATCGTGTTCATCAATTCCGCAATGGAAGTTGTCAATGTTTATGAAATGCAGGTTGAAGAAGATTGCTCGGGCAATATCACGTATTCTTCGCATCTGCCGGCGTTGTACGCGTTGGAACTTGCCGGCGGCACTATCCGCCGCGACGGCATAAAAATAGGCGACAAAGTCAAAATATCCATGCCGCAATAAGATTACGCAAAATTATCAGAACAGCGCCTTAACGACAGTAAGTTGCAGAATTTTTTAAAATATCCTTTCATATAGCATTCGTCTGCTTATAATTAAACGTGACTGGGGAGAGAGAAGAATAAGCTCTTAGGCAAATAGGTTGGCATATCAGCTGACTGATGCTTGTTTCATTTTAAAGTTGCCGTACCCGCTTTATGTCCGGGTCGTGTTGATTTTAATTATGAATCAGATCGTCTGCAATTGGTTAAGGGTTGATCAGTGGCAGCCGGTCATATTTTGAGAGGGACACATTATGCTCAACATGGGTCGCATGTGTGTAGGTCTGGTCTTGTTATCGCTTGTCGCAATGGCTCAGGCAGGCAGTTACACGCAGAACTTCAACTCTATTGCCGAAGGCAGCAGCAATTTGGGAGACGGGTCGACTATCGTCAGCTATGTGGGAGATGAAATTAATGTCACGAATGTTTACTATAACGGCACTTCGTGGCGGGCACTTCGCATGACGGAGGATGGAGTCGGGGAAACACAAGCAGCCTACGCCATGCCACAGCTGGATACCGGCAGTACGGTTACCGAGTTTACCGTTACGTTCAGCCTGCTGATAACGTATAATGGTGGCGGGGAGGAGTGGGATGTTCCTGCCGATGGATTTTCGTTCAATTTCGGTACGGTTAATCTGGACTCTCTCCAGGGTATGGAATGCGAACGCGGATTATATACCGGGGAAGGCGAGATGCTCTCAGTCAGCTGGGAAACTTTTACTTATGCGGTTCCGTCTATCCGGGTTCTAGTCAACGGTGAAGAGATTGCATCCGAGGAAGATTATCTTCCGATTATCGAAGATTCTATAGACGGTGCGTCGTTTCAGAGCGTCACGATACATTGGGACTCCAACGGCTTGGATGTGACATACGGAGCCAATACCATCTACACCGACCTTGATGTTTCCGGCTTCGCCCCGACGGAGGGCGATATTTTTGCTTTCGCCGCAAGAACGGGCGCCTGTTATGAAAATGTTTTCCTCGACAACGTAAGTATCATTACCATGCCCGAACCGCTTACTATCGGCCTGCTTGCTACCTGTAGTTTGACGTTGTTGCAAAGAAAAAATCGCAAATAACTATCTCTGTTGTTCCATCATAAGTTGAACAATGATGATTGGTTGTAATTTTGATTGTTTTGCATAATCTGTTTGTGAAAAGGCCTGCAAATTGGCTTGATTAGCATAGAGAGTCGTTTATAAAAAAGGTAAATCCTGTGTCACGTGCAGGATTCACCTTCTTGTTATCTCGTTAAGCAATTTTTTGATTTGCCAGAATGGTTTTTAGAACAATTTTCAAAATTATTTTCTTTCGAGAACTGCTCTAAAATGAAAATACTTTTTTGGGGAATCGTTCTATTTTATCAAACACTGTGCGGTCATTTCTGCCGGAATTTTCAGGCCCAGCAGTTTCAGCATCGTCGGAGCGATATCCGCGAGTTTGCCGTGCGATATAAGTCTGACATTTTCGACGTCGTTGCCGACCAACACGCAGTGAACCGGACTGACGGTATGGGCCGTCTGCACTTTGCCGTTTTCGTCGAGCATCTGTTCGGCATTGCCGTGATCTGAAGTTACCAGCACCTTGCCGCCCCTGGCCAATACAGCCGGCACTACCTTGCCGATGCATTCATCGACAGTTTCGATGGCTTTACGAGCCGCGTCGAATGACCCTGTATGGCCGACCATGTCGCCGTTGGCGTAGTTGAGGACGATGACGTCATACGTTTCATTCAGCGGGCATGCGCCCTCGAGTTCCGCGCCGAGTTCAAGCTGGACTCCGGCAGTCGTTTGGGCGGCACGGCGTACGGCAGCTATGCCGTCGTTGACGGCTTTCAGGACAAGGTCGGTCACCGGATACGCGCTCATTTCAGGCTGTTTGTCTTCCGGTATCGTAATGGACTCCACCTGTATGCGGTCTTCGCCGGACAGAGGTTCGAGCCGTTTGCCGTTAAAGAAACTCGTGACGTGCTTATACTTCTGGAATTCCGCTATGCGTAACTGTCGCAGCCTGTTGGCGGCGAGTACCTCGCCGAGCAGGTTAGCCATGTTCATGGGCGGAATGAGCTCGAATGGGAATTCGTCATAATATCGCGTCAGACCCATGTAGAAGACGTCCGGTTTAGGCCCGCGGTCAAAGCCTTTGAAGTCGTCCTCCACAAACGCCTTGGTCAACTGTATGGCCCTGTCCTGACGATAGTTCATATGTAATACGGCGTCGCCTGGCTGAATTGTGCCGACAGGTTGGCCGGCTGAATCGACGATGGCCGTCGGGCAGATGAATTCGTCGGTTTCCGGATTGCTTTTGCCGGCTGCTATCTGTTCGTCGGCACGTTTATAGGCTGATTCGATTGCGGCAGCGGCGGATGGAGCGGTGTAATCAGCCTCGCCTCTGGTGAGCAGATTGAACGCTTTTTGCGTGCGAGCCCAGTTCTCTGCCCTGTCCATAGCCCAGAATCGGCCCATGACGGTCGCTACCGTTCCGCAGTTGCACTGCTTCATCACATCTTCCAGCTGCTTGAGATAAATCAGAGCGCTGCGCGGCGGGGTATCTCTGCCGTCGGCGAAAAAGTGTACGAAAACTTTTTTTACGCCCTGGCTGCCCAGAAATTTTATAAATGCGGAAAAATGTTCACCCATGGCATGTACGCCCTGATCCTGCACGAGGCCCATCAGGTGGAATGCCTTGTTCTGTTGTTTGCAACGGGCGACGGCCTGCATCAGTCTGGGAGTTTTGAAAAGGCTGCCGTCGGCAATCATTTCATCGACGCGAACGATTTCCTGTTTGACTATCCGGCCGGCGCCCATATTCAGGTGGCCTACTTCGCTTGAACCCTGCGAGCCTGCACGAACGCCGACGGAGATGCCCGAAGCGTCGAGCGTGCATGTGGGGTATTTTGCGAGGAGCGCGTCCATATTCGGCGTCTTCGCCGCAGCCACCGCGTCACCAGGGCCGCCGTTGCCGATGCCCCACCCGTCACGAATCAATAACATCAAAGGTTTGGCCATTTTTGCAAAAATCCTTTCAAGCCTGACTGTGTCAGTGAACTAAAATCAAAATGGGTTTCGTTACGCTTCCGGTTTCAGCAGGGGAAACAATATGACGTCGCGTATGGATTGCGTATCGGTCAGCAGCATGACCATGCGGTCAATGCCAATGCCCATGCCGCCGGCTGGCGGCATGCCGTGCTTGAGCGCCGTAACGAAATCTTCATCCATTACACGCATGGTTTCCTCTTCCTCGCCCTTAATCTGGCCGGCGAGGTTGTCTTCCTGAATTTTCGGGTCGTTCAATTCGGTATATGCGTTCGCCAGCTCCATTTTCGCGGCGAACAATTCGAACCGCAGGGCGATGTCGGGATTATTCGGGTCGCGACGAGTAAGCGGGCAGAGGGCAGCCGGATAATCGCATACGAAAGTCGGCTGAACCAGGTGTTCTTCGACGGTTGCTTCAAAAACTTCGTTTACGACTACGACGTCGTCAAGCCGGGCCTCGTCGATTTTCAATTCGCGTGCCTTGCTGCGGACTGCGGCAATGTCGTTTATGTTCACATTGGCGTATTCCATGAGCAGGTCGGCGTACTTGGCGCGACGCCACGGTTTTTTGAAGTCGAGCAGTATATCGCCATACGGCAGGACGAGGTTGCCGTCGGCACAGGCGGCGGCAGCTTTGTAGAGCGGAGTTTTCGGGAATGCGATTTTTTCCGCTTCGTAACGGGCGACGGCTTCATCGTACTTAGCCTTGCGCTGCTCGTCGCTCAGGGGGATACGCTTGTTAGCCAACATGCGTTCGGCGTCGATTTTTATCTGTTCGATTTCCGCCGCGCGGGCGTCGCGCTGGGCGATAAGACGGGGACGACAGATTTCATCGGCAATCGTCGTGAAAAGTTCCTCCGCGATTTCCATCATCACGTTGTAGTCGGCGTAGGCTTCGTAGAGTTCCATCATGGTGAACTCAGGGTTGTGCCGCGTACTTAAACCTTCGTTGCGGAAATTGCGATTGATTTCAAAAACCTTTTCCATGCCGCCCACGAGCAGTCGTTTGAGATAAAGCTCAGGACTTATCCGCATATACAGCAGCATGTCCAGCGCGTTGTGATGCGTCGTAAACGGCCGCGCCGCCGCACCGCCGTAAATCGGCTGAAGCATGGGCGTCTCCACTTCCGTGTAGCCGCGAGCCTTGAGCAGCGAGCGTATTTTTTCTATTATGGCGATGCGAATCTTGAAATTCTGCATTGATTCGGGATTCGTCATCAGGTCGAGATAACGCTGACGGTAACGCATTTCCAGGTCCGTCAAGCCGTGGAATTTTTCCGGCATCGGCAGAAGCGACTTGGAGAGCAGTTTCAATTTGTCGGCCCAGATGGTTATTTCGCCGGTTTTCGTACGTTGAAGCATGCCTTCCACGCCGATGATATCGCCCAAATCGAGTAATCTTGCGACTTCCCACGGCTGCTCGCCGAGTGCATCCTTGCGCAGAGCAGTCTGGATATGGCCGGTGGAATCACGCAGCGTTATAAACATCATTTTGCCCATGTCGCGCAGCAGGGTTATACGTCCGGCGGTGCGGGCGTGTTGCGAACCTTCGGGAGCGTCGTCACTGTAACGATTCTGGATGCTTGTTGCACGTTCAACGTCATCATACCGCCAGCCATAGGGGTCAACGCCCATATCGCGGAGCTTTTCCAGTTTAGCCTGCCTGTCAGCCTGTACTTTTGTTATCATCTTTGTTTCCAATCACTTATCAGCCGTCTGCCGCAGATTTTAACCGTCGGATTTTAACCTGTAGGGTTATTTGCATACAGAATTGGCCTGTTTTGCCTGCGATTTTTGAAATTTCAAAAATCGGAATTAGAGCATCTTAAAGTTGCGACTTCCTTTTTTGCTGGTTTGCTTTGTTCGTGGCTGTGTCAGAATTTTTTTAGGAATATCATCAAATATACCTCATTTTCCTTCCTTGCCACGAACAAACCCACTAGCGCAAAAATAGGAACTCTCAACTTTGCAATGCTCTAGAGATAATCCCCAAAACAATCCCGAAAGTCAATGATTTTTGAGAAAAGATGCAAGGCCGGCGAGGCTGATTTTTTCATTCTTCAAAAAAGACGGCCAACCAGATTGTTGGTCTGTCCGCCGCCGTTGATTTTACACGATGGCGTTGATGTGCGGGGATGAGTATCGCATCGCCGGCTGACATGGCAGATATATTACCGTTGGCAAATTCGATTTCGGCTTGTCCCGCGAGCACAGCCACCCATTCAGACTGCTGCTGGTCATACCAGAAGTTTTTGGGCGACGAATGGCTGGCTGACACTATACGTTCTATCCGCACGTTTTTGCCTTCAGCCAAAATCTGCAGAAATTCCTGCGGCATATTCATGCTCATGCCGTCGACGTCAAACAGATTCGTCCTGCATGATGCGGTCATTTGGCGACCTTTTGTTTGAATTCCTGCGAATGGATGTAAGTATAGAGGCTTTGGCCGCAGCAGCGGGTGTGTGCGTTGGGGGCGTCCTTGTGCGCGATGATGTTATCAGTGTCGATGTTATATGTTTTGACGAGAAAGCGGACGAGTTGTTCAAGGCTGTGAAGTTGTGCCGGCGTAGGACGTGTTTCGTCGAAATTCCCTACGAGACATACGCCGATGCCGAAGTTGTTATATTCGTTGCCCGGCGTACCGCCGGTATGTGCGCCCCATTTCTGTTTCAGCCATCGGCTGCCGATTTCCACCGCTCCGTCCGGCCCGCCGTTACCGTTCGTTATGACGAAATGATATCCCATCTCATCCCAGCCGCGAGCGAGGTGCATAGCCAGAAATTTTTCCGAATTGCCCGACGGCGATGCGGAATGATGGATGACGATATATTTCCACGGCCTGTTGCCGTTGACGTACCACGGGCTGGCCGACGAGGTCGAATGTTTGGCGATATGGTTCGGCTTGACTGCGGTGACGTGATGGCTGGCGAGAGTCTGCACGAAAGAGGCGTTGGTGACGTGAGCTGACGGAAGTTCGTAATACGGCAGATAGGCTACTTCCTGTTTATCTGCGGAAATTTCTCCGTCGCATCCAGCCAGCAGGCCCAAAGAGAGCGGCAGCAACAACAAAAGTCCGGTCAATCGCATGATGTTCTTAAACCCTTGTATATTCGGTTACGTCGAAATCGTTGTGCTTTTCGGTTTTTCCGATTTTCCATATCGGCCCGAATTGCGGAAAATATCTGTCGCCCATATGTTTGCCGTATACGTGCGTAATTATCATCCTGTCGCACAGATTGCGGCGCAGGGCCAGGTCGTACAGCTGTTCACCGCCGATGAGGAAAATCTCTTGGGCGTATTCCGGAAATTCGCGATGTGCCGTAGAGACGGCGAGTTCAAACGTGGTTATGAAATGCGGCCCTTCGACGGCGTCGAAGTCTTTGACTGTTTTGGCGTATTTTTCCGGCTGACGGGTTATGACCATGTTGACGCGGCCAGGCAGGTGGCTGACCGGCAGGGATTGCCACGTTTTGCGGCCCATGATGATGGTATGGCCCATCGTGCGACGTTTGAAAAGTTTCAGGTCTTCCGGCAGATGCCACGGCAGTTCGCTGCCATGGCCTATAACCCTGTCCTCATCCATTGCAACCAGAAGTGTTATCATGCCAACCTCAAATCGGAATAATTTTACTCAGCCACCACTATGCTGGTGACGACATGCTGCTGAAAGTGGGTGGAGCTTTTCAGAAAAGTTCCGCCGATTGGAGCGAAATGTCCGAACGCATAGAAGCCGAATATCGCCGGCGAATTTTTGCCGGCTACGCGTGTGAGAACGTTGGCAGAATTCTTTGACGAAGCATCCCGCATGGCTTCAAGCCGCATGTTTCTCGCGCAACACTCGCAGACCAGAATCAGTGACGGCTTATAACCGCTGTCATGAGCCTGTTCGATGGCACTTTTGGTGCAGTCCCGCAACGAATCCAGAATTTTTTGCGAATCGTTGCCGCCGGTCAGCACGCAAATCTGCGTACCGTACGGTATGTCGCTTCTGAATCGCAGCGAGCCAGCCGGCAGCGGCAGTTTTTTGCCGTCCTTGTCCTTGCCGTCCTTGTCAATCCAGTTCGTCACCATCTGCAGATATATCTTGTTACGTGAGACCGGTATGCCGATAGGATGCTGCCAGTCGCTTGTGAATTTTTCATTCGCCGGCATATCGGCGATGCGACGATAGACTTCCGCAGCCGGCCGGTCATCGAGCGTAATAACCCAGGGGCCCCTGGATTCCGTCACCAGGACGGTGCGTGGGACGGCAGTAAATTCGTTAGCCTGGTCGGTGAATACTTTCATGTTGCCGGCGATGGCCATGGCTACTATGCTGCCGCTAGCCTGGTGGCCGTTGAAATATTGGCCGCCGGCCAGGATGTTCTGCTTGTCGGCCGGATTGTTCATGCTATTGCCGCCGAAGAGGACGACATTTTTCGGCAGGCCGGCGAGAGCCTTGTCGATGAACGCCTGGGTTTTGCCCTGGGCTTCAGGAGCGAAGTTGAGATTCATCTCAGAAAAGACGAACACCAGCTTGATGTTTTCCATTTTTTTTACGCTGTATGCCAGCAGTTGGCCGGTTTTGCCGCGGTCAGCCAGTATCGGTATCTTTACGGCAGTACATTCCGTGTCGCCTGCCACAGCCAGCACCGCTACGCTGTTCGGCTGCATTTCATGGCCGTCCACGAATGCCCTGGCACGCAGGCCGATATTGGGCAGCGGCTGAATTTTATCGATTCGTTCGGCGAGTGCCTTTTCAGCTGCCGCACGTCGGGCGGCTTCTTTTTCCGCAGCCTCTTTTTTGGCGGCTAATTTTGCGGCAGCTTTCGCAGCTTCTTTTGCCGCCTTTTCAGCGGCGGCTTTGTCGGCTGGATTTGTAGCGGCTACGGCTGGCTGGCTGGCTGGCTCTTCTGCCGGTTTGCTGGCCGGCGAAGTTTCCGTTACTGTCGGCGGTACGACGGGATATTGTTTCTTCTCGGTCGGCTTTTCGCCGAGTTCCTGCTTCACGGCGAGTTCCTTGGCGATTCGTGCGATGGTTTCCGCGGCGATGCACTCGCGTTCGACGTCAGGCATATAATCGCCAGGTTCTTTGGGAGTAAAGGACGCTTTTTCGTAATAGACGGCGAATATCAAGCCTTTGACCGGCTTGCCCTTGAGTTTTTCGACGGCTTCTGCTACCGCCTTGCTGGCTGCCTGCTGCGGATTTGGGTCATAACAGCATGAGGTCGCAAAGCTCGGGCTGCCGCCGCAACCGGCTGCCAGAAACATCATGAATGCTACGAACGATATTGTCAGAACTGTCTGTAATTTATTGTTTTTCACAGCCGACCCTTCCATTCTTCTGTACCAATCCGATGACACCAGGGGGCATATTTTAACCGCGTCGTATGACATTTTCAAAGAAATACGCGCAGCCAGTACAATTCGACGCAGGATACCAGAAATAAAGGCAAAATGCAAAAAATTACCCGTTTGCGACGTGGAGGCGCATGTAATCGGCTATTGTGCCGCGTTTTCATCGAACGTGATACAGCAGCGGCGTGCCGAGAGGCATG
This sequence comes from uncultured Planctomycetaceae bacterium, assembly GCA_964536835.1. Classification (GTDB taxonomy): domain Bacteria; phylum Planctomycetota; class Phycisphaerae; order SM23-33; family SM23-33; genus DAONFI01. Next base: position 4,849 of record CAZIAZ010000051.1, on the reverse strand, counting down.
GACGTATGCCTGGATATTACCTCGCACTTGATTTTCAGCAGAAAGATTATATTCCTGCCTTTCATGTCGTTGAGCGTTTCAAAATTGCCCTGGCCTTTGGATATTATCAGGTCAGCCTCGTCAAATGCCCGCTGAAACTCGGGGCTGCATTGGGACAGAAGCGTTCCAGGCGCATCACTGCCGTTGTCCATGACGCGAACCATGTCGGTCAGGCCCACTTCCGCGGCGTCTTCCATAAGTACGTCGTTGATGATTGGCCCGCCGCGGACGACGAACGTTAGCTTCTCCGCCGGCAGAAGCTCTATAAGCAGGCGGTCAAGCACGATTTCGCCGGAATTGTCCGCAAGATACAGTATTTTTTCAGCCCGTTCGACTTCACTGCGAAAAGTCCCGATTTCACCGATAAGTGCCGTTTCGTTGATGTCGTGAAACGCAGCGCGTATCTGCTCGTCCGAGACCTGGCCGTTAATGCCGCAATCTATCATGTTGCCGCTGACCGCGCCGAGAACCGCCGCCAGCAACGGGTCGGCTGACTGACGAATCTCGCGCCGCAACCGCTCTATCATGCCCATCAACTGGCGATTCGTCTTGCGCTTGTAATCATGATAAGGGTCGTTGACGCCGGTAAGGCGGCGTATCATGCGATACATGTTCATGGACGCCAGCGGCGGCGGCTGGGTCATATCCATGGCGTCGGTGATTTTCTGAGTTTCGTCGACTATTTGACGGGCCAGCCTTTCGTCAGCCGCCATCATTCTGCCAACTTCGACAGCCTGTCGCGTGAAACATGGCCTGCATTCGTGATAGGTTCGCATCTCGCTAAAAACTCCGCAAAATCGGACATGATATCACATGCTGAAAATCTCTCAACTCAAAACCTGTTTTTTATGAACCTATCTCAAAAAAATGGCGGAATTACGGTAGCACTTGTTAAAAAGCTTGGAAATGGCGGCTTGCCGAAGCTAAAATGATGCAAAACATTTTTCGAGGACAGACTTATGAGCAGATTTGTGAATCAGAATCTTATGCAGATAACGGAAGAGATTCTCGCCAGTTACGACATGGATCCCAAGACGCAGCGAATCGGCGAGCGTTTTCTGCCCAGCCGTACCATAATTGTGGAAATACTGGAGGAAATCCGCCGGCTGATATTTCCAGGGTTTTTCGGCCACAAGATGCTGACGCCGGAGAATGTGCGATATCACGTAGGCAATCTGATAATACAGCTCTCGGACAGGATGACAGAGCAGATAAATTATTGCATATGCTCGTCGAAGGTCTGCGGCAAATGCCATGAGCCCACCGTCTGCCGCCAGCGGGCTGACCAGATAACGCACGACTTTATCCGTCGCGTTCCGGAAATACGCGGCATGCTCTCGCTCGATGCCCAGGCAGCCTTCGACGGCGACCCGGCGGCTAAAAGTATCGACGAAATTATCTACAGCTATCCGGGCTATTATGCCGTTACGGTCTATCGCATCGCCCATGAACTCCTGCTTCTCGGCGTGCCGCTCATGTCTCGCATAATGAGCGAACACGCGCACAGCGTCACAGGCACTGACATCCACCCTGGCGCCCAAATCGGCAAACGGTTCTTCATTGACCACGCGACCGGCGTCGTCATCGGCGAGACCTGCCACATCGGCGATGACGTAAAAATATATCAGGGCGTGACTCTCGGCGCGTTGAGCTTTCCCAGGGATGAGCGAGGCCGCGTAATCAAGGGCCTCCAACGTCATCCTACCATAGAGGACGGCGTCACCATTTACGCCAACGCCACCATTCTCGGCGGCCAGACCGTCATAGGCAAGGGTGTGACGGTCGGCGGCAATACGTTCATTACGGAGTCCATTTCCGCAGATACCACCGTAGCCGTCAAGCCTGCCGAACTTAAACTCAGAAGCAAAAAAACAAAATAGAAGTGTGCTTTTGTATATTTTATAAAAAAACCGACTTGAGCATGCTCTAATTTATTGTCTCTGATAAATTGACGATTGAATTTCAGACTGAAAATGTGGACAATGACGGAATTGACGGTTTTAAAGCGTTCTCAAAATGAAAAGAATCTGAGAACCGCTCTAAATGTAAGTGAAGTTTTTAAAAGGTGTTTTGACGCATGAAATATTCGCAGTTGTTGATACCCACGATGAAGGAAGTTCCTGCCGAGGCGGAGATACCGTCGCATCAGTTGATGTTGCGTGCCGGCTATATCCGAAAACTCGCCAGCGGAACGTATACATACCTGTTGCTGGGTCAACGGTCGCTACGCAAGATTATGGAGATAATCCGGCAGGAGATGGATGCCGCCGGCGCACAGGAAATTTCCATGCCCATTCTTCAGCCCATTGAGTTGTGGCAGCAGACCGGCCGTGAAGCCGACTATGGCCCGACGATGTGCAAATTCAAAGACCGCCACGGAAGAATCAACGCCCTCGCTCCAACGGCGGAGGAAGTTGTCACCAGCCTGATAGCCGGCGAAGTCAGCAGCTATAAGCAGCTTCCGCAAACGCTGTACCAGATAAACACGAAATTTCGCGATGAATTCCGGCCGCGTTTCGGCGCCTTGCGAAGCCGCGAATTCGTCATGAAAGACGCATACAGCTTCGACGCCACACAAGCCGGCCTTGATGAATCGTATCTGAAGATGCGCGCCGCCTATCAGCGAATTTTTAAACGCTGCGGCGTGAATTTCGTAATCGTTCAGGCGGAAGCCGGCGAAATCGGCGGCTCAGGCAGCGAGGAATTCATGATTCCCTGTTCCGCCGGCGAAGACGTAATCCTCTCCAGTGACAGGGGCGGCTACGCGGCGAATGTGGAAAAAGCGGAAATCGGCCAACGGCCGTACAGTTTCGAAGGGCCGGCCACCGGCGAACTTACCGAAGTCCACACCCCGGAACAGAAATCCATTGAAGACGTCTGCAAGTTCATGAAAGTCAAACCCCAGAACCTGCTCAAAACCCTGGTGCTGAAAGATGACGAAAAATGGATAATCGCCGTCGTTCGCGGCGACCATGAATTAAATGAACACAAACTCAAAAAATTCACCCGCGGCACGCTGAGCATGGAAATAGAAGCCGATGCAATAAAAGAAGGCTTTACGATGGGTTACGTCGGCCCTCATACGATAATCGGCCGTGAAAACGCCATTATGGTTGTCGACCCCGACGCCGCACAGGAACAATTCTGGGCTGCCGGTGCTAATAAATTTGACCACCACGTCAAACATTTTAACTGGAAACGCGACGTTTTTGATAAATTGGGCGAAAATGCCGCAAAAAAAGTCATAATTGGCGATATTCGCAATGCTGTGCAGGGTGACCCCAGCCCGCTGAACGATGGCGGAGCGATGATGGAATCGCACGGCATAGAAGTCGGCCACATATTCAAACTCGGCACAAAATACAGTCAGAAACTCGGTGCGACATTTTTGGACGAGAATGGCCAGTCGCTTCCGTGTATAATGGGCTGTTACGGCATTGGCGTGAACAGGATTCTCGCGTCAGCCATCGAGGCTATGCATGACGAGAACGGCTGTATGCTGCCGATTTCCATCTCGCCGTTCGAAGTGGAAGTAATTCCGCTAAATAATGATAAAGAAGAAGTACGTACTTGTGCCGATAATATATATGGTGAATTAAGCGCCGCCGGCATTGAGGTATTGTATGATGACCGGCAGGCGCGGCCGGGCGTAAAGTTCAAGGATTCCGACCTTATAGGCATACCGCTTAGGGTCGTCATCGGCGAACGTACGCTGGCAGAGGGAAAAGTTGAAATAAAGGTTCGCACCGCCGCCGAATCCAGGACGGTGGGCGTTAATGAAGCAGTTGCCGCGATCTTGGGGATCGTGGAAGGTTTAAAAAACGAATTGGTGTAGACTGATTTTGACAGGAGAACGAACCATGAAACTATCGCTTATTTCTATGACGGCATTAGCGGCAATCGCATTTGTCGGGGTTGGCTGCCAGAAGGTTACGGTACTTGACCAGGACGCCAAGCCGGTGGCTTTCGCCGCTGTGCAGGTGACGCAAAAAGGCGTAGAAGACGGCACTTTGCCGCAGTATACGGATTTCCTCGGCAATGCCATCCTGATGGAAAATCTCTCCGACCCCGAAGCAAAGGAAATGATAATCGTCAGCAAGTCGGGATATGAAACCCGCAAAGTAATGCGTCAGAAAGGCGATATGAGCATAACCGTCAAGTCTACCGCAGTGCCGAGCACTACAACCAGCAGCAAGAGCACGACGACAGCTTCGCCGGCTGCCGCAAATCCGTCCTCCGGAACAGCGGAATAATACAGAGTATGAAGAATTTGTTGCTTAAACATCCGTTGTTATTGACTCTGGTCGTCATGGCGGTGTTCTGGGCTGTCGGCTGCTATCAGGTCGTACACGTTCAGGACATGGCAGGCGAGCCATTGAAAGACGCCCGTGTAATGACCAAATACTCAAAAGACCAGGGCGGCGGCACAGGAACGTCGGCTACCACGAATATGTGGGGCGATGCATTTCTGCCCATATCCGCAACCGGCGATGTGCCGGCGTGGCTGCAAATAAGCCGCGAAGGATACATGACGTATGAAATGGTTTATCGTACCGGCGATAAAATAACGGTGGAACTCAAGCCCGCTCAATAGCGATGAATGCGATAGTACGTCTGATTTATTATGACGCACCCGCCATGAAAAAAGGCGGGTGTGTCTTGCTTTAAACTGACGAACGATATGACTTCGGCAAAACATATATTGGAGTTTTCGACGAAGCGACGCTTTGTGTTTCAGGGTAAAACAGATTTTAAAATTTTTAGAACCTATCCCAAAAACATGGGCGTCGCCGAAATCGAGCAATTTTGC
>CAZIAZ010000050.1:0-19062 GCA_964536835.1 uncultured Planctomycetaceae bacterium | reverse complement strand
ATGCAGCCTGACGCAGCAGAGCGAAGTTGCAGCCAGCAGAAATGACGCATATCAAGTTTAATATGCTCTAGCCTGCCCTGTTAAGATTTACAGGCCAGCTACTCTCACTGCTTCGCAGTGCCGTTTTTGCAGGCCTCCTAATAATATATGCAATATTTTACACAAGTTATACTTGACGCACTTATTTTTGAAAATTATATGCCTCTGAAAAGAGACAAAAAAAGCCCGGCCGTTTTTAATCAGCCGGGCTTTTTGCGTTTTTAAAACAGGGTTGTTTTATTTCTTATTCTTTTTAACGGTTTTTTTAACAACCTTTTTTGGCGCTGCTTTCCTGGCAGTCTTTTTTCCGGCAACGGTTTTTTTAGCCACAGCCTTTTTGGCTACCGCTTTTTTTGCCGTCGGTTTTTTGGCGATTTTCTTTGCCGGCTTTTTTGCAGCAGCCTTTTTTGCGGCTTTGGCATGCGATTCGCAATTGCACATTATCGCACAGCCGTGTTCATAGCGGATGGCGGCTTGCGCGGCGGCAAGGCGAGCTATCGGCACACGGTACGGGCTGCACGATACGTAATTGAGGCCTACCATATGGCAGAACTCGATGCTCTTCGGATCGCCGCCGTGTTCGCCGCAAATGCCCAGCTTGATATTCGGTCGGGTCGAACGGCCGAGGATGACGGCTGTCTTGACGAGCTTGCCTACGCCGTCACGGTCAAGCGTGACGAACGGGTCGTACTCGTAAATGCCCATCTCCACATACTGCTTGAGGAACGACGCAGCGTCATCGCGGCTGAATCCGCAGCCCATCTGCGTAAGGTCGTTCGTGCCGAAGCTGAAGAACTCAGCCTGCTGTGCGATTTCGTCGGCTGTGATAGCCCCGCGAGGCACTTCAATCATTGTGCCAATCTTGAGGTCTTTGAGCGGCCGTTTCATCTGTGTCTTGATTTCTTCGTAAACGGCAAGGATGAGTTTTTTCTGGTTTTCCAGCTCCTTGACATTGCCGACGAGCGGAATCATGATTTCCGGCTTTGAGCCGGGCACTTCGTAAGCCGCTTCGATGACGGCACGAGCCTGCATTTCCGTGATTTCAGGGAAAGTTATGCCCAGGCGGCAGCCGCGAAGGCCGAGCATGGGATTGAACTCGTGCAACGAAGCGACTTTCTCCTTGACCTTTTCAAGCGAGATGCCCATAGCGTCAGCCATTTCCTGTTGGCCAGCCACGTCATGCGGCACAAATTCGTGCAACGGCGGGTCGAGGAAGCGGATTATCGCCGGCCGGCCCTGCAGTTCCTTGAACATTGCCGTAAAATCGCTCTTCTGCAGCGGCAGAAGTTCGGTAAGCGCCTCTTTTCGGCCAGCTGCGTCCTCGGCAAGAATCATCTTTCGCATGGAGATGATTCTGTCGCCGTCGAAGAACATGTGTTCGGTACGGCAAAGGCCTATGCCTTCGGCGCCGAATTTAACGGCAACGGCGGTGTCGCGCGGCGTATCGGCGTTGGTGCGAATGCCGAGCTTGCGGTATTTGTCGGAAAGTTTCATTATAGTCCCGAACGGCCCTGAGAGCTGCGGAGCGACGGTGTCGACCTTGCCGGCATACACTGCACCGGTCGAACCGTTTATGCTTATCCAGTCGCCTTCCCTGACGGTGCATCCGCCGGCTGTAAACTGGCCGGCAGCATAGTCGATAACCATGCCCTCGCAGCCGGCAACGCAGCACCTGCCCATGCCGCGTGCAACTACGGCAGCGTGGCTGGTCATGCCGCCACGGCCGGTGAGAATGCCTTCGGATACGTTCATGCCGCCAATGTCCTCCGGCGAAGTCTCAAGCCGGACGAGCACGACTTTTTTGCCGGCTGCCGCCTGCTTTTCCGCCTCGGCCGCACTGAAATATACCTGGCCGGTCGCGGCTCCTGGCGAAGCGGGCAAACCTTTGGTAATCTGTTTCGCAGATTTTTCAGAAGTAACGTCAAAAACCGGATGAAGAAGCTGGTCGAGGGCTTTGGGCTCTATACGGCAGACCGCTTCTTTTTCGGTAATGAGCTTTTCCTTCACAAGGTCGACGGCTATCTGCACGGCTGCCGCGGCTGTGCGCTTGCCGTTGCGGGTCTGCAACATGTACAGCTTGCCCTGCTCGATGGTGAATTCGAGATCCTGCATGTCCTTGTAATAATGTTCAAGAATTTTGCGGATTTTGTCCAGTTCCCTGAAACATTTGGGCAAGGTCTCTTCGAGAGACGGATATTTGCTGACGCGGACATCTTCGGCAATGCCGTTGTTTTTGGCCCACTCCAGTGAACCGAGCCTGGTGATTTCCTGCGGCGTACGAATGCCGGCTACGACGTCCTCACCCTGGGCATTTATGAGATACTCGCCATAAAAATACCTGTTCGAGCCGGTGGAAGGATCGCGGGTAAACGCAACGCCTGTGGCGGAATCGTTACCCATGTTGCCGAAAACCATCGTCTGCACGTTGACGGCTGTTCCCAGCAAGCCGCGAATGTCATTAATCTGACGATATTTTATGGCGCGGTCGTTATTCCAACTGCCGAAAACGGCATTGATAGACGCCTGAAGCTGCTGACGCGGATCCTGGGGAAAAGTCTTGCTGTTCTGGCGATAGACGCCTTTGTATGCTTCAACGACTTCTTTGAGGCCATCGACGCAGAGTTCCGTATCCAGTTTTACGCCGCGCTTGGCTTTTACGTTCGCCAGGGCGTGTTCAAAATCGTGATGTTCAATGCCGAGCACCACGTCGCCGAACATCTGCATGAAGCGGCGGTAGGAGTCCCACACGAACCGCTCGTTGCCGGTCAGGGCAATCATCGCCTGCAACGTCTGGTCATTCAAGCCGAGATTCAGAACCGTGTCCATCATGCCGGGCATGGACACCGCCGCGCCGGAACGGACGGAAACCAGCAGCGGATTGCTGCCTTTGCCAAAAGTTTTGCCCGTAACTTTTTCAACTTTTTTTATGGCATCGTCAATCTGACGATCAAGGCCGACAGGGTATTTCCGGCCGAGCTTGTAATACAAATCGCAAACTTCGGTAGTTATGGTAAAACCAGGCGGCACAGGCAGACCCAGTGAACACATTTCTGCGAGATTCGCACCTTTCCCGCCCAGAAGGGCTTTCATGGCGGCAGTGCCCTCGCTCCTGCCTCCGCCAAAGGAATATACATACTTGCATTGCTTTGCCATCTAAACTTCTCCTAATTATAAAAGTCTCGTGATTTGTATCTAAAAGACAAACTGTCAATCAATACTTCAAGCCGGAATCCATAATCCTGCTGAAAAACAAAGAAAAACCCTCACGCCCATGATTTGCGTTCGGGGTAGTAGTGTAGAACTTTCTCTATTGCAAGTCAACTGCCTCGTCGGCGAAAAATGCAATATTTATTTTGAGTTGGCCTCTATTTTTTTATATACTCGTCGGCTCGGAAAACATTATCACATATTTGACGATTACATTCTTTTCAGCCGGCGACTGCCGTTTAATAAATATATGATAATAGTTAGGTTTTGGTTCTTACAAAGTTTGCAGGAGAATTTAAAATGGCAGAATATCTGACATCATTTAGAGGTGAAGTGTCAAGGCTGGTACGCAGGGAACTTAAAAAAACTTTCGCACAATTAAAAGCGGAAAACGTGAAACTCAAAAAACACGTTGCCGACCTGCGAAAAAAAATGGCTGGATTGCAGAAGGCGAACCGTTACATCGAAAAAGAGACGAAATATGTCGCCAGACTGCGTGAAGAAAAAGAAGCAGCCAGTGAAAATCCACAGATTGACCGCATGCGAATCAAAGGCAGTGCGATACGCAAACTGCGTGAAAAGCTCGGCATTTCACAGGCTGAGCTGGCTGCGCTGCTGGGCGTGACCGGTCAGACCATATATCAATGGGAACGCCGGCAGAACGAGTCGCTCCGGCGGCTGCGCAATGATTCCAAAATCGCCCTTCTCGAAATTCGCAAGATGGGCAAAAAACAGGTTCTCGCCAAACTTGAGGCTATGTAAACACTCATCGCTCTAAGTTTGCCGCGGCTGAAAACGTAAGTTCAGAATCGGAAATCTGAAAAACAAAACCGAAATTGAAAATCGGAAATTAGAAACCATAAGCAGATTCAAAATCGGAAATCAGGAAGTTGAAAATGATTTATCGGGTAGAGATATGGGCCAGGGACGGGTTTGGAGATCCGCACGCAGCGGGCGTATTGTCACAGATAAAAGAACTCGGGATAGATTGCGTTACTGCGGTAAAACACGCCAGGATATTTTTCCTCGGCGGCCGGCTTTCGCAGTCGGATGTTGAAAAAATATCAGCCGGCCTTCTCGTAGACCCCGTAACCGAATCATACAGAATCGGCCAGACGCCCGACAAGGGAAAGTGTGTTGTAGAAGTTCATCTTCAGCCGGGCGTTATGGACCCCGTAGCGGAGTCATGCATAAAAGCCATCGGCGATATGGGCTTTGACATACAAACCGTTTCAACTGCGCGGCGATATGAACTTACGGGAGACGTCAGCGACGAACAGCGTGAAACCATAGCCCGCCGGCTGTTAGCCAACGCTGTTATAGAGGATACCTACTTTAAAGGCCATACGCCATCGGCGCTGAACCTCGGCAAATACAAACTGAAAATTATCGAAGTTCCCATACGCAATCTCGACGACGCCGGCTTGATGGAACTCAGCAAAAAAGGCGACCTGTTCCTGAATCTCACGGAGATGAAGGCAATCAGGAACTATTTCCGCAAGCTGGGCCGTGAAGCCCGCGACATAGAACTGGAAATGATAGCCCAGACATGGTCGGAACACTGCGGCCATAAAACTTTCCGCAGCGACGTGAAAGTCAGAAACTCAGCCGGCGAAATCGTGGAAGAAATCCCGAATCTTCTCAAAAGCACGGTATTCAAATCCACTATGGAACTCAACAAACCCTGGTGTCTCAACGTCTTTGCCGACAATGCGGGCGTAATCGACTTCGACGACGATACAGCCGTCTGCTTCAAGGTTGAAACGCACAACCATCCATCAGCCATCGAACCGTACGGCGGCAGCATGACGGGCATAGGCGGCGTCGTGCGTGACCCGCTGGGCACAGGTCTCGGCGCCAAACCCATCGCCAACACAGACGTATTCTGTTTCGGCGACACGACGATGAAACTTTCCGACGTACCGACCGGCGTGCTTCATCCCAAGCGGGTGATGCGTGGCGTCGTAAGCGGCGTGCGAGACTACGGCAATCGCATGGGCATACCGACGGTAAACGGCGCGGTATATTTCGACGAGCGATATCTGGGCAATCCGCTGGTGTTCTGCGGCACGATAGCCGTCATGCCCAAGAACAAATGTTTCAAGCAGCATCCGAAAGAGGGCAACGCCATCGTCTGCCTGGGCGGCCGGACGGGCCGAGACGGCATTCACGGTGCGACGTTCTCCAGCGGCGAACTCACGCATAAACACGAAACGAAATTCTCGCACGCCGTGCAGATAGGCAATGCGATAACGGAAAAGAAAGTGCTCGACGTCCTGATGCAGGCTCGCGACAGGAATCTGTTCGATTGCATTACCGACTGCGGCGCGGGCGGGCTCAGCAGCGCAATCGGCGAAATGGGCGAAAAAATCGGCGCGGAGGTTCATCTCGACCGCGTTCCGCTCAAATATGCCGGGTTGAGTTATTCGGAAATATGGATTTCCGAGGCTCAGGAGCGTATGGTACTGTCCGTTCCGCAAGAGAACGTAGACGAAATTTTAAAACTTTTCGCAAGTGAAAATGTCGAGGCGCAGGTATTGGGCCGTTACGGAGTAAGGGACGACGACGGCCATCCGGTCATCAAACTTTATTACGAAGGTGCGTCGGTCGGCCAGATGGATATGGAATTTCTGCACGACGGCACTCCCAAGCCGACCAAGGACGCCCTGTGGGACTTCAAACCCATGCCCACCATACTGCCGGACGTGTTACCCGATTTTAACCAGATACTGCTAAAAATCCTGGCGATGCCGAACGTCGCAAGCAAGGAGTGGGTCATCCGCCAGTATGACCATGAAGTTCAGGGCGGCAGCGCCGTCAAGCCGCTTGTGGGCGCCGCGGAAGACGGCCCTGGCGACGCGGCGGTTATCCGGCCGAAGTTCGACTCTCAAAAAGCCGTCGCTCTCTCGTGCGGCATGAACCCGCTGCTGGGCGACCTGCACCCGTATCAGTCAGCCTTGCACGCAGTTGACGAGGCACTGCGAAATATAGTAGCCGTCGGCGGCAATCTCAGCCGTACAGCCCTGCTGGACAACTTCTGCTGGGGCAACTGTAACAAGCCCGACCGCATGGGCACACTCGTCCAGAGCGCCAAAGCATGTCACGACGCAGCCCTGGCTTACGGCACGCCGTTCGTGTCCGGCAAAGACTCGCTCAACAACGAGTTCCAGACCGACAAGGGCGAAACCATCGCCATACCGGCAACGCTTCTGATATCGGCGATGAGCGTGCTGGATGACGCCGGCAAATGCGTCACAAGCGACGCCAAAACCGCCGGCAATCTGCTGTTCATCGTCGGCAAGACGCGCGACGAGATGGGCGGCAGTCATTACCTGCAGGCAGTCGGCCTGAAATCCGGCAACGACGTACCGCCGGTAAATTGCGCCGCAAACCTGGAAAGCATGAAAAAATTGCAGCAGGCTATCGAAGAAGGCCTTGTCCGCGCATGCCACGACCTCTCCGAAGGCGGATTAGCCGTCGCGGCGGCGGAAATGGCGTTCTCCGGCGAATTGGGCGTGGAACTTTCGCTGGCGGACTTGCCGGCTGACGGAAATGTAAGTCTGACGGCTAAACTGTTCGGCGAATCAGCCGGCCGATTCCTCGTGGAAGTCACGCCGGCAAACGAAGCCGCCTTCACCGCCGTAATGAGCGCCTCAGCCGCCAAAATCGGCAAAGTGACTGACAGCGACAAAATCGTAATTGACAACATCATCGACCTCTCCGCCAAATCCTGCAAAGCAGCCTGGCAGGGAACGTTCAGATGGTAAGAAAGCCGACCGGTAATCACAGTTGATAAAGTGCTTTTGAAAAATGTCAGTATCGGGGCCATGCCCACACTTCGCAGGCATGACGCCGGAAATCATGATTATCGGTATGAAGCTCTAAATAAAGATTTGGAATTTGGCAATTAGCTTCTGTTTGAAGTTTTAGATTTGAAAATTAAATTTAAAAAATTCTTCGCAACCGGCGGAGGATTCGACAAAATGCAACAAAGATGTTGGAAGGATAACGAGTGATGGCAAATCCAAGAGCATTGGTACTTAGAACGGCAGGAACGAATTGCGACATCGAGACGCAGTTTTCGCTTGAGCAGGCCGGCTTTTCCGCCGACCGCATACACGTCAACCGTATAATAGAAAATCCGGCGATGCTGGATGATTATCAATTCATGTTGTTCCCTGGCGGGTTCAGCTACGGCGACGACATAGCGTCGGGCAAAATCCTGGCCAGCCAGATGATTCACCAGCTCTCCGAACCGCTCAACAGATTTTACGACGCCGGCAAACTGATGCTGGGCATCTGCAACGGATTTCAGATTCTTATCAAGTCAGGCCTCCTGCCCTGGGGCCGTGTTGACGCGACAACAGCACACAGGGATGCCACCCTCACGTGGAACGACTGCGGCCAATTCCTCTGTCGATGGGTGCATATGCGGGCTGACAGCGACAAATGCGTTTTTATGAAAAAAGATGAAAAAATATCCCTGCCGATGGCTCACGGCGAAGGCAAATTCGTGACGACTGCCGGTGAAATTCTCGAAAAACTCAAAACGCAGGACCAGATAGCCCTGCGATACGTAAATGAAGACGGCAGCGATGCCAGCGAAGCCGGCGTAAAAGCCGCCAACCCCAACGGCAGTACGGACAACATCGCCGGCATATGCGACCCGACCGGCAGAGTCATGGGCCTTATGCCTCACCCTGAACGATTCGTGTTCGCCACCCAGCACCCGCAATGGACACGCCGTGAAATTAATCGCGCAGACGGCAAAATGTTCTTTGATAACGCCTATGAATATTTAAAATAAATTTCCAGACATTTTTTAAATTTTTAATATAAGAATATATCCGGTTTTTTATGCCTGAATTACACTGTTTAAACAGGTTTTTCTAAAAAAATTCGTACCGCCGGGTAACCTGGCAGTTTGACAGGAGATGGAACATATGAAAAAAAGTGCAGTTTTATTCACCATGGCCGGCTTGTTGGCTGTGCTGCTGATTGACGGCTGCGAGGAGTTGTATGCCGTCAAAGCCATGCGGGAAAAACAGTCGCAGGTACGTTCCTCCAGAAATGTGACAAACAGCTATCAGGAAGAAAAAAACTCGCCGGAAGCCCGGGCGGAATACAAAAAAAACTACACCAGTAAGGGTGCCTATAAAGACTCGTTCCTTTATGAAAAAGAAACTCCCCTGAAAGCCGAAAAAGATTTGCAGGAAGAGTCCGGAAAAAGTTCAACAACACAAGTCAAGTCCGAATCGGCAGTTGCCTATTCAGGGCCCAATGAAATGCAACGGCTGCACGACATGCGAGCAGCGGAAGAAAAACAGGCCGTAGCTGCCGGCAAACCCATCGCCAGGAAAATTGAAAGAAGCGACGTAGGCCTTACCGACCCAATCAACGTACCCAAAAAACAGAACGCAGAAAAAATCGCCCCACCAGCCGAACTGCTCAAGCCGATTATCATAGACCAGCAGGAAGAAAAAACTGAAGCCCGCGTATCTGTTCCGTCCAAACCCAAAGAAACCAAACCGGTTAATAATGAAAATGTCGAAGCTGAATTGAAAAGACTCGCTTCAAAGATAGAAAACAAACCATCCGTCGTTCTGCCCAAAGAAGAATCAGAAAAAACCACCGCGACTCCTGCCGTACAATCGGAGTCAGAGCCTGCCATAGCGTCAGCCGCCACTCAAAAGACTGCCGAAAAAATTCCGGCAACCGGCGGAGTTGACTGGAATCAGCTGTCGGCAGCCCAAAAAGCGGAAACGCCTGCAGTCGTCACGACGCCGGCTGAACCAGAAATGGGAAAAACGCCAGTATCAACTGCTGCCACAACTACCGTGCAGAATATAAAGCCAACGCCTACGAAAACCGAATCTACGGAAGCCGCAACGGCTAAAATTGAAGCCGCCCCAAAAACAACCGCTAATGTAACTGCCTCCGCAAAAGATGAAAAATCCGCCGATTCGTCGTGGGAAACAGAATTCGTCGAGAAAATATCGTCCAAAGTAGAAAAAACAGAAACAAAATCAGAAACGTCCAAGCCGACGGGAAAAAACACTGACGAAAATCTCGATTGGAATCTGCCTAAGAAAGAATTGTCCAAAGAATCAGTTGCCGAAGAAACGCCAGCCGCTCCAGCGGTTAACATCGACGAACCGGCTACCGTAGAAATAAAACTCGCCCAAAAATTTGCAACGGAAAAAACGCCTGAACCGGCTAAACCGCAAACCGCCAAAACGGTTAATTCGGCAGATGAAATAAAACCCAAGCCGATTACAGCTACTCAAAAGGCGCCGGAAAAATCCATAACGCCGGCTCAGGTGGCTGTCGCTGCACCAAAACCGGCCGTTCCGACGATGACAGATGACGAAGCTGCCGCCCGAATCGCGTCCGAAAACAAACGCAAAGTTGAAATAATGGCCCGGCAGGTCAAGATTCTCGACAATGAAAAGAATTATCAGGAAGCATTGACGGTACTCGGAAAAATTCTGGAAATTGACCCTGCTAATTCATGGGCAAAAGAGACGGAAACTGGTATTCAGGCCAAAATAGACGCCTCGAAGAAAGTCACAGTATCGACCACTTCAGCAGAACCTGCAGTTACAAATACAAAAATCGTTCAAACCGCTCCGGCGGTTGAAAAAGCTGCAACTACTATGGTTGCGGCGGGGACTGCTCCTGCGCCGAAGGCTGCTCCTATGGCAGTCACGCCTAAAAAACCGGCAGTTGAACCGGTCGTTGGTGCAAATGAAGACCGAACGTTCAAGGGTTGGCCGGGAGCTGGCATGATATTGAAAAGCGGCATGGACAGGCTGCTAAGCTGGCTGCCGGAAAATGCGGCGCAGTTCTCAAATCTGCGGTTGATGTTCAGCAGCAATGGCGGCCAGACGTGGAAAATCGTCGCCGAGGGCTTGAAACAGGGACGAATAACAGCATGGACAGTACCCGTCGTCACCAGCGATAACTGTCGCCTGAAAATCGTCGGCAGCGACGACGGCGGCGAAGACGTAACCTTAGCCATCAGCGAACAGTTCAGCGTCAACACAGGCGTGTGGGAAACCGTGGATTCGACGGCAGTAAAATAAGCCGATTTCAGGCAGCCAAGGTTTTTGGGATAGGTTCTAGACCTTACAGAATACCACGAGCATACTCGTGGATGAATGCTGATGCTTGTACGAAATAATGTACATGCAGCAAGACTTGGGCCAGTTGTGTTAGCAACAGTAACGGTAAGTGCTCAGGGCTTGTCCGGGGGTATCTATTTATGCCGATGTTTTGAATGCATGAGTGAGCGAAGTTTGTCGCGGAGAATGGCGGCTTCTTCATATCGCTCTTCTTCAAGCGCGACCCGCAGTTTCTCCTCTAGCCGTATTTCCTGTGAAACAGGCGTGGCAACCCTGATTTCATTATACAGGTCCTTGAGTATTTTCAATTCGGCGCTGAGATCTATTATCTCTTCCTGTTCCGTCGAACGGTAAAAATCTTCTATTATCGAAATTCCCTTTTCAATGACGGCTGCCGCCCGTTTGGGACAACTTGCCTGAATCGCACGCCGCGCCCTCGCCCTGATATTCATCATCAAAATATACGGAACATGCTGCCGAAGAGTCAGACGGTCGCGGTCGTCTTCCGCAAAATCGTTGCAAAAATTTATAATCGCCAGGTTATGTTTTGTATCACGAACGACGGCTGGAAAATCGGCAAGGACGAATTCCGCCAGATAACGATGATAATAAAGGACGGCTTCATTCCGCAGGGCTTCGCAGTCTTTTTCATTCAGCTGGAATTCCAGGCATGAGCCGTGATGTCGGGCATAATTGTCGGCTAATTCGCGGTAATAGTCCAGCAGGCTTTTACGGCCGTGCGGAGTTCTGCCGTCAGGCCGGCCGACGGTCTCCATCTGCAAAAGCCCCATGTCCAGCCGCATCTGCAGCTTTTCCCTGCCGTCCTTGCCGATTATGCGTCGGACGTTGATTTCGCCAGGCCTGTACGGCCAATCATTCAGAATGTCGCCTATGTCCAGATTCATCAATACATTTTATCGTCCCAATTCATCAAAAAACAACAGCCAGAAAAAAATGTTTAACGACAAAAAAAATCATATTTGTCGTTGTGATATATACAAAATATGCGTCGCATCTGATATAATTTTCTGGTACGCTCATCAGGAGGCGATAGGTTTGTAACAGACCCTGAATTATGACTTTAGATGAAAAAATCCGGCAGGAACGGGCTACGACCCGAAAGTTAAGCCGCATATACCGGTTTTTCACCGGTGCAATTTTCGCCATACTTATTGCGGCTAGCCTGGTTGTCTGGATAATGCAGTTCAACAGCAAAGTCAGCCAGAAAAAAACCGACATCTCCCAAATGCTCACCGACCGCTGCGATGCATTGAACAACAGTCTTGAAACGGCTTACTACAGGGTAGCGGCAACCCGTGACTGGCTGGAGGATTATCTGGATTACGGATATCTCTCGCACGGCGAAAATATGGTCAAACTGCTGCATGAAGAACCAGGCCTTGGATTTTACTTCTGCGACTCAGCCGGCGAACCGACCACTCAAGGCAAAGATGACGATTCGAAATTCTGGGGAGGACTGTACGGCTTCGGCTCACTGGAAAAACTCATAAAAAACCAGACCCGCTTTACGGAACTTGACATGGCGATGCATCTCTATGAACTCAAACGCAGCCAGCGTCAGTTCATGAGCCGATATTTTCTCTGGTTTCTGTACATTTCCAAAAACGACTTTCTGACGGCTGGCGGTCTGCCGTCTCTGACCGTGGATTTTCATCGCGCGTTCATGAGCAGCAACGTCAGGCCACTCATGCGGAAACTTTACGACAACCGGCTGTATTGGAAGGATATTCTGCCCGAAAGCAATCCCGACAGAAAAATCATATGGAATCGGCTGGACGGCATAAGAGCTTCAGGGCTGCTGGTAACCATTTCCGCGCCTGTTTACCACGGCGATGAATTCATGGGAGCATACGTCTGCAGAATTTCGCCGGCTATTCTCGCAAAATACACGGCGAATCCGGAAAGATATCAAAACGGCAACATCATACTGCTGAACCAATATGATCAGGTGATATGCAGCTCTTTGCATCAGGACTGGCGAGATTCGAACATACGTATCTTTGAAGATGAAATCACGGATATGGTCAGCACCGATGCGGCGTTCAAAGGCAATCCGGAAAAACAGGAAAGATTAGCCAGAAATCTGGCAGGCCGCCTGGAAGGTGAAATCCAGCGAACGGGCGAAAAAACGTCCACATTTTCAGTAAAAGGCTATTACGTTTTCATTCAGCCGCTGAAGGACGTTCCATGGCGATTTGTTTACGTATTGCCGGCAAAAAGTGTTTGGTTGGCCGCGATGGGAATCCAGGAATACTTTTTTCTGCCGCTCATAATGGTGGCTCTGCTGCTGGTATTCATAGTTCCCCACATGGTATTCCGCAAATATTTCGTCAAGCCGATGATTGAAATGGTACGTTTCATGCGGACATCCGCCTTCCACACCAATGCCGCCGTTCCTAACGTGCCGGATGCATGGAAACCGTGGTTTCAGGAAATATCGCAACTGCCGCACCTTCAGAACATAGCCCATTCCATGCCTGGCGCGCTTTTTCAGGTCAAGCTCTCCAATGACAACGACGAGCAAGGCCATGGCGAGCTGGGCTTCATAAGCGAAAGCATCACAGCGATGCTGGACGAGCGTATCGAGTCGATACTTGAAAATCTACGTGCCGACGTACTGCATTATTTCGATGAGACCGAGCGCGAAAATCTGCGGCATGAATCCAGACGCATCCAAAGATACGGCGGCAATCTGGACATGCAGTGTCGTCTTGTGACCGTGCAGGGCCGCGTTCGTTGGGTTCGGATAATGGCTACCCCGCGAGTGGATGAAAACGGCGAAACTATACTCGAAGGCATACTGCTGGATTATACCGAGCAGAACGAAACGGCCAAGATTGTCCAGGAACAGCAATCCATATTGCAGATGCTCACGGAAGCCGCCATCGAAGGCATTTTCATAAATAATGAAGAGACGATAATTCAGGCGAACCAGGCTCTTGCTGACATGTTCGGCTATAGCAGGGTTGAAGATATACTTGGAAGAAACATCAACGATTTCATGGCGCCTGAATCGTACGGCACGGTACAGGAGAAAATAAAAGCCAACTTTACCGGCTTTTACGAAGTCAAGTGCATGAGGCGCAACGGCGAAATATTTGATGCCGAAATACATGTCCGTCAAACCCAGTTCGGCGGCAAAAAACTCCGTGCCGGCGCCATAAAGGACATATCGCACCGGAAAAATTACGAACTCGACATGAAACGCCGTGACAGGATATTGGAATCCGTCACGCAGATGGCGGAAATGTTCATCACCGATACCGATTTCACGAACATTTTCGACCGCTGTTTCCCGTCGCTCGGCGAAGCGGTGGAGGTCAACCGCATAACAATCTACCGTAAAGACGAAACTCTTGACCAGCTCGTGCTTTGTCCTGAATATACATGGGCCACATCCAAGCTCGAAAAGGCACACGCCCTGTCTCTGCCGAACATAGTAGTGCCGCGCGACGGCGGGCCTATCAAGCGTTGGATAGACAAGATAAGCCTCGGAGAAACAGTCTACGGAAGTTCCGGCGATTTCATAGCCTCCGAAAAAGCACTGCTCAGCAGTTATGGCCTGCGGTCAGTCGCAATTATTCCAGTTTTTGTCGACAGTGAATGGTGGGGCTGCATGATGTTCGGCGTAAGCGACAGAGACAGGGACTGGAAAACGGAATCGCTCGAAGGCATGAAAATGGCTGGCGACCTTTTCGCCGGCGCAATTCAGCGCGAACGTGTAATGAATGAAATCATCCGTACAAAACAGCGGGAGACAAGCATCGGCGGCATCATTCAGGACAGGCTGCTGCGCAGTGTGCCGCCAAAGGATATAACGGACACCGATATCTCCGTAATATCCGTGCCGTCTGAAGAAATCGACGGTGATTTCTATGACTTCATCAAATATGACAATACGCATTTCGACGTCATCATAGGCGACGTCATGGGCAAAGGCGTATCGGCGGCGTTGCTCGGTGCGGCGGCTAAGGCGCAATTCATGCGCGGCGTAGGCAATTTCCTGTGCACGAGCAGCCTGACGCTGCTGCCGACGCCGGAAGAAGTGGTCAATTACCTCAACAACACCATGTGCCGCGAACTCATAAGCCTCGACAGCTTCATGACTATCTGCTACGTACGATTCGATACGGACAAGATGCGAATGGATTACGTCAACTGCGGCCATCCAAAGGTCATTCACTATCACGGCGAACAAAATATGTGCGAATTCCTTTCGGATGAAAATTATCCCATAGGTTTTGACGACGGCGAATATTATCAGCAGTCTTCGGTAAAATTCTTGCCAGGCGATATATTTTTCTTCTACTCGGACGGCCTTATTGAATCCAAGAGTCCCAACGGCGAGCTTTTCGGCGCAGAACGTGTTTCTGACATTATCAAGAACAACGCTTCCGTCACGCCGAATGAGCTTACCAAGAAAATTTACGAAAATCTCGTTTCATTCTCCATGTCGGTAAGTTTCAACGATGACCTCACATTCGTAGCCGTCAAGATTCTGCCGAAGACCGAATGTCCGCTTCTGCTGAGCAGGACAAAGCTGTTTCCGTCATCGGTGGACATACTCAAGGACGTACGTGATTTTATCCAGGAACAGCTTGAAGAAGCCGGCAAATTTGACAAAATGTTTATAAATTATGTTCTCGTTGCAAGCAATGAAACCACAACGAACATCATCAGCCACGGAAGCGGTCAAAATGAAATCGGCATACTGGTGCGGGTTGACGCATTTATGAATCGTGCCGAGATACGCCTGACATATTCAGGCGGCGAATTTGTCAACACGCTCGTTTCCAGTCCGGCATTTGACGGCTCTCAGGAACACGGATTCGGCCTGTTCATGAGCCGCCAGTGCGTCGATGAAATGATTTACTCGGAAGACGAATCCCAAAATACCAGAACTATCAAGCTGGTAAAATACATCAATCCCGGTAAAAACAATAACAGTTTTTTAAAGTAATCGCGAATCAGGTAAGCCATTCACGCGGCATTTTTGAGAATCGCTTTAACGGCCAAGTACAGCCTTTTTCATAGCTGCGATATGTTCAGGCGTAGTGCCGCAGCAGCCGCCGATGATATTCGCTCCAGCCGCCGCCAATTTTACAGCTTTCGACGCCATCATTGCCGGCGTTTCCCTGTAAACGAGTTTTCCGTCTTCAGCCACGGGCATGCCGGCGTTCGGCATGGCGCAAACAAACGCATCCGGCGCAGCAGCCTTTACCATTTTAATAATGTTTAGCATGTGATCCGGACCGGTTCCGCAATTCAGGCCCAGGATATCAGCGCCAGCCGACAACATCGCCGGCGCAAAAACGTCCGGCGTAACACCCATCATGCTGACGTATCCGCCGTCAGGTTTGGGGTCGAATGTAAATGACGCGATAATGGTGAGATTTGTATTTTCCCTGGCGGCACGGACGGCTAGGGCGGCTTCTTCGAGGCAAGTCATCGTCTCTATGATGCAAACATCGGCTCCGCCGTCTGCAAGAGCGACAAGCTGTTCCTTAAACGCATCATAAAAACCCTCAGGCGTCTCGCTGCCGTACGGCTCCATGAATTCGCTGGTAGGCCCGGCGCTGCCCAGCACATACTGCGTATCGCCTGCGACTTCTCTGGCGATTTTTGCCGCTGCGAGGTTTATTTCCCTGACCCGTTCAGCCAAGCCGTAATGTCCCAGCCGATATCTGGTGCCGCCGAAAGAATTTGTCTCGACAATATCACTGCCGGCCTGACGATATGACATGTGAATGTCTTTTACGACATCCGGATGTTCGATGCACCACAATTCAGGGCACTCGCCAGGCTTGAGGCCTCGCTTATACAGAAACGTACCCATCGCTCCGTCGACGAACAATATCTCACCGGCTTTGAGCCGCTCAAGTATCGGTTTCATCAAAAACTCCGATAATTTATAATGTTGCCATCAGCGTAAACGTATATAGAACCTATACCAAAAACATGGAAATTCATCATATTTATAGCAGTTCCTGAAATATGTTATATGAACTATTCTCTGACGATGCAAATGATTTGCGTAAAAATGCCCTTTGTAGACGAATGGCGGTTTGCGTTTTGTTGGTGTAGATTGTAAGATGGAAAGCCACGGATGGAGATGAAAACGAAATGAACGATTTACTCGAAGGCCTCAATGCCCCACAGCGTGAGGCGGTCTGTCACATGAATGGCCCGTTGCTGGTGCTTGCCGGCGCCGGTTCGGGCAAAACCCGCGTCATAACCCGCCGCGTAGCCTATCTCGCGCAACAGGGAATAGACCCGTACAATGTGTTGGCTATCACTTTCACCAACAAAGCCGCCGGCGAAATGCAGCAGCGTATAGCAGCCCTGCATACGCCTTATGGCTCGACGGTATGTACGTTTCATTCGCTTTGTGCGCGGCTGCTTCGTGAATTTCCGCAGCAGGCCGGCCTTGGAACAAACTATTCCATATATGACCGCAATGACCAGTTGAAGATAGCCAAGAAAGCCATCGAGCGTGCCGAGAATGTAGGTGAACGCATTACGCCGGCTCGCGCTCACGCCGCCATTTCAAACGCCAAAAACGCCATGCAGACCGCAAAAGCCTACGAGTCGCAGGCTCATGATTTTTACACTCGCGGCATTTCAGAAGTCTATCACCATTACGAAAAAATTCTCGCGGAAAACAACGCCGTCGATTTCGACGACCTGCTGATGCGGATGGCATTCATGCTCCGCGACCACGCCGACATCCGCGAATATCTCTCCGACCGGTTCAGGTACATTCTCATCGACGAATATCAGGACACCAACCGTGCGCAGTACATAATCGCACACACCCTGGCGCACAGGCATCAGAACATATGCGCAACAGGCGACCCTGACCAGAGCATTTATCGCTGGCGAGGCGCAGACATAAACAACATACTCGATTTCGAGAAAGATTATCCGGACGCCTTCGTAATCCGCCTTGAGGAAAATTATCGCTCGCGAAAACCCATCCTGACCGCCGCCGCAAAACTCATAGCTCATAACATAGACCGTAAGGAAAAGAAACTGTTCACGAGAAAGGAAGGCGGAGCGGATGTCAAGGTAATCCTGCTTGACGACGAAAAAGCCGAAGCCCAATACATCGCCGACCGCGTCGAGCAATATCGCGTAAACGGCGGCAATTACTGCGACGTTGCGGTATTTTATCGCGTCAATTCGCAGTCACGCGTGATTGAAGACGCTTTCATGAAAAAAGGCGTACCATATAAAATCGCCCGCGGCACGGAGTTTTACAACCGCAAAGAAATCAAGGATATGCTCGCATATCTCAAACTGCTGGCTAATCCGGCGGATGACGTGAGTTGCGAACGAATCATAAATACTCCGCCGCGCGGCATAGGCGCAACAACCATAAACCGGCTTTACGGATATGCGGCGGCTAACGGCAAATCGCTTTTCGACGCCGCCAGAAACGCAGGCTCAGCCGACCTTTCAAACTCAGCCGGCAAAAAAGTAACCGTCTTTGCCGAACTTATCTCTCAACTCTCTGCCAGCCTTGACCGGCCGGTACGAATAATCATGGAAGACGTCTTCCGACTGAGCGGACTTGAAACAATGCTTTCGCAGAAAGATGAAGAAACACGGCAGGCTCGTGCAAACGTGGAAGAACTCATTTCCGCGGCAGCCGATTTCGATGCCGAACGGCCGGATGCGACGCTGGCTGACTACCTGCAGGGCGTTTCACTCGTAAGCGACACAGACCACTGGGAAGGCTCGGACGGCGCGGTGATGTTAATGACGCTGCACGCGGCAAAAGGCCTGGAATTTCCCGTGGTATTCATCGCCGGAGCAGAGGAACAGATGCTGCCATTCACGCGGGAACAGCTACCAGGCGAAATGGAAGATTACAAGGAAATCGAAGAGGAACGCCGGCTTGCGTTTGTAGGGATAACGCGGGCAATGGAGGATTTGACGATAACGTCCGCACGGCTGAGAACCGTGCGCGGCCAGCGTCAGCCGCAGCAACAATCCAGATTTCTCGACGAACTCGGCACGGAATTCATATCGCGCCATGACAAAACCACTGCCATTCCAGCCAGTTCGTCAAGCCACGGCGGATTCTACGGCGGCGGATTCAGCTCTTCGCTCAAGAAAAAAATATTCGACGACGACTGGAGCGACTTCCATGAAGCCATGGCCCGCTCAAAGCAGAAACGCCATTTTGAAACCGCAACCGATGATAACGACAACAACATAACTTTCGAAGAATGTTTGGACGAATTCCCCATAGAATACGAGGGACTCCAGAAAGGCTCAAGCGTTTCTCATCCGCGTTTCGGCTGCGGCAAGGTAACCAGAATTTCCATGCCATGGCCGGATACCCGCGTTGAAGTTATGTTCAAAGACTGCGGCCTGAAAAAACTAGTCCTGCTGCATGCAAAACTCAAAGTTCTGTGACAGCCGCAAAACAAATCCGTAATGCATAGAGCATTCTAAATTTGAGAGGCGACATTTTATGCGTTGGCGAAACGAGCTATGCAAGGAAGGCGAAGCAGGAATACTGCCCGTATTCCGATGCAGCCTGACGCAGCAGTGCGAAGTTGCAGCCAGCAGAAATGACGCATATCAAGTTTAAAATGCTCTGGAACATTATAGAACCTATCCCAAAAACCTTGGCTGCCTGCAATCGGCTCTTTTGCAGCCT
>CAZIAZ010000049.1:0-19100 GCA_964536835.1 uncultured Planctomycetaceae bacterium | reverse complement strand
AACAAACGGCTGAAATTACGCTATAAAACCTTTTCATCCTGCCACCTCTTACTTAACTGACTCAAGTTTTAACAAAATTTTCGAAATACTTTTACACAACCCATTCCGACTAACAGCAGAGCGGCAGTAGCCGGTTCAGGGATTTCCTCATAGGTCACATAGAGATTAACGATGCAATCCAGCATTCCCGGCATTTGTAGAATAAAACTGGGCTATCTGCGACAACCCGGTAGTATTCGTTTCATCTGTCGCCTTAAGTCCCAATGTCACAATTGCGCCCTGCGTAAGAGTGGCGGTGATATCCCAATGATACCAGCCGGCAGCAGTCACGGATACCGAACTACTTTCGGCAAGTGTATAAGTCCAACCGGCTTGTGGAGTGTTCCACGTTGCGGTAGTTTCAGACCACGTCGTAGCATCCGTACCTAATACGGTATATACATTATACGAATTAGTCGTACTTGCCGGCGCAGTATTTGTATACATGTAAAGTGTAGCGATGGTTATTCTATAACCGGCAGGAATTGCGGATAAATCAAATTTTAACGCAGATCTGGCTATGCCAGTAGGAGTACTTGTATTAGGCCCCACCGCCACTGCTGTCTGTGTACCCAAATTAGTAGTCGGCCCCCAGCTTGCAAACCAGGTATCATCGCTAGGCGAAATTTTCATAGTATCAGACAAAGCCGTTCCGGCAGCAAAAAATGCTGTCGCTGCCCCAATTATCGCAGCAATAACGACTTTTTTCATTTCCATTCTCCTAAATTTTCAAAATAAACGATAAGAATGACTCTTGCTTGTGCATGCCGCCAGTTTCTATGTGATATATTTTACTATTGTATAATATAAAATATATTTGTCAACTATTTATTTCTCTCGTTCGTGTTTATTGACGCGAATCGAATATATAGAGTTGTTATAGTAAGATAATCTTGAGTAAACTTTTGAACATAGGAAAATCAAAATGGAACAGGAATCTCGTCAAAAAATGCAAGCCCTTCGCAACCGCTGCGGTCTTTCGATTCGTAAACTAGCTGAAAAGTCAGGAGTTACGGCAGGAATGATTTCCAGTATAGAGCGTGGTACGACTTCTCCCAGCTTGACTACTTTACAAAAAATTCTTTCAGCACTTGATACCAGTCTGGCTAATTTCTTCGGAGGCAATCCTGCTGAACAATCCGGGCCCATATACACTAGAGAAAACATGCGAATTGCTACCGACGGCGAAAGATACTACACAATAGTATTTCAAAAAACTGAAGATATACATGTAGAAATGTTTGATGAACAGATATACCCTTCCAAAAAGCCGCCTGTTTTTGAAAAATTGGAATGTGATATTGCCGGCTACATTTTAAGCGGAAATCTAACGCTTGAAATCAAGGATAAGCCTAAAAGATTACTTCGGCCCGGTGATGCTTTTTACATCAAAATGAATACCAGGCACCACGGCATCGTAGAAGGCGATCAGCCGGTAAGACTCATTACCATCTACTATCCTGCCAGATATTAAAAATCCACGCCCATAGGACGTGGATTTGCTTTATGCCCCCTGGAAGGGGGCGTTAACAATTTACGTCCTGTTACATTTGGGAGTTGTCCCGCAACTCCAAACGGTTTTACTATTTTTTCCAGAACGGCAACTTTGCCTGCTTTTCATGCCGTTCCTGATACTGCACATACTTACGAATCATCTCTGCATCAAGACCTACCGTATCAACACAGTACCCATCCGCCCAGAAATGATTGCCCCAATAGGGCTTTACCTTCAAATCCGGAAACTGCTTGAATGCCTCAAACAGGCAAAAGGCCTGCTTCTACCGAAAATCAATGAACGGCAACTCTTGCCCGTATAAAACATCTTTGCCGTGAATGTGAATTCGAAAATCCGAAACAATATAAACTGCATACTTTCCGACATCACTTCGCCAGTATTTGTGCCAATCACGGGGTAGCACACCGCAAAGCCCTTGCATGGCTGGGGCACAGCAACTCCGAAATGCTCAACCTCTATTACCACCTCCACGACGAAGACAGCTACAATACGATGATGGAACTGGCGAAGTCTAAGGGAAAATAATGGCGAAGAGGGTGGCGAAAACAAATACCCATGCTAAAATCAAAAAAATCTCAATTACTATCTTATTTTATAATTGAGCTATCATATCACTATTTTTTATTACAAAAATATATGATTATAATCCCCTAGACATTCTATTAAATTCATTTATGAGTTCGATAAGATACTCTTGGTTTTCAGCACAAAATCTATCCAGTTGTAACAAACATTGTGGTTCTGGATATTCTACTAATTCACCGTCTTCTTGGTATAACAGAGTCTGCTTTGCAATGTTGTTCTCGATAGTTAATTGAATTATTACATACTTAAGTCCGTGAGCCTCCATTACTTTTTCGTCTTGATCCCATGCTTCATTAAAATGATTAGCCATCAAAAAACCCCATAGCCCTTCATCAAAACACTCTAATGCAGATAACAATTTTGGATGTGTATTACCATCCCAAAGAATATTACCTAAGTAAATCAAAATGCGATTAGTTGACTCATCAGTTGCTATAAGCTCCATACTTGGAACATATCTGGC
Source organism: uncultured Planctomycetaceae bacterium (assembly GCA_964536835.1). Lineage (GTDB taxonomy): Bacteria > Planctomycetota > Phycisphaerae > SM23-33 > SM23-33 > DAONFI01. The sequence goes on along the minus strand of CAZIAZ010000049.1, from coordinate 16,497 downwards.
ATCTTGGCGAAATGCATACTTAAATAAGGTAATGGGTAGTTTTAATGGATTATAAATGTGAATAGCAACGCTGGCTTTGTTGTAATGTTTATCAACATTCTCACAAAAAGACTCAAACCCACCTGTCCATGCACAATTCCCTAGCAAGGAATTTCTGGCTCTTTTTTTTATGTCAGCCCAATCAAGGTGAAATTCTGGACGAGTCACCCGAGTAAAGACAGCAATGTTTTCTCCTTCAGCCCCTTTTAACCTTGATATAAGCTCATCATCTGACGCTGCAATATTAGATTGTACATTACCAAATCGGTGAACATTTATAACGCTCCAACCATTTTCTAATATTGTGTGCAATTTTTCAGAATTGCCGATCTCGAAATCATCATATGAAAGGTCAATAGGTTCAAGTATTTCTGCAATACAATGATCATCGAACAATACATCTTCAACATCTTCCCATTTATAATCATAATTGTCACAATAGCTGTTTTTAAAAGCAGCTTCAGTTTCAGCATCAAGACGAGAAAACACTATGTATAGGGCATACGGGTATATAACACGAGGATCGCCATCAATTCGATCTATTTCAATAATGATGAAGCCTGGAACTACCGTATTTTTCAATTTGGCAGATAATTCAGCAATTTGTGCCTCGCGTCGTGATTTTTTTACATATAAGAGCACACTGTGTGCTAAAAAGAACGACACCCCCTCACTAAGGTCTACTGGCTCAATTTTTTCAGCTTTTGTTATCTTGCCAGAACTGTCTAATACAAGTTGTCGCCCTTCAATTTGATAAGTTGAATTCGCGACAAATTCAGAAAAAGGTACTAATAGCTCTCGCCACTCGGTTGATACAACAAAACATCTAATACGTTTCGTTGGCAAACCATGTTGAGAACGAAAAAGAGCCACATATTTGTGAATTTCATGAATTGCTTGACGTGCACTTTGGTCACTACGCTTAATCTCAACTATTACACGGTTGCCATAACAATCTTTTGCTAGAATATCTATTTTACCTGGCGAACCAATTGGGTTCGTTAGTCTCACTTCAACCCCTAAAAGCTCCAGCCCAGGTTCAAGAACCGTCAAATCTGAAGCAAGGACATCCCGAATATATGGCTCTGAGAAATGTGACATTCCTTAATTCCCTTGATGATCACATGATCTGATTTAAAATTAAATGGAGAAATAATATCGCATCTAACAGTGCCAAGATTGTAATAAGAATTTGAGGTAACTACAACTCGATCCTCTCGTTTTCCCGCCTATACACCGGAAACAGTCACAATACTATATGGGGTTTGCAAAATTCGAGGGCAAATAAGGTCGGAGAGGGTGGTGAGGGCATTTTGAGGGCAACTTGAGGGCAAACAGGGAGTAAAGAATCGAGAAACTTTTATAACTTGTTGTAAATTCAATGGTTACAATCGACACTTTTAATATATCGGAGAGGGTGGGATTCGAACCCACGTAGCCTTTCGGCTAAACGGTTTTCGAGACCGTCACAATCAGCCGCTCTGTCACCTCTCCAGAATCCTGATTTATCTCCCCTTAACGGCTAGCCCGCCAATCCCAAAAACGACAATTGCGGCTAACCAAGCAAAAATCTTATAAAATAAATCGGAGCGAGTAAAATAATGAAATCGGTCTGAAAAAACAAGCCCAAAAACAAAAAACCACAAATAAGACGGCCAAAATCGCCAACTTGCAAACTTGTGTCAAATCTTCCAACTATAACAGGTTACCGTTGGATAGAAATCTTTTATATGTTATATGCTTTAAAGTGTTGGGCTATTATTTAACACTTTTGGCGGCACGATAACGCAAATATGCATCTATAAATTCCTGAATCTCGCCATCTAAAATCCTGTCGGTATGCGCATTTTTAATATCAGTCCGCTCATCTCTCACTAACTGATATGGATAAAGCACATATGAACGTATCTGACTGCCGAATGCTATTTCTCCCTTGTCGCCATACAGCTTAGCCAATTCCGCATCGCGTTTAGCCTGCTCATTCTGGTATAGCTTGGCAGCCAACATTTTGCGGGCTTCGGCACGATTTTTATGCTGGGAGCGGTCATTCTGACATTGCACGACTATGCCCGTCGCCAGGTGCGTCAGACGAATCGCCGACGAGGTTTTGTTAACATGCTGGCCGCCGGCGCCGCTGGAGCGATACGTATCCTCGCGTACGTCTTTATCCCAGTCGATTTCTATGTCGACGTCTTCCAGCTCCGGCAATACATCCACACTGGCAAAACTGGTATGCCGACGGTTCTGGCTGTCAAACGGACTTACTCGCACCAGCCTGTGTACGCCGCGCTCGCAGGAAAGATATCCATACGCATACGGTCCGGTAACTTTCATGGTTACAGAGCGAATGCCGGCTTCTTCGCCGTCGGTACGGTCAACTTCCTCCACGGCATAACCGGTACGTTCGAAATATCGCAGATACATCCGCAGCAGCATAGCCGCCCAGTCGCAACTTTCCGTGCCGCCAGCCCCTGCGTGAATGGAGAAAAAGCAGTTGCCGCTGTCATGCTCGCCGCAGAGCAGCGTACGAAGCTCAAGATTCTCCAGCCGGCCAGCCACCTTGTCTGCCTGCGACGCGACATCGCGCAAATCGTCTTCGCTGGCTGCCTCCAGCGCAAGTTCATGCAACACCTTCAAATCATCGATTTCCGCAAGCATGTCGCATATAGGCGTAACAACAGCCTTCAGCGTTTTGAGTTCACTGACGATTTTTTGAGCCTTTTCCTGATTGTCCCAAAAGCCGGCTGCACCCATGAGCGTCTCAAGCTCCTGCATGCGGGCAGTTTTAGCCGGCAAGTCAAAGAGAGTCCCGGATAGCTATAATCCGGGCGCTAAGGGTTTCAAGCGTACTGGCGAGGTCTTCTAGTTCTATCATAAGCGATTCTCACAAAAGGACAATCAAAACAGAATCGGCAGTATATCAGATTAATCCGAGATTTCGACATAAAATTTTGTCAAAACTCCGGCCAGCGCGGTATGATTCTTCCATGCGGATAGTTTCATTACAGTCGGGCAGCAACGGTAATTGCATATACGTAGAAGCCGGCGGAGCAAAATTGCTCTTCGACGCCGGCATAAGCGGCAAGAGTGCCCAACAAAGGCTCGCCGACGCCGGCGGAGATATCCGCGAGGTTGACGCTCTCATAATCTCGCACGACCATCGCGACCACATCGCCAGTGCCGGGATTTTTCAACGGAAATTCGGCTTGACCATGCACATAACGCGCCCCACGCTCACCGCCGCGGCAAGCCGGTGTCCACTTGGACAACTCGGCAGAATAAGACATTTCGAGTCGGGCAAAAGTTTCACGGTCGGCGACGTACGGATATATTCAGTACCCACGCCGCACGATGCGGCCGACGGCTGCTGTTTCGTGGTGGAGGCAGAGGGCAGGCGGCTGGGGATTCTGACTGACCTGGGCCATGTTTTCTCAGGGCTGGCAGATGTTATGGAAACTCTCGACGCCCTGCTATTGGAGAGCAACTACGACCCTGTCATGCTGCGAAGCGGATTTTATCCGGCATTTCTGAAGGCTCGCATAGCAGGCCCGCACGGCCACCTGTCAAACGATGAAGCTGCCACGCTCGTCAAAAATCATGGCCGCCGCCTGAACTGGCTGTGCATCGGCCACCTTTCCGACGAAAACAACACGCCGGAACTTGCCCTTACGACTAATCGAAAAATCATAGGTAGCTCCCTGCCGATTTTCCTCGCCGGCCGCCACGGCATAAGCGAAACTATGGAAGTCTGATTTTTATCGCTTTCATAAATTCTTTGTTAACTTAAAAAACTATCGTAACCGCAGGCGTTTATATTTCCCACGTCGATGGGCGACACGGTCTGGATTTTCCGCCTGCACTTTTTCTTCATAGGCAGAAAAGTTACCCTGAAACCATTGCGTTTTGCCGTCGCCCTCGAATATCAGCAGATGCGTGCAGATGCGGTCAAGGAAAAAACGGTCGTGGCTGATGACCATGGCACAGCCTTCAAAATCTATTATCGCCTGCTCCAACACTCGCATCGTATCCACGTCCAAATCATTCGTCGGTTCGTCTAGCAGCAACAGGTTGCCGCCGCGACGAAGCATTTTGGCGAGGTGAATCCTGTTTCGCTCGCCTCCTGAACATTCCGATACTTTTTTCTGCTGCTGCGACCCGCGGAAGTTGAATCGCGCAACATAAGCGCGGGACGGTACTGCCCTGCCGCCGACGTCTATATTGTCCTTGCCGTCGGTGATTTCCTCAAAAATCGTCCGTTCGTCGTCGAGCGCGTCGCGGTGCTGGTCGACGTAACCTATCGACACTGTCGGCCCGACTTCCACCCTGCCGGAATCGGGCCGTTCCTGACCGACAATCATCCTGAACAGCGTTGTCTTGCCGATACCATTCGGCCCAATTACGCCGACAATGGCATTGCGGGGCAAATCAAACGAACATTTTTCAATAAGCGTGCTGCCGTCGTAACCTTTGGTAACGTCGTGAAACGTCAGAACCTTATCGCCCAGCCTCTGACCTCCGGGAATCTGTATGACGACCTCACTGCGCGCGTCGGACGAATTCTGGCCGGAGAGTTTTTCGTAGGCATTGATGCGAGCCTGGTTTTTCTGATTACGAGCCCTGGCGGATGTGTTTATCCACTCAAGTTCGCGAGCGAGAGTTTTCTGCCGCTCGGTCTCTTTCTTCTCGATAAGCCGCAGCAGTTCAGCCTTCTGTTTCAGCCACGATGAATAATTCCCTTCGAACGGCAGACCCAGGCCGTTCTCAAGCTCAAGTATCCACCTGGTGATATTGTCCAGAAAATATCTGTCGTGCGTGACGATGATAACCGTGCCATGATACTCCCGCAGTGCAGCCTCCAGCCATTGCACCGTTTCCGCGTCAAGATGGTTGGTAGGTTCGTCCAGAAGGAGCAGGTCGGGCTTTTCCAGCAGGGCCATGCAAAGCGCGACGCGTCTTCGCTCGCCGCCGGAAAGCTGGCGAACCGGCGTATCGTCCGGCGGAAGTACAAGTGCATCGGACGCAATATCAATCAGCCGGTCAGTCTCCCAACCGTCGCACGCGTCGATTTTATCCTGCAGCGTACCCATCTCATCGAGCAGCTTGTCCATGTCGTCATCAGGCCCAAGGTCGCCCATGCGTTCGGATATCTCGTTAAAACGGTCAATCATGTCCAGCGTGGGCTTGACGGCGGTAAGTAGATTTTCGCGGACAGTTCTGTCCAGCTCAAGTTGTGGTTCCTGCGCGACGTATCGCAGCCGCATTTTCGGGGCAAGTCGGGTTTCACCCTGAAAATCCTTATCAATCCCGGCCATTATCTTAAGCAGCGTGCTTTTGCCGGCTCCGTTTTCACCGACTACGCCGATTTTGGCGCCGTAGAAAAACGATAGTGAAATATCGCGCAGCACCTGCCTCTCGCCATAGCTCTTGCAGACGTCATGCATTTCAAAAACGAATTGCGGGGGCATATCTGTTCCTCATCAGGCAAAAATAAAAGAATTGAGAAGACAGCCAACGTTTACGGCCATCACAGGACATTCAACATCCGCCGTATATCGACGGCATTATCGGCGAAAATACGCGACGGCACGGCTATGGTCTGCCACTTTTCACTCCTCGGCTGGGCAAAGGAAACGTAAGCCGACAGCGGCATGGCCATGAACGCATAATAGCTGTTATTATAAAAATACACATCGTCAAACGGGCTAGTATTAACCTTGCCCTGCAACCAATATGCAAAAACCAGAACAACCTGAAAATCGCTTCCGAAAATATCCTGCCACCGCGTCAATCCATCGAGATCCTGTCGCGTTATCCAGTTTTCCCACGCCCTCGTCGAACGTTTCGCCCCCGCCGTGGCGACATCAGGAAATTTTCGGCCCTTGATATCCACAATCAGATTCGGCCCTTCGTGAGAATATACGACGAAGTCAAAACTTTTGATGGATGCCTTGCCGAAGATAGTCTGTTTATCGTCATCGACGGCTACATACGGAATTCCCTGCGTCCGCAGAAAATCCTCGAATGCGTCTTCATAATGTATTCGACGTCCCGTCATGCCTGCCCAGAATCTCCGCCGACGTGGCGGATGCCTGCTCTCCCGTTGCAAGATTTTTTATCGTAATACTGCCCTCAGCGGTAATATCAGGATTTTCCACAATAACTGCCGCTTTCGCACCGCGCCGGTTAGCCTCCTTGAGCTGCTTGCCGACATTCTGCCTGCGGAAAGAATAATCCGCCGTCGCTCCTCGCAATCGCAATTCGCCTGCAAGTTTCAACACTGCCGGAAATGTACCCTCGCCGCCGTCAATTATGTAATAATCGAGCGATTCGCAGAGGATTTTCGCCGGAATCAGCCCCTTTTCCTGAAGCAGAATTCCCAGCACAACATCTCCCATGCCAAAGCCCGTAGCGCTGGCAGCCGGCCCGCCGACGATTTCCAGAAGTTTATCATAACGGCCGCCGCCAGCCACCGCACGCTCGCCGGCGGCAAGTGCTTCATAAACTGCGCCGGTGTAATACGCCAACCCTCGCACGATGTGCCAGTCGAAAGTCACATATTCGCCGACGCCCATATTTTCAAGCGCCGCACCGAGCTCACGCAGATTACGCTTGTGCTCTTCCATGCCGTCTATAGTGTCAAGTACCGACAGCGCGTCGGCTGACGACGTATCCATAAATTCACAGACGCCCTGAATACCGGCTGGGGCAAGGTTGGCGTTTTCCAGCATTTCCACAAACGCCTCATGTGAAATTTTCGGCCGTTTATCCAGCGCCAGCAGCGCCTTGTCCATATTTTCATCGCTTACGCCTCTGCCGCGAAGCATTGCCATGATAAGCGGCCGATGGCCGATGTGAATTTTAACGTCAGCCGGCGTAAGGCCGACTTCACGCAGAAAATCGATACAGACGTAAATGCACTCCGCGTCAGCCTGCACGGAATTTTCATCGACGATATCAACATTCCACTGGAAAAATTCACGCAGACGGCCCCGCTGCGGCCGTTCAGCGCGGCAGACACGCGGCACGGAAAACCATTTTATAGGCCGCGGCAGCGAATTTATCTTCGCCGCTATCATGCGGGCTAGAGAGGGGGTTATTTCAGGCCGGATGGCAATATTGCGGCCGCCGCGGTCGGTAAAATTGAAAAGCTGCTCGGCTATCTCCTCGCCGCTCTTGACGGTGAAAAGCTCAAGATATTCGAATATCGGCGCGTCGTACTCCACAAAGCCGTTACGAACGGACACTTTTCGCCATGCGTCGATTATCCAGTTTCGCACACGCATTTCTTCGGGATAAAAATCCCGCGTTCCCTTGACGGCCTGAAATTTCATTTTTTCACCCTGGCTTGATTTTTGTCAAAAAATTCCTTTCGCGGCAGCATGCCGGCTTTCAGCAATTCAGCCTTCATGACCTTCGGCGCAACGCCGGCATGCCCGGCACGATGCGATATCATTTCATTTTCATATTCAGCCCTGCCAAGCGTCCTGAACGCATAACGATCCAGCTGGCCGGGAGTTTTGAACTCCTGCTTATAGCCGTAATCTTCGCCGATTTCAGGATTGCCCTCGCAATTATCGGCGGAATACTGGCGGCAAATCAGCGGCCTATCATCGTAAATCCTGCATCGACAGTCATCGCTGAGCATGTTGCAGCGGTTGGTTATCTGAATGTACCAGTCGTCATCCTCGTCGATATGTACGGATACGCCGTCGTGGCACAGATACCAGCGGATATCCTCAAAGGCTTCGAACGTTTCAGGCGTATCTATCTGGAAACAGAAATAGGTACAGCATTTTGCCTTGCATTCCACACAGCGTTTCGACATTTCTAAAACCTCATCCTTATTTAATTAAAGCAGGACTGCGTTTGCATCTTTTCACTAAAAAACGCAAAAGCGTTCAGAGTGGTTTTCAAAAGAATCTTCTTTTGAGAATCGCTTTAATATAGCGTTTTTCACTCACTTTTCAAACTCAAACTGATTTGCACATTTATACGGTAGTAGACAGATTTAAAAAAATTAAAAAATTCTTGTAATCCGGCCGGCTGGTAGATTATACTTCAGTTATGAGTATTCGTCAGAGCAACAATTTGTCCCTAGCCCTCCTTCTTGGACTTATGCTGCGCTGACGGACTAAAAAACCTGAAAAAATTTTGACAGGCTTTGCAGTCCGACCGGATTGCAAAGCTTTTTTTGTTTTTCAAATAATGTAAGGAGTCAGAGATGACGCAAAAGAGTTCGAAGTATTCAGCTCCGAAGAAATTCGAGATGGCCCAAAGAGATTGGCCTGGTAAAGAAATTACCACAGCCCCCCAGTGGTGTTCTGTTGACCTGCGCGACGGCAATCAGTCACTGCCCAACCCGCTTTCGCCGTCAGCCAAACTTGAATACTTCCAGTTGCTTTGCGAGATAGGCTTCAAACATATAGAAATCGCCTTCCCGTCAGCCAGCCATGATGACTTCACCTTCACCCGCAAGCTGATAGAGGAAGATTTCATACCAGCCGACGTTTTCATCATGGGCCTGGTTCAATGTCGGCCGCACCTGATAGAACGTACTTTCGAGTCGCTCAAGGATGTCAGACGGGCTATCGTGCACGCCTATACCGCGTGTAGCCCGCTGCATCGCGAGAAGGTTTTGCACATGTCCCGTCAGCAGACGCTGGAAATGGCCGTCAATGCGATAACTCAAATTCGACAGTTAGCCGACGCCATGCCGCAAAGCGACATCCGTGCAGAATTCAGTCCCGAAGAATTCACCGACACGGAAATGGATTTTTCGCTGGAAATCTGCACTGCGGTCTATGAAGCGTGGGGCAAAGCCTCACCAACAAAGCCTTTAATTCTGAACCTGCCAGCGACCGTTGAACGTCGGCCGCCGAATCACTACGCCGACATGATAGAAATATTCTGCAAACAGTTCAAATATCGTCAAAATACCATAATATCCGTTCACGCCCATAACGACCAGGGCATGGCGGTGGCTGCGACGGAGCTGGCATTGCTGGCTGGCGCGGATCGCGTGGAAGGCACGCTATTCGGCCACGGCGAACGAACCGGCAATGTGGATATAGTGACGCTGGCTAACAATCTGGCGTCGCGCGGCATAGAGACCGGCCTGAATTTCAAAAAACTGCCGCACATCGCCGAAACGGTCGCGCGGCTGACCGGCATGGAAATTTATTACCGGCAGCCATATGCCGGCGAACTGGTCTTCACCGCATTCAGCGGCTCGCATCAGGACGCCATCCGCAAGGGACTCGCCGACCACGCAAAACATCCGGAAACATGGTACGTGCCCTACCTGCATATCGATCCGGCAGACGTCGGCCGCGAATACGAAGGTATAATCCGCATCAACAGCCAGTCCGGCAAAGGCGGCGTGGCGTTCGTGCTGGAACAGGACTACGGCCTCGCCATTCCACGGGAAATGCAGCCGGAACTGGGCCGCGCCGTTCAGAAATTTTCAGACACAGCCGGCAGAGAACTTACCAGCGAAGAAGTCAAAAAGATTTTCGATGACGAATTTCTGAACTTCACAGGCAAATTCTCGCTTGTGGGTTATTGGCCGCGGCCGGATGAGCATAATCCGACCAACATCAACGGCCATGTAAAAATCAGGGACAACGGCAGCACCGTTGAACTTGACGCCTGCGGCAATGGCCCAATCGACGCATTCGTACATTGCATACGGAAAATCGACGGCTTGCCAGGATTCAGAATCGAAAGTTACCATGAACAGGCTATCGGCGAAGGCGCCGACGCACAGGCGATGGCTTACGTCGGCTTGAAATTCGACGACGGGAAAATCATGTTCGGCGTAGCTACCGATACCAACATAGACCAGGCTGCCGCAAAAGCCATCCTCACATGCATAAACCGCAAAATAATACAGAAAATCGACAAATGATACATATACGGCAGGCAATTCCGGACGACGCGGCCGGCATCAGTGAAATGCACGTCGAAACATGGCGAACAGCCTATAAAGGCATTATGCCCGATGACGTACTAGCGAACATGTCGTATGAGAAACGCGAACTAATGTGGCGAAAAATTCTCGCCGCCGGCAGCGATGAAACGGTTCTTGTTGCGGAAGACCCGCAAAACCGGATAATCGGCTTTGCGTCAGGAGGCAGGGAACGCGGCGGTCTCCCTGTTTTCAAAGGCGAGCTGTACGGCATATACATACTTGCAGAATGGCAGAGACAGGGCATCGGCCGCCGATTAGTCCATGAATTGGCCACGCGACTTATTGCACGAGGTTTTAACTCGATGTTTCTATGGGCACTGGAGAAAAACACGGCGTGCCGTTTTTACGAACGTCTGGGCGGCAAAAAGTCAGCTTCCAGAATCGTTAAATTCGGCAGTGCCGACCTTGTGGAAATTGCATACGGCTGGAACAATCTGCACGCACTCGCAGAATCGACCGCCGAAAAACAAAACCCTGTTTAATTCCCTGGAATTCAAAGAATTCTCGAAAATCACTAAAAATATAAAAAAGCGTGACGAGCTTAGAGGCCCGCCACGCTTTTTTGAAATTTTCAGATAAACTTAGAGCTTCTAAACCGTTTGGTTATTTTACCGGTTCGGTCGTCATCTTCATTTCAATGACCTGATGCATTTTCATCGCACCCTGCGGGCCGGCTTGCACGGTCATATCATTAGTCATAGTACCGACGGATTCTATGGCGAGGCCAGTCGCCAAATCCATCGTAGTGGTGAATGCACCCTTCATGTTCATCTGCATATCAAGCTTGGGAGCGTTGACATCGCCGCCGTTTTCATCTTCATCCTCAGCATCCGCATCTGCGGGTTTGGTTGACGGAGCGGCTTTTTCATCTTTCTTGGCGGCATCGTCTTTTTGTGCAGCCGCGGCGTCTTTCTTCAGAGACATGGTTATCTCAGACTGCAATTTGCCGATGTTACCCTTGTCGGTCTTATCAACGCTGACAAGCGTAGTTACGGTATCTATGAGCATACTGCCCATCATGGGCATTTCGGCTTCCGCGGATACGTCAAACGCACCGCCGACGCCGACGGCTGGATATTTCTGCGACGTTGAGACATCCTTGACAAGGTTCGCAATCATATCCGCCTGGCCGCCTGGCATATTTTCAACACCTTCAATGCTGATAATCTTGCCGGTTTTGTCCATTTTGACAGTAATGCCTTCGATTTCGACGAGTTGCTCAGCCTGCATCTGCATCATATTGCCGCCAGCCGGCTGACTGGTTGCGGTTTTGTCGGCGGCCGGCTTCTGCCCGCGAACAGCCTTGCCGCTGCCCATAGGCGTCACCATTTCAACTGACTCGTATGAGAATTTCAGGCTTTTTACGCCGTCCTTGTCATAATCAGATATATCCGCCAGAACAATGAATTTCATGCTGACGTTCATCGGCATAGGCTGCTGTTTATCACTTACCATGGACTGCTTGATATTCATATCCACGGTCATTCTGTACTTACCAGCTGGAAAATCCTGCTTGAGCTGATATTTCGGGTCTGCACCGGTTTTGAGGATTTTGACCTTCATTTTCGAGTCATCGACGTCCATACCCATAATCTGGGCAAAAGAACTGCCGCTCACCACTCCCAGGAGCATGAGCCCCAAAATCACCTTTTTCATGTCGTATCTCCTTGTTAAAAGTTGATTTATCATAACATTAAGCCGGTAATGCCGAAAGCAAAAAACGACTCTTTACAATTTTTTCCGGATGTTGTCATTGTAGACGCCTAATCAGGCAAAAGCCACATTTCGCCATAAAAAAACGTGATGCGGCATTTTTTTTAAAAAACCGTATCACGTTTTATTTTTACAGTCGTTAGTCAGAAAGCTCGCCTAGCCACACACTTAGTCAGCCGGCACTTCCTTGGCTTCCATCCAACTGAACATTTTGCGAAGCTCTTTGCCGACAACTTCGATTGGGTGGTTGCGGTCTTTTTCGTAGAGAGCCTTGAAGTTCGGCTTACCCTTGGCACATTCTTCCAGCCATTCTTTGGCGAATTTGCCGCTCTGAATGTCCTTGAGAGCCTTCTTCATATTTTCCTTCACATGCGCGTCCACAATCTTCGGGCCGACGTACAGGTCGCCCCATTCCGCCGTGTTTGAAATGCTGTAACGCATGTAATCCATGCCGCCTTCAGTCATCAGCTTGATGATGAGCAGCAGTTCGTGCAGAACTTCAAAATAGGCGATATGCGGCTGATAGCCTGCTTCGGTCAGAGTTTCAAAGCCGGCTTTCACCAGCGAGGTCAATCCGCCGCAAAGCACAGCCTGTTCGCCGAAGAGGTCTGTTTCCGTCTCTTCCGTAAACGTGGTTTCGAGAATGCCAGCCCTGCCGCCGCCAATGCCAATGCCCCACGCGAGGGCTATCTTCTTGGCGTCGCCGGCGTCTTTTTCTATGGCTATCAGGCACGGCACGCCGCTGCCTTCAACAAAGCAGCTGCGGACTGTATGGCCCGGGCCTTTGGGGGCTATCATTATCACATTCACGCCCTCAGGAGCAACTATCTGGCCGAAACGGATATTGAATCCGTGGCAGAAGCCCAGAGTTTTGCCCTTGGCGAGGTTGGGAGCTATGTCGCTCTTGTAAATTTTGGCTTGCAGTTCATCGGGGAGAGTGATGATAAGCAGGTCGCCCTTCTTGGCGGCTTCGGCAGCCGGATAGATTTCAAAACCGGCTTCCTTGGCCAGGTTGTAATTGTGAGTGCCGGGAAGTTCCGAAACGATTACCTTAATTCCGCTGTCACGCAGATTGTTGGCATGTGCGTGGCCTTGGCTGCCGTATCCGAAAACGGCAACTGTTTTACCTTTGAGCGGCTCAAGCGAACCGTCCTTGTCATAGTAAATCTTCATTTGTGACTCCTGTCATAGAAAAAAATAGTGTACGTTAATCTCTATTGCTCTGGAATTTGTATCTGTCAGCCCCAACTAGGCCAGCATAACCCAAAACCCGTTGCAAGACTGTACTCAGTCTCAAAAAACTACCGGAAATCAGATTTTTACCCATTCTGCCCCCTGCCGTCAAGAATAATCACCGCCGTCAGTGGAGATTGTTTTAATGCAGAATTCTGAACGGCTGATATTTTGAAGCATTTTTCCGGTTTTTATGCATTATTGACCTCGACTGCAGAAAATGCCGGCAAAATAAAAAACATGGAAAAATTCGTACATCGGTCTATAATCGATATCATATGAATGCGTCTGAATCACCAATATGGTCAGCAATTCAATTACTCACATCGGACAATTCCGATTTGTCGGGATGTACCAATCCAGCCGGCGACGGCAGCGAAAATTTTCCGCGCAGCCGTAAGACTTTTTCAAAAATCTGCGAGCGACACGCATATCTGGAAGTGGCGTTGCCGGTATCGGGCAAGGCGTGCATAGAAATGAACGGCAGATGGCATGTGCTTTCGCCAGGACGATTTGCCGCAATTACGCCAGGCGTGGAACATGTGGAAGGCTGCGCGTCGGCTCGCGACAGATATACGTTGTTGTGGCTGACTTTTTCCAGGCATACGATGATAGCATTCGCATGCAATCACAAACCAAATAACGGCTGGCATACCTTCATGAACTGTTCACTGAATTCGCCTCACGTCAGCCTTTTACAGGAGTTGATGCAGAACGGCGGAACAGATTTCACGCCCATGCGCATAAAGAAAATCCGCGTCAATATTCTGGCGGTTCTCTCCGAGCTTTACGCAAAGCAGCTCGATGAATCGTCAAAGCAGCACAAGACGGCCGGCTGCGACAAATACAAAGAAGTCCTCGAATCGCTTAACGAATTCATCAACACCCATTATGCAGATCATCTGAACGTTGACTACCTTGCCAGGATGGCAGGCGTTTCGACATGCTATTTAAACCGCCTTTTCAAACGGGAATTCGGCGCAGGCGTGCAGGAACAGATAATACTTGCAAAGATGGCAGCCGCGAAAAAAATGCTCAAAAGCGGCAATTTCATGATAAAGCAGATTGCCGCCAAATGCGGCTACGACGACCCGTTATACTTCTCGAAGGCGTTCAGAAAATTTTACGGCTATTCGCCGTCATCGCTTTTGTAAAGTTTTTTACGGAATCCGGCGCAGCTTCTGAGTATTTCCGTCAAATCACCCACAGACTCGACGACGTAATCAGGCTGTCGTGCAAGGCTGTCCAGATGTTCACGCTTCGCCTCGCCGCTCAATACCAGCACCGTCGTAAGGCCGGCCCGAAACCCCATCTCCATATCCGTGTATATCCTGTCGCCGACGATAGCGGTATCGGCTGGCGTGGCGGCGAGTTTTTCCATCGCCGAGTCAATCATCTCGCTATTCGGTTTGCCGATAATTTTGGGAATCGCTCCGCCGGTGGCGGCTCTGATAAGTTCGATAATCGAACCGGCATCCGGTATCGGCAGATTTTCCGTCGGACAGACTAAATCCGGATGCGTAGCGATATACGGCGTACCGCGCATAATCAGCTCGCACGCCTTGCGGAGCTTGTCATAAGTCAGCGTCCTGTCGAAACACAATACCACCGCATCGGGCGATTCGTCGGTCACGTCAAAACCGTTCTGACGAAATTCTTCTTCAACCGTCGGCACAGCCAACAGATACAGTTTCCGGTAAACGGTGTGATTTTTCAGATAAATCATCGTCGCCCGCGTTGACGTGAAAATCTCATCTTCGCACGCGGCCAGCCCCATGTCGTTGAGTTTCTGATGATATTCAAACGTACTGCGGGACGAATTATTGGTAAGAAACAGCAGTTTGCGGCCGGAATCGTGAATCGCCGCCAGAAAAGCGGGCGTAGCCTCAAACAGACGGCCGCCAAGATACAGCGTACCATCCATATCCAATAAAAAATTGCGTATTTTATCCAGTTTTTCAGCCATTATTCAGCATGTTTTCCTGTTTCGCCTATAACGCCGCATTCCAGCCGCAAAGTGCGTAATTTTACGCCTTTCGTATAAATGTTGCAACCATAAGAATACCTACCGAAAACATACTGCCGGCGAAACATCGCATTAAAGTGGTTTTCGAAAGAATTTTCTTTTTGAGAATCGTTCAATTTTAAAAAAATCAAAAAGCGGCACGAATTTGAATACATCGTCGCAAGCGGCTACAATTGACATAAGAAGGCTGCACAGGCATAATCGGTGTGCTGCCTCAAATCTGATTCAAATGAAAGGCTGCCATGAACGGTAAAATCCTCCAAAGGTACGAAGAACTGGCCTGTACAGCCCGGCAGTTCATGGAAAAACGGGATCTCGCAAATAAAATAGTCATCCAGGTCGGCTCGGCAACATGTGAAAACGCCGCCGGCGCCAAAGAAGTTTTTTCGGAATTCAAGAAACACGTCGAAGCCTCCGGCCGCAGCGACATCGCAATACATAAAGTCGGCTGTACCGGCCGATGCAGTTGCGAACCGATTGTAAACGTAATCGTACCCGGCAAATTTCCCGTCAAGTATCAGTGCGTCGACAGGGAACTCGTTCATCGCATATTCACGCAGCACATCCTCGGCGGCACGCCGCTTGAAGATGCCATCCTGGACAAAAGCGGCTCGCCGCTTGTGAAGTACGACCTGCTCTTCTGCACCAGCGACCGGTGCAGAAAGAATTTCCCCGGCGACATTATCGAGGCGCTCAATGAACAGCTCGCAGCAGTCGGCTTGAACAACGGCGAAGTCATCGCCAGCCAGGCAAGCTGTTTCGGGCTCTGCCGCCGCGAGACGTCCGACCAGCCGTCGTTCATGCTCGTTCGGCCGGCCAAGATTGTCTACCGTCTGTGCGGCAGGGAAGACCTCGCAAAAATCGTGCGGGAACACCTGCGGGACGGAAAAATAGTCGAAGAACTCCGCGTCAAGGACGAACCGATAGCCCAACGATTTTTCGACCTTTTCGGCGACGTGGCATTTTTCAACAAACAGTCCCGCATAGCATTGCGTAACAGCGGCATCATCGACCCCGAATCAATAGAAGAATACATCCACTGCCACGGATTTGAGGCGTTAGCCAGGGTATTGGACAAAAACAATCCCGACTGGGTCATTAACGAGGTTACGGAGTCGAAACTTCGCGGCCGCGGCGGCGGCGGATATCCCACGGGCAAAAAATGGGCGTTGGGCCGCGCGTCAGCCGGCGATGTGAAATATAACATCTGCAACGCCGACGAAGGCGACCCTGGCGCATTTATGGACAGAAGCATGCTCGAAGGCGACCCGATGAGCGTAATAGAGGGCATGATAATCGGGGCATTCGCCATCGGCGCGCATAAAGGCTTCGTTTACATACGCGCGGAGTACCCGATGGCAATTCGCCGGCTTGAGCTTGCGATTGAAAGTGCCCGCAAACACGGGCTGCTCGGCGATAACATCATGGGCAGCGATTTCAGTTACGATATTGAAATCCGTCTCGGTGCAGGCGCGTTCGTATGCGGCGAGGAGACGGCGTTGATACATTCCATCGA
>CAZIAZ010000048.1:0-23116 GCA_964536835.1 uncultured Planctomycetaceae bacterium | reverse complement strand
TTGAGAATCTGGTTGAAGTTGGCACGGAAGAGGTCGAACTGACTTTTGATGCGGGATTTCGGCTTCATTTTGCGGTTCCATTTTGCAAGGTTTCGGGCTTTCATCCATGAAAACCTTGCAAATTGTAAACCATATTCTCACATCGTCCAGCCTTTATTCACCGAAGAAAAACTATTTTTTCAGGGACGACTAATGATTTATCGTTGTTTATAGTAAAAACAATTTTTGCCGATCAATTCCTGAATTCACGAACCGGATAGTTCACTTTATCGCGGTTTTACGATATTCCAGCGGCGTAGTTTTGCGGTACTTTTTGAAAACTTTCGTGAAGTAGCTCTGATCCTGAAATCCACAGTCTATTGCTATGACCGAGAGCGGATTATTCGTGTTGGCTAGCATTTCGGCTGCCCGGTCAATGCGCATGCGGCCTATCAGTTCCGTAAACGTCAGGCCGTATTTCTGGTGGAGCAGCGATGAAAAATATTGCGGCGACAAATGGGCCGCCCTCGCCGCGTCGTTGCGAGAAACATTTTCACCGCAGTGACGCTCCATAAACGCAACTGCGTCCATGAGCACAGAATTGGAATCGCTCGCACGTGATTTCTGGATGGAACTGAATAGCCGCTCAAAAGTCTGCGTCAGCCACGCGGTCAATTCTTCCTCATCTTTTATTTTCGCCAACGCGGTCATAACGGCGAAATTCGCGCCGAGCAGTTCTTCGGGTTCGCCGCCGGCATCGACGGCTGTCCTACACATGCTGACAATAAGCTCGAGCACGAAACTTTTCACCACCTCGAACCTGTTGTCGGCGTGAAAATAAATTCCCACCAGAACACGGTTGAGAATTTCCTGCGCGGAACGCCTGTCACCGCAACGGATAGCTGAAAACAGTTCCGGCTCTTCGCGGAGATATAGCTCACGCAGATTGGAGTGGGACACGTTTTTGTAATCGTGAATGGCATATGCACGCCGCTGCTCGGCCTGATATTTTTCTCGCGCGATAGCCAGTGCTGATGCGTTGGTAAGATTCTCCCTTTCGCACATGATGCGCAGTGATTCGCACGCGCCGCGAAGATTAAACAGAGAACCGTCTTTGCGGATGGTCAGAACTTTGCGTTCAGTCGTACACGCCAGAAGTCCACCGATTACGACTTCATTATGCATTATTGGCATAGCCCAGAGCAGATGTCTGTCTTCGCAATAAACCACAGTAGGTTCACCCCAGCGGAGAGTTTCTTCTATTGCCTGTGCCCGCAGGCTGCGACACGCGAAAGATTCTCCTTCGCGGGAGCAAGGGACTTTTCCGCAAACCATATCACCGGCGGGGCTTGTGCAGGTCAACGTTATTCCCCATTGGCGAAGATATTCGGCACGCAGTTTTTCAAATAATTTCTCGGAGATTGCAAGGTTTTTCGGCATTAAGCATCCTTTTTTATTATCTTACCATTTTACCAAAAATAGTCGCAGCTTCACAAGACGCTTTTTTTGATTTATGCGACAATATTTCCAGTGTTGAATGCTGACGGAAAACTTTTACTTCAGGAGAATGATATGAAATACAGGAAACTGGCAATTGATAATGTGGATGACCTGCTCTTTGGGGTTTCACCGCATCCGCTGACCACAAGGCACGGCATGGTACTTGGGGGCGGACAGGTTTACCCTGAGCTGAATTTTACGCTTCCACCTATGATTATTGATAAATCAACATGGCCGAAAGCTACCGAGCATTACAGGAACATCATACATGGCGCGTTGCATCGCGCGGCAGAGCTGTATTCGCCAGGCGTGCAGATTGAATGCGAACTTCTTCCGCCTATGACGCAGAATCCCGAATGGGGCGGTGAGATATCGCGGATACTCGTGGAAGCGATGGAAGAAGCGCATGCGAAGCACGGCCTGAAAAGCGTACTCCGTATGACACCAAATGATACGCGTGAAATGGTACGCCCGCCGGTAATGCGCAGCGGCCAACTGTGGGAAGACATGCTCGATACGTTCAGGCGGTGTGCCGCCACCGGCGCGGAACTGCTGAGTATCGAATCTGTCGGCGGCAAAGAAGTACACGATGAAGCACTCACAATGGCTGACATTCGCGGGGTTATTTTCGCGTTGTGTATCATGGGCGTGCGCGATATGCGTTTCCTTTGGGAGCACATCGTCAAAATCGCAAAGGAATACAACGTGTACGCAGCCGGCGACACTGCCTGCGGGTTTGGAAACACCGCCATGGTGATGGCTGAGCAGAAGCTCATACCCCGCGTGTTCGCGGCGATAGTGAGGCCTATAACGGCTGTACGCTCACTGGTTGCGTATGAATGCGGCGCAGTCGGCCCTGGCAAGGACTGCGGGTACGAAAACCCGATACTCAAAGCCATTACGGGATACCCGATGGCCATGGAGGGCAAGACGGCCGCCTGCGCGCATCTCAGCCCGGTGGGGAATATCGCTGCGGCGTGTTGTGACGTCTGGAGCAACGAATCCGTGCAGAACATCAAGCTGCTCGGCGCGATGGCCCCGACGTGTTACATGGAACAGCTCGAATACGACTGCCGCCTGATGAATCAAGCCAGCGCGGACGGTCATGACGGAGCGAAGACGCTTCAAAAATGGCTGGTCGATTCGGACGCGTACCTTGACCCGCAGGCGTATGTGCTTACGCCGGAAAGCACCATAGCGTTCGCCAAAGCGATAGTCGAATCTCCGAATTATTACGCCGCCGGTAAAAATGTGGCGTTGACGGCGGTTGCACGAATCCGCGAATCATTCGCAGCCGGCGATCTGAAGCTGGAAGATAGGGAAATCCCGTTCCTGGACATCGTGGAAAGCACCGTTGAGTCCATGCCGGACAAAGAGGACGATTTTATTGCGGAAATCATGCCAGAACTGGACAAATCCAAGTTCGTAGCTGCTGATTACGGTTTGGCGTAAAATCCTTGACGCAACGACATGAAATGGTGGGATGATTTTCAGACTAGAGGAAATCATCCTGCCATTTTCATGTGTGAAAAAAGATAGAGAATGGAAACAGCCGACGATTTCAGATTGAATAATTCTGAATGTGATTGTTTTTGAGATTTTTATCCTGCTCTACCAAATCTTTAAAAGTCGTACTGTCGTAAACGTGTTCAACGGCAAGCCGAGCCTTATCCCACAGACGAATCAGCGAACACTTACCTTTCATGGGACAGTCGGCCGATTCCTTATCTCCGGTACAACGCACCGGGTCAAGCGGACCTTCAACAATGCGTATAACCTTGCCGACAGTAATTTCAGCGGGGTCGCAATTCAAAAAATATCCACCCTGCACCCCTCGCCGTGAATCAACCAAGCCGGTCGGCTTGAGTTCGTTGAGAATTATTTCCAAAAAACGTTTCGGTATTGATTGGCTTTCAGAAATCTCACTCGACGGTACGGCACCTTGGCCATACCTCTTGGATAGCTCCAGAATTGCACGAACGGCATATTGACATTTTTGCGACAGATTCAATTAAGTATTCTCCGCTAAACCTCAGTTCAACATGTATAATTATCCCCAATTTTGTCAACAATGCAATATTTTTTTCAAATATATTGCCACGGTATTATAAAATAAATCTATAAATGCTTTTATATTAGAGCTTTATAAAATATTTCAAATCATCATGATTTTAGTTGACTATAAAACGGAATAATGTACACTATCCGCATAAAGATAGTGATGATATGAATACACCCACAGCTACAACTCGAATAAACATCAGCCGCAAAGACCAAGCCGGCAGCTTGATGGCAATGCGAAACATGAAGTTTCGCAGGAATCCCAACAGTCCGGTTAAATGTTAGCCCGACCGGATACCAAGTCTTGACACTTGCGGCAAGTTTAATCGTGTGATTCCAGCTGCAGGTAATTCCCCAATTTTAAACAACAATACAACTTGGTGAAAACAGTCACCACATTTTGAAAGGATTGAAAATGAAGTTATGGCAGATTTTTTTAGCGGCGGTAGTTTCGTCTTTGTTGTTCGCCTCGGTTGGCGTTGCACAGCAAAAGCAGAACGAGTCGTACTCCTCATATAGTAATGATGGGGTTCAGAATTACAATTCCGATTACATTGAAAAAGATGATGCATCGGCAAAACCGGCTGGATGGCTGGACAAAGTCGTAGCACTGGCAGACAAGGAGCAGGAAGTTACCGGTGGCAGTAATTTGCCGGAAGAAAACGCTGCTCCGGCAGAAGAGGCCCCAGCTCCTCCGCTTCCGTTCCACACTATTGAAGGTTACGGCGGCGGTGCGATTACCCCGATGGCCTATCTGGTGAACCCCGGCAAAAAGGGCACGATATTCGGCCTTCCGGCAGCGGCATTTTCAAACGTTGTGGCTGGCGAGAAAAACTTGCAGGCGTTCACATTCACCGAAACGCTGTTCGGACGCGTTGAACTTGGTTACGCCGTAGACCGTTTCGGTACAGGCACGCTAGGCCACGATATTCAAAAAGCAACCGGCGTTGACGCGATAGATGACGACGCGGTATGGCTGCACAACTTCAACATTCGCGGCCTTCTGCTTGAAGAGAACAGCTTCGGGATACCGTTCCTTCCGGCTATTACCGGCGGCGTTCACTTCAAGGTTAACGACGGCATAGGGAGTGTAAATCGCAAGCTTGGCGGTGCGCTTAGCTCTATCGGCTACGAAAGTGCCAGCGGTGTGGATTATACGATAACAGCAAGCAAGACCATAGTTGACAAGCTGACCTTCAACAGGCCTTTGATTGTGTCTGCCGGTCTGCGTAACAGTTCGGCATCGCAATTGGGTTTCCTGGGTTTCGGCGATGACCGCTCGTGGACGTTTGAAGGTAACGTTGCGTATTTGCCTACGAACTGGCTGCTCGTGGCGTATGAATTTCGTCAGAAGGCGAACCCGTACGAAAAGATACCCGGGCTTGTCGGCGATGAAGACAACTGGCAGGCGATTGATGTCAGCTGGATAGTCAACGAACACGCGACGGTCGTAGGCGGATGGGGCATGTTCGGAAATCTGGCAAACACCGTTGAAGACGGCGCATGGTTTTTACAGTTCAAATATGAGTTCTGATTCGGCATGCGTTCCGTGCTGATTCATGTCGGCCATTTCGCTTGAATCAGCCGGCGCGTGCAGAGCATATTGAAAGGCTGATGAAATGTTGATCATTCATAGTGATATTACTTCGACCGCAGGGAACACCCCGCTGGTGCGAGTTAATAGAATAGCAGGAAGCAACGCGACGGTACTGGCGAAACTTGAAAGCCGTAATCCCCTCGCGTCGGTCAAAGATAGAATCGGCGTGGCGATGATACGAGCGGCTGAACGCGAAGGCAAAATTACGCCCAAGACGCTTATAGTGGAACCGACAAGCGGCAACACAGGAATCGCTCTGGCATTCGTAGCTGCCGCACGCGGGTACAGACTTATGTTGACCATGCCTGAATCCATGAGCCTTGAACGCCGCAAAGTCCTCAAGGCACTTGGTGCGGAACTGGTGCTTACGCCAGCAGCCAAAGGTATGAAGGGTGCTGTTGAAAAAGCATTGGAAATAGCAGCCTCGGACAGCAATGTTTTTGTACCGCAGCAATTTGATAACCCCGCCAACCCGGAAGTTCACCGGCGCACGACGGCAGAAGAAATTTGGAATGATACCAACGGCAAGGCGGACATTCTGATAAGTGGCGTAGGCACGGGCGGAACTATAACGGGTATCGCGGAAGTAATAAAATCCCGCAAACCGTCGTTCAAAGCCATTGCAGTTGAACCTGCACAAAGCCCAGTGCTTTCGCAGGCGATTGCCGGACAGGAAATAAAACCCGGCCCGCACAAGATACAGGGAATAGGCGCGGGTTTCGTCCCCAAAGTGCTGAACCTGAAAATTATCGATGAAGTTGTTCAGATTGACCAGGATGAAGCTATCGGATTCGCGCGACTGGCTGCGAAACATGAAGGCCTGTTTGTGGGCATATCCAGCGGAGCTGCGTTGGCAGCAGCCGCCAAAGTTGCAGCACGCGAGGAAAATCGCGACAAGATGATAGTAGTTATAGTGCCGAGTTTCGGCGAACGGTATTTGTCCTCACCGCTTTTTGCAGATATAACCGCCTGACGACAGAAGGAGAACGCAGAATGATATGTAGATAAATAATTTTTACGCGGTTCAAACGAACATCAAGAGTGCGCGAGGGGACTGGCCCAATGACCGCACGACAACCTGCCTCTGAGAATGAAAAGAGGAAAGGTGCCAATACCAGCCCTCAGCCAACGCGGTAAAACGCGGCGGCATACAGGGACTGATGAGGCCTTCAATCGGGCAAGAAAACTTTCGTGGTGAAAGTTACCCGTGTGGGCATCTCGAAGTCCAAAAAACTTTTGCACGAAAGGAATTTTAACATGACTACTTCAAACAATTATCATCCCGGAACGCTTGCCCTGCATGCAGGACAGGTAGTTGACCCAACTACTACGGCCCGTGCCGTACCGATTTATGCGACGGCATCGTATGTCTTCAATGACACCGACCATGCGGCGAATCTGTTCGCGTTGAAGGAATTCGGCAACATTTACTCTCGCCTGATGAACCCCACCAACGACGTGCTCGAAAAGCGTCTTGCCGCACTTGATGGCGGAGCGGCAGGCCTGGCATTTGCCAGCGGACAGGCTGCAATAACAGCGGCGATAGTGACCATCACACACAGCGGCCAGAACTTCATCAGCTCTACGAATATTTACGGCGGCACGTGGACTCTGTTTGTTCACACGCTGCAAAAACTCGGAATTGAAGTGCGGTTCTTCGACCCTGCACATCCTGAACAGATAGCCTCGCTGGTGGATGAAAATACGCGGCTGGTTTATATTGAATCAGTCGGCAACCCCAAGAACGACGTGCCCGACTTCAAAGCGATAGCCGACGCCGCACACGCCAAAGGTTTGCCGCTGGTAGTGGACAATACGGTACTCACGCCATATCTTTTCCGGCCTATCGAGCATGGCGCTGATATCGTCGTATACTCCACCACAAAATTCATCGGCGGTCATGGTGTGCATATCGGCGGCGCGATTGTCGATGCCGCAACATTTCCCTGGGCCGATAACCCGAAGAAATGGCCTGAATTCAACGCACCAGACCCGGCGTATCACGGCGCAATTTTCACCGAGGCCCTCAAGCCAATCGGGAACATTTCATATATCATTCACATCCGCACGCACTGGCTTCGCGATACCGGCGCGGCGCAAAGCCCGTTTGCATCGTTCCTGTTCCTGTTGGGACTGGAGACGTTGCACGTTCGACTGGAGCGGCACTCTTCAAACGCGCTCAAGGTGGCGCAGTGGTTGAGCAATCATCCAGCGGTGGAATGGGTGAACTATCCCGGCCTGCCGTCGCACAAGCAGCACGAGAATGCCAAAAAATATCTCAAAAAAGGTTTCGGCGCAATCGTAGGTTTCGGTATTCGCGGCGGAGCGGCTGCCGGAGTGAAGTTTATCAATAACGTCAAACTGGCCAGCCATCTGGCTAATATCGGCGATGCGAAGACACTGGTCATTCATCCTGCGTCGACCACGCATTCGCAGCTTACGGAACAGGAGTTGGCATCGTCTGGCGTATCGCCGGATTTCGTCCGCCTGTCAATAGGCATTGAGGATGTGGAAGACATCATCGCCGATTTCGATCAGGCACTCAAGGCCTCACAGGCTTGAGTTTGTTAAGGAAAGTGTGAAATGCGGCGTAATCTGCAACAAGTAAATCTGGAACAACTACGGGACAAGGCTGCCTCGTCGGCAGTTTTTGCCGGATTGAACAGCAGATTGCGCCGCAGCAGTTTTTTTCGAATGTGTTTCTCCATGTGTTACTGTCATTAATGTTTTGAACATTTTGACAAGCAGGCCGGTTGTGTAACCGGCAAGGCGTATTTGAACATCGTACACAGGAGAAACAAAAATGAACGTACAATATTTTTTCATACATGAAATTCGTGATGTGCTTTTTGCATATCGGGTCAGTTCGCGATTGGCTGCGGCGCAGTTCGGTCGTGTGAATAATATAATTCTGTCAACATTGGAAGACCTTCGAGAGATTGCAGCGACTCGCAACAAATCGCTATATCTTGCGGGTTTTCCGAATGAACGAAGAACTGTGCAGAATGCTGCCAATGCCTTGTCGGCAGTTTCTGCGGCGTGATACAGCATGCCGGGAGAGTACATATAATAGAAAATGTATGTGATAACGACGGGCACGGTAAAAAAGTGCTGGTGGCATTGAGCGGCGGAGTTGACTCTGCCGCCGCTGCTTGTATATTGCTTGAACGCGGATTTGAAGTAACCGGAGCATTCCTCTGCATGGAAAGACCTGCGGAGGATTGTTCCGCGCGCACATGCTGCTCGCCGCAGGATGCGTGGGACGCGGCAGCCGTTGCCGACAAACTTGGAATACGACTGTTAAAAATACCTGCAGCTGGATATTTTGAAAAAATAATGTCGGATTTTGCTGATGAATATGCCACGGGGCGTACACCCAACCCGTGCATTCATTGCAACGTACTTCTAAAATTCGGACATCTCGCAAAAATTGCTGATGACGCAGGAATTGATTACATCGCAACCGGCCATTATGCGCGCGTTGTGCAAACCGCCGATGGTAATTGTTTTGCGCGGTCTTTCGCGAAGAATAAAGACCAGTCATATGTGCTTTTCGCGTTGTCGCCTGATTTGCTTGGGCGCATTCTGCTGCCGCTGGGAAATTTCACAAACAAACTTGAGATAAGACAAATCGCCCTCGCTGCTGGATTGCCGGTACACGACAAGCCCGAAAGTCAGGACATATGTTTCATCGCAGAGAACGGCCTGGCGAATTTCATGCGCCGCATGAGGCCGGACTCCATGCGGGCCGGCAATATTTATGATACTGCCGAAAAAATCGTAGGCCATCATGATGGTGCAGCACAATACACCATAGGCCAGCGACGTGGAATTGGTGTAAGCGCAGCCGAAGCATTGTATGTCACTCGTGTAGATCCAGAGAATGCGTCAATATGGGTAGGTCCTCGTGAAACATTGAATATGGGCGGGCTGTTCGCGAATAATTCCAACTGGTTTTGCGATTTGCCGCAGAAGTTTGAAGCAAAAGTTCAGTTGCGTGCACACCATGCAACCGTGCCGGCATATATCAGGATTTTACCGGAAAATCGTTTTGAGGTTAAATTTACTTCGCCGATTATTGGTGTGACTCCCGGTCAGGCCGCCGTTGTATATCGTGATGATATTTTGCTGGGAGGTGGCTGGATTGAGTAATGCGGATGAAAATATTCTGATATCACGCCGCGAAAAATGTGTGAAAATCATCAGGCAGATGCAGCGGGCAATCGTGGCGTTTTCCGCCGGTGTTGACAGCACGTTTTTACTCGCGTTGTGTTGCAAAACGCTTGGCTCAGAAAATGTACTGGCTGCTGTTGGAATTTCGCACAGTTTGCCACAACGCGAATTGAATGAAGCTCGTAAAATTGCAAAAGACATCGGCGTGGAATTGATGGAGGTAGTTACCAACGAATTGTCCGATGATGAATATGTCGCCAACACGCCACGTCGATGTTATCACTGCAAACGCCATCTTTTTAAATTATTACAAGAATTAGCTGCTGCACGCGGGTTTGATTTCATTTTAAGCGGGGCAAATGCGGATGATGTCGGCGATTATCGGCCTGGTATGCAAGCTGCCGCAGAATACGGAGTGCAGAGTCCTTTGCTTGACGCAGGGCTTACCAAGTCGGATATTCGTGAATTGTCAAGACGAATGGGCCTGCCGACGTGGGACAAACCGGCAATGGCGTGCCTGGCCAGCCGCGTACAGTATGGCAACGAAATAACGGCTGAAAAACTTACAAATATAGAAAAGGCTGAAAATTTTTTGAAAGACCTTGGCTTCAGTCATGTGCGGGTTCGACATCACGGAACGCTTGCGAGAATTGAAGTACCCAAAGCCGATTTTCAACAGCTATTGTCCAATGCCGCAATAATTACGGAATATATTACAAAAAGCGGATTTGTTTATGTCACGTTTGACCTTGCCGGTTTTCGCAGCGGGTCATCGAATGAAGTTTTATTTGCCGGCGAAGCGACGGAGGAAAATCGTTAATGATTATCAATAGTTCGTCAATTGCAGAGAGATATTCGCGTCAAATTGCGTTTGACGGCTGGAGCGACGCGAGACAGCAGTTACTGGGCCAAAGTCGCGTGCTGATAGTCGGAGTTGGCGGACTCGGTTCATGGGTTGCGGAGCTTCTTGTGCGTGCTGGTGTTGGCTTTTTGCGGCTTGCTGACTATGACACGGTTGAGATAAGCAATATACACCGGCAGGCGATGTATGATGAGTTGGACGCGCAGTCAGGCATGTATAAAGCTGATGTTGCCGGAAATCATCTGCGTCAGATTAACGGAAAATGCAAAATTGAACCCGCGTGCGAAAAACTGGACAGATTCAACATATTCGATTTAACTGATGGGATAGACCTGATTATTGACGGGACGGATAATTTCTGGACGCGGTTCATAATAAATGATTATTGCGTGAAAAACGGCATGCCCTGGATTTTTGGCGGGGCTGTGCGTGCTGAGGGACAGATGGCGGTCATAATTCCAGGAAAGACGCTTTGTCTGCGGTGTCTGCTGGATTATCCGCCTGCACAATGCGATGACTCCAGTTGTGCGCAGAGCGGAGTATTCGGCCCTGCGGTGGCGGCAGTAGCAGCTTTTCAGGCGATGGAGGCGATAAAATATCTCGGCGGCTGCGATGAAATGCTCAACCCTCATGTTATGAAGCTGGACATGTGGAGCAATCGGGTCCAGTATTTCGATGCGACTTCGCATGAAAAAATTGAACCATGCCCATGTTGCGACTTGCACGAGTTTGAATTTCTTGAGCCATGACAAAAGGTGTACGAATGAATCAGGCAGAAAAAATCACATATCTTGATAATGCCGCAACTACGCAGATTGACCCGACAGTGCTGGCACGCATGGTGCAAGTTTATACTGAGGATTTTGGCAATTCTTCAAATACTACGCATGGTTACGGAAAACGTGCGAGCGAACTTGTGGAACTTTCACGCGCGGAAGTTGCGTTGTCGCTTGGGGCGCTACCGCGCGAAGTAATATTCACATCAGGCGCAACGGAGAGCTGCAATTCTGCCATAAAAGGCGTTGCAGAATTATATTCGCCACGTGGCAGACACATAGTGCTTTCACAGATTGAGCATAGTGCAGTCATAGAACCATGCAGGCGGCTTGAACGGATGGGATTTGAGTTGACGTGGTTGCGGCCTGACGAGAATGGGGTCATAGACCAGTCGCAGGTTGCGGATGCAATCCGTAGAGACACGATTCTGGTCTGTGTGATGGCGGCGAATAATGTTACAGGCGTGATAAATCCTGTGGCTGATATCGCGTCAATCTGCAAGCGTCGTGGTGTGCCGTATTTTTGTGATGCTACACAGGCGTTTGGAAAAATTCCGCTCGCATTCGAAGAAATGGGTATTGATTTAATGGCGGTTTCATCGCATAAAATTTACGGTCCAAAAGGTGTTGGAGCACTTGTAGTTCGCAGCCGTTCGCCACGAGTGCGTATTTCGCCATTACATGATGGCGGCGGTCAGGAACGTGGCCTGCGCAGCGGAACACTAAACACGCCTGGCATAGTCGGATTCGCCAAATCATGCGAAATAATATCGCAGAACATGATTGAAGAATCAGCGAAAATTTCTGCCATGCGGAATATGTTTGAACGGATAGTCACTTCAAAAATTCCGCAGATCAAAATTTTGAGCCACATGGTCACGAGGCTGCCGGGCATAAGCAACATTATTTTCGATACTTTCGATGCACGCGAAATTTTGAAATCGATTCCTCAAATTGCTGCATCGGCTGGGGCTGCGTGCGGAACGGACGCAATAAGTCCAAATCACGTTCTGCTGGCGATGGGTCTTACCAAAGATGCGGCAGCCGCTTCTGTGCGGTTCAGCTTTGGCCGATTCAACACGGAAGATGAAGTACGTTTTGCGGCTGAGTTGTTGGCGGAATCATTCAACAGACGTTTCAGGCAGAAGGTTTGATATGACAACTATTGAACAATCATATTATGAAATTGATTCAGAGGAACTAGTTGCTCGAATATGCTCGCACAAGGCTGCGCTTGGCCAACGGCTGTGCATAATGGCACATCATTACCAGTGCGACGATACGGTACAGTTTGCCGATTTTGTAGGCGACAGTCTGTATCTTTCTCAAAAGGCGGCGGAGCAGAAAGAGGCTGAGTTCATAGTGTTTTGCGGCGTGCGGTTTATGGCAGAGTCCGCTGATATACTTTCCTCCGGCAGGCAAAGGGTATGTTTGCCGAATATGTATGCAGGTTGTGCAATGTCAGATATGGCCGCTGCCGGTGATGTTGAAGTCGCTCTATGTGAAATCAAAAGTTTATTGCACGGTGGACAACGAATTGTACCGGTGTCATATGTGAATTCATCGGCGGAAATCAAAGCACTGACGTTTGACTGGGGTGGTGCGTGTTGCACGAGCGCTAACGTCAAACGTGTATTCGAGTGGGCACTGACTCCACTATCGCAAGGTGGTGGTGGCGCGGACAAAATTCTGGGTTTGCCGGATAGACATCTTATGCTCAATACGATCGTGTCGATGGGATACACAGCCGATGACTGTGCGGTGTATGACCCTGTACTTCCAGATGGAGGATTTACTCCCGAAAAACTTGATAGCGTCAAATTCATTCTCTGGCCAGGCCATTGCTATGTGCACGATAATTTTTCATTGAGTGATGTCGCTCGGGTATGCCGAGATTACAAGGACGCGCGAATTATCGTTCACCCGGAATGCCGGTATGAGGTTGTGATGGCAGCCGACAAGGTCTGCAGCACAACTCAGATTATCCGTTACGTAGATGCCGAGAAACCCGGTACGCACATAGCAATCGGAACGGAGATAAATCTCGTGAAACGGTTGGCACGACAGCATCCTGATAAAAACATAGTTTGTCTTGCTGAAAGCGGGACACGATGCGTGCAGATGGCAAAAATAGATTTACCTCATCTGCTCTGGTCGCTTGACTCCATTGCTGCCTGCAGCCCTGTGAACGTAATCAGCGTGCCGGATGGCATTGCGTTGAAGGCACGCGATGTTTTAGAGCGAATGATAAATCTGTAACGTCGGTACAATATTTAGGGTTATTGAGACAATCATTTCTGGGCAGAGGGTTACTGTGTTGACAGGTGGGCCTTGATGCCGAGATGATCCGTAAGTATGTGAATATCAGGAACGGCAGGTAAAGCAGGCGAATATATCCCGTCAATATGCGGGCCTCTTCTGCGAAGAGTACCACCGCATATCCAACATTTGAGTTTGGGCCCGAGCCTGGTTGGGTCATTTTTCAAACTGACCCCGAAGCGTGGATTATCCCGACCTGTCTTCTTATTGTTGTGCGTACACCTATTGGCAATCACAGCGTTAGCCTTGTCCCATAATGCCTTGCTGACATGTGCCAGGTGCGGCATATCACGATACATTACATAATCATCCTCAGCTCGAACAGGGCGACTGTGGCCAGTCGTTTCAGATTTCAAAACCTTCTTATATCGCCATCGCTCAAGACCATAATAAATTGGATTGCGAATAAAATTGTAAAAATTCTGCGTGTTCCATTTCTGTGACCTGGAGTGTGTCTTGTGCTTGGGCATGCCGGCTTGCGTGGCATATTCAGCGACACTTTCCAAACTGTCACCACGGGCAACACGCTCAAAAATTTGCTGAATTATCGGTGTCTTGCTGTCATCGCGTACATCTTTCCATGGGCCTTTCTGCAAACCTTCGCTTACCGGATTGACCGGCACACGAGAATAACCGGGGCAGACAGGGCCATTGACATAACCATTTTTAAACAGCTCAAGCTTGCTTCGTTTGATTCGTCTGGATGTGTCCTGCCTGGACAACGCATGCTGCGTAGCCTGTATCAAATAAATCAATCTGCTTTTTTCATCCGTTGAATCAAACGAATCATTGACCGTGATGACACGCACATTGTGGTCATTTGCAAGTTTTACGAGAAGGCCGAAGAAAATCTCGTCGCGATAAAATCTCGCAATGTCCTCGGCTATGATGACATCCACCTGCCAGCCTTCAATGCGATTCTTGAGTTCATCGATACCAGGCCGGCTTGACTCTGCCCCAGAGATTCCTTTGTCATAAAGCTCGGTTATCAGGCAGTTACGCCACCCGTTCTTCTCCAACCAATCCCGCAGCATTCCAAATTGAGCGTCAATACTATGCTCGTTCTGTTTGTCGGTTGAGTAACGAGCGTACATCAAGACCCGCAGGCCTTCCGTTGAATTGAGTGTTTTCAGCATTTGAAAACTCCTTATTCATTGGAAAGCATCAGGCCGTTGAGGTTTGGTACAGTGAGACAAAAATTTGACTAAATTTGAGTAACGTTGACTAAAGATGAATATCCTCGGTCTTACACAACTTCAGTATTTTAGCTCATTTACAACCATAACCCGCTGATTCTGCAATACTTGCAATCAATAGCATGATAAATGTCAAGGGCTTAATCACCCAAAACCTGGAATATTTGAGTTTAATTCACAAAAAAGCATTTACTCGCGGCAATATGACATAGCGAAAATGGCGGGAGTCGACCAATCTACAGTTGTGCCTCCTGAAAATTCCATCCTGGCATAGTCTCGCATTGTTAAGCTGCATCAGAGGCTTTTTATAGACAATTACCGTCTCAAGTCCTCTAACTCGAACAAATGAGTACGCTAAGGTTCGATTTCCCGAATCTCGTTTGGCTGCAAAACGGCGATGTTTTCCTTGTATTCTGGTGCGTGGAGAATTGCGTGTCCAATATTCGCTGGTTCAGACTGAGAGCAAATGACAATCATCAATCAAGCCGTACAGCCAGTGTCGTAGCCTACAATTTAAGAAAAACAAAAGACATGAACCATCGGATTACAGACTAGAAAGCCGGTGGCCATGAGTTGGATTAGTTTTTCGGAAACGTAACACGTCTGCGCTTACGCGCTGGCTTACATATACGTGTGATAAAAGGAAGACAAAAGATGCAGCCCGAAGCAACCGAGAGAGATTTTTCGACTCGTCAAAAATCTCTGCTTGACATTTTTTCGAGAAGTGATAAGCTCATAAAATCATTGAAAACATTGACTGAAATGACTGCTATATTTATCCAGCCATCACAAAATCATCTAAGCGGGTGACCGGATTCGAACCGGCGACGTCCAGCTTGGGAAGCTGACATCTGCTCATTTTCAAGCAATAAAATCAAGGGTATAATTAAGCAACGCCCCCAGTTTACCCAAAGCTTACCAAGAATTGCGACTGCCCTATGTACCAGAGACGAAATGACAAGTAGCACAAATATCGGTCATCCTGTCAAGAGATAAAAAAGCGGTGAAGTTCTTGAAGTCCATCAAGGTACAGTATCACATTTTATGCGTATCCTGACATAAAGCCCAAAAGAAATTACTATCAAGCTGCCGAAACTGGTAAAAACAAATGATATATTATAAAAGGTTCCTGCAAATCTTTCAGAGCATGTAGTGTCTCATATACTTTTTTTTGTTTTTTGGATTTTCTGAATGAGCTACCCTCATCCATTCGTAAGATGGCCTTTTTACTATGGATTGATTTCTTCACATTTTCTACTGCTTGCACTACATCCCCATCCATAACATATCCAAGCATTCCACCCTTATTTAAAGCTTCAGCATATTGCTTTGTAACATAACGAGCCATACCTTCATCTACATACTCTGATGATAACGTGCTAAAGTTTCCTTTTCCACTAGTAGCCCGCAGGCGTTTGCATTCCAATGAAAAATAAACTCTCTCATCCCCACTGCCACAATGGATAAATTTTAAATCAATTCGACCAGTCTCTTTAAAATCCTTATCAATAGCAATAGATTCTGGCTCTATACGAAAATAATGATATTCTCTATTTTTATTATTACAAAGATGTTCACAAAATCTTTTCGTTATAGGAACTTCCAGGTGATCCTCTGCTATATCAAAAGAAGCCCATGAACTAAATATCAACTCAAAAACACGATGTAAAAGAGAAGATGGGAACTGGCTTGCCCAGGCTGTAAGTTCACCTTTACCAACTATCATCAAATCTTCTCCCCCTCTTTAGCAACAACAATAGCACTCATTATTTCATCAGCGTCATTTAACGCGGCGGTTTTGAGCCAAAAACGGTATTGAGACGGCTTAATAATATAAAGAGCTTCATCATAAAAAACTTTGATATTCTTACAAAAAGTAAAACTACCAACCTGTTCCTCTAAAATAGATTCAAGGCAATGCAAAATTTCTTTCATTTTTTCAGAATTGACACCTGCTCTTATCTTCCTTGCTCTTGGCACCTTTTCTAATTGCACAATGGTGTATGGATAACCATGGAAAATAGATGCAGAAAATGGGGCTTTACAATTCTCTCCAATAGTTTTCTTGCCAAAATATCCTGCTAATACATCACACAGCACTTCCGAATAGACAAAAATACTTTCTTGCTGAATAGGCCTAAGGGTTGGAATATCCGTTTTCGTTCTAGACGGAGTTGCACTGGGAATCAATGTTTTGACAGTATCTTCTATAAGCATAGACTCAAAAACATTAATATCATAATACTCACGAATCAACGGTTCAAGTTCACGCCGAAGGCTTACCGCTTTCTCTTCTTGGCCAAATCCATTGTTCAAGATAGATTCTTTCTCAAAGAGCTCCATTTTTTGGGACACTTCTTTGATTATACCTTTCGCCTTTGCAGGATCAGGGGCATCAGAAGGTAAAAAGAAGGGTATCGCCAACATATCTTCAGGAAAAATCTGAGGTCGATATATCCCTAAATTGGAAGACGAATGAAAAAGATAATACTGAGTCACATCCGAAGAGAAAACTGCGGCCAAAAAACGGATATTATCCGCATCCTCTTTTTTTAGAGCAGTAAACGAAGTAAAAGTATCCTTAAAAATAAGGTCTTCGGAAGTATAAATGACTCGTTGGCTACCCTTTGTCATCAAAACTTTTGGACCATAAAACAATTTGGGCGTTCTTGGCCTATGAACCAGCGTCGGTATTCCTGCTTCCTTTGCTGTTGGAAGTTTTTCCGGTATAGAAATCTCATACGGTTTACTTGAATCCAAAAAAGGAATTTCACTATTCCACCAAGCTTTATTTTTATCACTACCTGCTATTTGTATTCCTTGCCCATGAATCCATCTCTTGTTAGATTGTGTTTTTGTTGCTCTATCAGATAAATCACTTATTTTTGGCATATTTGCCAAACGTGAAAGCAGGCGACTATCATACCATGTCCCCCAATATCGCCCCTTCCATATTTCGGAAGCTTTCCTTTTTTGTGCAGCCTTTAACAAATCCTTCATGGCCAAAAAGGAAGTGTCCTCTTCTCGAATATAAACAGGCCCTCCCTGTTGACTACGAACATCAACTTTGGGAGACTCATAGCGAACCTTTTTTTCAAAATCATCGCAGGGCTTCTTTGAAAAAAGAACCGCAACACAAGGATGAATGGCACCATTAAAAAGAACAAATCTAAGGTCGGAAAAATTAATTACACGCTCAAGAGTGACAGATTTCAACCAATACTCCTGAAATAAGTTCGTATGACTGTTCAAAAACACATTGGCAGGAAGCAACAGACATGCTTCG
Organism: uncultured Planctomycetaceae bacterium; assembly: GCA_964536835.1. Lineage (GTDB taxonomy): Bacteria > Planctomycetota > Phycisphaerae > SM23-33 > SM23-33 > DAONFI01. The sequence goes on along the minus strand of CAZIAZ010000048.1, from coordinate 5,367 downwards.
CCTTTTTCACTTAAAAAATCAATAACTCGCCACATAAAACCATGGGCTATTTGTTTATCTGGAGCAAGAACATTCTTTCGTTTCTCTTTATTCAGAGAAACCCATTCTTCAAAAAATCCATCGTTCTGCTTTCTACGGCTAACCCATGGCGGATTACCTACAACCAAATCAAAATCAGATTTAGTTAAAGGAATATTTTTATCAAAAAAATTGCCTCGAATAATATTCTTACCGGCTTCTATTCTGTTGAGCTTATCAAGCAACAAAGAAGGGAATTTCTCTCCCTCAGCCCATAAATCCTCAACATCCATAGGAGACATTTGTTCAAGGGCTGCTAAATACAAACTGAAGCAAGTAATATGACACGCTGTCGGATTTATGTCAATTCCATAAATTCTAGGCAACAATCTTAGAACAGCTTTACCCCAATTAATGCTAATCCTTTTGCCTTTATAGCCCATTTTCTGTCTTAGGCTCTGTGCCATCCGACCAAACATCGCTACAAGAAATACACCACTACCACAGGCAGGGTCAACTACTGTTAATTCATGGATTGGCATCTTATTGCCTTCTAAGGCCATGTCAACTGCCAACTCTGCTAGATGAGGAGGAGTATAATAAGCTCCGGCCTCACTCTGTGAGTTACCCTCGCCAGCGTTCAGATCGATCTCCCCTTCACTCTTCAAAAAACCATCGTAAACAGAGCTGATCATTTCAATAGGAATTACACTGAAATCATAAGCCCAAAAGCCCAAAGTCAATTGGCCGGAAGCAATTTCATGTCCCTCAAGAAATTTTTGGAGCAAATCAAGAAACTCTTTTCCATATTTCTTAGATTCGGAAGAAATACTTTCTTCAAACAAGCTACCATTAAAACGGTCTTTAACGTATTTAAAAATTGAAACTATGGCATCTTTGCGATCTGTAAATGTCGATAAGCTTTTCAACAAATCTTTTAATAGGAAAGGCTTACTTTCTTTTCTGGAACGCAATTGCCTGAGAACACTTTGCTCTGGAAAATGCTTTCCTTTTATCATCCCCCGTTCAATGAGATAGCAAACAAACAAAATTCGCGTCAAAAAGCGATGCGCAAATTGTAAATTGTCTTTATTCAACTCCCCCTGGGTCTTTGCCATTTCATTTGCAACAGCTTTTAGATTGTCTAAAAGATACTGATCAACCCGATTTTCGCGGCCAAGCTTGTCTAAGTTCTCAGCATAAAAATCGCCAGTTTCCAATCTAGCCTTTAACGAATCCAAAGCATCTACTGTTGTCTCAAGAAGTTGCTCTATCGTTTCACCAGAATCGTTTTCTTGAGGCTTAGTTGTTGCACTGTAAACCCTAAGCTGAGTGCGGGTTTTCACTATAAGAAAAGGAACCACCGCTTGGTTCCACAGAAACTGCTGCCATTTTCGGACATCAGGCTCAGAAAAGCTTTCTACCTTTTTAATATATGCAGAAGGATATTTACCAACATAAAAAACATAATCGGGAACAAAAATATAATCATACTCCCCTTGGAGGGTTTTACCTACTATATGAGTATAAAAAAGATCTTGCGATTCCGCCCCAAAGCATTCTTTGTCATAAACACTTTTACCATGAGGAAATATCGCCGTTCTAAACTGTTCGTATTGTTCTTGGGTATCTGGCATTGATGGACTCCATTGTAAAAAATTTTACAAGATTTCTCAATAACTCTTATTGCAAAATTTGTTAGTTCGGTAATATTAATGAGTTAAAATCCTTTGCATAAAAGTGCATAAAACCGTCAAAACTAACAAAAAATAAACCTAGGCAAGCAATTTTTCAGGTCGGGCAGCTGTGTTAGGCTGGGATTTTCACTCAATTCAGGGACATATGGAAGCTGTACGAAGAGTATGACATAAGTTCTGGCACTCGAGTTCTGGGTACAAAACAGAAAGACCTTTGATGAGTCCTAAAGATGCCAACCCGAGCAGTCGCTGCGAATGAAGGCACTACCATAACCCCCGAAAAGAAAACGAGTTGAAGGGAAAAGTGCCAAAAAACGCCTGATTTGGATTTTCCGCCTCCCCAGGCTCCCCGAATCTGGTACAACAGGCACGCGATAAGACGTATACAAACCACTAACCGAACGCCAACAGTTACGGGATATTGGAGGCATTTTAAGAAGAACCTTGAAATTCAGAGTGTATTTGCTATTTTCTTTCTATGTTGTCCACAATCTTTTTTAAAATGGTGTATCCGTTCTTACCTCCAGACAGACAATTTGCTTTTAGACGATTATTTGCCCTTCAAAGGAAAAACAAAACATTACGGAAGGAACTTAAGAAAATTCAAACCCAACGCAAAAATTAACCAGAACCCTTTCAGTACCGCGCCTTTCCTCCTTTGGCGTGGTTAAGGCAATTTCCGGCTTCCCCCGGCCGGAAAGCCTATTTCGTCGGTTTTCCCCGGCCGACGGCAATGCTCGTGTTGGCCTCCCCCGACCAACACGAGTTTTTTTATTATTCCAGAACGCGAAAAAAATACCCCAGGCGCACTATTGTCCGAATTGTGTACCTGAGGTCGGATTGAAAACGGTAACGTAATTGCGGAGAAATTTACGTCAATTGGCCTCGGATTTTTTCGATTATGGCGCGATACATTTCATATAAACTTTCCGCTTCCTGCTCATCCGTGACATCTTCAATCAGAAAATAGCCGCCGTCGTTTTCGCCTCGAAAGTACTCGGCCGTTTTCCTGTACGCTTCGCACCGAGATTCCAGAGTGTCAATGAGTTGTCCCGCCTCATTGCGTGTAAGTTTGATGTTCAGTTCCATGATAAAGATTCTCCTAAAATGAGGGCAAGGAATTGACCGCACCAGCTACGTCCAATAGTGCCGGGTCGGTATAAATGTTCATTGTCAGGTCGATTTTGCTGTGCCGCATAGCTGCCATCGCAGTACGCGGTGGAACACCGGCAAGAGCCAAATGCGTTCCGAACGTGTGCCGCAATGCGTGAATATCAACCACCCGGCCCCGTTCGTCCCGCTTGGCAATACCGGCAGCGGCGATATCCAGATTGAAAACCTTTATCTCAATAATCGGGTCGAATACGCGGTCGGTCGGAAAGAGGCCCATTTCGTCTATCCAGCGGTTGAGTTCGGAAGCAATTTCCGGCCGAAGCGGAATCGTCGCGGCCTTGCCGTTTTTAGTCGCGGTGCACGGAAGTGACAACCGCGGGTTAGCTCCGCTCAATACAAGCCTGTCGGGAGTAACGGCTTTGAGTTCGTTACGGCGAAGGCCTGTCGTCAACAGGAGGCGATATTGAAGTTTTCTCAGCCTGCCGAATTTTATATACCGTTCCAAGGCATGTTTGCCTTGCTCTTTTGACAAGGCTTCAGCTCCTCTCTGATACGCGGCATCGATATTATCCCACGTGAGTGATTCACGCGTCCAAGCGGCTCGTCTGCCTTTCTTGCGAGGAAGTTTAACAACCGCCCGGCCAAACTCAGCGACAGGGCGAAGCTCCGTAACTTTCAGCAATCTGGCAACTTCCTCTTTGGTCATCGCCCGTCTCGCGTGGCGGATATCTTCCGTTTCGTCCGCCTTGAACAAGCTTGCCAGCGGATTGCTTGACAGACGCTTATACTTGACCGCCCAGTTGCAGAATGTAACTATCGCACTGCGGTAGGTGTTTACCGTTCGCGGCGATTTACCGGCTTCTTTCGCATCCAACATCCACTGTTCGACCGCCTCGACATTTATATCCTCAAGCGTTTCAATGCCGCAGTCTTCTATAATCTGCGCAAGGCGGTGTCTCAAACCCTGTTTGTGGTCCTTACAGAGCGACCGACCACGGATGGTCTTTACTTCAAGATGCTGCATGTAATCGTCAAAGTGAACCGATATCGGGGCTTCACTGTGGCGGGCCATTTCCAGCTCGTGTTTGCCGATAATGCCGGATTTTACCTGCTCGAGCTGTTGTTCTATCTTCGACAGAACCGCCCGGGCTGCGGTTTTGTCCCGGCAGCCAGTAGTGCGTACCCTGCGGATTCCGTAAGGGTCTTTGTACGATATGCTCCACGTGGTGGAATAGCCAGCCATACGAGGTTGTCCATCCCGTCCGATTACGCAGTCGTAGAGCTTAGCCCTGCCATCTTTTGCGGTAACCCGCACTTTCTGTTGCCCGTTGACGGTTACTATCTCCCCGTCCTCGGGGATTCTTTTGGTATAACGCTGTTTGTATAGACTTGCCATTTTTCATACTCCTATAAAAGTGCTGCAATTTTCAAACTACAAGGCATCCAGCCTTCCAATAGGCCAATTCTGCAGCTGCGGTATACTCTCCGCCAAGAGCAAACTTGCAGCACATCATTGTGCGTTTTGGTTCGCCGGTGATTGCGGAGGCGTGGTAGACCATGGCAAGAACAATACCGATACCTTGCCGCGATCATTTTCACTCATTGCGGCTACAGCCATGTAAAAGCTATAGTTTTGAGTGAACGTGAAAGAATATTCGCCGGAGGAAGTTGCCCTGTAATTGACAAAAACATCGGGCTCGCGGGTTACATCTATCTGCTGCGGCAAAGTGCCGCCCCATAACCCGAAGCCAGTAAGCGCAGGCGAGGTTTCGCCCGAAACATTCCACTTGATGGTGGTCTTGAACGTCGATGGGGATATCTCGCTGCGGAGATTCTGGATCACCGGCAGACCAGCCTGTATATCTTCGCCGACCGTAACGGTGGTAATCGTTCTGGTTCTGCATCCCTGCCACAGCAACCCGCACGGCCTGGCGGATATTTCATAAACACCGTCGGGCAGAGAAACATCATTCAGTGTTTTGACGGAAGCGTCGGATGCAATGAATCCCAGCAGCTGCGATTGGTTCGTCGCGGTGTCGGTTGCAAATATCTCCCAGCCGCTGCGAGTGAAGATATCCAAAATACCGCTATTCACTCCAGATTGCGAAGCCCTGGAGTTGAATTCGCACAATTCCTCAATCGTTGTTATTGCACGTATGGATATTTTATCCATATCCTTTTTACCCGCAAACGCACGGACGCTGAACTTATCCTTACAGATACTCTGAGTAGCGGCATTGATATCAAAACAGTCACGCCTGGCGGAATAAATCATATCCCGCAGGGCCTGGTAAAACTCTGCATAAAACGAAGCAGTTTTCGAGCGTATATCATTGAGTGTCGAAGATATCGCAATGACACCCTTTGAAGGCGCCGGAGTTGACGTTATCGAGTAATTCCCATAGTAGCCGTAATCGTAGCTGTTGGCAGCTATGAAGAATTCGCCCGTGACGGTCGGCGTGTAATTGATTACAACTTCGCTACCGTTATAGCTGTAGGCTGAGTTCAGCTGTGTTTTGCCGTCGCGGTCATACAGCGT
>CAZIAZ010000047.1:0-24331 GCA_964536835.1 uncultured Planctomycetaceae bacterium | reverse complement strand
GCCAGGCTGCAAAAGAGCCGATTGCAGGCAGCCAAGGTTTTGGGGATAGGTTCTAATATGTCCTTCGTAATTCTACGGTTTTTAAACCGTAGATGAAAGTATCCGCCGTGAGGCGGACAGGCGAAAGTCTGATGAATATGATGCTACAGGTTTTAACCCGTAGAGATTCACTTTTTTTAGTTTTTTAGTTTTTTTAAAAAAATGCCTAAACGTAAAAATAGAAAACGCAATAAATATCTGGATTATCTGGCCTATCTGGCCTTGCGGTTTTTTAACGCGATGCTATATGCTTTTCCGCTAAAGGTTAATTACGCCGCTGCACGCTTTATGGGCGACTTGCTTTACCGCTTTGACAGAAAACATCGTCATCGAGCCGAAGAGCATCTGCGACGAAGTTTTCCGGATTGGGACGATACGCGGATAAAAAAAGTTGCCCGCGAGTCCATGAGGAATATGGTCTATCTCGGGCTGGAGTTTCTGTATACCGTCCGGCTGCTTCGGCCGGCTACATGGAACAGGCATATCCGGCTTTTAAACATGTCCCAGACTTTGCGACTGCTGCTAAAGCGGCAGAGCGGGATAATATTTCTTACGGGCCATTTCGGCAACTGGGAGGTGGTGGGATATACGATGGCTGCGCTGGGATTTCCCAATAATGCCGTCGCCCGCAATCTCGACAATCCCTACATCAACAATTTCGTGCTTGGCCAGCGAAGCCGCCGCGGCATGCATATACTCGATAAAAACGGCGCTACGGAACTTATCCCCGGCATAATCGCCGATAAAGGATGCGTGAGTTTCATCGCCGACCAGGATGCCGGCCGAAAAGGCGTTTTCGTGAACTTCTTTGGCCGCAAAGCCAGCACGTATAAATCAATCGCACTGCTGGCGATGCAGAATGAAATTCCCATAGTTGTCGGATACGGCACACGGCTGGGCGGTTTTTTCAATTTCGAAATCGGCATAGAAGACATAATTTATCCGGCTGACTGGAAAGACGTCGATAAGCCGATGGAATATATAACCCAGCGTTATACCACCGACCTTGAAAACGTAATCCGCCGCGCGCCGGAACAATATCTCTGGACGCATCGCCGTTGGAAGCATCGGCCAAAAGGCGAAGAACAGCCGGCTGACGGCATAGCTTGAAGAAAAATTCGAATTTCGGGCTCAGGCTTACCGAATGGCTCTCGAAGTTACAGTCAATGCCCCGTCGCTTCGATTTATCATGGTTATCGCCAGGATATGCAGTAATTAATGGTAGCTTGAATCTCCGGTCATACCTTTGCGGATATAAAATGCCGGAACATCCACATTATTTTCAAGAACCGCTCAAGTAGCTCGCCACCCCTGTTGTCTGAATTTACCCAAAACACAAACTGTCTTTGAAAATTTTATATTTTTTAGAGCAGTTCAAGAAATCGCCTGGCCATTCACGCCGCCACTCGATGACCGCCGCCGAAACAGGTTTTCTGTCATATTTTGTTGCAAAAGAGGTTTCGGGCTGTTACATTTTTTCATAGAACGGTTTTCAAAATGACTTTTTGGGAACTGCTCTAATTCGTTATTTAACGTTCGTCTTAATAGGAGACATCGCCGTGTTAAAAAAATCCTCTTACAGTGTAATTGGTCTGGCTTGCGTAGCCATCTGGACACTTGGTTGCCTTTCTGGCTGCAGCGACAGCAAGGAAAATATTGCCCGCAAGGAACTGGTAAACGCCACACGGCTGTCCGACGAGTTCTGTCGTGCAGCCTCTGCTGAAATGGTCAACCCGCTGGCGGACGCAAACAACGGTCAAATCGCAGAATTTCTCGACAAAGCCCGCCAGCAACTCACGGCAGCTATAAATAAGAACGCCCAATATGCCGGCGAACTTACGGAAGAACTCGCGATGGCCAGGGCGTCTCTGGCTCAGATAGAAAACGTCGAAGCGCAATACAAATTTCTCCTGGCCAGCCGGCAGATGATAGTCTGCGATTCGATGATGAATGAAATATTCAATCTCTTCAGCGTCGCCAGGGCAACCGCATCTGCCGCCAAAGCTGCCAAAAAGCAGACCGAATTCGACTCAGCCACGTTCACGGCGAAAATCGACCAGAATGCCCAGCAGGTGAAGGCGACGAAGAATCGTCTTCAAAATATAAAGGCTGCACTCGACGAAAAGAAAGACAGCCTCGACAAACTCACGGCTGAAATGAACGATAAATCCCTGCAGGCACAGCGGCTGATGCGTGAGAGCCAGCTTCTTCCAGCCGGCAAGAGCGGCTCAAAACTCGACCAGGCCCTGAAACTCAACGACGAAATCGGCAAGATACAAAAATCCGTCACCGTCGGCGAAGGCGAACTGGCTGGGCTGGCGATGCTGATAGAATCGCTCGAACTGAAAATAAAAAATCAGGAAGAATACGGCAAATCGCTGGATGACTCGCAGAAAATCATGAACGACCTGGCGATAGAAGCCAAAGCACGAGCCGACGTTCTGGATACCGCCGCAACGGCAGCACATAAGCGACTCGCCGAAAAATGCAGCGAGTTCAATACGCTGCAAAAGGAATTCTGCGCAAATGTCGACGCATGCCAGAACGGCTTTGAAAAATCGGCGGACAGCCTTAAACGAGCTCTGCAGAACGCATCGGATGATTTCAGAAATTCCATGCAACTCAAACAGGCGGAACTGGCGTTGGCGGCGGCATCAATAGAACTAGACATGATAGCCTACAAAAAACAGGTTGAAAATCTTCAAAACACTCTCACCGCAGGCAATATCGGCATCGCCGTAGATGAAAGCGTAAAAAAAATCGCAGCCGACGCACTGGCTGAAGCCGCCGTCAAAAACTGCCAGGATTCCATATCCACCCTGGAACGGGTACTGCGCGATACGCCGTCAACCGGCAAATGGAGAATGCACAGCGCATTGGCCAGCGCGAATATAACGCTAAGCCGCTCATTTCGCGCAGCCGGCAATGCGTCGCTCGCAGATAACGCCCTGAAAAACGCCCAAACACAATTAGCCGAAGCACGAAATAAATCCAAATGGCTGGCCAAGGCGTCGCTGGACGCAATCGAAACGCAGATAAGACAGGCAAAATGATTTTTTTGACCGGACCGTTCTGCAAATCGGCAATTGCCTGACGCGCCGGCAAATATATGAGTAATTTCGGAAATATGCAGAAATATCATTATAGTTGCATTGCAGAATTGGCCACAGAATTGTGCTCAGGGCTGTCACGCCTGCGTCAGGGCTTCATCGACCGTTCCGAAGAGATGCTGGACGTAATCGAGCCTGAAAAAAGTTATCCGCTGGATTTCGTGGTCTTCCGGATAACCAACTATCGCCAGACCGACGCCGCAGCCAAACCGATGCTCGACGGCAAAAAACTCAGGCATGATCTCATAAACCTCATACTCGAAGTATCCGAGAGTTTCGATTTGTCGACCGGCGATTATGAAGAGCAGGTTTTCGATACCGCCGGGCTGGCTGAACGGTTCAACGTATCGACAAAGACAATACAGCGATGGAGAAACCGCGGGCTGACCGCCAGAAAAATGCTCTTTCCGGACGGCAAAAAACGGATAGGCTTTCTCGAAAGCTCAGCCGACTCGTTCTCTTCGACGTTTGAAGACATACTCGAACGTTCCAGCCGTTTTTCACAGATGTCCGAAAGTGAAAAGAATGAAATCCTCCGCCGTGCCAGAAGAATGGTTTCATTCACGGACACCAATCTGATGGAGGTGGCCCGTCGAATAGCCCGCAAAAGCGGCCGTGCCGTTGAAACCATCCGTTACACGATACGAAACCACGACAATCTGTCGCCGAATGAAGCGATTTTCCCCAAACTGCTCAACATCCTCTCAAAGGAGGAAAAGCAGCGGATTTATCAGAAATTCCTGACCGGCACGTCTGCCAGGTCGCTGGCACAGGAATACGGCAGAACCCGCGGCAGCATTCACAGGATAGTCAATGAAGTTCGCGCACTGCAACTGCTGGAACGTTCCATAACCTATATTTACAGCGAACTCTTCGAAGACCAGGGCATGGAAAAAGACATGCTCAGGATGGCGACGATGGAAGTCAGCGAAAAAGACCTCGTCCGTTCCCGTCCGCCCGAAGGCCTGCCGCAATATCTCAAAGACCTCTACCAAGTGCCGCTGCTGTCGGCGCCGCAGGAAAAAGCCCTTTTTTACCTTTACAATTTTTACAAATATCGAGCCGACCACCTTCGCAAACGAATTGACCCAACGCACATTCAGGCGCATCAGGTCAAACGCGTCGAATCACTGCTGCTGGAGGCTAACGTCATCAATAATCGCATCGTCAAGTCGAATCTGCGGCTGGTGGTGTCTATCGCAAAAAAGCACGTTTCCGGCTCGATAGATCTCTTTGAACTCGTAAGCGAAGGCAACATAGCGCTCATGCGCGCCGTGGAAAAGTTCGACTTCTCGCGCGGGTTCAGATTTTCCACCTATGCATCATGGGCTATCATGCGCAACTTCGCCCGTTCCGTTCCGAAGGAACAGAATCAGCTCGCGAGGTTCTCCACCGGCCATGAAGAGATTCTGGACATAGCAGCCGCCCTGGGAAATTACGACCCAGGCAGCGAAAGCATGGGCGAAGTACGTGAAACGCTGGAATCCATGCTTAGTCATCTTTCGCCGCGGGAGCGGACAATTCTGACGGAACATTACGGCCTTGCCGAATCGGCTCAGGCCAGCACGTTCGAACAGATAGGCAAAAAACTCAACATCAGCAAGGAACGCGCACGCCAGATAGAACTGCAGGCTCTTGAGAAACTTCGGGACATCGCCGGCCCACATCAATAAATCGGTCCAATCATCTGCCGTAAAACGGCCATATCGTCCAAAATGATATTTAGAGCATGTTAAACTTGATATGCTCTAGAGGCCGTTCTCAATTACCCTGCGGCCGCAAAAAATAAGATATTAAAGGCTGTGAGTGGCAATCATGCATCTGCGGCGTCACAAAAACTCAGCGAATTGACAAATTCGCAGTCGTTTTTGTTCCTTGCATCTGCATACTTGCCACTCATTTGCGTCTCACAGTTTAATTGAGAACGCCCTCTAGTTCTCAAAAAAACTTTCAAGAACCAGTATAACTCTTGTCCCCGACGGCACATGCCGGTAGAATCCTTTGAATCCCATGTTTACCCTGGAAAAATTTCGGTTTCGCGCATTTGGCCGACGGGCTTACTATGACATTTTCAACGCCGTCCTGTTGTTAATATTGGCGGTGTTCGTTCTGCCCGGCTGGCAGAGGCTCGGCGGCGGCAATATGCTGGACGTGGTATCCATGATGACATCGTCGGCATTGCTGGCAGCACTGGGCATGATGATAGCATGGCGTTACGGCAGTGTCGATTTGAGCGTCTGGGGTGTGATGGGCATAGGCGGCCTTATAGCGGCTGAGGTGCTCAACGCCGGCGGCAATCCGTACATTGCGTTTCTGGCGGCAATCGCCGGCGGAGCGGTCGTCGGCCTTGTGAATTACTTAATAATTCGCCGTCTATACCTGATACCAAGTTTCATATTGACGTTTCTGGTCGGCACAGCCATAGTCGTCGTGCTGAACATGATATACGACGTCAGAACCATATTCATTTCCGACAGTGCCTTCGGGAAACTGTTGGACGACACCTGTTGGCTGCTCGGCCTGACGGCTGACGACCAGATGAACATGGCCGCCCCGATGATGACGGTGCGCATGTTGACGGTATTCGGCGTATGGGCCGGCGTTCTGATAGTATTCGTCATCGGCGACATGATAACAGCCGACACGCCGCGGCCATTCGCGCGGTGGTGGGTACGGCCGGCGGCACTAATGACGTCCGGCGCGCTTGCCGGCATCGCAGGCGCATGCTGGCTGATAGACCACGGCGAAACGCCGGTCCCGCAACGGCCCATAGACAGCCTGCATATACCGGCAGTGGTGATTCTCTCCGGCACACTGCTGCTGCAGGGACGCGGCAGAACGCTAATGGTCGGCATATGTCTGCCGACGGCTATGCTGGTCGTGGCACTATGGGAACAGATAACGTGGCCGATATGGTTTTACGGATATTCAATAGAACTGATGATTTTCATGATTATGATAGGCCTGATTCAGTGGACGATGGTATGGGCGTTGGATTATCCGACCGGCAAGGCGTGGATTGGCTGGCTGGTGACGTCAATATGCTCGGCAGGCCTTGTAATCATGGCGCTTACGCCGAGACTGGAAGGCTACATCAGCCCCAAAAACGTAATGCTGCTGGGATTGAGCGTCTGGCTGGCCGGAGCAGTGGCACTGGCGATTTCCATATTCATCATTGTCAGAATCCGCCGCAAAACGGATTACGATTAGAGGGCGTTCTCACGATTCCATATTATTTTCCCCGAATCGACGCAAACGTCCTTATCGCCAGTACCGGTACGACATGTCGGGCGATAAATGTGCTTTTGACCGCTGAATTATGGCCGCCGTATCTGCCCAGACGCATCATGGTCGGCGTCCACCAGCTGTTTTCAACCTTGCCGGCCAACGTCCGCTTCAGTCCCAACATGCCCGACGCACATGAATGTCGCCTGTCACCTGTGCCGAACATCAGCGTCCCCAAACCGAGAATCAGGCAATCTGCCGCCGAACAGAAATTCACCAATTTGCCATCGACCGTTTTTTCCGCCAATTTGACAAGATTCCTGCCCGGCCAGACCGCCACACTTAGCAAGCCGACAGAGTCGACCCTCTGATTCGTTTCAGCGAGTTTTTCCAAAACGCGCACCGCCACCGCTCCGCCGGCGGAACAACCCATCAGATGTACCGCCATGCCAGGATATTCCAGCCGATATTTTTTAATAAAAGCCGAGATTTCGCAGGCTTGCCTTTCCTGCACCTCAACATCCCACAACGCCGGCAGTGACGGCTTGGGGAAAATTCCCGTCCATTTCTCATGCCACGGCCAATATATGAACATGCCGTCGTAACCGCTATCCCGAAGGCCGACTTTTACGCTTCGTCGGCCATAGGGTATGCCCCAGAATCGCAGCCCGCCGCAAAAAATAACCAGCCCATTCTGCGGATTCCCGCTGATTTCACTGTCGTTAAATTTACGTTCAAAAAACCACATGACTTGAATTTCCTTCACTCTGCTGTATTATATGAATTATGCAACAAAACCATCAATAAATAAGCATAAGGAATTTTTAGATGGAAAATAACACCGCAAGCCGCGTTGAATGCTCCGCCGCCAAAGATCCTCTTATCCGCTCTTTCGCGATGGCAGCCATTTTAATCGGCACAGGAATATGGTGCTGGCTGGACAGTGCAAAATATCCGGCTCCGCAGGCATGGGATTTCAAACACATCAACGAGACGTCAAGCTACCTGTTCAATCATTACCTGCCATACGTCGTCTGGCCCATCGGTGCGATAATCGCCGTCATGGGCCTGATATCGTCTAAACTGAAACTCATCGCCGACGAAGACGGAATAGGCTATCGCGGCAAAACCCGCTGCAGGTGGGAGAATATCGACGCCCTGGACGCTACCGAACTGAAATCGAAAGGTTGGATATACCTCGAAACGGGCGGTAAGAAAATCAAGCTCGACAGCTGGAAACTTACGAATTTCAAGGCATTGATTGAGATAATAGAAAAAAATCTGCCAGCCGAAAAACAGAAATTCTGATTTGCCGTTTTTACATTGCGCAGATACGGACGTAGATGATGACGCACTAAAACACGGTTATTCGGCTGCAAGAGGCGGTTTTTTTCAAAATTTGATTGAGTTTTGTTATTTTTTTTTGCATACTTTACGCAAGTTTTTATGCAGGCTGGACTAAAATACATGGAAAAGGTGCGAAAACTGCTCCATGCGGCGGCGGTAAGCGATTTTTCCGGAAATTTTAATCGCGCCGCATAAAACCTGCATTTTTGTACGACGATGAAATTTGCAACCAAATGTCGGATAATCGGTGTGTGTTATGTAACCGACCATGTAAAATTTCGTAATATTGAAACAAATTTTCAGGAGTTTGAAGATGGCACGAGTCGTTCAACGTCACGGCAAGCCCCCGGTACTGCTTATCGTATTCATTATCCTTTTCGTCATTGCCGCCATAATCGCAGTGGTCGGCTTTGTTCAGCGGGATGAACTGCAAACCAGGCTGGACGAAAGCTCTCAGCAACTCGCCGATGTCAACGCCAAAGCCGACAAATTCAAACAGGAACAGACGAAACTCATTCGTGACATCACCGGCCTCAATGTCGCTTCGGAAGTCGCGATGAAAGAGACCCAGGACCTCGTCAACAACACCGATTATATCAAAGTCGGCGGCATGCAGAGCGGACTGGTGCCTGAAACAAAACTCCTTGTCACCAAAATAATGGAAAAGGAAAAGGCTATCCAGCAGAATTCAGACACCATAACCAGTCTGACCAAGCAGCTCTCCGCAAAGGAAGAGGATATCAAAAAAATTCAGGACGATGCAAAAGCATCACTGGACAAACTCGAAGGCCAGTTTGAGAATCTGAACAAGATGTATCAGGACGATCATGCCGGCTTCGCCGAAAAGGCTAAAGAGTTCAGTGACAACCTCTCCGACGCCCGCAAAACACTCCGCAACGATGCAAAGAAATATGAACAGAAAATTGAAAAACTCACGCTCGACAATCACAGCCTCAAGCGTGAAATAACCAAACTCAATGCACAGATAGATGACCTCAACGAACGAATCCACGGCGGCGGGAAGACCACTCGCAAAGCCGACGGCATAGTCAGCCGGGTCGTTCCTTCGTCGGGCCTGTGCTATATCAACCTCGGCAGTGAAAACAATGTGCAGGACGGCATGACTTTTGCGGTCTTCGGGCCTAATGACGACAACGCCGCAGCCCCGAAAGCCAAACTGCGTGCGATAAACGTCTCCCCCACATTTTCAGAATGCCAGGTGGTTGAAAGTACCGACGGCAAACAGGTGGAAGACAATGATGTCGTAACGAATCTCGTATATGACCCGAATCGCAAGTACGTTTTCGTAGTCAAGGGCGTATTCGATCTTTACGGTGACGGCAGAGCTTCACAGGATCAGACGAATGAAGTGATTCAGGCTATCAAGCTGCACGGCGGCGAAATCGGCAAGGAAGTCAACGTCCAGACCGATTACGTAGTCATGGGCGTAGAGCCGACAAAACCGATAAAACCATCAGACGACGCTCCTGATTCCGTCCAGCTTGCGTATAAAAAACAGATGCAGGCATACGACGATTATTTTAAAACAAAAAAAGCGGCTGAAGGGCTCAAGATACCTGTCCTGAATACGAACAGATTTCTTGATCTGACCGGTTACATGCCTGAGAAACGCCCACAGGAATAAGGGTAAAACTGAATGGAAAATAAAAGGCGGTTCCGGCGGACAAGTCGGAGCCGCCTTTTTTACGGCTACTTTTCAGAAAAGGAATTTTTGAGGAATCGAAAATAATGAAACTATCGCAAAGAATCCAGAACGTATCAGCAAGTCCGACCATCGCCATAACCGCGAAGGCCAAGCAGATGAAAAACGAAGGCATTGACGTAGTGAGTTTCGGCGCAGGCGAGCCGGATTTTGACACTCCGGCATTTATTGTCGATGCATGCATCGCGGCGTTAAAATCAGGCGACACCCGTTACGTGCCACAAAAAGCAGCCAGCCTGAAGAACGCCATCGCCGCCAAGCTCGAAAAAGAGAATCACATTACGGTCGACCCATCTCAGGTGGTTGTGACTTTCGGCGGCAAACACGCGTTATACGATGCCTTTCAGGCTGTCATAAACCCTGGCGACAAAGTCCTGCTGCCAGCCCCATACTGGGTCAGTTACCCTGAGCAGATAAAGCTCGCCGGCGGCGAAGTGGTGTTTCTGGAAACAGGCCCTGAACATAATTTCAAAATAACGCCGAAACAGATTCTGGATAATGCCGATGCAAAAGTGCTCGTCATAAACAGCCCTTCAAATCCATCCGGCCTCATGTACACGCCGGACGAACTCAAAGCCATTGCGGACGCCGTTCTGAAGACCGACATGATGGTATTTTCGGACGAAATTTACGAAAAGTTGATTTACGGCGATAACAAATTCGTATCGTTTGCTGCATTGGACAGTCGGTTGCCGGAACGGACGGTCACATTTAACGGCCTTGCGAAGACATTCGCCATGACAGGCTGGCGTCTCGGCTGGGCTGCCGGCCCTAAAGAGGTCATATCAGCCATATCGCGGCTGATGAGCCATGAAACCACCAATCCCGTAAGTTTCGCACAAGCCGGCGCTTACGCAGCCTATACCGACCCGCGGGCAGCTGAAACAATAGAAAAAATGCGGGCTGAATTCGAGCGGCGCGGCAAACATATGGCAGCCCGCCTGAACACAATGCCAGGCGTAAAATGCGTAGAACCGCAAGGCGCATTTTACTGTTTCCCGGACATCTCCAGCCACTACGGCAAAACCATGGCCGGCGTAGAAGTCAAGGATTCACTGAGCTTTGCGAGAGCAGCCCTCGAAGGCGTACAGGTAGCCATAGTACCAGGCGTAGCCTTCGGCGAAGACAGATGCATACGGCTGAGTTTCGCAACAAGCATCGAACAGATTGACAAAGGCCTGGATCGCCTGGAAAAACTGCTGAAATGAATTAAATTAGAACATAGATTGACATAGTGTCCGATAATGTAAAAATTTTTCGAAATTTTTTATTTTTAGGTAGTCTGGCTGTGTCGGCTTGCTAGAATATGTATATAGGCTCCTCGGTCATGGAAAACAGCTCTCAACTATGACCGTTCCGGCGTCGGACTCCCCTCCTCCGACGCCTTTTTTTTGCGCTTTTTTACAAGGTTTAGAGCCGTTCCCGAAAGAATTTTTTATCGGGAACTGCTCTAAAAGTCCAATCCTACGGCAGAAAACCGCGAGCCTGCACTGCATCACAGACGTTACGGACTGCGACATACATAGCAGCATCACGCATTGAGCATTTTTTGTGGCCAGCCATATCCCACACCACATTGAACCGTTCAGTCATACGTCTTGCCAGACGTTCCTGAACCTCAAGCAGTGTCATCTGCTCCTGCTGCGTTTCCTGCGTATACTCCAGATACGACACGAACACGCCGCCGGCATTACAGAGAATGTCCGGAATAACAAAAATACCTCTTTCTGCCAATATTTTATCAGCCTCAGGGCTTGTCGGGCTATTGGCGCCTTCTGCGATAATTTTGGCCTTTATCTTCCGGGCGTTCTCGTCGACAATCTGATTAGCCGCAGCCGCCACAACCAAAACGTCACAATCCATCTCAAGCATGGCTTTGCCGTCAACATTCTCGCCGCCAGGGAAATTCGCAATAGAGCCGGTTTCTTTTACATGCGTCAGAAGCTCCGGCACATCAAGGCCATCGGCGTTAAACGTACCGCCGTCGATATCCGATATCGCAATAACCGTAGCGCCGAGTTCATGCAATACCTCGGCAGCCACCGAGCCTACATTGCCAAAACCCTGTACGATGGCGCGAATCTTGCGGATATCCATGCCCTTCTGTTCCAGCGATGCCATAAGCGTCATCACAACGCCTCTGCCGGTCGCTTCACGGCGGCCCGGAATGCCGCCCAATATGACGGGCTTGCCGGTAACATAGCAGCCGTCCGTATTAGCCGTGCCGGCAGAATAGGCGATGGTATCCTTGATGTATCCCATATCCTTTTCGCCAGTGCCCATATCAGGCGCAGGTACGTATATATGTGGGCCTATGTGCCGTGACGCACTACGGGTAAAGCTGCGAATCAGCGTCTCCTTATTGTAGGCGGACAGCTTACGCGGGTCGGCTACGATACCGCTCTTGCCGCCGCCGAAAGGTACGCCGATAAGTGCACATTTCCACGTCATCTCCATCGCAAGGCCGTTGATATCGTCCAGCGTAACATTAGCCGCCATGCGTATCCCGCCTTTGCTGGGGCCCAAATCCTGGCTGTGACGGACGATATATGCCCTAAAAGCATGCAATTTGCCGTCGTCAAACATGGGGGCAAGACGCATTTCTATCCGCTCGTGCGGCTCTCCGACCTTTTCAAGCAATTCCTCGGAATACTCGCTACTGAGCATTTCTTTGGCTTTCCTGAAATTAGCCCACGCATTCCTGAGAATCGTATCAGCTGACATTTTTTAACTCCTGTTCCAATAAATACCTACTTTGCAACACTGCAAAGCGGTAAATATATAGTATTATAATGAATTAGCAAACAAATTTAATTAAAATAATTTATTGCTCATATAAGTTAATCTTATATTTTTATGCCTTGCGAGTCAAATGAATCTCTATGGGGTTAAAACCGTAGAATTACAAGAACCTATCCCAAAAACATGGGCGTCGCCGAAATCGAGCAATTTTGCAGGCAGCCAAGTTTTGGGGATAGGTTCTAAGGGCATATTAAAAAGGCTGACCTTTTCAGGGGTCAGCCTTGTGCAAGACGTTATATATTATAAAAAGTTCTTATCAGAATTTGTAATTCACGCCGCTACTCAGAGCGTTACTGTAATCACTGCCGGCCGCGAATCCGTCGTAACGGAGGAACAGGGAAAGGTCGTCGCTAAGCAATGCCGTCACGCTGACGCCCCATATAAAGTGGCCCTTCGACGTACTATCCGTATAAAACGTCATCGGATAACCGCCGACGAATCCGGCATCCAACGCCTTGGGATTCAGATAATCGTATGAATAGCCGAGGCTAACCGCAGGAACGAGCTTAACATACTTCAGGTCAAAGAGTTTGCTGATTTCAACCATGAAAATCTGGCGGAATGAGTCGTTGGTATAATCGCCGACCTCCAACGCGGCTGCGCCGCCGGTTTCATTAGTGCCGTTCTGGTTGTAATGCACGTACTGCAGGGCCATGCTGGGCGTTAAATCCCATCCGGCTACGTTGAATCTGTAGCCTACCCTCGCATAAGGCGTAACATCCCATGCGCCATAGTCATCCGCCGTATCAACATCGGAAAAATTATCATAGTTGACCTGGCGTTCCGCATCGTTCCAGTGATAGCCGAAAGTGAGCGTGCCTTCAATAAACAGCTTGCCTACCGACCAGTCGATATATGGGCCGACACGCAATGTATCAACATCCAGTTTACCTCGCGAATCATTCATGTGATATTCACTGCGTATGTAGCCAATCAAGGCGCCTATCCGAAGGCCTGGCGCAAATTTTCTGTCTGTACCGACAACAGCGCCCCATGCACTATTATTATAGCCGGTGAGTTCCACAGAGGCCTTTTCCTTGTGCCACATGTTTATTATCTGGCCCCACACGCTCCATTTTGTGCTATCGGTCGAATCAGGGACACTTAAAGCATATTCACGTGCCTCTTCTTCCTGTTTGCCCTCGATAATTTCAGCCATCGTTTCAGGATCTATATCTGTGGTAGCAAGTGACATGCCCAGGCTCGAATCCGCAACACGTGTAACCTGGCGGTTATTGCCATTGCGCATCTGAGTGAGATGCTGGCTGATAAACCTGTTGAAGCTTTCCATCTGATTAGGCAGATTCGTCCCATGCATGGTGTACATCTCGCCATCCATCTGCTTCAATGCGTAATTGTAGCTGTCTACATCGTCAAAGGTCAAAAGATTGTTAAGCATCGTTTTCTGGGCGGCAGTAACCTTGTCCTCATAATCATCGTCATCTTCATGCTGGATATCGTCGAGCGCGTCGGCAAGCATTGCATCCAATGCGCCAGCGGTGGATTTTTCATTCTCGCCGACAGCAGGGCCGGAAAAGCCGCTCGTCTGGCTGAGATTCAGGCGATATACCTCATCCGTCCCGCTGGTAACAATTTCACTATTGAAATCGAAAAACAGCGATGAACACTTTATACTCGCATTATCCGTAATTGTTCCGCCAGCAGTAATAACATCAAAATAATCTTCAAGGAACAGAGACATTATGCTGCTGCCGTTGACACTCACATAAACTGTCGAACCATCTTCCAGAATAACATCGCCGTCCGTTACCGCAAGAGTATCACTATTAATGGTCGAGGCATCCGTGTCAATGTTGACAACCAGCGTAGCGCCGTCCTTCAAAGTATATCCTGTCGTCGTAGTATACTCCGCCACAGACGCTCCTTCAGTCCCCATCGTGCCATACATTATAAGATTGCCTATGACGCTAAAACCGCCATCGACAGTCATAAGCGGAATATACTCATCTTCATCTTCGTCGTAAATATCCGCGCCGACGACCACAGCTCCATTAACCGCGGTAACGCTATCGCCAATAGCCACCGCCCCTGAGCCGGATGTATCGGTAACGACTATCTGCGCATTTTCACCCATCTCCAAAGTGCCGGCTGTCATGGTAGAATTATCGAGCACACTGAATCCGCTGGTGGAATTTACGACCAGCGCACCATCAATGGCAACCGCGGTATCATCTCCTGAGACCGTCAACGTGGAAGCGCCATTGCCGCTAACCGTAAAATCGCCGCCGACATTCATCGGCTGGGAAATTGTTGCCGTGTAATAACTGCCGCTGAAGGAAACGTCACCAGTCACCTCAATGGCAGACGTACCGTCGAACGTCACCGTACTCATTGATGAATTGGGATAATTCGTATCATCACTAGTAACCGTCGTGTTCGAAATATTCACAGTTATACTGCCAACCGTAATGTCACAGTTCGTAGCACTGAAATTCAACCCGCCATATTTGCTGGTTACGATATACAAACCGTATGACTCATTATCCTCATCAATCACAAGAGTGCTGTCTTCGAGAGTTACAGAGCTGTCGACAAAATTCGTACCGGTCAGGTAAAGGTAATCGGATATATTTATCGTAGAACCGTTAGTGGCACTCAGCGTACCTTTACCCGTCGTTCCGATGGCAAGATTGCTTTTTATCACCAAAGTACTGCTATCCAATGTCAACGTACCATTCACAGACCCCGTCTGTTCTTCATCATCTGAATCAGTATAGGTATACGTGGCACCGATTATTCCACTGCTGAAAGTCGCTTTCGCATCCGTCATATTAAGGTATGCTTCGGTAGATTCGGATGAAAAATCAGTATACCCGACATACAGGGTTTCTCCTGGAACATTCCAGTTATCACCATAGGTAGCGGCATTGTACGTCGGTTTGACGCCATAAACATCTATGGTCGCCCTCGCCGTACCGGACATGCATAATCCCGACAATATAAAAACAATCACTATCCCTATCGTTCCGATACATGATTTATCCATCAGCAAAGCTCCATGCAATATGTTATGTTTGCTTGTATTTTTATATTTCAATTTAATTATGATATATATACATACACCTCAACCGCTACAGGTGCTACCTGCATGGATTTAGTGTACAAACAGTCCCTATATATATTGAAGAAACGTAGACGGTCTGATTTTATTTCAAAATAATTATTTTCAGCCAGAACATATTAGAGGGCGTTCTCGAAAATTCCCCTGGCAAGCCTTTGATTTTCTGTGTAGATAAATTAAAAAAGCCCTCATCATTTTATTGCAAATGCACAAAACGACAAGGGCTTACCTTACTGACCCCACGGGGTTTCGAACCCCGGTTGCCGGGATGAAAACCCGGTGTCCTAGGCCACTAGACGATGGGGCCATTATCAAACAGCTTCAAGGCTGCCACTGAAAATGGTTCCCAGCTGCAAAGCCGCAGCGTGGAGCGGTATTTTATTGATTCACGGCACATTGTCAACCGATTTTTCACAATCGGGATTTTCCCGAACACCGGCTGTCATGCCATCCGCACAAAATAAATGAAGGAGATGGGATTTGAACCCATGACCTACTGCTTAAAAGGCAGTTGCTCTACCGACTGAGCTACTCCTCCGTCGAAAATCGGCTGACGTAAAGTCCGCCGCAATATCAAATTGTCAAAAACCAGCAAAATATCATGTAAAGAGGGCGGAAGTATATCGAAAAACCGCTTGAACTTCAATATAGATTTCAAAAAAAAGTATTACAATTTAAAATTGGCCGTATGAGCCGGAAAGACGTAACTCTCAGCGTATATTGAAATAAGCGTAAACTGCCGCCGCAAGAAATATGCGATATATGCCGAACGGCGTCAAACCGAATCGCGTGAGGCATTTTATGAAGAGCTTGACGGCGATGGCGGCTACTATCCAGCTGAGTAATATGCCGACAGCCAGGCTCAGCCAGCCTGCCGAGTTAAGCAGGGCGTTCCAGTTTTTTACGGCTTCAAAAATTGTCGCCGCTCCGAGCGTCGGCAGTGCCAGCAGAAAGCTGAACTCAGCTGACGTTACCAGGTCAAGGCCGACCAGCATGGCGGCGATGATGGTTATCATGCTGCGGCTGGTGCCGGGCCACATAGCCAGACATTGTGCGAAACCTATAATCAATGCCTGGCTGTACAGCATGTTTTCTATCCTGGGATGGGCGTTGGCTGCGTAGATGCTGCGATAAAACCGCTCGACTATAATCATGAGAACGCCGCCGGCTGCAAGCGACCAGGCAACAGGAATGGGATTAAAAAGGTTTTCCTTGATTGGGCCTTCCAGGAGAGCACCTGTAACCGCCGCCGGCAAAAAGGCTGTCATAACCAGCATAAAAACCCGCAAACCGCTCCTGTTGCGGCCGATGAGGCCCATGCACATTTCCTTTACACGGCCGCGATAAAGGCCCAGAACAGCCAGTATCGCACCGAACTGTATCACTATTTCAAATGCGCCGGCGGCTGACGTCGATTCGATTTTGGGGCCGAAAAGACCCATCTCGCTGGAAAAATGCGTGTTGCCCATGGCATGATTGGCCAGAATCAGATGGCCGGTGGACGAAACGGGCAGATACTCGGTCAGCCCTTCAATAGTACCGAGGATGGCGGCTTCCGAAACGGATATTTTTCTATCTTCCGCCGCCGTGTTCTGAAAATCGGCCTGGTCACAAAATGTTGTGCCAGTAACGCACAGCAACAGAAATATAACCGCAAGGCGTCTCATCAGGAAAAGTTCCAATAATTGACAGCCGGAAGGAATACTGCCGATTTTATCAGCAGTTGCACGGTCACGCACGCATAGAGGCCGGCGACGAGGTCATCGGCGACCACGCCAATGCCTTTGTCAAACCGCTCGAAATTTCTGGCTGGCGCCGGTTTGAGGATGTCGAACACGCGAAACGCGACAAAAGCGGCTGCCACGAAGATAAGCGTGCTTTTCCACGAATATTCGCACGGCAGAAACAGCAGGGCAATCGACTGGCCGGCCCACTCGTCGAGCGTACAATGCGACGGATCCTTTCTGCCGTACCACCTTTCAGTGAAATCGCCCAACATCACGCAGCCTGTCGTAGACAGAATCGCAACGGCAAGCATTATCAGCGTCAGCAGAACCATGTTCGGGCCTGCAAAATATCGACACGCCAGATAAACTCCAGCCGCCGCCGCAGAACCCCACGTACCAGGCGCAGGCCGAAGATATCCCATGCCCATGCCGCTGATAATAAATTTCCTGAAAAAATTCATTTATTCTCTTTAAAAAAATCGGAAGAAATCAGACGGATTCATCTGTCTTCTTTAAAAAGGCCTCTCGCGTTGACGATGTATATGATTCCACTGTAAAGCGTCACCAACACCGCCAGCCACACCGCCACAATTTTTACCCATATCGTCCACGCGACGTTCGGCGTCCAAGCCATCACAAAGAGTACCGTTCCCAGTGCGAAACACTGCAGAAACATTTTCAGCTTGCCCGACCATGTAGCCGGAAACTGTTTGCCGATGGATTCGCTATATCCGCGAATGCCTGAAATGAGGAATTCCCTGCCGATGATGACCACCAGCATCCACGGCTGAATGTTGCTTGCCGTCTGGCCGGTCAGCCAGTGCGGAAGCGTCTGCTCATACGACGAGATGACTTCGCGATATACCGGCGACATCAGGAAAATGAACCCGCCGCATACCATGACCTTATCCATTATCGGGTCCACTATGCGGCCGAAAGCTGAAACCTGATTGAGTTTGCGTGCAAGATACCCGTCCAGAACGTCGCTGAGCGCTGCAAACAGGAATACAACAAAGCTCACCTTGAGCAGCAGCGCACCGTTATGCATCTGCGGGTCATAACACGCAAGAAGCACGAAGAAAACTATCGAGAGTATCATCCGTGCCACCGTTATCTGATTTGGCAGAGTCCATTTCATATTTTTCACCTACGAATGGATTGTAACCAACCGTCGCGCGAATGCCAACATACTTGTTGAAAAATCCTGCTGGTTATCTGCAATTTCAGAATCACGGGCAACTCGCGTCATTTCAATCCGAAAAATGCGGTCGCGTTTTTGGTGGTGGCGGCGGCGAATTGTGAAAAAGTTTCGCCGCGGGCGGCTGCGAGGTGAACGGCTACATGGTAGACGTGAGCCGGCACGTTCGGTTTGATGTGCCTCACCGGCACGGGCGATAGATATGGCGAGTCGGTTTCCACCATAATTCTTTCGGACGGCGTCATTCTCGCAGCCGCCAATATGTCAGACGCGTTTTTGAAGGTGGCCATGCCGGAAAAACTCAGCATCGCCCCGTAATCGAGAGCAGTCGTAGCGTCAGCCTGCCCCTGTGCGAAAGAATGAAACAGCACCATTTGCGGCTCGATAGCCGATTCACGCAGAATTGCCATCGTCTCATCGAACGCTTCCCGCGAATGAATGGCCACCGGCAGGTTGAGGTTTTTTGCAACTTCAAGCTGGCGGGCGAAAACTTCCCGCTGCACATCGCGAGGCGATAAATCGTAGTGATAATCCAGGCCGATTTCGCCGATGCCGACGCAACTGCCGACAAATTCCGCAAACTCCCCTGCCAGGTCAGCCGGCGCATCTTTCGAGTCATGCGGATGAATTCCCACAAGCGCGCTTATCTGTTCAAAATTTTTCGCCAGTTCACAGTTGAACCGCGATTCTTCGATATTGCCGGCTGCTGCAATTATCCGCCGCACGCCGGATATTCGTGCGTCGTCAAGCACACGCGGAATGTTCTCGTTCAGCAGTTCGTGTGCAAAGTGACAGTGCGTGTCGATAAGCGTCGGCAAGGATTCGCCTGAATTTTCAAATTTTTCAGAAAGCGTCATATATATGCTCTATTTTCGGCTGGCCGTCGGACGGCAGGACTATCGAAATTATATCAAATCGTATCGTGTAATCTTCGACAGGGTGTTTTTGCGCGTAATAGGCTGCGATTTTTTTCATTCGTCGTTTTTTGTCGGCGTTGACGGCGGAGTATGGTTCGACGGCGGCATTTGATTTTCTGGTTTTTACTTCCACGAAGACTATCGCATCGGCTACGGCGTCGACCGCTATTATGTCAGCCTCGCCAGTTGGGCATCTGTAATTTCGCGCTAGAATACGAAAGCCCGCGCGACGAAGGAATCGACATGCGATTTTTTCGCCGCGCGGGCCTGATATGTTGTCACACTCGCCGGACGTCGGCGTAGCGTTTTTTTTCGAAATCAGCCGGTTAAACGGCCACCACATCTCCTGCTCCTCAGTCGCGAAGTTCTTTGAGGCGTGTAGCCTTGCCTACGCGGTCGCGCAGATAGTAGAGCTTTGCCCTGCGAACCCTGCCGCTACGCACGACTTCAACGTCGGCGACTTTCGGGCTGTGGACGGGGAAAGTACGTTCAACGCCTTCGTTATTGACGATGCGACGAACGGTAAAGGTCTCGCCGATGCCGCCGCCGGAACGGCCGATGACCGTACCGATGAACATCTGTATACGTTCCTTGTCGCCTTCGACGATGCGGCAGTGCACCTTGACGGTATCGCCGACCTTGAAGGACGGTACTTCACTCTTCATGCTCGACTGAGCCGCTTTTTTCAGCAATTCCTGCGACATTTTATTATCTCCAAGTTTTTTATTTTTTTATATATTTTTCGTAATTCTACGTTTTTTTTAAAAAAACTAAAAAACGCAGACGAAAACATCCGCCATCAGGCGGACAGGCGAAAGCCTGTGATAATTACACAATGCTACGGGTATTAATCCGTAAAATCACTTTTAATAAATTTTTATATTCAGTTTTTATCCTGCGTCTGCCGCAGGTATTGTTCCCAGAGGTCGGGCCGCTTTATGCGGGTCCGCAGTTGCGACTGTTCCAGCCGCCACTGCTCAATCCTGGCATGGTCGCCGCTGAGCAGCACATCCGGCACTGCCTGACCCATAAACTCCCTGGGCCGCGTATAGTGCGGATACTCAAGCAAGCCGCCGCTGAAAGATTCCTCTTCGCTGGAGGCGTCTTTGCCTAACGCGCCAGGCAGCAGCCGTATGACGGCATCGGCTAACGCCATCGCCGCAATTTCTCCGCCGGAGAGTACAAAATCGCCCAGCGAAATCTCATCGTCAGCCAGCGTGGTTCTGATTCGTTCGTCAAAACCTTCATAATGGCCGGCGATAAGTATCAATCTCGGCTCGGCGGCTAATTCACGAACAATATTCTGTTTCAAAGGCCTGCCTTGCGGCGTCATCAGTATGACTTTGCCGGCAGGTTCGGGGCAATTTTTACGAACATGTTCGACGGCTGCAAAAACCGGCTCGCACCGGAGCACCATTCCCGGCCCGCCGCCGAACGGGGCATCATCAACCGACCCATAGCGGTCAATCGCGAAATCCCTGATACTCGTAGTACTTATATCCACAAAGCCATTGCGAACTGCCCGGCCCGGAATGCTGGTGTTCCTGAAAGCGTCGAAAAACTCAGGAAACAGCGTCAATATGTCTATTCGCATCGCCATAGGCTGGCTATCCGCAGGCCATCAGCATCCCGACGGAATGCACCGTCTCACTTGACGGCAATGCCTCTGGACTTCAGCAGGTCGCGCACCGTCTCGGACGGCTGAGCGCCTACGCTAAGCCAATACTCAATGCGTTCGCGTTTGAGCGAGGTCTTTTCCTCGATGGTGTCGGCGTTGGGATCATACCAGCCGAGTTCCTCAATAACGCGGCCATTACGCGGGCTACGCGAATCTATCGCACTCAGCCGAAAGAAACTCTTATGAGTGCGACCCATTCTTTTGAGTCTCAATTTTACTGCCACTTGATATCTCCGATACTGTAAGTATCATCATTCATTAACGTTCCGGCTGAAAGCGCATTTCAGCCGTGGTTTGCAGATACACTCCGACTACAAACCGAGGAACGAAATATATTACTTGCCAAGCCCCGAACTTCAAGCCCTTTTTAATGATTTTTCAAGATTTTTAAACCGGCAGGCTCAAAAACCGTCGTCAGAATGACAAACAAAATGCCGAACATAACCAATACACGCCTGAACGTCAGCCGACGTTCGTCATCTTATACGAATTAATTATTTGACAGACTTTCGGGATTTTTTCCATCGCAGGTGTTGCAAGAAAGGCCGCTTGATGCAATAATATCCCCTTAAAGAAAAATCGTCATTTCTTCTTGCAGGAGTGAGAATAATGAAAAACATCATGGCTTTGTCAATTCTTGCGGCGTCGCTTGCTTTTGTGGGGTGCAACAGCAGGCCGGCGGTGCCGCATTCAAAATGGTATTCTCCACAGCCGGTAAAAAGTATAGACGTCAACCCGTCGGACAAGACAGAAGTTCAGGCGGTCACGAAATATGCCAATGCACGACGGCTGTATTACCGTGCCCTGTCAGCTCTTGTGGATTATTACAAATCCATCGGCGACGTGCAGAAGGGCAAATGGGCTGACACGGAAATGAAAAATCTCAAGAAGACCCAGGAGTTCACATGGAGAAACCTGGACGTGCCGGAAGAGAAATTTTCGCCCGCAGCCGCCGAACCCAACGAACAGCTGCTGGTGGAAAACGTCGTGGATTCGCGTGAAAAATACGTACAGGCAATGGACGACCTGGCGAAATATTATGAAAAATCAAATCAGACGCTAAAGGCTTACGTGGTTCACGTCACGCAGGAGCGTTTTAGGCCGGAAGAGACTTTTTACTATATAAGCAAAGCTACCTTGCCGCCGCTCGACCTTCTTCCCTGCAAGGTCATACCCGAGGCGAACAGCCTTTACGACGAGGCTCTCAAACTTTATCGTGAAGGGGCACTCTTGCCCGCGATGGCCGACTACAAGAAAGAGCGTCGCGCCATCGAGCTTTTTACGCGGCTGATTACCGATTATCCGCAGAGCACCCGCATCGCGATGTCGGCATACTACATCGCCGAAATATATAAGGAATACTTCCGCGAGCATTATCTTGCAGTGCAGTGGTATCAGCGTGCGATGGCGTGGGACCCGCACCTGGCTGCGCCGGTACGATTCCAGTGCGCAGTGCAATATGATTTCAACCTCGGCGAACCCGGCAAGGCGTTGACGCTCTATAAAGCAGCCATGCAGCTTGAGCCCTACTATCCAAGCCACATGGATTTCTGCAAAGACCGTATAAAGGAACTGGAAAAGAAATACGCTCCAAAGTCGCTGGACGATACCGAAAGGCCGAGAAAGCGTACCGTTGCTCCGGCAGTTCCGGCAGCACCAGCAACTGCGCCAACGGCTGAAGAATCGGCTGCCGCGTCTCCAACCGGAGGCGAAGAATCGCAGGCTGACACTGCCACTGTCTCGCCGGCTGCCGCAGATTCGGAAAATTCCGCCGCCGCCACGCCGCCAGCCGCTGAAAATAACACTGCCACAACTGTCATATCCGACGAACCCAAACCCCTCGTGCCTGACAGCGGCGAGGGAAAATGATTCGGCGTAATGAAAAATCAACAGCACTCCTTCTTTTGGCAGGGGTGCTGTTTTCTTTTGCGCTTTCCGGCTTAGCCGACGAATTCAAAAATCCAAAACTTCAGCCGCCGCGTGCCAAGCCGCAACGACGAACCGGCGGCGAATCCGTGCCGCCTCTGCCTCTGCCGGCTACGCCGTTACGCCGGTCGGAAAAAAAGCGTCAGCCGGCTCCGCCGGCTATCGTTGGCATGATACGTTTCGACTCCGGCAGAATGCGGCTGGAAGGCAGCAGCCGAGTCCGTGTGGACGATTTCCCGACCACGCAGGTGGACATTGAACCGCTTATGCGTGAACTCCAGAGCCGCCTGCATTTGCGATATCGCTACATGGAAACGACATTCGGCAGTTTCAGCTGGGATGCCTCGGAACTGCCGGTACTCTACATCACAGGCTGGACGCCGCTGCCTGACCTGCCCGATGAAACAGTAGCGAAACTGCGGCGATATCTTTACGACGGCGGCACGTTGATACTGCACGCCCAATGCGGCAGACGAGAATTTACTGACTCCGCGCGGCGATTGATAGCCAGAATTCTCCCGAATCGCCAGCTTACGCTGCTGGACAGCGATTCGCCCATATACGCCTCGTACTACAACATTACATCTGCGAAAATCCGCAAAGACGACGAACCTCTCCGGACATTGCCCGTGCCTCCGCCGCTGGAGGCTGTCTACCTGGGCTGCCGGCCGGCGATAATGCTCAGCGCATGGGATCTGAATTGCAGTTGGGACGTCGAAAAATATCCAATCGTAGGCGGTACGCTGTATCATCGCGACGACGGCCTGAAACTGGGGCTGAACATCATCACTTACGTACTGGCGAATTTCCAATACGCCCGCGCGTGGAGCGTGGAGAAACGCTACACGCAGACAAACGCCCCCAGACGCGACAGCCTTACAATCGCGCAGGTCGTCCACAACGGCGATTGGGACCCCACGCCGAACGCGCTGCCGAATCTGCTCAAATACATACAGGCCAACACCACGCTGAACGTGCAGTTCGACAGAAAAACCGTGCCGCTGGATAATATCGAGATTTTCGATTATCCGCTGCTGTACATGACCGGCTTGCGGGATTTCACATTGACGGATGCGGAGGTGGATGGTTTGCAAAAATATCTTCAACGCGGCGGAGTTCTTCTGGCTGATTCGGCAGCCGGCAACGCGGCGTTCGACCATGCCTTCCGACGCGAAATCAAACGCGTACTGCCTGCCGCGAAATTCAAAACGCTTCCACTCGATTCGCCAGTCTACCAGATGCCGTATAAAATCACGTCCGTCGCATATACGCCGCTGGTTCAGGCACAGAACAAAGGCCTTGCCGTGCCGCTGCTTGAAACCATTTCAGCCGACGAAGGCCAGACTTCGGTCATCTATTCCTCTCTCGGATTAGCCAGCGGCTGGGAGCAACTCGGTTATGCATACAACCGCGGTTACAGCGATGCCGACGCACTCCGTCTCGGCGTAAATCTCGTCGCTTACGCCCTGACGCATTGATAAGTTCGGACAGCGAAACGGCCCACTAGAGCATATTAAACTTGACTTTGCGCTTGTTGCTGTTTGCGGCGTCGGCTGG
>CAZIAZ010000046.1:0-24482 GCA_964536835.1 uncultured Planctomycetaceae bacterium | reverse complement strand
GCCAAAGCCGGCGCAAATATAATGACCGTACTGGGTTGCGCCGATGAAGCCACCATTCGCGAATGCGTCGAAGCCGGCCGACATTACGGCTTGCAGGTGGCGGTCGACCTGCTGGGCGTCGCCGACCCTGTCGCATTTGCCAAAAACGCCAAAAACCTCGGCGTGGCATGGCTGGACGTGCACTGTGCCATCGACCAGCAGATGAAAGGCATGACTCCGCAAAACATCGTCAAGGAAATACGCGGAGCGACCGACCTCATATTAGCCGTCGCCGGCGGAATCAATTCCGAAACCGCCCCCGCCACCGCCAACGCCGGCGCAGATGTCGTAATAGTCGGCGGAGCAATTACAAAAGCTATCGACCCAGCCGCAGCTGCCGCTGACATTAAAAAGGCACTCGCCACCGGCAAAGCCGTCGCCAGCGAGCTTTTTAAACGTTCCTCTGCGTCTGACATCCGCAAAACGCTTGAAAAAGTTCGCACCAGCAACATTTCCGACGGCTCTCATCGTCAGCCCTGTCTGGCAGGGATACGGCCGCTGAATCCCGGCCAGTTCGCATGCGGGCCAGCCGTCACCGTTCGGACCATGCCCGGCGACTGGGCCAAACCCGTAGAAGCCATCGACGTCGCAAAAGAAGGCGACTTTCTGGTGATAGACGCCGCCGGCCAGCCGCCGGCTGTCTGGGGCGAACTTGCCAGCGAAGGCGCAAAAAACCGGAAAATCGCCGGCCTCGTAATCCACGGAGCAGCCCGCGATACCGCCGAAATACGCAAGCTCGGTTTCAAGGTCTGGTCGTCACTGGTGACGTCGCACGCAGGAGATCCGCACGGGCTGGGCGAAATCAATGTACCCATAATCATTGCCAGCCAACGTATCTGCCCCGGCGACTGGATAGTAGCCGACGATGACGGCGTAATCGTACTGCCGGCGGATAAAGCCGTCGAAATGGCCAACCGCGCAGCCGACGTGCTCGAAGCTGAAAATCGAATCAGAACGGAAATTCAAAAAAAGAATTCTACGCTGGCTAAGGTAGTCAATCTCCGGCGATGGGAAAAGCAGGGAGTCGGAAATGCCACTATCGGCTAATTCGGATAACGACGCAGTAAAAATCGCCGGCAAGGAACTCATCCAGCGTATAGAGCGGGTGATGGATGACATTGACTGGAGCAGTTTTCTAAAACTCGCCAACATGATACCAGCCGGCAAGCGTACCTTCGTAACAGGTGCCGGCCGCAGCGGCCTGGTAGCCAGAATGTTCGGCATGCGACTCATGCATGCAGGATTGACGGCATATATCCCTGGCGAAACAATCACGCCAGCAGCAGGCGTCGGCGACATAATGGTGGCAATAAGCTGCACCGGCCAGACAGGATATACCAGCTACCTGGTCAAGCGAGCCAAGGAATTCGGCGCAAAGGTCGTCATAATAACGTCAAAGCCAGACTCGCCGCTGGCCAGCCACGCAGATCATCTGGTGACAATACCCGCGAAAGCTGAAGATATCGTGCTGCGTGCCGCCGTTTTCGAGCATGTGACGAGCCTTTGCCTGGATGCCGTATTCAACGTCCTGTCCGAACGGTTTAAAATAGACATCGCCGCATTCCAGCGCAGACATGCAAACCTGGAATAGATTTTGAATTTCAAAATCCGGCGATTTCAGGTACAAACAGGATGCAGGCGACTGTGCGTCTCAGGGCATACCGTATTATAAATCGGTTGACGGTATGATATAGCCTGTCGGCCATTGCGGAAATTTTTGGGCTTTATCTTTGATTTTTTATTCGGGTTTTAAAAATGAATGATTACAAACTTGGCGTAATAGGCGGCGGAAACATGGGTTCAGCCATAGTCGGCGGAGCAGTCCGCAGCGGATTCCTGGCTGGCGGCGAAATACTCATATCCGAGCCGCTGGACGCAAAACGCGTTCAGCTTTCAGCCAATCTCGGCGTAACGTGCGTAGACAATATTCCGGCGACGGCTGGTTGCGAAAAAATCCTGTTAGCCGTCAAGCCGCAGGTCATGCCGCAGATAATCCCAATCGTCGCCGCCAACCTTGCCGATGACACGCTAATTATTTCCATAGCAGCCGGTTTGAATACGAAATTTTTTGATGCTGCACTGAACGGCCGTGGCCGCATAGTTCGCGTAATGCCCAACACACCCATGCTTGTCGGCGAGGGAGCATCGGCGGTCTGTTCCGGCCCGCGTGCGACGGCGGCAGATGTCGAATGGACAAAAAAACTCCTTACCGCCGGCGGCGGCACAGTAGTCGAGGTGGAAGAAAAGCAGATGGACGCCGTAACCGCCGTATCCGGCAGTGGGCCGGCGTACTTCTTCTACCTGCTCGAAGCCATGATAGACGCCGGCGTCGCGGAAGGCCTCTCGCGTGAGACAGCCACCCTGCTTGCGGTACAGACCTGCAAAGGCTCAGCCGTCCTGCAAAACGTCACCGGCGAATCGCCAGAAGAACTTCGTCGCAAGGTAACGTCGCCAGGCGGTACGACGCAGCAGGCTATCGATGTGTTTGATGCCGAAAAAACTAAAGAGACCATGATACGGGCAGTCCGCGCGGCGGCGGATAAAAGCCGCCTGCTCGGAAGGTAATTTTGCGTAAGCGACCATTTTTAGCAATTTATCATGTTTCGTAAGCCAGTATATTGAAAAGATTCCGCTGAATAAATTTTGAGTAATTTATGCAAATCACGCCTCTGCTGCACTTTTTGAAAAAATCCACTTGACAAAAACACCAGATTCAATAAAGTATGCACTTCTTGCTGAGCAGGCAGATTCCCCTGTAGCTCAATGGTAGAGCATGCGGCTGTTAACCGCAGGGTTGAAGGTTCGAGTCCTTCCGGGGGAGTTTGGTTCTTGTTCGCATCCACTCGCAACAGCATTCACCAAATCGCAATGACTCGCATTTCCCCCAATGTTTTCAAGGCCAAAATAACTTTCTTTCTTTTCAATTCCACTCATTGCGGCTAGGTTCTGCGTCGGATTTCGCGTCATTCCAGAAGTCGTTTTTCCAGTGAATGCGTCGGAATTTGCGTCGTGTTTCTCGACCTTCAACGCTTTCTCAAAATCACTTTCCAGAACGGCAAGATAATGCGTCATTGCAGTTTTTGGAGAATGTCCCATCCACGCGGTAGCAACATGAATCGGAAATTTATGCGAAAGGTCGATTATGCAGCTTGACCGGCAGTTGGTGAACAACTTGGGCCACGGCTCAAGGCCTGCACGCCTGATTATACGGACAGCCTGTGTCCTCAACGCCGCCTTGGACAGCGTGCGACTCGAATAATGCCCGACAACGTATTCCTGACCATCCTCAGCCTTTGTAAACGAATCCAAGAGATACGGGTACAGTTCAGGAAACAGCGGAATAACCCGTGTCGGCTTGCCCTGCTTTGCGGTCTTGGGGCTATGAATCAGAATCCGCTTCTTTTCCCAGTCGATATCCGACCACTTCAGAAGCACCAACTCCGACGGCACACGCAGCCCCGTAAACCTCGCCAATGCAAAAATCAGCCGCCATTCATGGTTCGGGCAAGCCTCAATTATCCGATAAATATCCTCGACTTTGACATAATACATCCGCTCCCGGTCTGTCTGGTTTCCGCAGGACATGCCGTCGAACGGATTTTTCCTGATTATTTCCTTTTTGATGGCTGCTGTAAAAAACTGCCTCGCACGCTTGCAACGTCTGTTAACCGTCGCAAGTTTATATCGAGACTCCATCCAGCGGCGGAAATCTTCCGCATCGCCTATCGAGATAGTATCCAGCCGCCTGTCTTTCGTGAAAAATCCCAAAAGGTTCGCAATCGTGGCTTTGTAGTTTCTTATAGTCGATGGTTTGACATCGCAACGGGTAGCAAGATATTTATTCACCCATTCGCCCAGGCTGGGAATGATAACAGTTTCGCGGGGAGCAACCAGCCCAACATTCGCCAGTTTGGAATAAATCGGTTCTGGCAACTCGCCCAACCAAGCAGCCGTCGCAGAGTCAATCGCCATGCCGGACAACTTCGCCGATATGATATTCTCGACACGGCTTTTAATCTGGTCAACATTCTTCTTGGGTAAACGGGCAAGATATATCGTTTTCTTGCAGCCGTCAAAACCACTGAACTGAATTTTGGCATTACCTTCCTTGTTTATGCTGAGACTTGCCATTTCAATTACCGCCTTTCCCTTTTGATTACACCGAGACCTAAAAGCTCTGCGATTTTGTCCAGGCCTCGCAATGAAATCATCTTTTTGCCATTAACAAAATTGCTCAAATCGCCCTGGCTAATTCCTGTTGCTTTTGAAATTGCATAACGGCTCATTTCGTCATTTTCAATTGCCCTGCGAATTTGGTCACTAAATTTAACTTTTTCTTTTTCCATTTTCATCATTATACCCTTTACTTGGAATATATCCAAGTTATTTTTGTCTCTTTTAGGTTTTTTCTAGGTTTTTTTAACTGGAAAACACTTTTCCATACTTTACGTACTTTTCATACTTTTCGTTATCAAAAAGTATGGAAAATATGGGACGTACCCAAAAGTATGATGCTATTCGCCAGACAGGATTCGCCATGTAACCGGGCCTCCAAAACCGTCACGGCCATTTTTTGCACCAGCGTCCTTAATTGCTTTCCGTAATTTTGTATCTCCAACATGTCCAACTTGTTCTTTAACTGCGGCTTTTATATCAATATATGACTTTGACGCACCCCCAGCTAGAATATCGCAGATAGTATCAATCAATATATCCTCATCGCCGTCATTTCGCCTATTGTCCTCAGCGTCGAAGATTTCATCAGCCGATTGTCGAACATGGTCGCTTTCCCATTCAATTTTCGCAAAACTTTCGCATTCTTTTAGCGAAAAAGCAAACCCCAGGTTATCCCGTGAAATGTTTGATTTCTGGCAAACCATCAGCCGACGTTCAGGGTTTTCTGAATCTTTCACTATACCGAATGCAATTCGGGCCGCACCTAAAAAACCAATGCTTCCCAATGTTCGATGAATGGCCTTCCCGCCTGATTTGCGCAAATGGGAAATCAACAGAATAGCGATGTTTTTGCGACTTGCCAGATTTTGCAAAGGGGCAAGAATTTCTCCACGTATTGAAGAATCTTTGTGGCTGTCTACTCCGCCGATATATGAATTTATTGGGTCAATAACGAGAAGTGCGCACTCTGGGGTATCATCAATAGTTTTTTCCACATGGGCTAAATCACGGGTCAAATCAAGGCCTCGTTCCTGAATTTCATCGCCTTCATGCTGATTTTCACGAATCGCGCTTATTATTATGACTTTGGCGGGATTGCCCCCAGCCAGGTTAAACCGGGGACGGATCGTATCGGCGGGGTCATCTTCAGCCGATAAAAATATCGAAGAACCGATAATTGCATTTTCACCAGTAACCGGCCAGGGCTTCCCCTCGGAAAGCCTAGCGGCAATATCTATCGTAACGGTGGATTTGCCACAGCCAGGATTGCTGGACAGAATTGTTAATTTACCGCGTGCCAGCACCCCAGGCCAAACCCAGTCAATCGGTTTTGGCTTTACCTCCGCCAGATTTATCAACACTGGGCCAGGCTGTTGAGGCTTGGAGACATAAGGCAACGCCTGTACTTTGCCCATAAACTCCATAGCTACGGCGTCGGGTTTATTTTCTATATTTCCCATTATTGCACCTCCAGACCAGCCGCTATTCGTGCAATAAGCCAATCTGCCGCCGAAGATTTTGGGCCAATCTCATCGGCAGAAAAAGATATCAACCTCACTTTTGCCGAAGGGGTTAGTTGTTGCAAAATTCTGCAAACCGTTTGGCCGTATTTTTCACCGGCAGGGTCATTATCGGGGCAGATTATAACTTCACGTCCGGCAAGTGGTGTCCAGTCGGTTAAATTTGCAGCCTCTGCCCCGCCGCTGGAAGTTGTGGCAAGCAAACCGCATGAATCGAACGCCTCACTGGCTTTTTCGCCCTCGCACACAATAACAGGCTCGTCATATCCTGATTCACGAATATAGGGAAGGTTATATATAGGGCGTAGCTTGGGCATAGCCCCTAAGTACCACAATCCATCAATACCACGAGATACAGGCCGATAGGTTTTGCCATTTGGCATGTTCCATCGCAACACATAACCGCAAGTTGCCCATTCCGCGTCAAGATACTGCCAACTCATCGAAATTGGCCCCAGTTGGGCTTCCAGCATGGCAATAGCCTCATTCGCCGTCTGGAAACGACAAGGCTTCCTGAGCGGTTTATTTGCCATAAAATGCCCTTGTGGTTGTTCCTCGTGAAGATTCAGTCCAGGCGAATCATGTCGCGCCATGTGAACTAAAGTTCCAAGTCCAATCTTTCCGTTGGTTTTGAATGTTCGCCATTGACGGGGACATTCACCAGGGCGATATTTTTCACTTTGTCGGCTCCAATTGTCCCAAAGCGACAGGCCCGCTTCGCTGCCGCCCGTTCCAGCATGAACAGCCATACCAATATGCAGCCAGCTTTCGCGGTCATCCGCCCGGCTCAAATCCAGGGCGGGCAATGCCAACGCGATTAGGTCTAAATTGTCTTGCCAATTGTTTGTCGAAACAGTATAATTTTCTTTAGAAATGTGGGTTTTAATGCCCTCAAAATTTTCAGCCTCAGTCTGCCCGCTGGGGCGATTTTTTTGGTATCTCATTTTACACCATCCTTGTTTTTTGCCTTTTCGATAAACGTCTCAATATCGTGTGGATCGTAACGAACTACCCTCCCAATTCGGATAGCGGGCAACTCTCCACGGGGAGCCGTAAAACTCCACAACGTCCGCTCCGAAATATGCAACAGTTTGGCGATTTCCCGACTGGTTAGGAGGTTATTTCCCTTAACATTTTCACTTGGTTTCTCATACATAATCAAATCTTTCTGGGCATCCTGCCCGCTTGTAGTATACAGGCCTCCGTTGCCCGTCTATAAACCACAAACCGGATGGGCGGATGGGAAAAAATGCCATGAGGTTCACCTCGGCGCATAGAAATGCCCTGTAATGACAGGGTAAAAAAAAAGAAAAAATTAAACCGGATAAAGCGGATATCCGGTTTAATCCGCTTTGAGCGTCAATTATCCTTTTCTTGTATACCGTTTTTCCAGGTTTCTCGTCCTGCACGGGGCTTATTCTTTTGCAGGCCGTGATATTTCCGGGCTGTGCGTAAATGTCGTTGCCATGTATTCACGTCCGGCATATCTTCTTTCCGTTGGGAGTGCAATAACAACCATTCCCACACCGTTTTATCGTTCGTCTTCCTAGAATTGAAATCAGGCATTTCATTGACCGCCTGCTGATATTCCTGCCAAGCCAGTTGTGCTGGCTTGCTCAAGGCCTCAATTTTTCCAGCGTCTATTTGTGGGTTGTCTTCAAGAGTAACAAGCTCAGTAAATATCTTTAATGTGTGATTCAACCGGGTGATACCCTCAAGTATTGCTTCCGATGTGCGAGAAGGGAGTAAATTCGGGCCGTCCCAACAAACTGTTTGCATGGCATAACCTTGTTCAAGGTCTTGAATAATATGCTTAAGATAATTCCCTAGTATATGGATTCCAGTTAAAACTTTGTAGCATTGATATGCCTGCTTTTCTCGGTGCTTGGTTTCTGTACTTTCAGGTTTAGGATAAAAACCCATTTTTTTGACCATGGCTTCCCGATATTGAGGGTCACAACCATACTTAAATTCCAGATCACACAAAAAAATATTGAATGCACTATTGAATAACTTATTGTACCATTTGAACAACCGTTGTGCGATCAAAAGCTTATCGAATTCATTGAGGTATAAAACACACTCTCTAAGGTCATCTGTATCCCAAACAAGTAATGGAATATCCTTTTCACATAGCGAACCACATTGTTTGATTCTTTCTTCAACATTCTTCAAAAATTTCTTAAGCAAAAACAACAATCTAATTCGCGTCTCCAATTCATTCCTTTGTTGTTTTTTTGAGAGTATCTCAGGTACGTTTTTCATATCACTTACCTTTGTTGTAACCCTAAGGCCAACGACCTCACGCCATTTTTTCATTCGCAGTAATTTGCCAAGTCGCACATGCCCATTAGGCTTACCCTTCTGTATGATCAAAGAATTCTTGGAGGATTGCAGCCGAGAGGGTCTGGGTATGCTGTTCGGCCTGCTGGATTTCAGCTTCCAACACGTCGCACAACGCAAACTTTGCTTCCACACGACGGACGATTTCTTCTTGCTCAACTAAGGGAGGAAGGGCACATATTAAATCTGTAAGTGTGGGGAGTTTGATGTTTGGTTGTCCCGCCATTTGGTAAGCAAGCTTTTGGATAGCAGGTTGATAATGGCGTAAAAGAGTCAAAATATATTTTTGGCATGTATATTTCGTAGGTTTAACACCGACAATACTATCAGGAAAGCACATATCGATACCCAGCACACCTAAATTGCCAATGGTTCCACCCACAATAGCGATCATTATGGTTCCCTTTGGGAACATCTTTGATGCTGCTAATCCTTTTTTGTTTAGTGTTTGAGTGTATTCAAAAACCATAGAGCCAGAGGTATCCAAGCTGCCGATTTGGATGAAAGGATAGTCTCCCCCAAAACAACGAGGATCATTTCGAGGGCGAATTGTAAATTTCCCTCTTTCGAACAAAGCATAATCTCCCAGCCTGCACCATTGCCATGTATCTGGAATGTCGAACAGAGTGTCGTTTTCTGTTATTTCTGGCAGAGGTTTTTGCTTTTTGATTTTCTTTTGTTTGACCAGTTCGGATTTTTCTCTAGCGATGCGGCCGAGCAGTTCGCTGGCCGGTTCAACATCGGGGTTCTCTTCTCGCCAGTCCGCCGTCAACTTTCCTTCTATCGCTTCCTTCAACACCGCCTGACGATATTGGGCCAGCAAAACCTTCTGTGCTGCAATTTCATCGTATATAAAAGACAATCGCTTGTTCGATCCCACAATCATTCTTGCAAGTGTCTTTTGTTCGTCAAGAGAGGGCAGCCGTGTTTCTATTGACAACATCATATTTTCACGGATTCTTACCCTACCAACACCTTTGGTTAATTGCTTCATTTGCCACAAGCATTGCGGAGAACCAATGACACTAAGGAGCATATCTGGGAGTACTTTTTTGGCATTTATTATGAAACATGGCATCTCGTTGGTTACAAGAGCTCCGTCTAAATCTGCGGGAACGATTCCAAATGCCCCCGTATGCACAGATAATCGAGAATAAATAAAATCACCAGCTCTGGTGATGCTCCCAGTTGTTGCTTTTATTAGTGCCCCCTTTTTCTTCTCTCGTAATCGAACTATTCCTCTGTTTGATATCGTAACCAAGGAGTATTCCTTCCCTGGGTCAATCGACACAGATTGCTTTCGTTGCGCGAGTAGTTTGCCGAGTGTTACCTTTTGCCAAGCCATTAGTTGGCCCTCCGATATTTCGAAGGACGGAATACATAGCGTCCGAGAACCCAGCCCCGGTTGAGCTGTCCGTCAATATTCCACTCCACCAAAAGCCAACGTTTCTTTTTGCGATACTCCAGTATTGTGATTTCCGTTTTAAAGGGGAGATATGTGATTATTCTGCTATGCCGTTTTGAGGCGGCATACACTGCAAGATTATCTTGCGAGACAAAGGGAGAAACAGTGTTTGCGGCAGACGCTTTGACTTCTTGCTTGATCATCCGGATTTCTTGTTTCTGATGATGCAGAAGGCCGGACTGCTGTATTTGAAACCATACGCAATTACCTAAAATCCCTAAAAATAGCGGAAGGAGTATTTGCAGAAGAATCCATTTTACTTTTAGAGGGAGAGCCTCCCATGCGTTGGAGTTGGATAAAACATTCTGCTGGACGATTGATAGTACAATGCCCGATTGGGTAAACGTCTCACCATCAATAATGATACCGTCATCAGTTTTCTGAACATCAGGGTTGTAATCCTGCAATTGCTCTGCGAGGGTCTGTATTGCTTGCGTAAATGCGAGATTCTTCGATCTGGCAACCTGTGAGAACAGATTGGAAATATGCTTTTGGAATTCCAGAGACGGTGCTATTGCATCTGCGAGTTGTTTTGCAACGTTCTGTTGAGCCACACGATGAGCATTTAATATTGGGGTAATGGTTGAAGAGAGACTTTTCATTGCCGACTGGTAAGCTCGCAGTGGTGCGGAAATTTGTTGACTAATAAGTCTGACAGATTCCTGCATCTTTCGATACGGCTCAAAAACAGATTGATTGATCGCCTGAATTGTTTTTTGCATTTCCAGCATGGGCGAAGCATAGGCCTTACTCAATGCTGCCATCTGTTCTTGCATTTGCCGATACGGTTCCGCCATAGACCTCATCTGTTCAGAGAGCCGTCTGAGTTCGTCGCTATTGTCAAACATGCCTGCTGCGGTAAGCACCATCTAAAACTCCTCCCGCAGTTGCTGGATGAGGTCGGAGCTTTTGGCAAAGCTGGCTTCCAGCAGATCAAGCAGTTCAGATGAGGTGTGCTGGATGTCTTCTTCCTGCCGGTTGGGATTTTTTATATCCAGGTCGTAGTTCCGCGCCTTCAAATCGGCGGCCATCACCTTCCATGCAATGTCGGAAGCTTTACGCTTGGATTTCGGCCACCATTTTTTTTCCGCATCAAACTCCTCAATGCGAATAGGCTTGGTTTTGCTGTATGATTTCTGCCCTTCAGGCAGACAATGCTCGTAATACCAAATATCGGTCGTCGGCGTACCTTTTTCAAAAAAGCATAGATTCGTCGCCACCGAGGCATAGGGAGCAAAAACAGAATTCGGCAATCGTACAATTGTGTGGACATTACAATCTGTGAGCCATTTTTCACGAATGCGTTGCTTAACGCCATCACCTGTCAAACTACCATCTGGCAAAACAATCGCGGCCCGGCCACCTGGTTTGAGCAGGTGAATCATCAAAATCAAGAACAGGTCGGCGGACTCTTTGGTGCGAAAGTTCTGTGGAAAGTTGTTTTCATTACTGTTGGCAACGACACAGCCAAAGGGAGGATTGGCAAGAATCACATCGACACGATCTTTGGGCTTATGGTCTGTTAGTGGGCGAGCAAGAGAGTCGTCAAAAAGCAAATTTGGCACTTCAACATCATGCAGAATGAGATTTGTCGTTGCTAAAAGATATGGCAACGGCTTAAATTCCCAGCCCGCCACATTTTTATGAATAGATTGCCGTTGTTTAACATTTTTAGCTTGTGTTTTAAGATGTTCAATTGCGCAGGTAAGAAAGCCCCCTGTTCCGCAGGCCGGATCAAGAATGGTTTCGCCCAGTTGAGGATTGATAATATCGGTCATAAACTGCGTAACGGCTCGCGGGGTGTAAAACTCACCGCTTTTGCCGGCAGATTGCAGTTCCTTAAGAATCCCCTCATAGATATCGCCAAAAAGATGGCGTTCCTGTGCAATATTGAAATCCAGTTCATTGAGTTTATTCAGCACTTGACGGATCAATGTGCCGGACTTCATATAGTTGTGATTACCCTCAAAAACTTCACGAACAATTAAAGCTCGTTTATTGCCTGTAGAAACATCTACATTTCGCAGAGCAGGGAAGAGGTTGCTATCCACAAATTTCAAAAGTTCATCCCCGGTTATGCCCTCATCATCCGCAGCCCATGCATCCCAATAGTACTTGGTAGGTATCGGCGATCTGTATTTATCGTCCATCAACTCCAATTCTTTGTCTTTGTCGGAGAATATTTTCAAGAATAACATCCAGCCAAGCTGTTCAATACGTTGCGCATCGCCATTCAGGCCTGTGTCTTGACGCATGATATCACGGATGGATTTTATGACGCTTTGGACTGACGACATTAAGCAGCCTCCTGATAGATTGCTTTTTCAAGTTCGTGGATAGCTGAGAGATACTTCTCTTTGCTTCCAAATATTTTTACAATTTCGTATGGAGAACCAAACTGCTCGAATGGTTGAACCTTCAGGACTTCCATAGATTCAAGATTCTCGATGCCTTGTTCTGCATATTTATCCAACAAGGCTTCAAGGACTTTCCTAGCAGCTTCACCATACTTGGTGAAGTAGTCTCGTTTTTTTACATTGTTCGCCCGTTCTTTACGAGTTAGCGGCGGTTGATCAAAAGCAACATGGCAGATAATGTCAAAAACGTCCAGTTCACGATTTACCGTCTTTTGAAGGTCGTCGATAAGTACACCATGTTCATTAAGCTCTTGTATAATAGCGGCCTTTTGATCAGTATGATTCCAATGCTTAAGAAAACTATCAAGACTGGCATATTGCCCCAGAATCTGCTGGCGGGTATAATCTTTTAGGCTAACGGTTATTGGTTTTCCAGTGTGGTCAAAATACATCTCACGAGTGACAAGAGCGGTCACATCAATACCGTTAACGATCACCTTATCGCGTGGCGGCTGGGTTCCACCTTCGTCGATTGAAATATTAGGTAAGGCAATATCGACTATCACCTCTTCGCTAGTCTCATCATCAATAATTGGTGCGTCGTCCTGTATTTCCTCTTCTTCGACACCAGATAGATCGTCATCTTCAGACGCTTCTTTTATTCGCAATGGCGGGCCATCAAAATCAGGGTCGGAAAATAAATCCGTTACATTTCGGAAATCGAGAATGGTAAAGTATTGCTTACCATATTCTTCATTAATGCGAGTTCCACGCCCGATGATCTGCTTGAACTCCGTCATAGACTGGATGTTCGAGTCTAAAACAATTACCTTACATGTTTGGGCATCAATTCCTGTAGTCATTAATTTGGATGTTACGGCAACAGTGGGATAAGTTTCTTCTGGATTTGTAAAATTATCAAGCTCACGTTTACCTTCATCATTGTCCCCAGTAATGCGCATAATATATTTGGGATTGGCTTTTGAAAGATCACCGTTGGCATTGACCATTTCCCTACGCATTCCTTCGGCATGTTCAATATCTGTACAGAAGATAATTGTTTTGCTGAATCTATCTGTTCCCTTAAGAAACTCAGTGACTTTCTGGGAAACAAGTTGCCGCCGTTCTTCAACCACCAAGTTACGGTCAAAGTCCGTCCGGTTGTAGATACGATCTTCAACTGGGTTCCCAAATTTATCCAGATAACCGGCAGGAGGTCGCCAACCCTCCAAGTCAATATTCAATCCAACGCGAACAACACGATATGGAGCGAGAAAGCCATCATTGATGCCTTGTTTCAAAGAGTAAGTATAAATCGGATCGCCAAAGTATTCGATATTTGATATATCTTCTGTTTCTTTTGGAGTTGCAGTCAAGCCAATGTGTGTAGCACTACTGTAATATTCCAGGATACGCCGCCATGCACTATCCTCACGAGCAGAACCTCTATGGCATTCATCCACTACAATAAGATCGAAAAAATCCTTAGAAAATTGCTTAAAAATATCCTGTTCAGGATTACTGCCGGATAAACCTTGATAGAGAGCCAAATAAATCTCGTATGATTTGTCAACTTTATGGTTTTTGACAACTGTCATCTTGTCTTTAAAATGGCGAAAATCTCCTCGCTGGGTTTGATCAATCAAAGCATTTCGATCGGCAAGGAACAGAATGCGCTTCTTTACTCCAGCAGACCAAAGGCGATAAATAATTTGATAAGCAGTATAGGTTTTTCCAGTTCCTGTTGCCATTACCAACAAAATTCGATTTTCGCCTTTAGCAATTGCTTCAATCGCGCGGTTTATAGCAATTTGTTGATAATAACGAGGCTTCCTGCCGCTACCGTCGAAATAATAGTCCTGTGAGACAACTTGCTCTTGATCAGGAGTTTCAATACCTTTGAACTGCTTATAAAAGCTCCATAGTTGCTCAGGTGATGGAAAGTAATCGAGGGGAAGC
The DNA here is from genome assembly GCA_964536835.1 of uncultured Planctomycetaceae bacterium. GTDB lineage: Bacteria > Planctomycetota > Phycisphaerae > SM23-33 > SM23-33 > DAONFI01. The sequence continues at coordinate 10,623 of CAZIAZ010000046.1, read as the reverse complement.
GATACCTCGCTTACGATATCTCCGCTACGGTTATGAAATATAAAACCATCTCCATTACTGCTGAATACACAAGGAATATCAAGAATACCAGCATAATCCAAAGCTTGCTGCATTCCATCTCCTGTGGAGTGATTATTATCTTTTGCTTCGATAACAGCAACTGGAATATTTGGGCGATAATACAAGATATAATCCGCAAATTTTCGCTGACCGCGAGCAGTAGAATTACCGCGTACATAGATACGGCCATCCGTAAAATATACTTCTTCTCTCACTTGCGACTGAATATCCCATCCCGCTTTTTCTATCGCAGGGGTGATAAACTTGGTACAAATATCACGTTCTGAAAGTTCTTTTTTATTCATAGTCGCCCATATTGCCTTTTTTCCTCTGCCGCTACCTCGTTTCCCATAGCTTGCCCTTTAATACTTGAAATTAATGATGTTATTTAACCTTTTTTGGAGACGGATTTCAATTTTATTGCTTAAAAAACGGCCCTTTGCAGTTTATGAAGGTGGATATTTGACACTAAAAACTTACAACCATTTACAGTTTAATGAGTTATCAAAATATTAGCCTTAAAGGAATTGAGTATGAATACCAGAAGGCTGTCGTAGTTTGGGGTGGCTTCAGTCAGCTACTATTATCACCCGATCTGCGACAACCTGGCCGCAAGGGGATAAGCTGAAAACCGCCAAGCCTGGGGGAATTTCGATTATCTCAGCCATTGGACACCCCTTTGATTATTTGACGCATTTTGGTAATAATCTGGTGGCGTTTTGAGTCGGTCAGAACCGACCAAGAATCTATTAGGAATTGAAGTTCAGACGGCAATGCGTCGGATTTAGAAACATCATTTTCAGAAATTGCGTTTTTGTTGGGCTTTTTGTGAGGTGTTATTGTCCTTCCGGGAGTTTGGGTCTTGTTCGTATCCACTCGCAGCAGCATTCACCAACTCGCAATGACTCGCATTTCCCCCAATGTTTTCAGGCATAAAATCGACTTTTTGCATTTCTATATGACCGCTTGCGGCTAGATACGGCGTCGGATTTTGCAACCAAATTTTCCGGATTCAACGCCTGCCTCAAAATTATCATCAGTTCACGGCAGGCGAAATATCCTTTAGCTGCAATTCAACCGTTAAATTGCCGTTAAAACGGTTTATGACCGGCGTAACCAGCACATCGACATCCCGCACGCCCTGAAGCACATCGGCATACCCTCCCATGCCAAAGCCGACGCATCGCATCACCGGCCCACGCTGGCCCTGACGCAACATAAGATTCAACGTCGTACCGGTTTTGCCCATGCGCTTTGGCGGACACGCGATTTTACAGCCCCGCACAAGCACCAGCGGCTGATTATTGCCAGCGCCGAACGGCGCCATCTTTTCAAAAACGGCGGCAGTATTCATGTGACAAAGTTCCGCCAACACGGATTCGACATCAACTTTCACGGCTGGTTTCAACTCCTTGCAAGAAATATTCGCCGCCGCGTGTGCCAAAAATACCCGCGTAAAGTCGGCTATCTGCGATTTCTCTATTCGCAAGCCTGCTGCCTTTGCGTGGCCGCCACTGGATATCAGAAATTCACCGCACGCATGCAATGCGTCGGCAAGATGATAGCCGTCTATGGAGCGTGCCGAACCCTGGCCGCGATTATTGGAGTCGAAAGCTATCATTACAGCCGGCTTGTTGAACCTGTCAACCAGCCGCGACGCCACAATGCCGATAACGCCGTTGTGCCAATCTTCGGACGAAAGCACAATCGCACGACAGTCATCGCCGTCCATGCCGGCGGCATGCACCATCTCAATAGCCTGCGACGTAATGTCCTTTTCTACAATTTTCCGCTGCTCGTTGAGCTCGTCGAGTTCCCGGGTGATTTTTACGGCAACCTGCGGAGAATCGGTCAAAAGCATTTCAATCGCATTTGAAGCATGGCCCATTCGGCCGGCAGCATTTATGCGCGGCGCCAGCCCGAAACCGATATCCCGTACCGATAACGGCCCTCCGCTGCTGAACGCATTGACCATCGCCCGCAAGCCGACATGCTCCGTACTCGCCACGGCAAGCAGTCCGAGAACCGCAATCGTGCGATTTTCCCCAACAAGCGGAACAACGTCCGCGACAGTACCCAGAGCAGCGAGGGCTGTGGCGTTTATCAGCATTGTACGCATATGGCGGCTGACACGGTCGACGCCTTCAAGTTCGCGAGCTATCTGCCAGGCAAGTTTCATGGCGACGCCGGCTCCGCAAAGCGATGGATTGGAATACCCGTTTACGGCTGGATGGACGACGGCGGATATGTCCGGTACGGCGTCCGAAAGTGAGTGATGGTCGGTAACGACAAAATCGGCACGGCCGGCGAATTCGGCAAAATTCGCTGACGCACTTATGCCGCAGTCAACCGTGATAATAAGCTCAGCCCCGCCGTCGATAAGTTCACCCAACGCGGCGGAATTTACGCCATACCCTTCCTCTAGACGGTTGGGCACGTAGTAACCGACATCTGCGCCGGCATGCTTCAGACAGTTATGAAGAATCGTTATCGCGGTAATTCCGTCAACGTCGTAATCGCCGTAAATAACCATACGTTTGCCGGCTCGTACCGCGGCGGCTATGACCTTTGCCGCCTGTTCGCAGCCGCCGAGCTCATGCGGGTCGAGCAAATCCGACCATTTGGGCGAAAGAAACCGCTTTGCCGACAACTCATCGTCAATTCCGCGATTGTGAAGTATTTGGGCGATGACAGGCGACACGGCAAGCCTCTCGGCCAATTCCGCAGCCTGCGGCCAGGGTTCAGAAATCTCCCAACGATATCTCGGTTCAAAACAATCCATTGTCAACCGTAATTTTTTTAAAACTTTTTAAACTTTTTTAAAAAATTTAAAAAATTTAAAAAATTTTAGAATTTTTCAGGTTTTTAATTTTTTATTTTTATTTCTATTTTTTAAAAAAATTCAACGCTTAAAACGCGAAAATCAATCGGCGAGTACCACATATTGCCCGCGTTGTACGAATCAGATTTTCTCAAGGCGGTTGCGGACATCGTCAGCCTTCAGCCCAACAACGATAAATTCCTTATGAGCGTTGGTCATGCCGGCAATTATCTCAACATTTCCTGGAGCTACGCCAAGCGATTTTGCAATGATGGCAGCGACAGACTTGTTGGCTCGCCCTTTTTCGGCGGCTGTCGACGTCGTCACTTTCAACGCACCGCCAAGCAGACCGGCGATTTTATCCCTGCTTGCGCCCGGGACAGCCTTCACCGCCAGAATCGCGCCTTTATCCGTATCACGTACGTCAAGTTCGCGTGCATTCATCTGATTTTACGACTGGAGCATGCCGGTTTTGCGGGCATATTCGAAAACACCGCCAACGGCTACGATATCTGCGACATCGCCCAGCGGTTCGAGTTTATAGGTTTTGCCGGTGGCGAGGTTTTTCAACTCACCCTTATCGAGGTCGACCTGGACATCCTGGCCGGTGACAAATTCCCTGTAAATCGGCACACCGGTAACCATCGGCGCACAATAGCCGCCGTTCACGCAGTTGCGAAAGAAAATCCGCGCATAGCTTTCAGCGACGATTATATGGCAGCCGGCTTCCGCGATGGCCAACGGCGCATGCTCGCGAGACGAACCGCAACCAAAGTTCTTTCCGGCGACGATGACAACATACTGGCTTTTGAATTCATCTTCCGGCGTGAATTTGACATTACCCTGCGGCAGGCCGGATTCCTTATCCGGCACGCCAGCCATCGCATAGCGGCCGAAAAATTTCCGCTCATCATTGTCGGCGGGATTATAACTCAAAAACTTGGCCGGTATTATCTGGTCGGTATCGATATTATCGCCGGCTACAAAAACTTTGCCTTTTACAATCTTTTCCATCGTATCACCTGAAAAACTGTTAATTTTCAACAAGACCCGATTATTGTAACGTCATTGAAGCGGATTTACAAGTCCGGCTTGCACGGAACGGAACATATGTGTATATTAGCCGCACCATGTCGTTCGACTATTCAAAAATCGTGGACTGTCACTGTCACACAGAGCTTGCCTACTGCAACAGCGGCGTGACGGCAATGCAGGCTGTGGAAGACTCGAAAAAAGCAGGCTTGGGCGGAGTCTGTCTGACCGAACACGCACCGCAACTTTACTGCACAGCCGACGAATTCTGGGGCGTGGAACATATAAACCGCTGCATCTGGCGAAACAACCCAGCCAGCCGCGTACCAATCTTCAAAACGCTCGTCGCACCATATCGCGACGACCCGTTCGTACGTGTGGGATTCGAAGTGGAACTCGATGCTGACGGCTGCCTGACGATAAACGACGAAGACCGGCAATGGGCGGACATTGTAGTCGGCGCGATTCACTGGTTAGCCGGCGAACCGCGAGATTTTACACAAACACAATTCATCGACGCATTTGTGGACACGAATCGTAAAATTCTGGCTGGCGGCGTAGACGTTCTGGCGCATCCATTCCGCGTATTTCCGTCGCGAAAACGCGCCGTCGACAAGACGCTCTATCCGCTGATGGCTGACATGCTCGGCGAGTTCAACACCGCAGCAGAAATCAACACGCATCACACATCATCGCCGGACCCCGATTTTTATGCCCTGTGCATAGACCGCAACGTAAAAATATCGCTGGGTACGGATTCGCATTTCCCGCATCAGGTAGGCAAAATACGTCAGAACCTGGAAGTTCTCCAGAAAGCCGCCGGCAAAGACGATGTCTCCGAATATCTATATTACCCCGGAGCAAAAAAATGAAACTTACCGTCAACGGCAAATCTCGCGACGCAAAAGACGGCATGAATATCGCCGAACTTCTCGGCGAATTGAAGATGAACCCGCAATTCGTCGCAGTCGAGGTCAACAGACAACTCGTCACGCGGAAATACCATTCAGCCACAATTCTCAAGGACGGCGACGTTTTGGAAATCGTCACGCTCGTCGGCGGCGGTTAAGTTCGTTATCAAAACGGTTTGGCGTTTCTGCGGCGGATGTTAATCTGGTCGATTGCACAGGAATCGTTTAACCCGAGCAGGAACATGACGGTATACGCGATATCCTGGGGTTTGATGAGTATCGAGCGGTCAAGGTCGGGACGGCTTTGCGCGACCATTTCCGTATCCACGCCGCCAGGCAATATGGCCGTAACGCGAATGCCGAATTCAAGAGTCTCCGCGGCAAGCGATTTCGTCAGCCCCATTATGGCGTGCTTAGAAGCGGAATAGGCGGACTGGTTGGCATAGCCTTTTTCGCCGCAAACACTGGCGATATTGATTATATAACCGTTGTTCTGCGGCTTCATGATTTTCAAAGCCTCGCGGCAGCATGCAAAAGTGCCGCGTACATTAACGGCTAAAATGGTGTCTAAATCTTCAAGGTCGAATTCGTCCATCGGGCCGTAAATCCCGACTCCTGCGTTATTCACCAACACGTCCAGCCGGCCGAAATCGTCGGCTACCATTTCAAACAGAGCTTCCACGCTCTGTTCGTCGGCGATATCCGTAACAAACGGCGTTGCCCTGCCGCCCGCTGACTCGATATCGACGGCAACTTCTTCTATCAGTTCCGCCGAGCGGGCCGCGAGAACGACCTGCGCACCAGCCGCCGCCAGCGAACCGGCTATCGCCCTGCCGATGCCCCTGCTGGCACCCGTCACTATGGCTACCTTACCGTCAAGATTGATATCAATCATCGTCGCCGTCCTTTTCATATGGCTCTATGTGTATCAGCACGTCAATGACATCTTTGTCGGATGTCACAAGTCGTTTCTGCACCTTGGCGGCTATGTCGTGGCTGGCAAGAACGGTCATCATGGGATCAACCAGCACGTGCATGTCCACCTGAAGGCCGCTGCCTATGTTGCGTGTGCGAATTTTGTGTACGTCACGTACGCCTTCTATCTGAAACGCGATATCGCGCAGGCGAGCTACGCAGGCTGTATCCGCGCCGGCATCTATAAGCTGCTCGAAGGCCTCATAAATTATGCCCCACGCAGCCTTCAAAATAAGCGCGGAAACCATCAATGCGGCGACATGGTCGATAATATCGTTGGGGAAAATCATGCTTATCAACACAGCCAGCGCAACTGGTATTGAGCTGAACGCATCGCTGCGATGATGCCACGCATTAGCCACGAGAGCCGTCGATTTTATGCGCTTCCCTACTCCAACCGTCCAGCGATACAGCCATTCCTTTGAAACTATTGAAACGACAGCCGCTCCAAAGACCCACCAGTCCGGCCGGAATATCTCGCCGCTTTTGTATGTCACGACCGCTTCGTAACCTATGTAAATCGCCACGACGAACAGCGCCGTACCAATAACCAGTGAAACCAGCGTCTCTATTCGGCCGTGGCCGTAAGGGTGATGTTTATCCGCCGGCGCAGACCAGAACTTCACTCCAATGAGAACGGCGGCATCAGTAGCAAGATCGCTGAGGCTGTGAACGGCGTCAGCCACCAACGCCTGACAGCCGCCATAAATGCCGGCCATCATCTTCAAAGCACTGAGAACCACATTGATTACAAGCCCCCACCACGTGACTTTATTGATGATGTGGGCGTTTCCTGCGTGGTTCTCAGCCGAATTATTGATGACGATATCTGACATGACAGAATTTTATATTCGTAACTATCACTTTGCCAGATAATTATTTCATTCAAAAAAGCAGCCCGACGACACACATAGCGCGGTTGAACGGCGACAAATAACCGCCGGCATCGATTCGGCATAAAAAAATTATTCAGCCAAGCCTATCGGCCTGGTGAGACTGCAAAATTCGCGAGGGTCGGTTATGTGGCCGGTGATAGCACTTGCCGCCGCAGTAAGCGGGCTGGCCAGAAATATGCCGGCACTCTTGTGGCCCATTCTGCCCGGAAAATTGCGGTTAGTCGTCGAAACCACATTGATTGGTTCGTGTACATGGCCGAACGTATCCACCGGCCCGCCAAGGCAGGCTGCACAGCTGGCAGGCGCGATTTTGCATCCAGCCGCAATAAATATCTCACGCAACGTCCTGCCGCCAACTTTTTTACGGTCAAGGTCCATGTCAACTTCAGTAGTTGCGGGAACGATAAAAGTATCCACGGCAACCTTCCGGCCGGCCAGAACGGTAGCTGCGGCACAGAAGTCCACCGTCTTGCCGCCGGTGCACGAACCGATATAACTCCGCTGAATCTTCACATCCTTGAGGTCAGCCGCCAGCGCACGTCTGTCTGGACAATGCGGCTGAGCCACAGTAGGCTGAAGCGCGGAGGCGTCAAAATTCATTACGCATTCATATCCGGCGTCCTTGTCGCCGTAAACAGGCTCATACGGCGTACCGGTGTTACGGGCGTCGACATATTTCATGGTGACGGCATCGGGTGCGATTATGCCGCTCTTGCCGCCGGCTTCGATGGCCATATTGCATATCGTACAACGTTCTTCGACATTCAGACTGGTTATGGCATCGCCGGCGAACTCCATCGCCTTATATGTCGCACCGTCAAAGCCTATCTCGCCGATAACGTGCAGAATGATATCCTTGGCCATGATATACGGCGGCAATTCGCCGTCAAACACGAATTTCATCGTCGACGGCACGGTCAGCCACAGCTTGCCCGTTCCCATGACGAACCCTGCATCCGTATTGCCGACACCCGTAGCCATCTGGCCGAAAGCGCCATGCGTGCACGTATGCGAATCCGTGCCGAGCAGGATTTCGCCTGGCCGAACATGGCCGTTCTGCGGCAGCGCTGAATGACATACGCCGCGATACGACGTCTTCGCCGGATCGGCATACGGCGCCGGTATGCCGGCAGCGTCGGTGTCGATGAAGTCCGGGTCGTAAAAATATTTTATGCCCTGCCGTTTGCAGAAATCACGCAATATGGCAATGTTGCGATGAGCCTTCGGGTCAGCGGTAAAAATATAATGATCAGGTATGATTATGATTTTTTCAGGGTCAAAGACTTTGGCATCTTTCCCGAACTCTTTTTCAAACACACCGATTGTGCCCGGCCCACAGACGTCATGCGTCATCAGAATATCGATATTGCACCAGATATTCTCGCCAGGCTGAACTTTCGTTCTGCCTGAGTGACGGGCCATTATTTTTTCCGTAATTGTCATACCCATGCTGGCGTACTCCTTCAAAAAGATGATATTTTACACAATTACAGCTTTTTATGCAATAAGCATGCCTGGTTATGACCGTTTTAATCACCATAATGTTCATGTTTTTCAAATACAGCTATAAATCTTCTTGTTTTAGAGGATTAGGGTTGATATTATTGTTATATGTAGAAGTAAAGGGCGAGTCGTTCGTAGCCTTATATTATTCGGTAACCCGCTTATCAGGGGAGATTAAAGTGGCAGAACTGGAAGCGATACGAGTTTTTCTTGCAGATGACCATGCTATGGTCAGAGAAGGTATAGCAGCGTTGGTTGCCAATGCCAATGACATCAAAATCGTGGGGCAGTGCGGAAACGGGCTGGAAGTTGTCAATGCCGTAAAGGAGTGCGACCCTGATGTTATAGTATTGGACATCACAATGCCGGGGCTTAACGGGCTGGACGTTTGCAGGGAACTCAGGCGAAAAATTGACGGAATCGAAGTGCTGGTGCTGACCATGCACAGTGATGAGCAACTCGTGGCAAGGGCAATAGAAAACGGCGCTACGGGATATCTTTTGAAGGAATCGGCGGCTGAGCAGTTGGCCGAAGCCATCCGACGGGTGGCAGCCGGCGAAATATTCCTCGGCCCTGGCATATCGAACAAGGCTCTTCAGCAGATTGGACGAATTGATAACGATCCGTATGAAAAACTTTCGGCAAGAGAGCGGCAGGTTCTGCAACTCATCGCCGAGGGAAAAACAAACCGGCAGATCGCCGAGATTCTCAATCTCTCGACAAAGACCATTGATACCCACAGAACAAGGCTGATGCGGAAGCTGAACATTCACGACCAGACTTCACTGGTGAAATTCGCCATACGACAGGGTATAATATCGGCTTGATTCGACAGGGTTGTACGAAATTTAACTCCGTCAGGATTTGCCGGCGTTAACCGGCTGGCGTCGTGGTGTATTTTGCGCAAAAAATTCAGAGGATTTGACGATGTTGGCAATCAACCGAGCAGTCTGTAAAAATTGCGGCCTTTGCATGGTCGTCTGCCCGCGGAAAGTTTTCGAAAAAGTCGACGGCAATATCGAGCCGGTCAACATCGAAAGATGCAACACCTGCGGCCATTGCATCGCGGTATGTCACAGCGACGCCATAACCCATTCCGAGCTTCCGGCTGATTCTTTTCGCGATATTCCTCAGATAAACATTTCGGCGGCTGACCTGAAGGTTTTTCTGGAATCCAAGCGAAGTTGCCGGCATTTCAGAGACATTGAGGTTGAAAAAGATGTCATAGCTGAAATCATAGATGTCGGCCGTTTTGCGCCAAGCGATAAAAATACGCAACGCCGCGGCTTTATAGTGGTAACCGACCGTGAACTCATAAAAAAGCTCGACATCGCAGTCATAGATGAATATCGCAAACTCCTGAAACTTCTGCCAGCCGTCAGCCGTAAAGTTTTGGGTACATTGCTGCCGGTCGTCCGCGAACTGGACATCGCCGCGTCAGGCCTCATGCGAATGATTCAAAATTCCGACAACGGCGAATCGCCGGTATTTCACAACGCACCGTGCGTAATATTCACCTATGGCCCCAAAGGCGTGCCGCTCGCAAAAGACACCGCCGTCGCAACGCAGCATTACATGATGCTCATCGGCCAGGCGATGGGGCTTGGCAGTTGCATCATCGGCTATGCTCAATCACGGCCCAAAACCATCAGTCGCATTCTGGACGTGCCCAAAGGCCAGATTATCCTGTCGGCGACGATTTTCGGATATCCGGCGGTCAAATACGGGAAAATCGTCCCGCGAAATAAGCCGGAAGTGAAATATTTCTGAACGCATGGAGAATGAACATGGAAGTAAAAGACGCAATTTACAAACGCCGCAGCGTCCGCGATTATAATCCGGATGTCAAAATTCCGCGCGATGCGCTTGACCGTATCGTAGCGGCGGGCATCGAAGCACCGAGCGGCTGCAATGCGCAACTCCGCCATTTCATCATCGTGGATAACGAAAAAATCATGTCGCAGCTGCGTATGGTGAGTTCAGCTATGAAAAACGCACCCGCGGCAATCGTGGTCGTGATGGACCCGACGCCTACGAAATACGGCGAGTTCTGGATTCAGGATTCATCGGCTGCCATGGAGAACATGCAGCTCATGGCTGTCGACGAAGGGTATTCGTCGTGCTGGATAGAAGGCCCGATGCGTCAGGCAGAGCCCCTGTTCCGGAAAGTTCTCGGCGTGCCGGAAAACCTGCGGGTCTGGGCTATGATGCCGGTCGGAAAAGCCCAAACCATTCCGGGCCGCCCACAGAAAAAAACGGCTGAAGAGATAGTCTCATATAATAAATTTCAACAATAACGAAGTTTGAGAACGACCTCTAGAGCATGTTAAATTTGAAATTGCGACTTGTTGCGTCGTTGAGGACAAGGCTGACAAGGAAGGCGAAGCAGGCAACCTGCATGGTTTCCGATGCAGACGGACAATAG
>CAZIAZ010000045.1:0-24719 GCA_964536835.1 uncultured Planctomycetaceae bacterium | reverse complement strand
GATAGTTGTTCATGTCCTTGGCCACAAATTTCACGGTAAAATCAGAAAGGTGTAGTTAAATGAAAAACAAAATTTGCTTTACGGGTCATTTTACCGCAGTCGTTTTAGGAATGATTCTTTTCGTATCAAATTTATTAGGGGCAAATCCGTCGGATGCCCAAGCGACTCAGCCTGCATCCGCAGAAGGGGTGTATACGCCTTCATGGACCTGGAATACGCCGTGTCAATTAAACGGCTGGACTGCCAAGAACGCAAATTCATGCGAAGTGTTGGGGGAAGGTCTCAAAATAAATACGGGGAGTGATTTTAATCTTATTTCGCCGGTAATTAATGTCGATGCTCGTATTTATCGTTATGTTACATTCCAACTCAAGAGTGATCTTGGTGATAGAGGTGAGATATTTTTCTTACCTGAAGGCCAAAAAGAATTTTCACCGCAATTTTCAGTTCCGTTTCAGATAATCGGTGACAATGAATTTCATACCTATCTTGTGGATATGACAAAAAACATGAAATGGCTAGGTCAGATTAACAGGTTGCGTCTTGATGCCGTAAACAGATTGGGAATAAATATACAGATAAAAGAATTTAGTTTACTTGAAAAACCGGATGCCCAAAAAAACTATGTACAGTTAGGCCTATATAGTGTATTTCTGCATTTAGCGGGCTCTTCTTCTGAGATTCGTGTTAACAGCGAGGAGCAATTTTTTAACGCTCTGAATATGGACTTGGCGGGCATGGAGGCTGTCAAAGCCGCAGTTGTTGCGAAAGACTGGCCGGCTGCGAAAAAAGCCCTGTTGGAACACATGCGAAACCGTACCACACCTCGATATATTGTCGATAGACATGATAAGGCCAGGTATGTTGAACAAGCTAAAAAGGAGTTTCCTGGCAGTGCCATTGAAGGCGCAATAAAAAATGCCGATCAGATATGTGACCATGACTTTACGTTTGAAGGTTTTAGACATAAATTTGATGGGCCGGTCGTATGGTACAATACAAAAAGTGGAATGCCATTTGTGTATAGTGCAAGATTGAATCGGATGTTATACCTGAGCGATATTGGCCGTGCATATTGGCTGACCGGCAACAGCAAGTATGCCAATGCGGCATGCGAACTGCTTGACAGTTGGATAAATTCTTCGCCAATGCCATTTGAAATAAGACGCGTTTGGAGAAAGCCTGTTGATGAAGCCTGTGCCCCAGGTAATCCATGGGGACAGACACTGGGAGTTGCTCAACGGCTGACAGGTTGGACGGCGTTCAATGAATATTTCGTCGATTCGCCGGAGGTGACTCCCGAATTTTATTATCGATTCCTTGTCAGTCTGCTTGAGCAGGCACGCTACATATATGCTATCGAAGGTTTGGGATTCTGTGGTGGTAATTGGCCAATTGTAGAATGTAGCGGTCTGGCACAGGTGGCGATAATGTTCCCGGAATTCAAGGAATCGCCAAAATGGTGGACAAGGGTCAAGCAGTTGACCAGATTGCAGATGCAAAATACTGTTTTGCCAGATGGCGTACAAATTGAAAGATCGCCAGGCTATCATTCGTGGTGTTATATTCAATTTAACAATTTGTTGTTGCTGGCTACTTTGAACAATATTGAGTTGCCGAAAGGTTTTGCTCAGCTAGTCCAAGCCATGTACGAATATCTTCACTATAAAATTGCCTATCCTGACAGAAAAGGTTTTCCGGCTATGGCTGACGGCAGTGGCGTTTCATGGTGGAGTGAAAATAAAAATGGTGCAGCTACAGGTAATTTAAAAAGTGATTTGAACCTGTCCAATTTCTGGGACATAGGCTTAAAACCATATGAAGCGCTTAAAAAATTTGAAAAGACTACGCCGCCGTATACTTCGACTGAATTGACGTCAGCCGGATTTTACATGATGCGTTCAGGTTGGGGTGATAAAGACAGATTCCTTCTTTTCGACTGTGCAACGCCATCTAATGCCGATGCACATTGGCACGATAGTGCGTTGAACGTCGATATTTACGCATTTGGACGGCCTTTAATTGTTGACCCTGGTTTATTGGGATATTCTTCGTATAGTTATCTGGATTATTTTCGTCGCGTCAGGGCTCATAATATAATCGAGTTATCCAGCGAGGAAAATCGTAAAGACCCGAAGCTCGTTCGCTGGTTGCGGTCGAGAAAATTCTGCTTTGCCGAGGGAACGGTTGCATGTCCATTCGGGTCAGAGATGACCAGGAAGGTATTGTTTGTCGACAGCGATTATTGGATTGTCGATGATTTTGTACAAATCGGTTCTGCGGTTTGGAATCCCTGTGTGACGCGTGCTTATTGGCATTTGAATTCCAAGTCTGTAGTTTTTGACGGTCAGCATGTTCAATTAGCTTCCGCCGATGATGAAGGATATACGCGACGTAGTTGGAAAAGCGGGAATGGCAAAGATTTGTCATTCTATACCGATGATGCGGATACCGGCAATATATTGGTCATACCTGATGGTAACATTGACCGGTTTACATTATGCAACGATACGCCATGTAAAGGCTATGTCGCCAGTTATCGTCAGATAGTTACGCCGCCGGCGGATATGAAAATTCGCTATACGACGCTGCTGTATCCGTTTGAGGGTACGAAGCGGCCGGATGTTTCCTTCAAGGACGGTGTGGTCAAAATCGGTCAAAATCGCGAAGGCCTCTATATGCGTAAAGGCGAGAGGACCGATGGTGACTGTGCCTTCGTCGGTAAAGAAGACGGGGCGATTAATCGCATTCTTCTTGTCGCCGGCAGTCGTATATCTGACGCGGTTCAACTCGACGTTTCTGCCGATTTCATGATTGTAACGCAGCAGGGTGAGTCGCTGGAGATACAGTTAATGGAAAGTTCGTCCAAAAAAGTCAATCGAATAGAGCTGTCTGGATTACAAGGCGTCAATAAAGTAACGGTGAACGGCAAAACTTGTAAAATATTCGAAACTGACGGCAAATTGGTAATTGTCGGGCCGTTCGAGAAAATCTCTCCCAATCCCGACAATCCTGATTTGTTCTGGATTGTGAAGTAATCCCAAGCCGTAAGCCATTGTTGCTATTATCGTTAAGTTAAAAATAGCCTGACTTCTGGCGTATGTGCATTATATTGCCCTGTACGTCAGGAGTCAGGCTATTTGTATTTTGTCTTAAAAATTATTTCTGAAGTATAAATTTTGGGGAAGAGACGTAATTCTAAGGCTTGGTTTTGCAATTTCTTAGAAAATTCAGCATGCCAAAATAATTATTTGACAAATCAGAACGTTATTATTAATATATTATTTGTAAAATAACGTTATGATTCATAAATAAAAATAATTTAAAATAAATATAAAAATGTAAAATTTATATGTGAAAGAACAAGTACGATTGTTCAAGTAATAGGTGCGAAGTATGTTCTATGTGCCGGATAATAAAGCTGTTTAAGCATGAAAACATGAAATAAATATATAAAACGTTTCTCAAACAAAAAACAGTTTGGAAAGGAAATAGACATGGAAAGGACGAAAATCAAATTTAAAAATGTTTCGATAATCGCCGTATTGACATGTATTTTTGCAGTAGAAGTGGCATCGGCAACCACGGTAAATATTGCCGTAAGTGATGATGTATGGGTAATAACCAGGTATCCAGATGCCAATTTGGTATCTTATACTGAAATGCGTGTAGGCCCCAGGGCTAACGAGGGTATAAACCGTTCGATAGTGAAATTTGATCTTTCCTCGATTCCTGCAGGTTCTGTAATTACCAGTGTTAAGCTATATGTATATGCATTAGCAGCAGCAGAAAATACGACTGATTTTTATGATGTTTACGTAGCTTCAGGCACAGGTGTAACGACTTGGGATGATGCTACGGCTACCTGGAATAACACCCAGACGAATTGGACGTATACTCTTGCCGAAAATGATGACGATGTTTTTGTGACTGCTGCTGGTCCGGTAAGCTGGAATATAACAACAAGTCTTTCAGCAGGTGATGTGGTAACTTTTGGCATATTGTCAAAAATTGAAACATCGGATACTAATCAAAGGCTTAGGCTATATACTACTCGATATGCGAATGAGTCCATGTATCCTTATCTGGAAGTGACTTATGAAGCAATTCCAGAACCGGTAACAATATCGTTGCTGGGGATTGGAAGCATTGGCCTGCTATTTTACAAACGGTTATCTCATATCTGAATAATGTGTAAGTCGTCAAAAGGTATGTAAAAATGCCGGTTTGCTAAACCGACATATATGGACATTAATCAGCAGTTGGAATAACTTACTATGCAGCGGCAGAAATTACAAAGCTGTAGGCATCAGCAGCCAAAATCATCAGCTTTTACGCTGATTGAATTGCTGGTAGTAATTGCTATTATTTCATTGCTGGTTTCAATGTTACTGCCAAGCCTGAAAACCGCCAAAGCGTTAGCCAATCGGGTAGTCTGTTCGGCTAATATGCGAAATATAAATTTGGCGTTCGGATTGTATAATAACGACTGGGACGGCTGGTTTCCTCTTGTCAGAGAAAAAAGCAGTCCATTGAGTGGCGTATGGGCTGATAAGCTGTATGACGGTACATACCTTGAAAGTGCCGAAGCGTTCAATTGTCCGAGTGTTCCATTACGTGTTTTCATTCCTGATGAGAATACTGGGGCATATAAGATGGCTTACGGTATGGAATGGTGGGTTGGGGGCGGCGATGGTATTGGTCAAGGGCATAAGATTGTTAATATCGCCAAGCCGGCAAATACTGTCCTGGCAGGAGAGAATAACAATAGCTCAGGCGTGCATGGTTATGGAGTACATAACAACCGTTGGCCTGTTCCTTTGTATTCTTGGGGATGGCCAGATGATGAACGGCATTCTGGTGTATCAAATATACTTTTTGTCGACGGCCATGTTCTTGCCTATACCCAGGATATTGCCTGCGACAATAATGAGTTAATCTGGTTTACTCTCGGCAACTGAAGTCTTCTATAATAAGTTCCTGTATCTGTTTCAAAATCTGATTTACTCGGCATGAAAGGATGAATCAATGAAAGTTAACAGGTTGAAAACGGTGTATTTCTTGAATGTAATATTGTTGGTTCTGGTATCGAATTTAGTGATTTCATTCGCACAGATTCGGGAATCTGAAAAACCTGCGATTAAAACCAATTCGGAAAGTTCTGCTAATAACTCCCCAAAAAAAGATTTAGCCGGAAAAACCGCCTCGCCTATTCTTGATAAAAGTATAGTTATAGCTCCGCAGTCGGACCATGCGGCAAAAATTGAGGCAAAATATGGTTTAATTGGATTAAAGACGGACACAATAAGAATACAAAACGAAAAGTCATTTTTTGACGCGTTGAATCTTGATACGCCAGGTATGGAAAATGTCAAAATGGCTGTATCAGCCGGTGACTGGTCAGCCGCAAAGAAAGCTCTTCTGGAATATATGCGAGCACGTAAAAAACCGGTATTTCCAATGGATCGTGGGAGGAAAAAAGAGATTGTCGATTTTGCTAAAGAAGAATTCCCGCAAACAACTTCAAAAGTCATATCAAGTGCGGATAATGTGTGTCGTCATGAATTTAACCGGTGGGGCGACCCGCATGTATTTGACGGGCCGATTATATGGGATCGCACTAAAAACAATGCGACAGTCTGTTTTAGTCAAATGCTGAATCGCATGGGATACTTGAAAGAACTTGGTACCGCCTGGTGGTTGACCGATAATCAGAAATATTCACAATGTGCAGTTGAAATTGTAGACAGTTTTATAAAATCCAGCCCGATGCCGACGGTAGCAAGGCGTAGTTGGATGGCTCACAAAATTCCTGATGGCATGAATTCCGTATCGTCTACAGGCAGTTCCTGGGGCACAATGCTGGAGATTGCCGAGCGAATGGGAAATTGGCTGGTATTTAACGAGTGCTTTATTGATTCACCTGAAGTTTCACCTGAATTCTATTATCGTTTTTTGAGCAGTTTATTGGAGCAGGCAAGATATACTTATCTGATAGAGCTTTATGGTGGCTATCAGGCTGGAAACTGGCATCTTATCGAGAACTCCAATTTTGCCAGAGTTGCCATCATGTTTCCAGAATTCAAAGAGTCAGATAACTGGTGGAAGACAGCTATAGAAAGAATGACGAAAAAAGCTGAAACTGAAGTATTTCCTGATGGCGGATATATAGAACGGTGCATTTCATATCATAATTGGTGTCTTCAAAAATTTCTTGAAGTATCTTCGCTTGCCAATGCCAATGGCGTGAAACTGCCCGAAAGTTTCAGCGTGGCTGTTGCAAAAATGCAGCGTTATGTTCAGGCGTTGTCGTATCCCGACAATACGCGGACGCCAGCATTTGGTGACGCTTCATATGTCCTATGGTGGGCTGATAAGAAAACCGTTCCTCAAAAAACAAAAAACATTCTGGAATTATGGGACGTCGGGTTTGATTCATATAAAAAGAATATGAAAGATATGACAGCTACGCCGGATTATACGTCGACGGAATTGCCATATACCGGTTTTTATATAATGCGTACCGGCTGGAAGCCGCAGGATAAGTATCTTTTCTTCGATTGTGTTCCAAGTGGTGATTTCTGGAGTCATTGGCATAACAGTGCGTTCAACGTCGACATTTACGCATATGGCCGTCCGCTTATCGTGGATTCCGGTATGCAAACCTATGATGACACAAGCTATGAGGATTATTGCCATAGAAGCATAGCTCACAACATCATTGAAATTGCGAACGTTGAAGTTTTGCCTGTTCCGGAGTTGAAATATTGGCTACGTTCGCCTGAATTTTGTGTCGTAGATGCACAAGCTAATATAACTATACATTATGGTCATAGAATATTAATAACTCGTCGTGTGATTTTTGTGACTAATGATTATTGGATAATGAATGATATTGTTGCTGAACAAGGCTTGGCACAACGGTCCAATATTCCTGTAAGAACGTATTGGCACTTGAATTCAAGGTCTATTGTGGCAGATAGCAAGCAGATTGCCCTGGCAGTTACAGATAAAGACGATGGATATGGTCGATACTATATAAATTCGGGCAAAGATAAGAATCTTTCTTTTTATACGAATGATAAGAACATAGGAAACCTTTTGTTTATACCCGATAAGCCGGAAAATTATAAGTCGCTTGCAATAATGTCGGATACCCCATGCGGCGGATATGTTGCCTGTTATAAGCAGGACATGATTCCGAGCAAAAATCCGACGAGATATTTTACGTCATTGTTATATCCGTTTGAAGGGGATAAACGCCCGGACGTGTCCTTTAAGGACGGCGTAGTCAAAATCGGCAATGACAGGGTGGATAATTACTTCCGCAAAGGTGAACAAACCGATGGCGACTGCGCCCTTGTCAGCCGTCAAAAGGAAAAGTTAAAACACGTCTTACTCGTACGCGGCAGTTTTATCAAAGACGTAATACATAGCGATGGCAGTGTCCAATTTCTTATAATCAATCGTACCGATGATGCGACATTGGATATAAAGGTTATTGGCGGCGATAAGGCAACCAGGCTGAATTTGACTGGTTTTGATGGAATAAAACAGGCAACCGTTAACGGCCAAGCTGCAAATCTGGCATATGACAAGAATATGCTTATTATTAACGGGCCGTTCATGAAGGTAACGCCTGACCCGAATAACACCAAACTGTTCTGGATAGTGAAATAGAACATTAGTATTTCCGTATATCTGTCGCAGAAAATCAGGAAATATAAGGTATAACCGAGAGACTTCCAACAGTGGCTGACTTTGTGAGCGGCAAAGACAGCCACTGTTGGTTATTTAAGGTGTGGTTTGTGAATGTCTTTGTCAAACTGTATGGAGATGTTTTTTATGGTTTATCCGCCGACGCATCAAAAATGAAAAAACATATCCGACTCTTTTTTATGAAAGTTTGCTTGACTATCGGCAGGGCAGAATATATATTGACGCCCCACACATGGGCTGTTAGCTCAGATGGCTAGAGCGCCTGCTCGACACGCAGGAGGTCGTTGGTTCGAGTCCAATACGGCCCAGTTGTTTTTAAAGGCATCATTTTTGTTGCGAATCTTTGAATTATTAATTATTCATGCCTGCTTTAATTTCTGTTAATCATATGGCTTATCTGTTCCATCCCGTATCTTGGGTAGTTTCTTAGCTTTGCCTGCTATTATTTTGAGAACTGCTAGAAAATGCCAATATAAGCCCACCTCTAATTGACTGTCAATTTTTGCTTTATGTATATTCAACCTGTCATCTGTGCAGGCTTTGTTTTGCCGTAACAAATCTATTTGTATTTAACATCTTGTTGAATATATAGTTATATAGATATCGTTTTTTGGCACGTTAGTTGCATGCGTTTATTGATGGTTGCCGTGCGCAGAAAGTGCAGGCACTCCATAAACGGCGGCTCGTGGCCGTCTGCATGGCAATTACACCAACAAGTGTTGTTCAACAATTATAAAATTCTTTTATTTGTCGAAAGGAGATGTCGATGGCAGCTAAACAACTGGCATTTGACACGGAAGTTCGCGAAAAGCTTTTGACAGGCGTTCAGAAGCTGGCTCGCGCGGTAAAAAGTACTCTTGGACCCCGCGGCAGATGCGCGATTCTTGACAAGGGCTGGGGTGCGCCGACTGTGACCAAAGACGGCGTAACCGTGGCGGAAGAAATTACGCTGAAAGATAAGAACGAAAATCTTGGTGCGCAACTTGTGAAAGAAGCCGCCAGCAAAACATCCGATGCCGCCGGCGATGGCACAACGACGGCTACGGTACTTGCCGAAGCGATTTTCTCGGAAGGATATCGAAACCTTGCGGCTGGCGCCGACGCCATGGCATTGTCGCGCGGCATTGCAAAGGCTGTCGATGCAATCACGGCTGAACTGGCGAAAATGTCGATTCCGGTTTCCGGCGACAAGGCTAAAATTCGCAACATAGCAGCTGTATCCGCAAATAACGATGCCGTCATCGGCAAAATGCTGGCTGAAGCCATGGAAAAAGTCGGCCAGGATGGCGTTATAACGGTTGAGGAAGGCAAGGGCATTGAAACCTCCATAGAAGTCGTGGAGGGCATGCAGTTCGACCGCGGTTATCTCAGCCCGCATTTCGTGACCGACCAGGAAAGCATGGAATGTGTCTATGAAAAACCGCTGATTCTCATCTACGAGGACAAAATTTCCAATATTCAGGCTCTCGTGCCGCTACTGGAGAAGGTTGCCAAGACCAGCCGGCCGCTGATGATAATCTCCGAAGACGTCGAAGGCGAAGCGTTGGCTACGCTGGTTGTCAACAAGCTGCGCGGCGTATTGAACGTTGTTGCCGTGAAAGCACCTGGTTATGGCGACCGTCGCAAGGCAATGCTCCAGGATATTGCCATACTCACCGGCGGTGAAGTCATCAGCAAAGACCTCGGCATTGATCTTGCCGCCGTTGAACTCACCAGCCTCGGTACTGCTAAAAAAGTCGATATAGATAATGAAAATACAACCATTATCGAAGGTGCCGGCAAAACGGAAAATTTGCAGGCCCGTATCGCACAGATACGCGGCGAAATCGATACGACCACCAGCGATTATGACCGTGAAAAACTTCAGGAACGCCTTGCCAAGCTAGCCGGCGGCGTTGCGCAGATTCACGTAGGTGCGGCAACCGAAAGCGAGATGAAGGAAATCAAGGCTCGCGTCGAGGATGCGTTGCACGCGACCCGTGCCGCTATCGAAGAGGGCATACTCCCTGGCGGCGGTGTTGCACTGGTTCGCGCGAGGAAGGTTCTGGATTCCGTCAAGGCTAAAGGCGATGAACTTACCGGCATAGAAATAGTCCGCAAAGCCGTCACCGCTCCGCTTCGTCAGATAGTTCAGAATGCTGGCGAAAGTCCGGCTGTAGTTGTCAATAAGGTTGATAACGGCCAGGGCGGATTCGGCTTTAACGCGGCGACAATGCAATATGAAGACCTGCTGGCAGCCGGTGTTATCGACCCGACAAAAGTTACCCGCAGCGCCCTGCAGAATGCTGCGTCCGTCGCACGCATGCTTCTGACTTGCGATGCCTCCGTTACGGAACTGCCGAAGTCTGAACCTGATATGCCGGCTGGCGGAATGCCCGGCGGCATGGGTGGTATGGGCGGTATGGGAGGAATGGGCGGTATGGGTGGCATGATGTAATTCACATGCGTGGTTTTGTGAAAAGAAATAGATGAACTTAAACAGATTAAATCAACAATAGAAAATTACAGGAGATATTAATATGGCACTGAAACCGTTAGATGACAGGGTTGTGGTCAAACAGTGTGAAGCCGAGCAGATTACCGCCGGCGGTATCGTTCTTCCCGACACTGCTAAGGAAAAGCAGCAGCGTGGTGTTGTAGTGTGTGCGGGGCCGGGCAAATTGCTCGACAACGGCAAACGCGGCGGCATGAGCGTCAAGAAGGGCGACGAGGTTTTTTATGGCAAATACGCCGGTACGGAAGTCAAGGTCAATGGCGAAGAGCTTGTGATACTTCGCGAGAGTGATATCCTGGCTGTAGTCGAAAAGTAATCCCTGTATTAAGTGGAGATAAACAACATGGCATCGAAACAAATGCTTTATGATATTGACGCCAGGGCTGCAATGCTAGCCGGCGTCAGCCAGCTTGCCGCGGCGGTCAAGGTGACTCTTGGGCCGACGGGCAGGAATGTACTCATGCAGAAAAGCTTTGGCGGCCCCAAGGTTACCAAGGACGGCGTGAGCGTGGCGAAGGAAGTGGAACTTCCGAATCCTTTTGAAAACATGGGCGCGAAGATGGCGATGCAGGTCGCCAAGAAGACGGCTGACATAGCGGGCGACGGTACGACGACGGCTGTGGTATTGGCTGAAGCCATCATGAAAGAAGGCTTCAAAAACGTAGCTGCCGGCGCAAATCCGGTTTCCGTTAAACGCGGCATAGATATTGCGATAGAAGCTGCCGTTGCCCATATTGCCGAAATTGCCAAAAAAGCCAAAAACAATGAAGACCTCCGCAAGATTGCCACCGTTTCGTCCAACTGGAACGAAGAAGTCGGCGGCATGGTGGCGAAGGCTTTTGACGCGGTCGGCACGGAAGGTGTCATTACCGTCGAAGAAGGCAAAAGTACCCAGACCGAGCTTGAAGTCGTCGAGGGCATGCAGTTCGACAAGGGATATATATCGGCGTATTTTGTGAACAATCCGACTACGATGGAAACTGTCCTGGAAGACGCCTACATTCTTCTGTATCAGAAGAAAATCAGCAATATACGTGAAATCGTTCCGGTGCTGGAAAAAATCGCCGCGTCCGGCAAGCCGCTGTTGATAGTGGCTGAAGACGTTGAAGGTGAAGCACTGGCGGCGCTTGTCGTCAATCGTCTGCGTGGCACGCTTAACGTCTGTGCCGTCAAGGCTCCGGCGTTCGGCGATCGCAGAAAGGCTATTCTTGAGGATCTTGCAGTTTTGACGGCTGGCCAGGTTATCACTGAAGACCTCGGCATAAAGCTTGAGGATATCACTCTTGAACAGCTCGGCAGAGCCAAAAAGATTATAGTGGCGAAAGAAAATACGACGATTGTTGAAGGCGCAGGCAAGAAAAAAGAACTCGACGGCCGAATCGCCCAGATACGCAATCAGATTGAAAAGACCACCAGTGATTATGACCGCGAGAAACTTCATGAGCGGTTGGCCAAGCTGACCGGCGGCGTAGCTGTCATTCGTGCCGGTGCTGCTACCGAAACCGAAATGAAAGAACGTAAAGACCTCATCGACGACGCTGTTGCCGCTACCCGCGCGGCAGCTGAAGAAGGTATAGTTCCTGGAGGCGGCGTTGCGTTTTTGTCCTGTATCGATGCAGTTGACAAGGTTCGTGCGAAAGCTAAGGGCGATGAAAAAATAGGTGTCAATATCGTGATTCACGCACTTAAATCGCCGTGTAGCCAGATTGCCGAAAATACCGGCAGAGACGGCGATGTAATAGTCGACGCGGTTCTGGAAGGCGGCGTAAAGAAGGGCTATAACGCACGTACTGACGAATACGTGGACATGTTGACCGCGGGCATTATTGACCCGGCTAAGGTCAGCCGCAGCGCTCTGCAGAACGCAGGCAGCGTCGCCGGCCTTTTGCTAACGACCGATTTGATGGTTACCGAGTATGACGAAAAAGCCGAGGAAACCATCCCCGGCGCAATTTGCTGACGCATTCCAGCCGGGCGTTGATATCTTTTTCGCAGATACCTGAACAAGGAGATATCGACGCCCGGCGTCATTTTATGATACAATAAATGTTACGGCGGAATAAGTTTTTTCGAATGCGGTTAGTCATGTTGTGCCGTCGAAATTGAATCTGAATGAGATTTGCGTTATAATTTAAGGCGAAAAAATGCCTACCCAACGCTGTTATTATGAAGTTCTGCAGGTTGAACGCAGTGCAAGTCCGGATGAAATCAAACGGGCGTATCGCAAGCTTGCGCTCAAATTTCATCCTGATAATTACAAGGGCGAGAAATCTGAAGGTGAAACCCGTTTCAAAGAATTAGCCGAGGCATATGAAGTTCTTTCCGACCCTCAGAAGAGGTCGCGTTATGACAGGTATGGCCATGAAGGTTTACGTGGTGCCGGCATTCACGATTTTTCGTCGATGGGTTTTGGCGATATTTTCTCCATGTTCGAGGATATATTCGGCGGCGGATTCGGCAGTTCTCGCCGGCGCAGTGATATGGGGATGGATCTGGAGACCCAGGTTGATATTACGCTTGAGCAGGTGGCGTCTGGCGTAGAGAAGACGATTGAATTTGAACGAATGGATTATTGTGAAACTTGCGGCGGCACTGGCGCAAAGCCCGGTACATCGCCTGTCAAATGCAAAACTTGCGGCGGGTATGGCCAGGTACAACAGCAGGCGGCGGGTTTTTTCGGCATGAGCGTGCGGGTTATCACTTGTCCGGATTGTCACGGACGTGGCACTATTGTGACTAATCCTTGTAAAAATTGCAGCGGTACGGGCAGAGTCAGAAAACAGCGGACGCTTACGGTAAACATTCCAGCCGGCATTCACGACGGCCAGGTGCTGCGTGTGCGTGGCGAGGGTGAGCCGAGCCTCAGCGGTACGGCCAAAGGCGATTTGCACGTTTATGTACATGTGAATGAACATCCGTTTTTCATTCGCCGGAATGACGATATTATCTGTTCCGTGCCGGTTTCTTTTGTTCAGGCTGCGCTTGGCGGGACGATTACCATTCCGACGTTAGCCGGCCCTGAGGATATTGAAATTTCGGCTGGCGTACAGCACGGCCATATAATTACGCTCAAGCGTCGCGGCCTGCCGAATATAAACGGCAGAACGGCAGGCCATGAACATGTGCAGATTATGGTTGAAATTCCCAAAAAACTCACCGCACGTCAACGGGAACTTTTGGTGGAATATGCGGCTACCGAAGATGCCGATGTTACGACGACGAGGAAAAATTTTATCAATCGCCTGAAAGATCATTTTAAAGATTGGGCGGAGTCACTGAGTAATAATATGCAGGTGCAGAAATGACAAAACATCATCACCATCACGGAAGTGGCAACCATCCGCCACAAGAGGATGAGCAGCAGTTGCAGGCTCCCGATTTTACCGCAGCCGCTGAAGATGCTGCTCAGCCGGAGCGGAAAACCGTCGAACAGGAACGCGACGACCTTTTAGCCCGCTTGCAGCGGTTGGGTGCGGATTACCAGAATTATCAGAAGCGCGTTCAGAAAGACATCTCAAATGCGAGGGATTTTGCGAACGAATCGCTTTTACGGGATTTGCTCAGCGTGTTGGACGATATGGAGCGTGCTTACGCGGCTGCGCAGGAGAATCATCCTGCCGACGATCCGTTGCTCAAAGGCATGTCGATGGTTCACGATAACCTGTTAGCTGTCCTTCAGCGTTACGGGTTGACGCCTATAGAGTCAGTCGGCTTGCAGTTCGATCCGGAAAAACACGCCGCAATGATGCAACAGCCGACCAATGAAGTGCCGCCGATGACTGTACTGCAGGAAGTTCAGAAAGGTTATTCACTCAAAGGCCGTACGATTCGTCCGGCGTCGGTCATAGTGGCTAAACCGCTTGACGAAACTCAGCCGGCAGAATGACGTCATTCTGAAAATCGGCATCGTCCATAGAATTTTGATAAAAAAAAGCCCCGCATTTGCGAGGCTTTTTTCTTTAAAAAAACACATTCTACAAAGTACGTCATTTTATTCGCGTCAGGCCCAGCAATGCATCTGGCGTGTCAGTGTTGGAAGTGCAGTTGCTGCGGTCAAATATTGCCAGATATCGCCATTGATTAAGAGTTTCAGAGCTGCCGAGCGGTTTTTTGAGAATTACAGTAATATAGGCTGCGTAAGTATCACTATTGACGGATACTACGTTGGCTACGGCTTTATAGAGTGAATTGACAGCCTTAAGCGATGCAGTTGAATCTGGCGTTCCAATTACACTTGTAGTATACGTTCGCAATGGAATGGCAATTTCACCTGGCGTAAGAAAGCCGCGATATTGAGAATTCGTACGCAGATTCGTTGCACCAGTACGACTTGATGAATCATCTCGATAATTGATGATTGCATTGACGATTGCTTCACGTGTCGCATCCGTGATTTCTTCACCGCTATCCTGTACGCCGTTGCCGTCGACATCAATATAGGTGAAGGGTAATTGCATCAGCACCTCTTTTGGGGCGGTGTTGATATTTATTCTGCCGTAAATTTTTGCAAATGACGAAACCGTGGCGGTGGGGTCGGTATCTAAAACTTCCGTCAGCTCATTCAGTAAAGTGGGCCACGGTACATCCGGATATGACGTAGTGCTGCTTGCGTAATAGGCAGCGTCAGTAGTGAAATCAATACGGCCTCTGGAAGAATCAGTTGCATAAGAATTCAACGCCATTGGCAGACTTTGTGTAGGGGTGGGGCCGACAAGATAAAGGTTGGCAATATCGGCAAAGTTGTTAATTGCGTGTTTTGGCGTTGAGGTAGGTGAATAATTATCGCTGTCGAAGTCGAAATAAAAACCTTTTGCACACGTTCCGAGAGAAATTTTGCCTGTGGCATCAGCCTCGTCGGTGAAATTACTTCTTCCCAGCGGATGTACGAAGTTGGTTATGGCAGTGTCAGTTGTAGAATCGCCGCTTAATGCCGTCGGACGATAATAGCCGGATTCGCCACTTCCGCCGACAAGAGCTCTGTCGCGGCCAATCGTTGCCGGAGTTGTGCCGAGATCTGTTACGCTATCATCGCGGTAGCATCCTGCGCAGAATGTACGGTTTGCTCTGATAGCATTGCTTGGTTCTTCCGCTGCGGTGTTTGCCGCGTAATCCAGACTTGCCGACCAGCCGAAGTCTGACGGAGTGACGGAATCTATCGGAAACGTCGTGCTGCCCCTCGTCTCAGTAAGACTGAATGGATTATTGTTATGGTTAAAATCCAAATTGTTCCAGCTGTGCCATGTAGCGTCTGGAGTTGCAAAGAGCGTAGATATATCTTTTGACTTGTCGACTGCTTTGCCGCTGAATTTGTATATTACTACGCTGTGCCCGGCCTCAATAGTGCCAGTTCCTATGACAGATGTCAATGCCGCACTGACGCCGTTACTGGTTATTGTGTATTCGGCGGGGTCAATAGCTACATTGGTCGGATTAAGCAGCTCTACACCATATGCATAACCGTAAGCAGCGTCCCAGAATGGAGGTAAAGCCGGCGGAGCGGCAATTTCGGTGGGGGAGATGTGAACTGCAAAAACGTCGCTTATGACAAGTTGAGGGACGGCTGCATAAACAGTGCCGACACTTGGCGTTGATGGTGTCCATGAAAAATCGCTGGCCCGTATTTCTGCGGAAGTTGCCGTATAAGCCCATAAATTTACAACAAACTGGGCAATTTTTCTACGGTTTGCAGGAGTAGCGTTATTCGGGATGGCTTCACATAACTGGGTGTAAAGTTGTTCCCGTACCGTCGGGTTTGACAGGTTGATTCCGGATGAATTTGTGTAAACCAACGGAACGCGGTTGCCGTTATTTATCGTAAAACTCGATGGATGTCGCACGATGCTTCGTGATGTACTTGTAGCTGTAAGATATTTCCGGAATGATGGGCCGAAATCACTGGTTAAATCGGAGGTTGCATTATATATTCTGCCGGTTTTACTTGGGTTGTCCGTGCTCAGCCATCGCAGGAACAGTTCGTCGGCTGCGCTGAACGGATTGTAATTTGATGCAGGGCCGGCGAGTTTATATCCGCAATTTTCATAATAGCTCTCTAATGTTGCACTGGTGTTTGTGCCGTTACGGCCTTGATTAGAACCATTTCCGTCGGTGATTCGAGACAGAATATTTGTGTTGATTGTGGACGTTACTCCGCCGGACGTACTTTGCAAGCCGAGAATATTCACGCTCGTTGGACAAATAGTTGTCCATGTGGTCGTGGACGAAGTTTCGCCAACGGTATTCAATGCCAGCAGGCCTGAAAGGTCAATAACACGAGCGGCAATGGAATATCTGTTGCCGTTGAGCAGGGAAAGGTCAATGTCTGTAACTTGTGAGTCGCCGACAGTGTTGCCGTCGGTATCGAACAGGCTGCTTGCATTTTCATCAATGTATACCAAAGGGTCAGGCACATTTGCAACCACACATGATATCTGCGGCCAAACATCGCTGCTGTTTGGTTCAAAACTGGCTAACCAGAAATCATAAAGGTTGGTTCGCATGTAACCTAAAGTTGGTGTTGCCGATGAATCCATGTCCGTGGATGGAGGACAATCTATAAAACGGCGCCAGGTCGATGGATTATTACTGGCTTCCTGTGATGAGTATGGCCCGCTCGTGCCGCTGATATATAGGTCTTCAACAAGTTTGGCACGGATGGTATCAAATATTTCCTGTGCCCTCGCATCAGGTTCAGGGCTTGACTCCAACGCCTGCGCCTGCTTACGCTCATAACGGGCGACTATCAGGAATGTGCCCCCGAGCAGGGCTAATATTGTCAGTAACCCTACAATCATCAGCAATGCTGACCCGCGATTTGAACTGCAACCTGTTTTGCGAAGCATAATCGTTTCCTTTCTCGGCGTCAGATGCCGGTCGGGCAGATTATTTCATATGTCTTTGTTGTCGGATTGTCAGATTTGCCGTCGGTCACTTCATACGTAATCTTGAGAGCCGTCGGCCAATAAGTGTTGGGTAATTCCGAATTCCACAAAACGCAATAATTATTGCCGCTATGAAGTTCAAATTTAGCCAGATTCGTCGTAGCCGAAAGCGGATAAACCGAATCTTCTGTTTGCGATAAGAATCCGCTTACGTTGCTATTATACTTTCTGTCTGAAACAGGATTATCGTAATTGCTTGCATAGGAGACGGTTGTAATGCCGCCAGGGCCTGAACCGTTAGGCAGATGAAGCGCACCATTAATGTCCATACCGTACCATATCAACTTTTTGGGATTAGTTGTTGTATAGTCGCCTTTGGTCCACATAATCGAAAGTTTGTTGACGTTCGATATGAGATATTTCCATATCATGTTTACATCATCTATTGTTGAAGGTGGTAATGTCAACCCGTCGGTGGAGGCTGCCGGCGACCAGTTGGAGTTACCGGGAAGACCACTACTGCCCAACCATGCGTTTGAAAGCAGAAAGGCACGTTTTGTCAAACTTGTACTGCCGACGTTTTCAGTATCGGCAAGCGAGTATTTCAATGTATCTTGTGAAGAGGAAGTGATACTACTGGGGTCGCTGGAGTTTGATGTCAATAAAGTGCAATTCCGCCAGAGCATTTTTGGCAGACTGTTTGAAGTAAGACCGTTTTGATTGCATAAGCCTAAGGTTATTATGGCTTCCGAACTTGTAGTGCTCGAACTATTCCAACTTGTGAAATTTCCTGTTACGCCCATATACATAGTTGCACGCGGCCACGTATTTCCGTCGACAGTAATGTAGTTGTTTATGATGTAAATAAAACCGGCTGACGTTGTTTGTCCGATATCCTTACGCAATATGGTTGCTGCAGCAGTACCGCTGGCGTTGAATTTCATTATTTTCTGCGAGCCGGTAACCACCCTTTGAGACTGGCTGAGTATGCGGCCGAAAATCATTATGAGAATGGCAAGCACAGACACTGCAACAAGCAGTTCAATCATGGTCATGCCGCGGCGGAACATATTTAATCCGATTTTTACGTTACCTGCCATATTATGCCTCAGTTAATGGTTACTATTGCCGAAGTTGCAGAGAGTATCGGCGTTTCCTGCAAAACATTTCCGGAGTCATCTTCGTAAATGACGATAGCATTACTTATACTTCCGCCGTTGGTTAGCGGGTGATTGATGGTAATTTTATTATTGTCACGGCCCAGGATGCGTGCCATTTTGCCGGCAAGTGTTTCGTCCGATGAATCTACAATCAGAATGCCGTTCTTAACGAATTTTTTTGCCTCACTTGTCGAACCCACTGTTACAGTATTCTCCATACTGCCAATCGGAAAAGATACGCTTTCGGCTTTTATGGTGCTGCCGGTTTTGCGTTTGCGGTATGAAACTGAAATCAAGATATATTCATTCGAGCTGGTGTCATGCTGCCTCAGTAAAACAACGCAGCCAATATTGGGAATCTCCGTAGGCGCCGGTGTTGCGTTCCAATCGGTTGTAGGAGCGTAATACGCGCTCAAACCTAATGCGGAATTGTTCGGCAAATCCGCAATAGCGGTGTATTCACTGTTATCGCCGTCTATCCAGACGAAATTGCCGACAGTTTTATTTGGGGTATTGGCTTCGACATTTGATGTGCCGGAAGTGTGGAGCATCTGTTTTGCCACGTCGAGGCCGTTTTGTGCGATTATAAGGCCTTCCATGGCGGCGGATGACGACTCGCTTTCTTTTATGGCAACGGGAAATAGACATGCGGTAAAGACCATGCCGACTCCCATTATGCCGATGGCTAATATAACTTCAGCCAATGTAAAGGCTCGATTGTTTTTTCTTTGCTTCATACGTCCATTACTCCCTGTCGAACAGGCGGCCGGTATATACGTTTGCAGCTATGAATTGGCCTGCTTCATTTAAATAATTCTTCTTGAGCGTATCTGTGCTTTTGTTTTTAAACGTTATATAGTCGAACATCGTTACGCAGGTAACGCCCTGTTCGGCTGTGGGCAGACTCCATATGCCGGTACTGGTTGTTCCGCTGTCAAATAAGGCTGACGATGACTTGAAACTTATATTACCATTATCAGCTTTTTGGGTGATTTCGCCGTCACAGTTGAAAAGGATTGTAAATGTTGTGAAATTGTCCATGTCGCTACCTACAGTCGTATTGTAATCTCCTGATGATACGTATGTAGTATCGATTTGGCCGAATGCTATGTTTCCTGGGACTTCCTGCGGCTGTTCACCGGTTTTTAGGTCAAAAACGCCGGAATCATATGCGACGATTGCCGTTATGCACTTATCAGCAAGTTTGTAGTTTTTTACATAAGTTTTATCGTCGTCGGCAATCTGGCAGTGTAAGCCGACGTAGTTGGCTGATTCAATAGCCTGTGCGCGAGCCAGCGATAACTGCGTCGAAAACATGTTATACGCCTGTGTATCGGAACTGGATGTAAACATGCGCATGGCTGTCGGCCCTGCGATGCCGAGTACGAGGGCTATTATCGAAATCGTCACCAGCAGCTCGATGAGCGTAAAGGCGGCTTTTCCATGAGGATTGCCTGAAAATTGTACTTTGAATGTCTTCATCCAATTATCTCGCATTCAGCAAAAATTTTTCAAAAAACAAATATCGACGGCTGAAAATTTATTTGTGATACGAATATACGTCGTCTTTAGCGTTGGAATTTGTAGTTGGATTCGCATCATATGAACTGGAACGCTGTGTTACGGCATCACCAGTACCGACGCCGTCTGCGCCGGCGCTCCAGAGTGCAGGTGTGCCGCCCATACCGCCTTTGGCATTGTAATACAACCAGTTACCCCAGGCATCCACGAAACCATTTGCAGAGGTACCGCTCATGTGTAATGATTCCGAGGGCATCTGTGTTACTTTATTGAATGTAGCCGGATCATTTTTGAGTATATAATACAGATGGCCGCTGGAATTGCTGGCTTGATTCCACGTATTTGTCGTCGGATTGGGATAAGTGCCTGTGCTTTCCTGGTAAGTGAGAATTGCACTCATTAGCATGTCCATGAAAGCGTGGGTTTTCTGTACCTTTGCTTTGCGGGAAAAACTGGTGGCTGCGATTGTGCCTATGGTAGCCAGCAGGGCGATAATGCCTATCGCCACCAGTAACTCGACGAGCGAAAAACCGGTTGCAGTTCTACGTTTCATTATAAAAATTCCTTAACTAAAATAACAAGAATCAAAAAACAGGACTCAAGCAAATTTCAATTTTCAATTTTACGAGTAACGGCGGCTGCAATTTTTAATTTATTCCTTCAACGTTGCTTGCAGATTTAAAAACCTTGTTACCTGTAATTTATTTGACGAACATAGCCGGCGATGGCCGAGCCTGCCAGTCAATCCACTGATTCACTTTTTGAAAAATCCTACAGACTTTCTGTTATATCGTCTGTCGGGTCATCCGTATCCTGGCCTTGGCTGTAGAGCAGGGGGTTCTTTGCCGCCAGTCCGCCGAACCGGCTGTAATGCATTTCCCGCCCGAAGCCGTCCACTATGGTCTGTCGACCATTCCTGTCATAACGTATTGCCTGCCGCGGCAGACGCATTAATTCGCCTCGCGTTCGTGAGCAGTTCTGCAGACAACCCAGCATTATGGAACTGCTGCCATCTTTGCCGTCGCCGGCGGGATAATCGCCATATGAACTTTTATATGTTTTCAGGGCTCGAACAAGGATGGCCTGTATATTACGGGTTGTTTCATTGCGGCTGTGTTGCCGGACATCTTCGGCGACACCCACCATCAAAGCCGTGCCGACAGACAGAATTATCAGCACAACCAGCATCTCAACCAACGTAAAACCACATCTTGTACGTGCGTATGCCATTAATCGGTTTTTCCATGTTTCACTTTTGCAATTATTCGCCGGAAACGTTCGTATATGCTTCTTTCCAGTCAAAATTATTGTCGACATCGCCAGCCGAAATTATCAGAAAATCCTTTCGCACATTAGTAAAGTTGTTGAATTTTGTATCTGTTCCGCTTGTGCCATAAGGCGTTGGGCTTGATGAATTATCAACTGTTACTGTTTGATTGTCGGCTTTGTCGTATGAATAAGTATTGGCGCCGGAATCATAATTACATCTATAATAAAGTATTGCATGATTCCAACTGTCGATAAAAACTTTCGGCGTATTTTCAGCATCGGCATCGCCGGAGTATTGAGTTTTTACGGCTTCAGCGCCGCCATAGGGGCCGTAAACTTTGCCTCGCTTGCGAGTACGGAAACCGAAGCCGGTACAGGCGTCATTGGATTCAACGTCATTTAATTTCAGCGTGCCGTCACTGTTGTAATTCGAAGAATCAATTATAACTGAATTGGTCGGGCTTGGATAACCGGTCAAAAACAAACATATCAGCTTTGCACCGCTGTTGAATGTAGTTTTGAAATCACTCAATTGACTTGTGTTAGTAGAAAAACCCAGTTCGGTGAAATTTGTATAATTTGATTCGTCCGGATCTTTGTCCGAACTTGGAGGATAGACGCCGAAGTCGTTTTTGAACATTTCAGCGCCGGCGGAAATCATACCGATGGAGGTCATGGTAAGATTCTTTCTTGCGGCTTTCTTGGCTTTTGTGAAAGCGACGACAGCCATGCCGGCGAGCAGGGCAATTATGCCGATGGCGACAAGTATTTCCATAAGCGTGAATGCTTTATATAAGCGTTTCATAAGTCATTTCCTGATAAAAAATTCAAATTACAGATTTTTAAATGGAAACCGGTAATCGTTTCACCCGTCGATTTTCAAAAAACGTCAAAAATTCTTGACATCGTCATCCGTAAAATATTCGCCGTCAATTCCCGGAGCTATCAGCAGGAAAGAATCCGAATTGACGATTTTGGTAGTGCCGAACTTGGTGTCCTGGAGTTTGGAACTGAAATTCGTCAAGCTCGTTGAAGCTGTATATGTATCATTGCACGAGACTGCAAAAACATCGCTTAAAGCTGTGCCGTCGTTACCTATAGTTGACGGGTAGTAAAGAATGGCCATTTCATCGCCTTTTTTCCACTGATCAAGTGGTGTATATAAAAGGACTGAAACGGTTGTGTCGGTTTTTCGGTTTGTTTTTATGGTGGTTGATGTATTTAAAACAAATCTGTCGGTCGATTCCGGAACCAATGGCGTACGCTCATACGTTGACGAGTCGCTCCGGAATTTGAAAGTTGAACCGGACATGACAGTTGTATAGCCCAGCATCAATTTGCCGAAAGCGGCTGAAGCCTGAGAATTATATGTACCTGAGTCGGGTATGCTTGGCTGCAACGGGTAGTAGTTGTATTCGCTTTTGTATTGCATTGCGCCGGCAGCCAACTCCTGTATGGCTGCGGTGGATTTGGCCTTAAAACTCAGATTACGTATTGAACTGATACTTGGGCCTATTATGCCGACCAGCAAAACTATAATGCTGATGACCACTAACAGTTCAATAAGCGTAAAACCTCTTTTATGTGCTTGCGTCATATATTATCAATCCTTAAATGCCTGCTGTTGCAATAATCAATCGGCTGTTTTAGCCGGAATTAATTTTATTTCCGCTTTTTTATGACGACGACGAGGTAGACTGTACTGCGTTGAGCATGCTGACCATCGGCATGAACAGCGCGACCACTATGCCGCCGACTATGAGGCCAAGCACGATGACCATGACCGGCTCAAGCAGTGAAACCATGGACGAGACCATGACTTCAACTTCTTCGTCGTAGGTGTCGGCGACTTTGTAAAGCATTTTGTCGAGTTCGCCGGTTTCTTCGCCGACGTCTATCATGTTGACGACCAGCGCATCGACTACGCGTTCCTGTTTAAGCGGTTTGGCGATGCTTTCGCCTTCGCGGATGGAATCGCGGACTTTTTTCAACGCACGGGCGTATACTTCATTGCCGGCGGTATCTGCGGTTATCTGCAATGCATCGAGAATTGGTACGCCGGCGGCCATCAGTGTGCCGAGCGTACGGGAGAACCTCGCCACGGAGGATTTTTCCGCAATTTTGCCCACAATCGGCAGAGATATTGAAATTTTATCCATCAGATATGAGCCGGCTTCGGATGTACGCATGATTTTCGCTATCATCATGATAAAGAATGGTATGCCGATTATCCACGCCCAGCCGGCGTCTTCCGTGACCCACTTGCTCAGATTGAGCAGCATCTGGGTCGGAGCCGGCAGATTCTGGCCCATGTCGGCGAAAATGGTTTCAAATTTCGGCACGACGAAAACCAGAAGGCCGGTGACTATAAGCAGCGAGAAACTGATAACGGCGGCGGGATAAATCATTGCGCCGCCGATTTTGCGTTTGAGAGCCTGCGTTCTTTCCATAAAATCAGCTAGGCGTTGTAATATAATGTCGAGAACGCCGCCGACTTCGCCGGCACGAACCATATTGGTATAAAGCTTGTCGAACGCTTTTGGGTGTTTAGCCATGGATTCCGAGAGCGATACGCCGGACTCCACATCTTCCGCCACGAGTCGTATTGCCACTCGCATCATGCCGGGCTTTTGCTGTTCCTGGAGAATGCGAAGGCTTCTCAGGATTGGCAGGCCGGCGTCCTGGAGAGTCGA
This sequence comes from uncultured Planctomycetaceae bacterium, assembly GCA_964536835.1. GTDB lineage: Bacteria > Planctomycetota > Phycisphaerae > SM23-33 > SM23-33 > DAONFI01. The sequence continues at coordinate 985 of CAZIAZ010000045.1, read as the reverse complement.
AAGCTGACGTGTGAACTGGGTGAGGAGTTTTATCGGCACTTTGCCGACCCTGCGTATGTTGCCGCCCTGTTTGGCGGAAGAAGCCTGTTTGGTTTGGCCGCCGCCTTTGGAGGCTGCTTTTTCCTTTATCTTGGTCGGAAAATTTCCCATAGCCCGGATTTTCTGAATCGCTTCTTCGGAATTCGTGGCGTCTATGGTGCCTTTGGTGGCTTGTCCGACACTGTTCATGGCTTCATACTGAAAAGTCGGCATTGTGTAACTCCTGCAAAACTCGCTGTTTTCAGTTCAGACGTTTTTCTTGTTCTTATATTGATTTCGCTATGCTCAGGCGTCGTCGACCATTGTCTGGGAGACGACTTCTTCTATAGTCGTATTGCCGTCGTATATGGCCATCAAGCCGGATTCTCGCAGCGTTCGCATGCCGCGTTTTCTGGCTGCTTCGCGAAGAACTGTTGCCGAACGGTTCTGCATGATTAAATCGCGAAGTTCGTCGTTAAGGACCATTATTTCATAAAGCGCCAGTCGGCCGGAATAGCCGGTATGGCGGCAGTGTTCGCAACCTTTGCCGCGATAGAAAACCCTGCCGGCAATCTGTTCCGGAGTAAGGTCGAGTTCCATGAGCATATCGTCCGTCGGCTGGAATTCTTCCTTGCATTTCGGGCATATTCGCCGCACAAGACGCTGGGCGACGATTGCTTCGAGAGTGGCGGTTATAAGGAATGTCTCCAGTCCCAGGTCGACCAGACGCGCGATGCTTGACGGCGCGTCATTGGTGTGCAGGGTCGTGAACACCAGGTGGCCGGTAAGCGAAGCCTCCACCGCGATTTTGGCGGTTTCAAGGTCACGAATTTCGCCGACGAGCACGATGTCCGGATCCTCGCGCAGCGCGGCGCGCAGCGCCCGCGCGAAACTTTTGGTGTCGCGATGAACCTCGCGCTGGTTGATGAGACAATTGCGCGGTGTGTGTACGAACTCGATCGGATCT
>CAZIAZ010000044.1:0-24963 GCA_964536835.1 uncultured Planctomycetaceae bacterium | reverse complement strand
GCAGGGAAACTTGCAGCAAGCTTCAAAAGGAAAATAATTTTGAGAACCGCTCTAGCAACTTCAATATTTAAGTTTGTAGCTAGAGGGCGTTCTCAATTACCCTGCGAACGCAAAAAAGTAAGAGATGTTGAAAAAGGTTTCCGATGCAGTCTGACGCAGCCAGCCGATGCCGCAAACAGCAACAAACGCAAAGTCAAGTTTAATATGCTCTAAGAACCGCGATAATACCGACATGAAGCCCAAACAGGGTTTCTGCAAGTCGAATCTGCCGTTGTTGAAAAATCAGAATTGACGCATATCGCGTTCGGGGAAAACCTTTGTCAGCAGGATGTAACGCCGGCCCTTGTAGAAAATCACCTCGCCGGAGATTCTGAGCTTGCGGTCGTGATAACCGAGATACGAATTCAACCTCAGCGACTCCGTCAGCCGCGAATTCGGCAGAACCAGATACGGCGGCTCACGAAGCGTGTTATCGCTGATAAAATGCACTTCATACCAGTCTGAGTGTTTTGATTTCACCACGCGTGCCAGTCGGTCAATGACGAGATTTTCACGGCCCTGCGTCAGCGGCATCTGGCCAGCCGGCGCAACTGATGTTTTGTTCTCTTCAGCCGAACGGGACGGCGCATTGGTCGTGCGTATAGCCCTGCCTTCAGTTTCGCTCATCATGCCGGCTAACAGGTCGTCGGTTTTCGAGATAGCCTCAGCTGCAGAAGACGACTTTTCAACCGTCGTCGCGGTATTTACAGATGCAACTGTGGTCTGCTGGAGCGATTTGCCAGTCGGCCGTAAAAGGTCGGGCTCTTCATCCTGTACATTTTTCACGGACGCATCTTCGATTCGCTGGCTGTTTCCGTCTTCTATGGTCACACGTCGCAACAGCAGATACGTCATGCCGTCGTAAAGCATCGCCTGGCCGTAAATGTCAAAAAGCGTGTCGGGCTTGACGGCAAGCTGTTCTTCCACACTCTGGAGAATGCGGCACGGCAGAAGACGCTGTTGAGCCCTCGGCGTTTTGCCGTGAGACGCTTCATACCTGACCCAGTACCAGCCGTCGGAACCTTTGTATATTTTCCCCGGCTGTGCGATTACGGAAGCGTTTTCCGGCAGTGCGTTGAGCTGATGCATGTCGCTATGAATTATACGCCGGTCTCGCGACATTGTGACGGGAATGGTCTTTTTGCCGAACATGTCACGCATGTCCATCTTCGATGCCGTCGTAGGCCCCATCGGCGCGGGCAGAGAGCTTTCATCGTCAAAAAAACCTTCCGTCTCAATCTGCGGCGTTGATTTGGGCATCACTTTCGTCGTAGTTGAAGCGGCTGGCCCGGACGGCAGTGTCTGAAGCTCGTTATCGGAAGGCATTTCCGGCACAGCCGGAATTTCGCCGCCGGACGACGACGGCAATTCGGGAATAGCCGGCGAAGGCTTGGACTCGTCGTCATTCGATGAAGACGCAGCCGTCGACGGCTGGCCTGTCTGCTCAGCCGCCGGAGTTTTTTTGAGAATCACACTCTTTTTAAGTTCCGACAGAGGTACAACCGCGCCGTCTTCAGCCGCAGCCATACACGCCGTCGAAAACAATATCAATAATATTAAGGGTCGTGACCTCATTCGGTTTATTATACTTTTCCAGCGAGGGTAGTTCAATCCATACGTGTAACTTTTACGGCTGGAAAGATTTCCGTCAATTCATCGGCCGTTGACAGGAAGGCGACGTATTTTTCGCAGCCCGGCCGAGCCTGAGTCATCATGCTTCGCAGCGGCAGCCAGAAATCACCTATAAACGCTATCGGCCGGCTCGGCTGGTCAGCCTTTTCCCAAAAACGTTTGCAGGCATGTTCCCAAACCATGGCTGCTTCCATCAGCGTGCCGGTTGCGCCTGGCAGTACAACATAGCCGCTTTTGCCAAAATCAATCAGCGTCTGCAGCCTCTCCATGTACGTCGACGTCCGCACGACATGGTCGATATAGTCGTTCGGCGGGGTCTGCCAGATATCGCAAACGACGCCGTAGGTTGTTCCGCCGGCTGATTTAGCACCGGCGGCAGCGGCTTGCATAGTGCCGCCGTAACCGCCGTTCGCGATGGCGTAACCGCGCTCAGCCAGAAATTTTCCGACGCTACGAGCCTGCTCATAGGCCTCGTCGCCAGACTGGCCGTCGTTAGCTCCGAATACGCTTATGATTTTTGCAGTCATCTATTTCGCTCAAAAAAATCAGCCGTTCTTCCGCGTGTAATTCAGCAAGCCGCCCGCCGCAAGAATTTTTCGCTGACGAGGCGCGAGCTGGACTCTGCAATTAAAATCAAAACCTTTCGTCGCATTGCGGACTTTAACAACGTCGGCTGAAGTGACAGCCTGCTCCAGATTTTCCAAAACAATTCCGTCGCCGGCATCGATTCGGCCGTAATCGGCCGCGTCGACGAACACCAGCGGCAGAATCGCGAAGTTGACCAGATTAGCCTGATGAATCCGCTCGATAGCCTTCGCGATGACAACGCGCACGCCCAGATACATCGGGCAGAGAGCGGCATGTTCCCTGCTTGAACCCTGGCCGTAGCTGTCGCCTGCGACGATTACCGCACCGACGCCTTTTTGCCTGAGTTCAAGACAGCGGTCGGCAAAGGTCGCTTGGCCGTCTTCATTGAAGCAGTTGAAGACATATCTGGCGTATTGCGGCACATTGGAGCGATATTTCAAAAGTGAGCCGGCGGGCATGATATGGTCGGTGGTTATCTTGTCGCCGACCTTGATGGCGACTTTCGCTTCAAGTTTATTCGGCAGAACTTCGCCAGCCGGCGGCTTGACGATTGTCGGCCCACGCAGGACTTCCACCCTGGCAGCATCTTCTGGCGAAAGCGGTTTTTGCAACATATTGTCATCGATGAGAAATTTTTGGGGCATTTCGACTCCCGGATATTTTATATCGATGTTCAAATCCCGCGGGTCGGTTATTTTTCCCGTAATTGCGGCGGCGATGGCGGTCTCCGGAGACACCAGCCAGACCATATCGCCCTTTGTGCCTGTTCTGCCGGCGAAGTTGCGATTGAAAGTCCGCAGGCTGACCGTGCCGTCGGCCGGGCTGAACCCCTGCCCGATGCAAGGCCCGCAGCCGCTTTCCAGAATTCGCGCGCCAGCCAATATGAGGTCAGCAAGTGCGCCGTTCCTGCCCAGCATTGTCATCACCTGCCTGCTGCCAGGCGCAATACCGAGTTCCACATCCGGATGAACCGTTCGGCCTTTGAGCACGCCTGCCACGAGCATCAAATCCTGATAGCTGCTGTTCGTGCACGAACCGATAACCACCTGCCGGACAGGCTGGCCGGCCAGCTCCCGCACCGTTTTGATATTGTCAGGACTCGGCGAACCCGCAGCCATCGGTTCGAGTTTATCAAGGTCTATCACCACATGGCCAAATGTGACGGTAACCTTGCCGCTCGCGTCGGGGTCGGATATTTTAACGCCCGTACAATATTTGCGTATATTGTTCAGTGTGGCGACATCGTCGACTGAAACTTTTTTAGTAATCGGCCCAAAAGTTGCGCCGGCATCGGCGGACAGTTCACGCCAGGCTTCGCCACGGCCCTGGGCGACAAGAAATTTCCGCGTTCTTTCGTCTGACGGAAAAACGCTCGCCGTCACGCCCAGCTCGGCACCCATGTTCGTACACGTGGCCCGGCCAGGTGCGTCGATATTGATAACGCCGTCGCCGAAATATTCAACCATGCAGCCGACGTTACCTTTGGTGGTCAATATGCTCAACAGACGCAGGATGATATCTTTCGGCGCAACCCACGGCTGAAGTCTGCCGCGAAGCTCCACGCCTATAATCTGCGGACACGTCATATAAAACGCACCGCCGCCCATGGCTACCGCAACATCAAGGCCGCCTGCGCCCATGGCTATCATGCCCATGCCGCCGCCGGTCGGCGTGTGGCTGTCGCTGCCGAGCAGCGTCCTGCCTGGCGCGGCAAAACGCTCCAAATGCACCTGATGACATATGCCGTTGCCAGGCCGGCTGTGCCAAGCCCCAACTTTCTGCGATATCGACTGCAAATACAGGTGGTCGTTATGATTTTCCGGCCCGAACTGGGACATGTTGTGATCCACGTAACTCACCGATACCTCGGTTCGAACACGAGGAATATTCATCGCTTCCAGCAGCAGGAACGACGTCGTGCCGGTGGCGTCCTGCGTGAGGGTCTGGTCTATTCGAACCCCGATTTCACTGCCGGGCGTAAGTTCACCTTCGACAAGGTGTTCTTCAAGTATTTTCTGTATAAGCGTTCTTGGCATTTCAGACTCCATATGTTTAAAGCATTTTCGCAATCTTTCAAAGATTAGGGATTTTAGCAGATTCAGCCCGAAAAACCAAATCTAAAAACGTCTTGCAAGTTGCAGGCCCAGCCAGTAAAACAGACCGGCATTCAGGAGAAAACGATGGCTGTTCTGAGCATGAATTTCCGCGGGCCCAGGCTGGGCATGACAAAAACGGTTAACATCATCACCCCGAAAGTGGAGCAGGCTCCAGGGCCATGGCCGGTGCTCTATCTGTTGCACGGATATAGCGATAATCATACCGAATGGCTGTACAACACTTCGCTGGTACGCTATGCGTGGGAACGAAATATGATGATAGTAATGCCCGACGGCTTGCGGACGTGGTACACGAACATCAACGAAGAAGACGCCATGGAACAGTTCATCACATCCGACCTCGTAAAATATATCGACGGCACGTTCAACACGATAAAATCCGCCGCCGGCCGAGCCATCGCCGGCCTGAGCATGGGCGGCTACGGCGCGTTCATGCTGTCGATGAAAAATCCCGACATGTACTGCTGCGCGTCGAGCCATTCAGGCGCATTTTTCTACGCACACGAAATCGTAAAGGAAATGCCGCAAAAAGTCAGAACCGACACGGAACGGCTCGCTCCGGAATATGACGTTTTCAAACTGGCGGCTGACATGCCGAAAGACAAACGTTTTCCGTTGCGGTTCGACTGCGGCGAATCGGACTGGATTCTGAAATGGAATCGGCAGATGCACGAACATCTGGATTCAATCGGATGGTCGCACACGTACAATGAATACCCCGGCGAACACAACTGGGCGTACTGGGACTCGCATATCTGCCAGACGCTTGATTTCGCAATGGAAAATTTCGCAAAATCAAAATTAAAGTGAACAGACTGGTGCGCCGCTCGTCGCCAAATTCAGCGCAGGAGTTTTTTTACCATTTCTTCGGCATTGGCGAAAACCTGTTCAGCCTGTGTTTCGTCCAGCCCGGCAGCTAACAGAACACGCTTTGCCTTCTCCCGCCTGAAAAACTGCTCCGGCGAATGTGAATCCGAGCCAAACATCAGTTTCGCGCCTGTTTTTAAAGCCATTTTCGCAACATGGCCGTTAGCCAGCGAATGGCCCGCTTTGCCGGAAATTTCCAGATAAACGCCCTTCTCCGCCGCCAGTTCCGCATCCGCCTGAGTAATCAGGCCCGGATGAGCCAGATAATCCACGCCGGCAAGTATCGCAGCCCTGTTAGTGCCCTCGATAACAGGTTCTGCAATCGTCTCGCCGTGACAGAGAACGATATCAGCCCCAAGATTGCGAGCCGTAGCCGCAGCCTCTTCCAGATGTTCCGGCCGCACATGCGTAAACTCCACGCCTGCCAGAACCCTCAGGCGGCCCAGCTCATTCTCGCGTGCCGCCGCCACTTTCAGAATGCGGATGATGTCGGCCATGGTAGACAGGTCGGCATGGTCGGCAATGCCGAGCACACGATAACCGGCCATTTCCGCATGGCGAATATGCTCCGCCGGACAAAGAAGCCCGTCGGAAAGAAACGTATGAGTATGTATGTCTATCATGTTATTCCTTTTCAAATCTCAAAAAGACGTTTATCCAATATTTTGTTTAAAGATAGTTATTTCATATCGAGATGCTCTGAAAAACATTTCTAAAATTCTTTTCGCTGTCTTGCGGGCGGTATGTCCAGTTGCTCGCGATATTTGGCTATCGTACGCCGGGCTACGGTCAAGCCGGCCTTTTCAAGCTCATCGGCAAGTTTTTCATCGCTCAGCGGACGCGACTTGTCCTCCGCATCCACTATTTCCCGCAGTTTAGCCTTGACTGCGTCCCAGCTCATATCATGGCCGTCCTGGCTGGTCGTGCCGCCGGAGAAAAACATGCGAAGCGGAAAAATCCCGCGCGGCGTTTCAACATATTTTTCGGCAACCGCCCTGCTGACGGTGGCTGGATGTACGCCGATTTTTTCAGCTACCAGCGACATGGGCAACGGCTTGAGGGCTTCTACGCCTTTTTCAAGGAATTCGCGCTGAAAATTAAACACCTCCTCGGCTACGCGACAGATGGTCATCTGCCGCTGTGCGATGGCGTCCATCAGCCAGTGAGCCGAACGGATATTTTTCTGAAGAAAAGAGCGAGTCTGGCGGTCGTTGGTTTTATTTTTCGCTTCTTTTATATAGTACTTGCTTACAGTCAGGTCCGGAATGTAACCGCCGGCGGTTTTTATGACAATTTTGTCATTCTCGTCAATATAAACAATCAGGTCTGGAATAATAACCTGCGCGGATTGCGTTGAAATCTCATCGCCGGGCCGGGGATTCAGCCGCCCAATGACGACAATGGCCGCTTTTACGCTGTCGATAGTACAGTTGAGCTTTCTGGCGATGGCCGGCAGACGGTTCATCTCCAATTCACGCAAAAACTGCGATACAATCTGTCGCGGCAATGTCACATCCTGCCCCGCCTGCCCCATAGCATCGAGCTGTATCAGCAGACACTGTCGCAAATCAATCGCACCAACGCCGACCGGCTCAAGCGTCTGCACGAGCGATATGGCGCGGTTGACGACGGCAAGCCTGTCTTCGTCGGGCATATCGAGTCTGTCGGCAATTTCGACAGCCGGCGTACGCAGATAACCGGCAGAATCGATTTCTTCAATTACAGCAAAACCGGCCTTTTTCACATTCTCAGACGCATCCACAAAACGCCACTGATCACAGAGATACTCATCGAGCGATTCCGACGGCGCAGGCGTATTAGCCATCGCTTCAAGTTTGCGATTGGAGGCTTCGAGACTTTCGCGGCGGCTGAGCGCGGGAGCATCGGGATTCGCAAAATCATGGCCGAATTCAGCCGTCATATCGTCAAGCCGGCTGAAATCGTCAACATTCTGCCGTTCGTCCGAAACTACCATCAGCTTTTCGCCGCGGTCATCAAAATCCGTGGCGGTCTCGGACTCGCCAGCCTCAGTCGCAGGCGAATCTTCATCTTCACAAAGCTCCAGTACAGGATTGGATTCCATCTCGGCGTCTATCCGCTCCTGAAGTGCCAGCATGGGTAATTGGAGAATCTCCATCGCCTGTATCATACGGGGCGAGAGTTTCATCTCCTGCGAAAGCCGCATATTCTGTGTAAGACTGAGGTTCATGCAATCTCCATGCCAAATTTTCCTAAAATCAGTTTATAACACTTCGTAAAATATTGTCAACATCATTCATAAACTTGATTTTTTTTGGCAAAAGAATTGTTGAATACGCATTTACAATGAGTTATGATGATAAGAATGGGCCTGTTCTATGAAAAAAAGAACATCGTCGGCACAGCTGTCGTAAGTACGTTATGCATGTTGGTTGGTGCGGCTGGCGGCTCACGAATTGCCATCATTTACGCCAACAATCGGCTGATGTCCGGCTGGTGGGCGACGACGTCGTATCTCCTGAGCCTTCCGATAACCAGGATTGGCATGATTGTGGGAGGCTGTTGCGGCATTATCGGCGGATATTTCTGGTGCAGATATATGGCCCATCGAACGAAATTCTATCTGGCGTTCGAGAAGCCCCATCGTCCATATTTATTCGGCGAAGGCATAGCTATGGCCGTCACGCTCGGCTGGCTGTCAGGCGTCGTACTGCTGACTGAAATACATGTAAATTCAATCATACAACTGCCTGTCAGGGATTTCTGGACATTGATTCCAATATGCATAGCCCTCGCTCTGCTGGCATCACTACTCATAGGCGCGATAATTTCTCTGCTGTGGACCGCCATCAGCCTCAATAAATAGGAATTTTGATAACTATGGCTTGAATTTTAGATTTATTCTATTGAACATTCGTCCAACAGGTATCAGCAACATTTAACGTTTTAATCATAACCACATCTCAACACAAGAGTTAGATGGCAAAAACCAAATAACCAACAGTCGAAATTTTTTTTACAAATTTGGGGTATTTACCCGACACTTTTTTCATGTAACATGTTATAGTATAAAGAGCCGAGGCTAAATATGCCTCGGCGGCTTTTTGTGGAAACGCAGAAAGCCTTTATAATCAGGACCCTTTCAGTAACCACGTCGTTCCTCCTTCGACGTGGTAACCACAGTGGCGCCGGTTCTCCCCCGGCCGGCGCTACGAATTTGTCGGTTCTCCCCCGGCCGACAAATCTACACAGGCTCGCGTTGGTTTCCCCCGGCCAGCGCGAGTTTTTTTTTGTCCTTCCACACCCAAAACAAAACGCCGCAAAACATCAGGCCATATCCAAAATAGTCGGCCAATTTTTTGTTGAGAATACTTTTAAGGCTTTTTATTGTGGTACAATCAAAATTGACTTTGTCGGATTTATGTGTATATCTTTCATGCGGTACTATTTCTTTCAACAGGATAACAAGGATATTTCAGCAAACATGCGCAAGGCACTGCCACGCGATATCGTCAGGATGCTCACTACATGGTCAGGGATGGCCATGATGGTTGCCCTTTTGCCGGTCGGGATGATATTCTGGCATCCTGGATATCGGGCCTGGGGAATCGTAGCCGTCGGAGTCATTATCGCAATGCTCATCTGGATGTTTCGCGGGCTGCATGAACGTACCAACGCGGTTGCCGGCAATCCGATTCATTGGGTCTGGCTGAGCATGGCGGTGTATCTGAGCGTCATCCAGTTTTTCGGGCAGTATTGTCCCAAGATAGAGACGTCCAGCGGCATACGTGGCTTTTTAAACATCTCGGTAATATTGCAGTTGCTGACGCTTTCGCTCGGTTGCTTGCTGTTTCAGGAATTTATGTCGAAAGGCCAGATTGCCAGATGGCTGCGCGAGATATCGGCAGTTTTTATCATTGTTCTTTCGCTGTCGCTGGATAGTCTTTTTTCGCCTGAGACGCCGCAAACGGCAATGTGGTTAACCGGCTGTACCGGGGTGATGATGGCGGCGGCGAATGCCTTTTCCGCCGGCTCCAGCGTCGTCGTGGGCGTAAGCGGAATAAACCGGCGGCATCAGATTGCGATATGGGGACAGTTGATTATCGCTACGGCGGGATTTTTATGCCTTCTGTCGATGTGTACGGCAAAATCATTTTGTCTGTTTTTCGTCATAACGGCGACAGTGGCCGGCATTGCCTTTATATGTCGCAAACGGCTCGCAGCTTCCGTCAAATTTTACATGACGCTTGGCATATTATGGTGGCTGATTATCATAGCCGGCTGCCTCGGCTTTTACATGTGCGGAGACGGCGTTTTTACGTTCTGGGGACATGGCGAAAAAGGCGCCAGATATTTTTGGGGAATCGATGACGGCATTACGGTTCTTTTCAATCTTGTCGGTTTTGTCGGGGTCGGCGGCATGTTCGCCGGCCTGGTCGCCGTGAGCATGGCCGTAATTGTCAAAAATGTCAGCCGAAGCGATGGAAATTTCTGGAAAGCCGTACTGTGGCTGACGGCCTGCTGGCTGGCCACCGCCGCATGGATGTCCGGAAAAACATTTTTCAGCGTCATGCCTCTGCCGATAATGATGATGTCGTGGGGGCTGCTTTTTACATTTTCCGACGTACGGGTCAGATGGCACAGGGCGTGGCGATTCGCCCTGCCGATGGCGTTGGGATTATTCTGGCTGGCTATCGCCAACGAAGCCACCATATTTCAGAAAGCCGCCTTCGCTTTTGGCTATAATGACCTTTCGCTGCATAAAATCGCCGGCACAGCCTTCTGCATAATGATGGCCTGGTGGTTCGCACGCCGACGATGGTGGTGGGCCATTCCAGCCGTCATAATCGCCGCCCTCGCCGGCGGAGCCTGCGAAGTATTCCAAAAATATTTTTCTTTTCGCAGCGAGGACATGAAAGACTGGGAAGCGCATCTGAAAGGTGTTGCCGTTGCAGCGCCGATGCTGATTTTCATATTTGCCGGCAGAACCGGCCTGATATGCCGCGACGACGGAATAGTATCGGTCGTCGGAAGCTGGAAAAAATACGTCCGCATGTCAGGAATTGCCGGCCAGGCGGTTCTTATCGGCATTGCGTTTTATTTCTGGGGCGGCTTGCTGTTCGACGCGCTGCCGAGGGCGGCTTACGGCAATATCGACATCATCGCGACCGACTACGTAATAGCCGACGACCACGGCAAATTCGGAAAAGACTTCCTGTTTCCCGCCGTATGCAATCAGCCGCTGTACTCAGGTTCGTCAGAATTTTTCGGATACTACAAAAACGACGAAAACATGAAAATGTTCACATGCTTTACATTGTCTTCGCGCAAAATGGCTTACATGAGTTTTTTTGTCGGCTGCCCACCGGAGGGCACGTACAGGCTTGCGTTGTTGGGCGACCCGTTCAGTCCATGCGGTTATCTGAAACGCAACGTAATGTTCCAGGTACTCAAGCCCGACGACAAACTGATTCTGATGGATACCGATTCCGTTTTGAAATGGGCCGCTAAAAATAAAGACAGGTTCGTTACGGCCATAAATGCCCTGCGTAAACAATACAAGGTAATATTCATCCACCCAGGGCCATGGAAAAAATATTGCAGTGAACTGCCCACATTGCGCAATATTTTCCCTGACATTCCGGCCGTCGGTTCATCCCGCAATGAAAACTGGGACTTCCGCCAGGCGGTCAGCCTGTTCCGTTCAGACATTCTCATCCATAAAAACCAGCCGCGCATCGTCTGCCTGTCCGACAGTCCGCATATTGCCGATAATTTCGCCGCCAGCCTGGGCGATTACAACTGCGTCAGGTCGGTTGTCGTCAAGCCGAACTACCGCTTGAGCGGCGCATTGAAAGCAAACCACCGCCGACATCTGTTTTTACAACGGGATAATATAATGGCAGTGCTGGATGAACTGGAAGGCGGCGGCATAAGCAGACGCTGAGGCAGACGGCGGAAATCTGTCACTTTTTTGAGTAAAAATTGAGAACGCCCTCTAATGGCCGCCATGGCAGCCGCAACCACAACATCCCGGCTGTTCACTCATGGGACACGACGACGCAGACGGACATTTTCCAGCCGCACCGCCGCCGTGAGCGGCAAATGTAGAAAAACGACGTTGAACTTTTTTACTGCCGCATTCGGGACACAGAGGCTTGGCCGCAGAAGATGAAACCAGCTTTTCAAAGTCTTTTCCGCAATTTTCACACGTATATTCATAAATCGGCATCAGTCATTCTCCTTGCGTACGACGACTCGGATTATACAATATTATCTTCGTGATATTAGAACCTATCCCAAAAACATGGGCGTCGCCGAAATCGAGCAATTTTGCTGGCTGGCAAGGAAGAAAAATGGCAACATATTTAAGGATATTTTGCCGTTTTTCTGACGCCGCCAGACTGCAAAAGAGCCGATTGCAGGCAGCCAAGGTTTTTGGGATAGGTTCTACAACAATAATTCTCCGACTTACAGCCCTGAGCTGATTCGAGGTAAAAATGGACATTTTAATTGCCTGCGGACTGCTGATAGTGAATGTCATATGCCTGGCGATAACGGCGATGACGTTTCCAGGCAACTGGATGATGGTAACCATCGCCTGCCTCGTTGCATGGTGGCGGTGGGATGAGCACTTTTTCGGCATACCCGTGCTGGTTTTGATAGTGCTTCTGGCGGCATTGGGCGAGGTGCTTGAATTTGCAACTTCCGCAGTACACGTCAAAAAAGCCGGCGGCAGCAAATCCGGAAGCTGGGGTTCACTAATCGGTGCGGTCATAGGCTTGACGGCTGGCACTTTTCTGATACCTGTTCCCGTTCTCGGCACGCTTATAGGCGCATGCGGCGGTGCGTTTTTAGGAGCAATGCTCTGCGAAAAGCATATAGCCGGCAAGGACATCCGCAGCGCAACGGGCAGCGGCTGGGCTGCCGCCAAGGGAAGATTCATGGGCACTGTTTACAAGTTCATATGCGGAGTGATTATATATTTCGTCATAGGTGTGGCGGCTTTCGCATAAAAAGACCCCCTTTTCATGCTTTTCAATAATATATGCAGAATAACTCTTTATCGAAACTGATGATACGAATCCGCCACATCGGAAAAATTAAAATTTATTTTACGTCTTGTCAACTCCAGCCTTACATTGCAGGCTGGAAATATGTAAAATTAGCTGCCAATCACGGTTGAAGTATATCCACATAAAAAATGCGGAGTAAACATGAAAGACAAGATAATCGGCGACGGGATAACGTTTGACGACGTGCTGCTGATTCCGGCGCGTTCGAGCGTTCATCCCTCGGAGATTGACACATCCACCAGGGTAACGCGAAATATTCGCATAAACATACCGCTGGTATCCGCCCCGATGGATACGGTAACGGAGTCCGCACTGGCTATTGCGTTGGCCCAGGAAGGCGGACTTGGAATAATTCACCGCAACCTCAGCATAGAAATGCAGGCGCTGGAGGTTGAAAAAGTCAAACGTTCTGAAAACGGGATATTGACCGACCCGATAACTCTGCCGCCGCATGAATCCACATCCGTCGTCCGCGAAGCGATGAATAAAAACAAGGTTTCAGGTTTTCCTATAGTCGAAAAAGACGGCACACTGGTGGGCATACTCACCCAGCGGGATATGAAGTTTTTGACGGAAGATACTGAAATTTCAAAGGTGATGACGAAGACCAACCTCGTTACCGCACCGCCGAACACCACGCTGGACGAAGCGGAAAAGATACTCTCCAGAGCGAAGGTGGAAAAACTTCTGCTCGTTGAGAACGGCAAGCTCAAGGGCATGATAACGATGGCTGACATTGAAAAAACCCGCAATCACCCGCAGAGCTGCCGCGACGAGCGCGGCCGTCTCCGAGTAGGCGCAGCCGTCGGCGTCATGGATTACGAACGTATAGCGGCACTGATAGAAAAAGACGTCGATATTATTTGCGTCGATACATCCCACGGCCACAAGGAAATCGTGATGCAGACGGTTCGGGAAATCAAGGCTAAGTGGGACATAGAGGTAATCGCCGGCAATATCGCTACCGCAGCCGCAGCACGTGACCTCATAGAAGCCGGCGCCGACGGCTTACGCATCGGCATAGGCCCTGGCGCAATATGCACTACGCGGGTGGTAACCGGCGTAGGCGTGCCGCAGATAACAGCCGTTTCTGAGGCTGCCCGCGTCGCAGATGCGTTCGACGTGCCTGTGATAGCCGACGGCGGCATACGTCACAGCGGCGATATCACAAAGGCTCTCGCCGCCGGCGCGTCATGTGCCATGATGGGCAGCCTGTTCGCCGGCATGGAAGAATCGCCCGGCGACCTGGTACTATTCAGAGGCCGACGTTACAAGGCATATCGCGGCATGGGTTCGATAGACGCCATGCTCGCCGGCAGTGCAGACCGCTACAATCAGGAAGACGTCCATGATTCCACCCGTCTTGTACCGGAAGGTGTGTCGGGCAGAGTGCCCTATCGCGGCAAACTGGCGGATTACGTTTATCAACTCGTCGGCGGCATACGCAGCGGCATGGATCACTGCGGCACACGGACTATCGAAGACTTGCGAAAGAACGCACGCTTTCTTAAAATATCGGCTGCGACGCTGGCGGAAAACCATCCGCACGATATCACGATAACAAAAGAATCACCGAATTATTCCATAGAGTCCAACTTTTGACCTTTTTGACCTTATTTGAAAGGGAGACCAAGAAATGAAGCGTTTGACAATGCTGGGCATACTGGCGGGCATGTTTGCCGCCGCAGGCTGCCAACATGCGGATCAGATAAATGAAGGCCTCGCACCGCGTCAGGGCACAACCCGTTACTTCGGCGGCAAAAGCAGGGAACAGGTTTATGCCGCAACACGCTCCGTGCTAAACCAGTATTATCGCATAAAGTCGGAAAATCCAAACACCGGCGTAATATGCTGCTACCCCAAAGACGTTCCGGCTACCCGCGACCGCCTGTTGGGCGGCTCGCCGGCAAGACAGATTGCAACTGCTGTCGTGCAGGTTGAATCGGGTGAAGTGCCCGTGCAGGTGTACGTAATGCAACAACGGCAGGGAACGGAAATCATCGAAACCATGGGCTATAGCCAGGAACGCTACAACTATAGCGGCGCACCGGGCGATACGAGTCCCATAAATGAAGGCGCAGCTACCACTCCCAAACAGAACGAAACCTGGCAATACGAAAAGGAAATGCGAGACGTCGAAACCAGAATCCTTAACGATATCGCACAGGACTTGAAGTAATACTCGGGGCCAATGACGGATCACCAGCCACCAGCATGTGAATATGGTCTGGTGTTACCGCGCCGCGGATTATCGTCACTTCGCGAGCCATCGCTATCTGACGCAACAAATCGCGGGCATGCTTGCCAATATCACCCGTCAATATCGGATACCTATACTTGGTACACCATATAATATGGTACTGAATATCATATATCGCGTGCCAGCTTCGTTTATATTTGTCAATTTTGCCCATCTTCGCTCTCCTACCGAGAGCATTTATACACTGAAAGTTTACCAGCTTAAAGCTGGTGGAATTAAACCTGGTGTTGGTAACTTAAAATATTTTCTAAGAAAAATTCCCCCCACTTTTTCGTGAACGGTTACAAAAATTCAGTTTTTAACTTCAACAACTAATTTCATATGGTCATCAGATTTAATTTTAACGGGCAACCCCTCAATTAGTTTATCTCCTTTGACGGTAATAGGGGGGTTGTTATCAATAGAAACCTTATAAGATAATTCGGGATAAATGGTGAACCATGAAGGAGCAGAATTAATTCTTGCCCAGTCAACTCTGGTTTTGTTATGAATCTCTCTTGGAGAATCAAAAACAAGGGCCCCTTCCCAGGGAGAATCTTGTGATTCCAAATAAATGTATAAAGTTTTATCCTTTTTAACTGCCCCGCAGCCGAGACCTCTTATATATGGAAGAGGTCTCACTCCTTGAGAACAACGCATCATATGCAGACACAGAGTCCTGCCTGTACTGCCATCAAAATGGCCACCATTTCCGGGCCCGAACTTTTGCGTCATTTTCTGTCGATGTTGTCCGCTTTTAATCGTTGCCCAGTCAAGCCAATCAAACACCTCTTCAGATTTATAATCATAATAGCTATTAGATAGAATTATCATGCTTTCATAAGAATCACTCCAGTCATCAGCAGAAAACCGGCCGGTTTTGAATGTCGGCCAAATGTCCTGCAATTCATCAAAATTGCCCCGGTTTTTCAAAAACCAGTCCATAAAGGAAAGAATATCTTTCTTGTATCTATTCTCGCCTGTAGCCCGGTCATAATTTTCGAAAGCAAAAAGCACATACCCCCAGGTATCAGGACAAGTCCCGATACCTGATGCATTTTTTAAAAGATCCGCTTTACGAAACCAAATCCCGGTTTCCGGGTTAATCCCAACCTCAAGGATACGGTCAAGAAGAACCCTCATCGGCTGATGATATTGAGCGAATTTTGAGCGATTTAATTTTTTCTCGACAATAAAGACTTCCGCAAGTCCAGGAACAAGCTCACAGGTATGATCTGCGAAATCCACATTGCCAACATTTTTTATCACATCTCCAAGTAAATAGTAATCAGCAATTTTTTCAGCTTGTTCCAGATACTTAATTTCTCCTGAGAACACTGTTAATCTGGCAAAAGTTTGCATAAGATTCCCTGCCGCTTCGGCCGGCTCTTTGGAATTTTTTATCAGATTGATTATCCCCCCCTGATCTTCACCCATTTTGATTATGGTGTCAGAAAGTTTTATCAGTTCTCTATACCAGATATTATCCGTTCCCATTATTTCACAAATTCTTATCAGTCCGTCTCTCAGCCATTCCGCAATTTCTTCCGGCGAGGCTCTTTTTGTTCTAGTTTGTGTTTTTACATCGTAAACATAAGGCAATTTACCATCTTCATTCCCACAAAGTATTATTGAGCTGTCTAGAGTTTTATAAAGAACACCGTCTGGCTTGTTCCACTCCGGTTTTATAAAATATGCGTGAAAAACCAAAGAGGAATAATTGTCTGCCGCCGCATTATGATAATTCCACTTCGTACTGTAGCATTCGGAAAACAAATGAGATATAGAATCACACTTATATTTTACCCAACCATTAAGTATCCACGACACATTTTCCGCACAGTCAGCATAAATGAATGCGTGTTTTTTCGCTTCTGCCCAAACTTCCTCATTCGGGTTTTGCCCGTTTGCAATGTTGATATGACTTAAAAAAATTATTGTAAATACTGATATAATATAAGTTTTGTTTATTTTTCCATTCATCTTTGCTTCTCCTATCAGATTCAATTTGTTCTTATATCTCCGCAACATACACCGAAAATTCATTCCAGCTTGCGCCTAATTGGATTGACATATTATTCGATCCCTATAGTAATGGCTTGGCTTTTGCAAAGAACCAAGGATACCGCCCAATTGCCGTATCCGGCAGTACAATACCGCCACCGCCAGCGACAGTGTTCGGAATCATGTCGGGAATATTCCACTGGCATTCTTTTCATGCCTTAATTGCGGGTGACCGTGACTGTAACAGTTTCCGCCGGAGCTGCCGTACCCCATATTTTTATTAGCTTTTCCTGTTGAAGAACCATATCGCTGCTGAAAATGGATGCTGGTTTGACGTCGGCTGTCGCCACGCAGTATGCCATCAAACAAACGGCTGAAATTACGCTACAAAACCTTTTCATCTTGCCACCTCTTACTTAACTGACTCAAGTTGACTGCTTTTTACGCGGCTGAGAGCAGCCGTGAAAGTTCGTTGACAATTTTCTCGCGTTGAAACGGCTGCGTTGGGAGAAGTTTGCGGAATCGAGAGGCGATAAAGTGCGGTGATGTTGCGTCGGCAATATGCGATAGGCGTTAACAATACGAGCGTCTGGAAGTACTCGTGGTGCTGCCATAGGGGAAAAGGGTCGAGAGTATGGAAAAAAGATTCAAGATTTTTCGGGAAGCGGACGATTTTAAACATGGGCAATCTCTGAAAAATTGGTGTGGTTACCATGTTTATCGGCCAGATTGCCCTTTTTCTTTCCATACTTTTCCATTTCCTCATCCATAAAAATCAGTCAACTTGAGCAATAAAATACAATTTTCTATGTAATATATTTTACTATTGTATAATATAAAATATATTTGTCAACTATTTATTTCTCTCGTTCGTGTTTATTGACGCGAATATAGAGAGTTGTTATAGTAAGGTAATCCGCTTCAAAAAATCTTTTGACATTTTCCATCAGCCGCTAAAAGGCCCACGTAAAACCTGCCCGCTATGCCAGGCTCAAAATCATCTGCCGGATTCAAAACCACACTCAACCGCGAAAGGAGCATCTCATGTCAGTACTAAAAGCTATTTTTAACGAGCTTTTTGTAGGCAGCAACGCTTCATCAAATGCCGGCGGCAGAACTCCCGACACCTCCGGCAACAAGGAAATCCTCGTCAAACACAACGGCCGCCTACAACGCATAACGCTCAATAAATACGGCGAAATTATCGCCAGAAAAAACACATAAAAATTTTTAACGGATATTCAAGATTGCTCTTGGCAAACGAAAGGATTGCGCTATCATGTGCACCCCTAATGAATTACGTGAAATTACGACGGACGAAAATCAGCCGATTTTACTGACCGCAAAGCAGGTTGCGTATCTTCTCGGGCTGAGCGAACGGTCAGTCTGGCGGCTTAGCGGTATTGGCAAATTACCAGTTCCCGTTTCAATCGGCAGAAGTAAACGTTGGACGCGAGAGATGCTTAACAGTTTCGTGACACGGAAAGTCAAAAGTACGAACCGATAAGGAGTTGACGGATGGCTACGGTTTACAAACGCAAAACGGTTGCCAACCACAAATGGATGATTCGCTGGTATGATGCTGAAACCGGCAGGTGGCACGCAACCACAGGCTATGCCGACAGGCAGGCATCGCTGGCGATGGGCGAAAAACTTGAGCAGGAAACCGCTCGTCGTGCCGCCGGTATAGCCGACCCAATCGAGCAGCATAACCGCCGTACCTTAAACCCCTCCCCGTTGTCTAGACAAAAATAATGGGATTTTTAGATGGACTGGTTACCATGCTTGGGGCTGTTGCTGTGGAGGGAGCCCTGAGGGCGACCGGAGCGGCAAACAGCCGGGCAATAAACCTCGGCCGGCATCTTGAAGTCCAACGCCTCATGCAGCCGCCGATTATTATAAAACTCAAAATACCGGCCAAGATAATAGTTCGCCTCGGCCACCGTCTGATAGTCCCGCATATACACTTCCTCGACCTTCACGCTCCGCCACAGCCTTTCCGAAAATATATTGTCAAACGCGCGGCCCTTGCCGTCCATGCTTATCTTCACGCCATGCTCAATCAACACGCCGGTAAATTCGCCGCTCGTAAACTGGCTGCCCTGGTCGGTATTGAAAATCTCAGGCCGTCGCCCGCTCGCAAACGCCCGTCGTAACGCAGCCACGCAAAAATCGTCTTCCATCGTTATCGACACTTCCCAACTCAGCACGTACCGGCTGAACCAGTCCATCACCGCCACCAGATACACCCAGCCGCTGAACATCCGAATATACGTTATATCAGCCGACCATACCTGATCGACACATGCCACATCAACGCCGTCGAGCAGATAAGGATATATCTCATGATGGTGGCACGGAATCGACAGGCCGCGTTTTTGCCTCGGATAGACGGCCTCCAAACCCATCTGACGCATCAACCGCCTCACACGCTTTTGATTCACGTGATGGCCTTGCCTGCGTAACTGCGCCGTCATCCTGTCAATGCCATAAAACGGTGTCTCGACATACTGCTTGTCGATGATTCGCATCAGATGCTAGTTGTAGGCCGTGTCACGCTGCGACTTGTAATACAGGCTGCTGCGGTTCAGGTCCAACAACTCGCATTGACGGTAGACCGGAATCTTTTTATTCGCCGGCTCAACCGCAAGCCGCTTCCGCTCAAGCGTCATGTCCAGATTTTTTTTTGAGCCAGTCAAGTTCAACCTTGAGCTGGCCTATCTGTTTGTACAACTCCGACGTGAGCTCTTCGTGATGTTGCTTCTCCCTCACCTTGCCGCGAGAAAAAACGTCCGTCGCTGATTCGAGAAGCTGTTTCTTCCATTGGGCTATCTGGGTGGGATGTACGCCGAACTCGCTGGAGAGCTCTGCCATCGTCTTGTCGCCCTTTGCAGCCGCCAACGCCACCCTGGCCTTGAACGCCGCACTGTGATTCTGCCGTTTGTCTTTCATGATTTGCTCCTGCTGATACCTTTTATCGACACAGGCAACAAATCCATCTTAATCATTCCATTTCCGCGCCCAGTTTTCGGGGAGTATTATACAAACCGCGACGGAGAACTTCAGTATCGGGCAGTTTGTGTATAATCGTCTCATCAATCTTGTCGGCTGCGAATGGTTGGCGGATGTGCTTGTCGTGGCCTCGCTGGCCGCCGCGTTTGCGTTTTTTTCTTTTTGCCCCTTGGAACAGGAGGATTGGTGATGTCGGACGACGGCGGCTTGGATGAGGTTGAGGAATTCTTTTCGAGGCGAGCAATTCGCTCCTGTAAATTTGAGAATCTCATCAGCCATTTGCTTGTTGAGCAACTGAAGTTCTTCAATCCGCTGCAATAGCGTACTTATAATGACATCCTTGTCATACATATGCCTTTGTGTACCACATTACGCACAATCGCGCCACCCTTTTTTCCCGCTTTTCATAAAAAATCTGTGAAGAGTTACCCACCGTAGTATAGTTTACATCATCGGTAGACATCTGCACATTGTATGTATATATGTCCTTGGCCAACTCCCAACTTGAAAAAACGCCGTTTTTACCTTATTTACACTCTTTGTGGAACCAAGGTCAAGCTTTAACCACTGCGGATAAGCATCACTGCTTGCACCCCACCTATGGCTATCGTCACAATATCCATCAATTGCCTTATCCGGAGTTAAGCCTGTACCACACCGTTAGATGATGCGGTAGCACTTGATACTGTAAGCTTACTCGGCGTGGGTGGGTGTAGGTGTTGGCTGTATATCAGAGTAGGCTGACTCAAGTCCTGCGCTGTTTATGATAGTCTGTGCACCTGCTGGATAATTACTACCTGAATATGTCGTAGTATTCGTTATGGTACAATTAGTGCCATCATTTCTTATACTACCTGAGTTTGTATAGTTTCCATTTACAATTTCGTCATGGATTGTGGATTTCCATATATGTATCCACCTTGTTGTTATACCATCACAAACATTATTCGATACCGACCAGTAACTTGAACCCTCATCAGTGTACAATGCATTACACCATGGACCAGACCCAACACCCTGGATATAGTTGTTGGTTATGGTCGAACGCGATGAGGTGCTATCCAGATACATTTCGCCGTTTGTATAGATTGCGCCTCCATCACCCAAAGCATTCACGCTGTTCTTTATATGGTTATAGGAAATATCATGTGCCTTCCGCATATTAGCAGCTGAATTACAGCCAGCTCTAAGCTGAATTCCGTCATAAGGAACATTTTCAATCTTGTTGTGCGTAATCGAAACATTCTGTGCAGCTTCTCCATAAACTGCCGATGCCATCTTGTAGTCAACTCCGACATTGGTTATATAGTTGTTGTTTATAGTTAGATATTTTACGATTTTATTACCATCACTTTCATTTCTATTAGTAGTGAAAAAATAGATACCATCAGCAGCTATTCCATCAAAAACACATCCTCGAATGCGACTGTTTTGGGTCCCATCAGAAATTCGAATTCCGAGGGCTCCGAGTTTATTAAAACTACATCGCTCAACTTTGATATACCTTGCATACCCCATGGACACAGCTGCTTCTGGTGCGTGCCAAATACGATTATTGAGGTCATTCATTGTGTCGAAGTATCCAGTCCCCTGCCAGCCCACAAGAGCATAATATGTTGGGTGTGTCCAGTTAGTCAATTTAAACATTATCCCCTCAAACTGAATATTTGCCACATAAGATGTTCCCGAAGTTCCAGAAATGTCTACCAGTTTTTCCACCACTGGTACCTCTACCGTAGCACTGGACATATTTTCACCGCTTTTGGGCTTGTAGTAGAGATAATCCGTCGAACTATTCAGATACCATTCTCCCTCTGCGTCTAAAAGTTCGTAAGCATTTTCCATGTATATCATTCTGTGGTTGTATTTATTAACAGCAGTCATGGATTTTGCAATAGACCAGCCATCCTCCTTCATAGTCACATTTGTCCCGGATATATTTGAAACAAGTATCCTTGAAACCTGCCAATCTTGGCAGTGGTATACAAACTCTATCTTGTCCTTGTTTCCCCAGTTTTGCATATTGGTATCGGTTGTGGTATATCCGGTTGTCGTCTCTACAGCTCCGGGAAGAGGACCTGTTGACTTTGCCCTGGTGGCTTTCACCCCATTTACATATACTTGTCGGAAATCATCACTGACACCCACACTAGCCCTATATATATTTTGCTGCCGTCATATAGCGTCCATCCCGTAATAGTCTTACCACCGCTTATTACAGGTGCTTCACCTGTGTAGTTCTTGTAGTAAACGTAGTATCCGTTGTACCGTTATCGCTAGGGGTAAAATTGATTGTGCTGGAAAGTATATACGTTCCAGCACGCAGATAGACGATAATATCACCTGTCATATTGCTGTTTATTGTGCGTACAACATCACGTGCTTTCTGAATTGTCTGCCATGGTTTTCCTATACTTCCGTTACCGGTGATGTCGTTACCTGTTGGAGATACATAATAGGTCGCCTGAATTGCTGCTGATACTGGCGCAATGGGCAGCATACCCGCTATGACCATACACAAAACCAGTAAAATAGCCATTTTTTCAACATAAAGCTCTTCTCCCTTTGTTTTTAAAATTTTTTAGAAAAAAAGTCAACAACAAGATGCGGACATTAATTGCATTAGTTAAAACTTAATCTGACACTTAGAGGTCGTTCTCAATTAGACTGTGAGACGCAAATGAGTGGCAATTATGCAGGATGCAACCTAACTGCACCATCGACAGAAAATTACGCAAATGAAACTCATATCGCACAACCAGCCGCCGAAAGTTCTGCAGCCAAGCGAACAAGCGTTCAATCTTCCAGCGACGTTTGTAGCCACGCAGCTTTCTGCCGTCCTGCGTAGCTGCCTTAATCCGGTTCGACTTGTGCGGTGCGATAAATTCCACGCCTCGTTCATCAGCCAGCTTCTCATCAAGCTTGTCCGAGTCGTAGGCCATGTCGCCGACAACTTTCTGCGGCAGATATTTCGTCACGCAGGCATCGAAAGTTTTTTCGACGAGCGTTACTTCATGCGGCGTAGCTGACGCACAAGAAAGACTCTTTTTTACTGCAACATAGTCCACATGAAACTCCTAACTGTATGCCTACATGCATATGGTATCCCATTTTTTACATAACTGTCAAGAATAATCTGATTTTTCGACAAAAATAATACATGTCCGGCACAACATGACACAGCAAGCTTATTACATTATATAATATATTATAAAATAAGTAGTTATAAAAATATACAATAGCCAAAGTATCGTCTTGAAGTCATATCTGGAAACACCCGGTCTCCCTGTTTTTCAAAATAATATGCCTTAATGCATACAATAGGCCCCACGATTGAAAGCCGGCAAC
The DNA here is from genome assembly GCA_964536835.1 of uncultured Planctomycetaceae bacterium. Classification (GTDB taxonomy): domain Bacteria; phylum Planctomycetota; class Phycisphaerae; order SM23-33; family SM23-33; genus DAONFI01. The sequence continues at coordinate 2,062 of CAZIAZ010000044.1, read as the reverse complement.
TTTTTTGTCCGGAATGACCCCGCTTATCGATAAATGCAGCTAGTACCTCAGCACATTTGATATTGTGGTTATAGCCGTTTTAGCTTTATCCGTGCATCTGCTGTCGTAAATTGCCAGTTCACTCGCTTGGCGGCAGCATTTCTATCAGTATACCATTTTAACGTGTCGGCCTTAAGCGTTTCAATATCCGGCATGCGTTTGGCCAGGCACTGTTTCGTAAGAACGCTCAATTCCGTCTCGGCCATATTCAGCCAACTGCCATGCTTGGGCGTATAATGAATCTCCAAACGTTCAAATATTCGCCTGGCCTCTTCCGGCGGAAAAGTTTCATACAACGCACCTGGAGTATGGGTATTCAAATTATCCAAAACCAGCACAACTTTTTCCGCATCACGAAAATCAACGTCGACAAGCTCTCGAATCTCTTCCGCCCAATCACGCTTTGTCTTGCGATGCCTGATGCTGACCTTCCGCCAATCTTCCAGCGGTGCGGTAAACATGAAGTTGTTTGCCGTGCCATTGCGTTCGTATTCGTAATCATAACGTTCAGCATGCCCCGGCACAGCCGGCAGCGGAATACGCGTTTCTTTTATCAACTGCATCGGCTGTTCGTCCATGCACACTAACGGGCATTTCTCATCGCGAGGCCGTTTATAAACTTCCAAAATATCTTCCATTGCGGCAACGAATTCGCCGTCAGCTTCCGGCGATATCACCCAACATTTGCGAAGGTGCGGCTTGAGTTCATTTTTTTGAGCGTCCTTCGCACAGTCTCTTTGGAAATAGTTTCAACTATTTCGAGTTCCACCATCCTGTCAGCCAAAAGCTGCATCGTCCATCTCGCACGACCATCGGGTGTCTTGCCGCATGCTATGCTCTCCAGCCGTGCTTCGCCTTCGCCGTCAAGAATCTTTTCCCGCGAAGGGCTTTCCTGCTTTTTCCTGTCCAACGCAGCCTCAAGACCTTCTTCAACCAGACGCTGGCGAACATTACGGGCCGTGTTGACATGACAGTGAAAGGCTACCGCGGCCTGTTCGTCCGTCCAAGCCGGACCATTAGCGTCAATCTGTAGCAAAATATTGGCGTGTTTGATCTTATGCGTCATGCCTTTGCCTTTTTTCACCAGTTGCGTCAAATACTGCCGCTCTTGTTCCGTCAGCCGTGCGATATATTTTTTCATGATATTCTCCATCAAGCCACCATTGGCCTGATAGATATATCGGCTATTCCTATCGTACTGCTAAAGACAAATGTGCTAAGGTACTAGCCTTGAACGCCGCACTGTGATTCTGCCGTTTGTCTTTCATGATTTGCTCCTGCTGATACCTTTTATCGACACAGGCAACAAATCCATCTTAATCATCCCATTTCCGCGCCCAGTTTTCGGGGAGTATTATATCACGACCATCACGTATATTGCGTGATTGCCGTGCATTTGCTCATTTTTCAATGATATCCATTTACCCCTATTTATGGATTTTTTGATGGTCCAGCACATCGAGAAATACCACCAAAAACACCCATAAGAAAATCTGGCAAAACATGGGTTGTGTAGCAAATATGTAGCAAACTTTTGGCTTTAATTGGCAAGATATGTCATCGCATGGCAAGAACGAAGGCTGATTTTGGCGATAGGCCGACGAAGTTCTGAAAGCGATTATGGAGTTGTAACTCCCTAATTTGTCAAGAGTTGACATGAATTGGCAACTCATGTCATCGTATGCCATGGGCGCATAAAAAAAGCGGGTGATGAGGCTCGAACTCACGACATTCACGTTGGCAACGTGCCAGTCCACTACCGCTAACCGCCTACCACACAAAGACTTGAGATTTTTACAAAAGATCTTTGTAGCAAATATGTAGCAAACCGTTGGCTCTTCTTGGCAAGGCGTGGCAACTGGTGGCAAGTCGAATTGAAGATTTCAGCCTTTGAATGCGATTGATTTGAATCCGAGTTTAAGGCAAAAAACATCTCTGAACTCGAGATTTTCAGGCCTTGAAGCTCTCTTTTTTTCTGCCCGCATGTATTCCATCTGCCGACGGCAAAAACTGTCAACCAGCC
>CAZIAZ010000043.1:0-25731 GCA_964536835.1 uncultured Planctomycetaceae bacterium | reverse complement strand
CCGCAAAATTGCTCGATTTCGGCGACGCCCATGTTTTTGGGATAGGTTCTAAAAAGATTTGCGAGAAAAAAATGAAATATGAAGCTGTTGTTTTTGACCTGGACGGCACTCTGCTAAATACTCTCGAAGACCTTGCAGACTGCATGAATGCGACAATAGGTGAATTCGGCTATGCGCCGCAGCCGCTGGAAAATTACAGGTATTACGTCGGTGACGGCGTGGTCAATCTTGCTCGCCGTGCCTGCTGTGATTCCGATATCTCAGAAGAGACGATAAAAAAAATCGTCGCGCGTAATCGTGAAATTTACGGTAACGGCTGGGCTGTCAAAACGCGGCCTTACAGCGGCATTCCGGAACTTCTCGATGAACTCGCGGCACGCGGAGTAAAGATGTCGGTCATGTCGAACAAGCCGCACCAGTTTACAAGGCTGTGCGTAGAGCGTTTTTTCGACATCGACAAATTCGTGGTCGTGCAGGGCGTGATGGATGGCATAGCTCCCAAACCTGACCCGGCAGGCGTTGATATGATAGTGAAAACCATAGGCCTGCCGCGGGAAAAATTTCTTTACCTCGGCGATACCAATACGGATATGAAAACCGCCGTCGCCGCGAAAATGTTTGCCGTAGGCGCAACATGGGGATTCCGTACTGCCGAGGAACTGTTGAAATACGGGGCGATGAAACTTGTAGACCGCCCTGAAGAACTTCTGAAACTGTTGTAATTCGCCAGCCGAAATAGTATGCTTTTTGAACCATGACACAGAATGACACGACAAATAATAGCGTTGCCGCCAGCCTTGATATTCTGCTTCGCGGCGCTGAGGCGGTCTATTCCAAAGATGAGCTCGCCAGCCGCCTGTTAAGCGGAAAACCTATGCGCGTGAAGCTGGGCCTTGATCCTACGTCGCCGGATATCCACCTCGGCCATACTGTCGTGCTTCGCAAGTTGCGGCAGTTTCAGGACCTCGGCCACAAGGCGGTGATGATAATCGGCGATTACACCGCCCGCATCGGCGACCCGACGGGCGTAAACAGGACGCGGCCAATGCTGACGCCGGAACAGATTAAGAAAAATGCCGAAACGTATTTCCAGCAGGCCGGCAGGATTCTGAATACGTCGCCAGATAAACTCGAAGTGAGATATAACAGCGAATGGCTGGCGAAGCTGAGCTTTGCAGACGTTATCCGCCTGGCAAGTCAGATGACCGTAGCGCAGATGATGGAACGCGATACTTTTGAAAAACGCTACAAAGCCGGCCAGCCGATAGGCGTACACGAATTTTTCTATCCGCTCATGCAGGGTTACGATTCCGTTATGATTGAGGCGGATGTCGAGCTCGGCGGCACTGATCAGACGTTCAATAATCTAGTTGGTCGGGATTTGCAGATAAACGCCGGCCAACAGCCGCAGATAGTCATGGTCATGCCCATACTCGTCGGGCTTGACGGCGTGGAAAAAATGAGCAAGTCGAAGGGCAACTACATCGGCGTGACCGACGAACCGAACGACATGTTCGGAAAAATCATGAGCATACCCGACTCGCTCATGGAAAACTATTTTACGCTGCTGACGAACCTGCCGATGGATGAAATCAAGACACTGTGCGACCCGGATAAGACGCATCCGCGTCAGGCTAAGGCTCGTCTCGGCCGCATGATAGTGGAAAATTTTTATAGTTTGCCAGCCGCACAGGCGGCCAGTGACGAATTCGACCGCGTTTTCGCGCAGAAAAACGTGCCGACCGATATGCCTGAAATTTCCATAAAAACTCCGATAAATATTATCGAGCTTGTGACGCAAGCCGGTTTCGCGCAGTCCAACGGCGAGGCACGCCGTCTGATACAGCAGGGCGCGGTAAGCATCAACGACGAAAAAATATCCGAACTTGACTCAAAGGTTTTGCCGTCGACCGGCGACGTATTGAAAGTCGGCAAACGGCGATTCGCAAGACTTGTGGTCAACTGATTATGAATAAAAAATTTCAAAAAATACTTCGTTCCGCGGTAGCCGAATCGCTAGGCCGGTATGAATATTCGCCGAGCGAAGATACGCTGCGCGTTCAGATGTGCGACATCGGGCGACGCATGTATGAGCGCGGATATGTCGCAGCCAATGACGGGAATCTCTGCTGCCGGCTCGGGAATGGCCGTTTTCTCTGCACGCCGACTGGCGTTTCCAAAGGTTTCATGAAGCCGCACATGCTCTGTATAGTCGATGAAAACGGCTGCCAGCTTGAAGGCGAATGGCCGTGCACGTCGGAGATAAAATTGCATCTGGCGATTATGCGTGAAGTGCCGCACATTCACGCCGTCGCGCATGCGCACAGCCCGTATGCGTCGGCGTTCGCAGTGGCCGGCCGGCCCGTGCCGCCTGCGTTAATGCCGGAGGTCGAGGCTCTGCTGGGGCCTGTGCCTACGGCGCCGTTTGCGCTGCCGGGTTCGAAAGAACTTGCCGAGTCCGTCATACCTTTTGTCAGAAATAACGCCAATACCGTCCTGCTGAGCAATCACGGCGCTGTCGGCTGCGATGTCACGCTTGAGGCGGCGTACTTTCATCTTGAAACGCTCGATTCATATTTGCGGACAGTCGTGCTGGCTGAGAAAATCGGCACGCCGAAGCCGATAAGCGAACAGGCTGTCGCCGGCCTTCTTGAATGGAAGCGTAAAAACAACGTGCCTGACCCACGGCTACCGGCAGGGGCTGTGAAGACAGATATTATTCCGCCTGCCATGAAGCCGGCTGGCGAGTCGAGTGTCGATGCGTTGACGCAGGAAATACTGCGGCGGCTGAGTGAAAAAATTGAAGAATCTCCCGAATTGCTGAAAATCTGGCAATCCGTAAAGGACTGACGCGATGACTATGAAAATCATCTCAGGTTTGATATCGGCGTCGCTGATGCTGGCGGCTGGTTGTGAGTTGGGCATATGGCCGGACAGTGCGCAGAAATCGTTGACGGCGGCTAACGATGCCTACAGGGCTGACAATTATTCGTTGACCGTCGACGAGGCGTCGAAGGCTATGAAATCCGGGTCAGCCAGCCAGAAGGCTTACGAGGCGCAATATTTGCGCGGCATGGCGATGTTGAAGCTCGGCAAGACCGGCCAGGCTGAAGACGACCTTCAGAATGTTTCAAAACGCGCCAAAAATCTTGACCTGCAGGTGCGGGCGATGGATTCGCTGGCTGAGGTTTATTATCAGCAGAGCCGGTTTGCGCCGGCTGAAAGAATGTTTAAGGACGTTATCGATAATACCATGCCCGAAAAACAGCCGTGCGACCACGCGCAATATCGGCTCGGCTGCATAGCGCAGCGACTCGGCCGATGGCAGGAAGCCGACGTCCATTTGCAGAAAGTCATATTCCTGTTCCCGAATTCAAATTATGCCTCGCTAGCCAGAGCCGTCGCAGGCAGTACTTTCTGGTCAATACAGGCTGGCGTTTTTGATTCGCGGCAGCAGGTCGACCTCGCCGCGAAAAAATATGCCAATGCCAAACTCATATCCTATGTTCAGCCTGTTCTTGTTGACGGCAAACTGCGGTTCGTCCTGCTTTTTGGCAAATGGAAAACATGGAACGACGCAGATTCAGCGATGACTGCCCACGAACAGTTTTTTAAAGATGCAACAATCGTGCCTGCGAAATGAATGACTTTTCAGGACTGTTCAGCTTGTGACGGTTACGATGAATTTCCGCTTTCGCGGGCCGTCGAATTCACAAAAATAGATTCCCTGCCATGTGCCTAACTGCATCCGCCCGTCAGCCAGCGGGATAACTTCGCTTACGCCTACGAGCGAACTTTTGACGTGCGCCGCGCTGTTGCCCTCGATATGTGAGTAAAATTCCTCCCGCCATGGACACAGACGTGTCAATTTCTGGATGATGTCATCTGTTACGTTCGGGTCGGTATTTTCATTGATGGTGATGGCTGCCGTTGTGTGAGGGCAGAAAACCATTACCTGCCCGTTCTTTATGCCGCTGTTGTAAACAGCCACTTCCACCTGAGTGGTGATATCGACCATGGCGTCGTGAGCCGCCGTTTTCAATTCCAGCGTTTCCTGATATGAAGACATTTTTCCCTCGTATATCTATGCCTGTATATTTAGAATATTTTTATAAGAACCTATCCCCAAACATATGTGTCGCTGCAAAATTGCCGATTGCAGGCAGCCAAGGTTTTGAGGATGAATTCAAAGTATACCAGACCTGCCGGACAAAGTAAATCGTCTTGTGGTTATCAAAAAAAGGAGTCAGTGATGAAAGAACTTTTTTGTGAAGATCCGACGTATCTTTACATTGCGGTTACGATTCTTGAGCTGCTTTTGCTGTTTATATATTTTAAAACCCGCAGTGTCAGGTTTGCGATGTCGTTACTGATTCCGGTAGCGATATGCTGGATAACGTTTGCATTGGATTATTTCATTGTTACCGACCGCGAGCAGATAACACTGATTACGCGTGAAATAGCGTCGGCTGTTGTAAAGGATGATTTTAAGCCGGCTGAAAAATATCTGGACGATAACTATAATGGATATGGCGGTGACAGGTCACAGATAATCAGGCTGGCTGAAGGCGTGATAAAGAAAATTCAGATTAAAAGTTGCAGATTGACCGATTTTAATATCAGGATTGTCGGTCGTCATGCAAATATGACGGTTGTAAGCACTTTGCGGACAGATGGGGCGATGGGCGACGGGGTATATTGTCTCAGATGGACTGTCTACTGGGTTAAAACGAATGCCGACTGGCGAATACGAAGTGTTGAAGAGCCTCGCCAAACTTTACCAGGTTTCGGAAAGTAATCATCGGACAGATTTCAAATGTTAAACTGGCTTATTTAATGATTGTTAGCCGCACAGGTATGTACTTTTGAACACGAGTCAACGGCTTACGGTTTTATGACGACTTTCTGCGCGTAATCGTGGAATTCCCGTTCAAAAGCCTGCAAGTCCGGATTGATGTAATGCCTGAACGATTTTACCGCGATAGCCTGATAATATGCCGCCGGCGATAACGTCATGGTTTTATCGCCGAAGATTTTTGAGAATTTTCCGTTTTTGGCGTCGTCGAGCATTTTTGCCCATCGTGGGCCGTAAATTTTGTGATTGCGGATGAAACGGACCAGCACGTAAAGCTGGCCGTAGTAACCCAAGCCGTACAATTCACCTTGTCCCAACTGTTTTCTGGACGTTGTTACCAGCAATTTTTCTATCGGCAGCCAGTCGTTATTTTTGATGGCTGTCCGCAGGGAGTCGAATCGCATCATGTTCTCCTGCGGCGTGAAGCGGACGGACGTATTTGTGGTGATAAAACCTTCGCACTGGGTCGCCAGGCCTTCTTCTGCCCATAACGGCAGCCGATTTTTATAAAAATACCACAAATATTGATGAAGGCCTTCGTGGGCTGCGACGCTGAACGTATTCATGCCGCCGATATCATAGCAGACCGTTACGCCGCGATACGTATATCCACCGTTCTCGATGAAATTATCGGGGCCGATGTTGCCGAAGAGTTTTTGCGTCATTATCGCCCATTCCTGGCGTGAGGCGAGCATATACATCGGCAGGGTGTAATCCGGATTTGGCGAAGAATTCGTCAGATATTCATACAGGTGGTAGGCCGATTCCATGAAACCCGGCAGGACAACGTCTATCCGTCGGCCTTCTATTGTGGTATATATTTTATAATGTGGTGTCTGGAGGCAGATGCCTTCTTTGCCCCACGACGTTTCGTGGATTGGGGTCGATAGCGACGCCGTCGGATATTCCATTTGTGCCGGCTTTTGCTCTTCGCAGCCGCATGCTGCCGCCATCAACAGAATAATGCAAATTTTCTTCAACATGGCCTTATCCTTATGAATCCACGAATATTACACTAAACTTACAGGGAATTCCAGCATTGGCTGGCGTTAAAACTACAGTTTTTGACGAGGAGGTGTCAAAAAGCGTTATTCATGCAGATAATGGCTAAAATAATGAAAAAACACTTGCTCTGGCTGGAAATACGTTTATAATTTCTCGCCTGTCGGATGATTTCGCGTAAAGAACAGTCCCACGCGAAATGCCGTTGTAATATATTTGATACGGAAGATTTACAGGTTAAAAATAGCCAGGAGAATAACTGTGGCAAATACTGCATCAGCCAAAAAACGCATGCGTCAGGATGTAAAACGTCGCGCCTTGAACCGTTGGCGCAAGGATCAGGTAAAGGGTTCGCTGAAAAAGTTTGAAGAATCTCTCAAAACAGCCGATGAAGCCAAGATGAAAGAGGCTCTTTCCGCCTGCTTCAAGGCGCTGGATAAAGTAGCCGCCAAGGGCACTATTCACAAGAATGCAGCTAATCGTAAGAAGGCCCGCCTGTCCGTCAAATTGAACAAAGCCGTCAAAAAATAATCGGCGGCAAGAAATTTTTGTGGGAAAATGATTTTTTACCCATTGAAATCAGCCGCATCATATTTATCAGGCTTACGCCTGTCCGCCTGACGGCGGATGCTTTTATCTACGGTTTATGGCAGTTCTCAAAAAAAGTTTTTTCGGCGAGACTCCAAAAATCGTAGAATTATGAAAGACATTTTTAAAACCAGCCTGCTTTTAAAAGCATTGGCTGGTTTTTTTATGGCAATTCCCGTTTTACATTTTTGAGCTTATGAAAAACAGCATTTTATCTTTAGGACGTACGAAAATAAGGTCTGCAGCAGTAGGCTGCGTTCCATTATAGTATATACTCTGCGGATAAACGTATATTTCGGAGGAATGAAGTTCATTTGCTGTCGGAAACCATGAAATGTCATCTTCCTTCCAGTTGCAGATGAAATTAATAGCGTCTTTCAGTGCGCCTTTCGCTTCGTCGCACCTGTACCAGCCGGAACCGTAGTTATTCGGCACCAGTTCCTTGGGGTCTACCGTCGTTATTTTAATTGCATGAGCATCGAGATGGTCGCCTGTGAATGAACGTGCGGATTTGTAACTGTGGACGACTTTTTCGATTCTGCCGCTGCCGAGTTTGCACCAGTTAAGAATAAATCTTACGTCATGAGCGCTGGCTGTTTCGGTTGAGGCGTGATTTCCCCAGCCAAATCGGTATGAAACAAGTCCGACTATGGCTATCAAACCCAACAGGCAGACGATTCCCCATATTACGAGGCAGTATTTTAATATGTCCTTCGTAATTCTACGGTTTTTAAACCGTAGATGAAAGTATCCGCCGTGAGGCGGACAGGCGAAAGTCTGATGAATATGATGTACGGGTTTTAACCCGTAGAGATTCACTATTGTCCAAAGTTTTTTTAGCATTGTTGTTTTCACTTACCAAATACCGGAATCTCTAGTACTCTGTAACAGGAATTTTGTTGGGTAGATGCGCCGTGCCGGTGAGACAGATTCTTCATTTAAATTTTAAGCAGAAAATTTTTGGAGAATCGCTCTAGCTTTCAAAAAGGCTCGTTTTGTTCTTCAAGTTCGCCGCCAACCGACAGGCTGCCATTTTCATTTTGTGAAAGCAGGGTGATTTTCTTTTCAGCTTCGTTCAGAGTGGCGCGGCATTTACGAATCAGTTCTATACCCTGGGCGTATTTTTCGATGGATTCCTCCAGCGATATTTTGCCCTGCTCGATTTGCGTAACGATTTCTTCAAGCTGTTTGAGTGATTCTTCGAAGCCTGGTTGTTTTTTTTCGTTCATATTCTCTCCGATTTTCATCAAAAGTCAGCCTGCTTATTATAATTTCATGCCGCCGTTCATGCCACATTAAAAGCCTCTTTTGCATTTATTGGCCCAGATAATAATGGTTAAGAGGTTTTAGTGAACTGTCAAGTTCATAGACCAGCGGTACGCCGGTGGGAATTTCCAAGGACACGATGGCGGTATCAGACATATTGTCGAGATATTTTACCAGTGCGCGTAGTGAATTGCCGTGAGCCGCTATTATGATGTGTTTTCCGGCTTTGATGTCCGGCGCTATATGGTCATGCCACAGCGGCATGAAGCGGGTGACGGTATCTTTGAGGCTTTCCGTGCGTGGCAGTTCGGCGTCAGTGAGATTTGCATATCTCCTGTCATGGCCGGGGAATCGTGGGTCGGTCACCGCCAGGGCCGGCGGCTGAACGTCGTAACTCCTACGCCATATGTGTACCTGTTCTTCGCCGAATTCTTTGGCGGTTTGCTTCTTGTTTTGGCCCTGCAGCGCTCCGTAGTGCCTCTCGTTTAGCCGCCATGAATGTGTAACAGGCAGATACATCATGTCCAGTTCGTCAAGAACAATCCACAAGGTACGGATGGCCCTCTTTAGAACGGACGTGTAAGCCGTATCGAACTCAAATCCGCCTTTGCGCAGAAGCCTGCCTGCGCGAATCGCTTCTTCGCGACCCTGCGATGTTATGTCTACATCCGTCCAGCCTGTAAAACGGTTTTCAAGATTCCATTCACTCTGCCCGTGTCGTATTAGTACCAGTTTTGCCATTGTGCACCTCTTGAAATTATAGGCTGTTAGAGCATGCTCTAGCGATTTTTTAAACCGCTACATTCCGACAAAAAAAGCCCGGTGAAAAATCGCCGGGCTTTTTGGATTACTTTACTAAACGTGACCGATTGACAATATTTACCTTTGTGTCTAGAGGCCGTTCTCAATTACCCTGCGGCCGCAAAAAATAAGATATTAAAGGCTGTGAGTGGCAATCATGCATCTGCGGCGTCACAAAAACTCAGCGAATTGACAAATTCGCAGTCGTTTTTGTTCCTTGCATCTGCATAATTGCCACTCATTTGCGTCTCACAGTTTAATTGAGAACGCCCTCTAGTATTCTGGAAACCGTTAAATCGGTCAGTTTGAATACTTTTAAAATAAATCAGCCGTTCAAATGTTGTCTTTTCGTTTTTAAAAACTCCATCCGACAGAAAAGCTCAGAATTTGCGTATCGTCATATTCGGCTTTCATGACCGGTATGCCGAAGTCCAGCGCCATGGGTACAGGCCCCATGAATGGGATTTTGATGCGGAGGCCGGCACCTATCGATATGCGATAGTTCGTAAACGAGCAGCTTTCTTCGACTGTGCCGGAATCGATGAACAGTACGCCTCTGAGGTTTTCGCCTATCAGCGGGAAGGTATATTCACTGCCGGCGTAGAACATCATGTCGCCGCCGATGGGGTCGTTCTTCTTTATTATGTCGGTGCCGCGATAATGGCCGCGCGGGCTGATGCCGCGATATTCAAATCCGCGTATCGAACCGATGCCGCCGCCGTAGTACTTTTCAAATACTGGAATGTCGTCGCCGACCATCTGGCCATAGGCGATGCGGCCGGACAGAATGTGTTTGCGGTCGAGAGGGTCGACATATAGCGTACGATAGATTCTGTAGTTTGCGTCGAATTTACCGAACGTAGCCGTGCCGGCCGTCTGTTCATAACTGAAGCTGAAACGGTCGCCGGTGGACGGGTCCCAGCGGCTGTCGGTACGGTCACGCACCAATGCGCCGCGGAATCTTACGAAGTTATAATCGCCGCGATCGTCCCATATTTCCTGGCAGGCATCGCTGTCGGCATCTTCATTGACGTTTTCGTAGTTGACGGAAACTTCGCCGGCCCAGCGATTTTTGAACGTATGGCCGAGGCTTGTCTGCAGGCCAAGACGTCTGACGTCATAGCGGTCATAATCGCGGGTGAAGTAGTATGCCTTTGTTCCGACGGAATAAGGCTGATCAAAGATATATGGCGTAAACCACGATGCGGTGAAACGCATGAGTTCTGTGCCGGGCTCAGCCGTCAACTGGAACGTCTGGCCTGCGCCTTTGAAACTCCTGGCCTTGATGAAGTCTGCCCAAGTTTTGGGCCAGTCCATTATGTTGAAGTTTCTGTAGGTCAATGAAACGGTGCCCAGAAGGCCGTTATTGGTACTAACGCCTACGCCAGCTATGAAGTTTGACGACTTGCCTTCTTCAACTTCAACGACGATATCCTTTACGCCGGGAATGAACTTATCGGGATTGCCCGGGTCAGGCACGCTGACGGGCTTGATTTCCACCGATTTGAAGATTTGCAGTTCCTGCAGGCGGACCTTCGACCGTTCGATGGCGACCGTGTCGCAGCGTTCTTCGGGATAGAACCGCAGTTCGCGACGGATGACGCGTTCCTGGGTTACGTCGTTGCCCTGGATGCGGATAGCGCCAATCTGGTAGCGATCTTTTTCGTCGATTTCAAAAATCAGGTTCAGCAGCGCCGGGCTTCCGCCGTCTATGTTTCTGGCCCATTCCGGTGCAGGCGAATCGGGGCTAATGAACTGCTTGTGTGCGATTATGTCGGCGTCGATATAGCCTATTTCACCGTAAGCGGCTTTGATGGATTTTACGTCTATCTGAAGGGTTTCGCCGGTGAAGAACGATTCGCGGTGGAACTTTATCTGTTCCAGGAGCTGTTCGCCGCTGTATACCTTGTTGCCTTTGAAAATGATTTCATTGACGCGGTAGCGGGGGCCTTCGTTTATCTTGAAGACGACGGTGACTTTGGATTTATCTGCACTGAACTCCAGTTCACGGCCGACTTCGGCGTCCAGGAAACCTTCCTGGACGTACGCGTTACGGATGGAAATTATGTCGCGGTCTATCTTCTCCATGTTGAGATAGCCCTTGATGAAGGGGAAGAGCTTGGCCTTGGTTTGCGTACGCATGATGAGGCTGGCTTTGGAGAAGTAGTGATTGCCGTCGAACCGTACTTTGGTGATGATGCTCTGGGGGCCTTCTTCTATGGAGTATATGACCTGGTAGCCGCCGTCTTTCATGACCCTGTTGACTTTGACGTCCGCCAGGTAGTAACCTTCGCCGCGATACTTGTTCAGCAGCGCGAGCTTGCCCTGTTCGATATTTGCCGGGTTGAGCGGGTCGCCCTGGGCGAATGGGATATCCTTGAGGAGTTCCTCTTCGGAAAAGTGTCGGTTGCCTTCTATCATCAGTCGGGAGATTTCGGGCCTTTCCGAAACCACGAACGTAAGCACTACGCCTTTGTCGGTCACAGTGCTCTTGACGTCGGCTGCGTCGAAGCGGCCGCTCTGCATCAGCCTGTCGCGGTCGGCGCGAACTGCATCTTCGCTGTAGGGCATGCCTTCGCGAATTTTGATATAACTCAGCACGGCATTGCGGCTGGTGGTTTTATTCCCCTCGACCTTGATTTCGACGACGGTAAGATCGGGGGACTTGTCTGCAAGACCCGACGAGGCAAAGCTGAGGAAAACCCCAGCCGCCAGAAAAATTCTCAGCAGCGTCTTCACCTTATATACTCCCAGCGTTGGCCCTTGTTCAAAAAGAGCGCTAAAATAAACCGATTCCGATTAATTCCGATTCCTTATGGGCCGTAGCCCTTAAATTCGTACCAATATTGATGATACGTTTTTTAGTCGGCTCAGGATAACTTGCAGTCAAACCGCTGTCAATGCCCTGAACGTCGCAGCCGACGGCGATAAAAAATAAAAGGGGAAAATGGAAATTTTTATCTTTTTTCGCGAATTTTTTAACGCTCTGAAAACAAAGGCCTTAGGCTGTAGCCCAAAAGGTCCGGAAAAAGTTATCAACAGCTTTTTACATTCATCAAATTTTTTAAGATTTTTCGGGGTTTTTCGTTCTGCATGCGTCTGTGGCGGCTTGCAGGAATTCCGTGGCGTTCGACTCGAATTCAAGCGTATGTTCGCCGCGGAGTGTTCGAATGTTATTTTCACTGCCGCAGACGCGACACAGCCATCGCCGGGTAGCCGCGTTGTCGATGATTCTGTCATTTGACGAAAGTATCGTATCGACCGGTATATCCAGCGAGCCGGCAGACGCTTTACGTATTGCGAGGTCAAGCAGCCTGCTTGTGAACATGAATTTCGCCGTAGCCCCGTGCAGTTGAAATTCGTCGTCCAACAGATATTTCTGCATCGCCGGGTTGGCTGTAAAAAGTTCAGCGTCGCCAAGCGGGATATTGAAAGTTGTTTTACGCAAGCCGGTCATGAGGCAGGCGGCGATTGCGAGTTTTTTAGCCGCCGGCACGTCTATGAGCGAAAACAGGCCTGGCGCTATTAAGACGAGCTTTGCCGTTTTTTGGCGTCGTGCCGCGTCTGAAAGCGCATAGGCGCATATTAGTTTGCCGCCCCAGCTTACGCCGAGCAGGATTGCTTTTCCCTTGCCGGTCGTTTTTAGTGCGAAATCAATCGCGCAGTCGATGTCGTCGAAAAGCTGCCGCGGATTTTTACAATGGCCACGCTTTATTGAGTTGTCGCCGCTGCCGCGACGCGTTACCTGAAAGACTCGATGGCCGGCGTCGGCTAATGTGCGCGCACTTCGATAAAACCAGCCCGGGTGCGACTGAATTCCGTGCATGTAGACTACGGGAATATCGGCTGATACGCCGGCGGGTTCATCGTGGACGTATACGCTAGTGACGTAACCGTCGCCGAGCGTCAGCTCTTCCCGATGCGGTTGCTGCCGGGCGTCAAGTTCGAATGCAGGTTTTGGAAAAGGTCGGTTCATGTTCATATCATCACGGCCCTGGAGGGAATTCAAGCGGCCGGTATGGCGCTACGCCATAATCGTCGCTGTGTTCGAACGGTTTGCGGGAAAGCATTATCGGTTTGCGGCCGGCTACGTTGACAAGAAGGCCAATCGCGGCACAGTTCACCAACAGCGATGAGCCGCCGTAACTTATCAGCGGCAGAGTCATGCCGGTTATCGGCAGAAGTCCCATCGTCATGGCTGTATTGATGACAATCTGCGAAACGAACAGCGATATTACGCCTATCGCCAACAGCCGGCCGAACGGCTCATCCGTCGATGCCGCTATTTCCACGCCGAGTATTATAATCACCAGATAGAGCGTTAATACCGCCGTGCAGCCGATAAAACCCCATTGTCCGCCTATTATGCTGAAGATGAAATCCGTGTGGTCTTCCGGCAGGGTGCGGAAGTAAAAATCTGCGTCATCCCAATCGCCTCTGCCGGAAAGCTGGCCGCAGCCGAGCGTTATTTTTGAACGTGAAAGCTGATAGCCTTTGTTTTTTTCTATTTCCGGGTCGTTCTGCCTCAGCCATCCGTCGATACGTTGCAGCTGGTGGAATTCCATGACGGCTAACGGCGCTGCGCTGACTATCATGTCGCCGGACGGGCTGACCCAGTATGCCGTTGCCTTGCGTGAGTCGAGTTCCTTTTCGCCCATGTCCTGCGTATGAGTCGGAATCGGGAAAAACATCACTATAATGGTGCAGATTATTATGCCGCCCAGGTGGGACATCTTCGCGCCGGCCATGAACAGCATGGTGAACAGCACGGGTATGAGCAGTATGCTCGTGCCCAGGTCGGGTTCTATGAGAATCAGGAACAGCGGCACGAACGTGAGTATGAACGGTACGCTCAGGCCGGCCAGCTTGCGGTAATGGCTGCCCAGCCGCAGATACCACGCCAGCAGCAGTATCTCTGCCAGCTTGGCAAGTTCAGACGGCTGAAGTTCGGCAAAGCCCATGTTAATCCACCTGTACGCGCCGTTCTTGGGGCGAATCAGAAAAGAACTCGAATGCGTTAGCCGCGACAGGCCCACTATGAGCAGCAGCAGTAGTGAAAAGCCGAAAAAGGCATACGCTATCTGGCCGAAACGCGGATAAGGTATGACGCTGAATGCGAAGAATACGGCTATGCCGATGGCGGCGAATATTATCTGCTTTTCGCAATAACCGCTCGATACGCCTTCCGCCAGTTCCGATGTATGGATGGCTGAGATGCCGATGGTCATTAGAAGCATCATCGCCAGCATGATAAACAGGCCAATCAGCCGTGGGCCGGTCTTGCTCATTGCGCCGCCCCCTTGATATAGCCGAATTTTTCACACTGCCTTACTACTTCCTTGACGATAGGCCCGCAATCCGCACCGCCGCCGCCGTCGGAATATTCCACCAGTACGGAGACTGCAATCTGCGGATTGTCTTTCGGCGCGAAAGCCATCATCCACGACATGTCGCCAGTTTTTACAATCGTATCATCGGTCGTGATTTTGCCGTCATGGTTGGAGTCTATACGCATCGGCGGCGTCTGAGCCGTGCCGGTTTTGCCGCAGACCGTAACATCCGGCACTTCGCCGAGATTCCACGTTTTATATGCAGTGCCGCCCTGTTCGTTGACGACCCTGCCCATGCCTTCCCGCACCATGTCGAGCGTATGCTGCGGAATAGGAATCTGTCTGACTTTCTGAGGAAATTCGTCGCCGCGCATCAGTTTTGGCGAAAGATATACGCCGTCTCTCGCGATGGTTGCGACTGCGGCGGCTATCTGAATCGGCGATGCTGTGAATACGCCCTGGCCCATGCCGATGAACCATGCGTCGCTGCGATAGAATCCGCGATTGAAGTTTTTGCGCAGATACGTTTCATCGCCGACGATGCCGTCCCGTTCCTCCGGCAGGCCGGTGTGTGGATATTCGCCAAAACCGAAGTCGTGCAGTTTTTGGGCAAGCATTGCCGAGCCTATCCTGTCGGCGGCTGTCACGAAATAAATATTGCAGCTCACTTTCAGTGCGTCGCTGAGCGTAAGGTCGCCGTGAGTCGTATGATATTCCTTGTAGATAAAACATCGCGGCTTGCCGTTGCGGGCCAGCCGGTTTTCGCCGGTGCAGGTTATTATTTCATCGGCGGATAGCCTGCCCAGTTCCGACGCGATAAGGCCGGTGAACGGTTTGATTGTCGAACCAGGGGCATACGTGGCCGCTACTGCGCGATGGTGTAACGGCAGATTGACCTTATCCGCCAGCAGTTGCGGATACAGTTGGCGGAAATTGTTATTGTCGTACGTCGGCCATGATACCATGGCGAGTATTTCGCCAGTCGGCACGTCCATGACAACTATACTGCCGGTATGCTTTGTGTCCGCGAATATCTTGGTAAGCACGCGCTGCAGTTCGATATCCAGCGTTATTTGTACGTCTTTGCCGTTTTTCGGCGGCTCATACGCCAGAACGTCGCCGCTGTAGTTTTCCCGCTTGTAGCCGCGGGTGAATCGCAACTGTTCCTCGCATGCGCGTTCGACGCCGCTTTCTCCGATGGTGTCTGTTGGTGCATAGTTGCGTTTCATGCGTTCCAGCCAGTCGACGTCTTCATCGTTTACGTTTCGCTGCTGTAGGTCTTCATAGAAGACCCGCCGCGTTGTGCCGATGATGTGACATGCGACGTCGGCGAATGGGTAGAATCGTTTGTGGCTGGGCGTGAGCGATACGCCGACGGTTTTTTCCATCGCCGGCCGCAGGGCGTTCACCTGCGATTCGGTAAGGCCTTTAATCACCGGATGGGAGACGATTTCTTCGCGTATGTTTCTGCCGGTGCGATTTTTCATCCGTTCGATGGTTCTTCGTATGCCGCCCACGCTTTCGCGGAGGTCTTCGCCGCTCTGCTGGGCCGCCTGTTCGGCGAGCTGCCAGGTATATGCTTCCCTGGATTCAAATTCTTCGGTAGCCCGCTGCCGTGAGATGTCTTCCTTTTTGGCGATATTTCGTATTTGTCGGTCGCGCCACGGCTGATTGGCGGTCATGAAGCGGTAGTCCATGCAGAAATCGTGGCAGGCTTCGTCGGTGGCGAGGATTGCGCCGTTACGGTCGAAAATTCGGCCGCGCTGCGCTGGTATCAATGAGAACGTCTGCAGGGAGCGTTTGGCTTTTTCCCTGTATTTGTGACCTTCGACAAGCTGCATCTGCACCAGCCGTCCCAGCATTGCAAGGAAGACGATTATTATAAGGCTTAACAGGATTTTTAAACGGAATTTGTACACCTCTGAAAAATCTCCGGTATCAACGGTTTCGCCGCGAACGCGACGACGTGCTCATGGCGAACAGCCATTTTCTGCACAGCCACAGCAGCATGAATGCCGGCGGCGTAAGCAGTGCCGTATACAGGCTGCTCAGCAGTACCTGTATGCAGAGGCTGCCCAGCAGCCCCCAGCCTCGCGATGCAAAAAATATCTGAACCACGCACCACAGGAAATGCGTCGTGAAACACAGCAGCCCGCCGACTATGAATTGCGGCAGAACTTTTTCGCGATACAGCCAGTCGCGTGCGTTGAACGTAACCCACATCGCCAGTGCGAGTATTATAGCCATCGGCCCTACCCGCGTCGGCGCGCCTCCTCCGCCGGCGGTTGTGAGGTCTATGAATATGCCGATAACCCAGCCGCAGAGCATCGCGTCGTAAACGTCTTTGGCGTAAAACGCCACGAACACCGCCAGCGGTATCAGCAAATCCGGCCCGAACGGCCCGACGCTGAACTGCTCCATTGTCAGTATGCGGCCGACCGTCGTCTGCACGAGTACCAGCACGTAGGTCAGCAACAGAAACGGTATCCATCGTATCATCGTTGCGTCCCCCTGTGGCCCACAGTTTCCAGCCGCCCCAGTGCCGGAATTACTATCATCACTTCCCGCAGTGCGGCCATGTTCGTCAGCGGCTTGATGTACAGCTTGACCATGCCGGCGTTTTGAGCGTCATCTTCTACGCGGTCTACCACGCCGACATTCACCTCAGCCGGCAGCGCGCCGTCGTCCGGCTGGGTCTGCAGAATGTCGCCGGGCCGTATTTCGTGTAATTTTTTCACCTCGATAGCCACCATGTGTTCACGGCCGTCGCCTTTTACGAACACCGGCACAGGTTCGTTTATCTGCGGCGACAGTCTCCGCATACGCGCGCGGTAACGAATCATGCGCGGATTGCGAGGGTCGATTACGCGGCGTATCTGGCCGTACATTTCGAATCCGCCGTCAGTCAGCAACGCCAGCCGCGATGTGAATGCGCCCGATTCTATGACTCTGCCGACGACCGTCGCGCCGGATATCACCATCGGATTGCCGGTTATCTGTTTCGAGCGGTCGTGTATCACACGGAGTTGGGTGGCGTACATGCCATTGCGGATGCCCTGGTCACGGCCTTCGTTGAGCACTCGCGACCAGCCGTAAGGCAGCGAATCGGCGGCTACGACCCGTGCGGCGATGAATTCAACGGGTACGTCTTTTCTCGGCCCGAAAAGGTGGCTGAATTCGGCTTGGCCGTCCTGGAGCGTGCCCAGCACTCGCAACAGCCTTGCCTCCATCGATTCAAGCTGCTGACGAAGAAGCACGTTTTCCTGCTTCAACTGCTGTGCGTATCGCTGCGTGATTATCGGTTCGGAAGGGGTGGTGAGATTTTTGAACGCGGTTGTGACGGCCATTCCTGCGTCGCCCAGCGGCGCGAGCATCCAGTGCAGCCTGGCACGCAATGCGCCGGCGGAATCGGGGCCGAGAAACGTCAATGCCGCCGACAGCACTATGAACGCCGACAACAGCGTCGGCTTGGATGGTTTGAAATGCGTCATTGTCCGGTGTTTTTAATCTCCGCTGTTTTCGATATTTTTGGGGCCGGCGACGGCTGTGTTGACGGCGTAAATGTTTTGCCGACGAAAATTATGTCGCCGTCCAGCAGGCCGGCTTTTGCGGCGTCATCGGCGGTTACGACAAAAACATCGGCCAGCCTGCCGTTTATCGTCACACCCTTTTTGACGAAACTGTCGCGGTCGAGCATGTGATTTTTTTCCACTGTCGCATTCAGGAGCATATCTCGCAGTCTGGTGTCCTGCGTCTGTTTTTCGTTCTGTTGAATGCGTATGAACGCCACTGCTCTGTTGAGTTTTTTATGTTCCATGACCCATAGGCCAGCCATTGCGACAAGCATGACAACCAGCAGTACTATGACCGTGAAATAATAATTGTTCGATGTTTCATTCATGTCAGAGTCCTCGCAGAAGGCCGAGGCTGCGTTCTATCCGCCGCTGTGCGTCCGGTGCGGCGAAATCGCTGAATGAAGGCGTCGGCCTGCCTTTTTTGGAATAGTAATAATCCAGTCCGCGCTGGATGGCGAGATTGGCCATCCACGAGTTCTTTTTCAGCGGCCGGAAGCCCAGTCGTTTTATTGCGCTGGGCATTCTGTAAAATTCGTAAAAAGCCGCCATCTGCGCATGACGCAATTCGTTGACCGTCATTTTTTGCGGCTGAAAGCATACGGTTGAGCCGTTGTATTTCGCCCAATCCTCCGTGATGAGACGCCCCGACCGGCGAAATTCATCGAATACCGCCGTGCCAGGATAGGGCGTAAGTATTATGTAACAACTCATGCAGAGCTTCGCATGCTGGGCGAATCGCACGGCGTTCATGCAGTCACGCCAGCCGTCGGAGTCGAAACCGAAAATGAAACTGCCCCAGAGGCTCATGCCGAAGGACTGGATTTTATGAATGCGGTCGATGTATTCGTCGGCGGAGATGAATCGTTTGCCGGCTTCTTTGAGAGTGCCGGCTTTTGGGCTTTCGAGGCCAATTATGAGGCCTTCGCAGCCGCTGCGACGCATGGCTTTCAGCAGGGCGTCGTTGCGGGATATGAGTATGTCACACTGGCTGGCCCAGCGGATTTTTAGGGGCGTTATGGCTTCAAAAAGCTCCATGGCCCACTTCTGATTGCCTGCGACGTTGTCGTCGGAGAATATGAACACGCGCGAGTTGAACTGCTCTTTTGCGGCGCGGATTTCCTCCACGATATCGCCGATGTCCCGCTGGCGGTATTTGCGGCCGAAGATGGCCGGCGTGGTGCAGAACGTACAGCCGTGCGGACAGCCCCGCGTGGTTTGGATGGGATTGAACGCCAGATAATCTTTCGGGTTGAGCAGGTCCTTGCGCGGCGTGGCGATTGGGGCGTCGGGATGTTCCTGCCAGTCGTAAATCTGTTTTTGGCCGCCGGCTGCGATGTCGTTAAGCGCGTAGGGCAGTGTGCCTTCGGCATCTCCGCGGCAGACTACGTCGGCATGGGTGAGAGCTTCATCGGGCAGGGCTGATGGGTGTATGCCGCCCAGTATGACCTTTACGCCCAGCCTGCGATATGCATCCGCCAGCTCATATGCCCTCGGCGCCTGACTTGTCATCGCCCCTATCCCGACCGCGTCGACGTCTGCCTGCGGCGTATGGGGCTGCTCGAGTATGTTTTCATCGACTATTTCCGGCTGCCAGTTCGACGGAACTACCGCTGCGCATATGGTCAGGTTAAGCGGAGCGAAAACGCTTTTGCGGGAAAAGGTCATCTTCTGAATGATTCCCGGCATGGTGATTGTGCTCAGCGGGCTGCGCGGGTTTATGAACCGGATTTTCCAGTTTTTATTTTGATTGTTCATGGCGTCTGTGTCAGCCGCTGTTGCGAAGGTCTCTCTGGCTGTCGCGATTGGCGGTGGTGTTACTGGAAATAAACTTCGGCGATGGACCATTTTTCAATGCCCGGCCGCAACGCAACCAGCCGTACGTAGCGAGCCTTTACCGGCGAAAGTATGCATAGATAGGTTATCTTTCTTGTGCCTTCGCCGGTGAATATTCTTGTAAAATTCTTGCCGTCGTTACTTATTTCGACGGCGATTTCTCTTGCGTAGCCGTATTCGAACGGCCCGTGCTGTATGGCTATCATGTTGAAAATGCACGGCCGGGTGAAGTCAATGGTTATATACTGGCCGCGATTGTAGGTCTTGGCCTGACAGACAGTCATGGCATTGCCGTCGTGAGCGAACGAAAGAAAACTGAATTGGCCGGGTGTGCCGGTGACGTTCCATTCCGACTGCACAGCCATCGCGCCGGGCTGAGCCCGCTGGCCGTTGTAATCAAAGTTCGGGTCGCAGCCGGCAGCTATGCACGCCAGAATTACCGTAAATGACATTATCTTTATCGTTTGCATATTGTTCGCTATCCTATTTGCAATCTGTTTATTATACTTACCGGCAGAGGAAGTTAAAGAGTTTTTATGGGTTTCCTGCCCGCAATATAAGGCTGTAAAGAAATGGAAAATAAGGCGATAATAATTTCAATCGGTAATGAGTTGACGTCCGGCCAGGGCCTGGATACGAATTCGGCGTGGCTTTCGCGTCGTTTGGCCGAAAAAGGTGTTTGGGTAATATCGCATCATACAGTGGGCGACGATCTTGCGGCGATATCGTCCGCGATTGTTCAAGCCGCAGAAAAGGTCGGATTGGTGATAATTTCAGGCGGCCTTGGGCCGACGGCTGACGACCTTACGCGATTCGCACTGGCTGATGCCATGGGCGTGAAACTGGTGCTTGACGAGGCCAGCCTTCGCCAGATAGAGCACATGTTCGAATCCTGGGGCAGGGCGATGTCGCAGTCGAACCGCATTCAAGCCATGATGCCCGACGGTGCGACGGCGATGGAAAATACCCAGGGTACGGCGCCTGGCATAAAGGCAACGCTTGGCGGCACGGCGATTTACGTGACCCCAGGCGTGCCGCGAGAAATGAAAGTCATGTTCGATAAATGCATTCTGCCCGAATTAGCCGTCTGCGACGATGTGATACTTCACGAGATTGTAAATCTCTTCGGAGCCGGCGAATCGGTCATCGGCGAGAAAATTCAGGATATCATGCAGAAGACCGGGCCGGTGATTGTCGGCACGACGGTGGCGAACGGCCTGGTGTCGGTACGTATAATCTCGTCCGCAGCCAGCCGCGCTGAATCGCAGAAACAGATAGATGCTGCCGTTGCCGAACTTCGCAGGCGACTGGGGAAACTGGTCGTAGGCGTGGGGAGCGAAGCATCGATGTCGGCAGTTG
Organism: uncultured Planctomycetaceae bacterium; assembly: GCA_964536835.1. Classification (GTDB taxonomy): domain Bacteria; phylum Planctomycetota; class Phycisphaerae; order SM23-33; family SM23-33; genus DAONFI01. Next base: position 5,122 of record CAZIAZ010000043.1, on the reverse strand, counting down.
TGGGCGAATTGTTGGAGAAAAGCGGCATGACGGTTGCTACGGCTGAGAGCTGCACGGGCGGGCTCATCGGCAAAATGCTCACCGACCGCGCCGGCTCGAGCAAATATTACGTCGGCGGGATAATTTCGTATTCCAACGAGGTCAAGCAGGAGCAGCTCGGCGTTGCTCAGAAACTTTTGGACAGATATGGCGCGGTAAGCGAGCAGGTGGCGGCGGCTATGGCTGTGGGCGTGCGAGAACGGCTGCATTGCGACTGGGGGATTTCTATTACCGGCATCGCCGGCCCTGGAGGCGGCACGGATGAAAAACCGGTCGGCCTCGTGTACACCGCGCTAGCCGGCCATGATGGCGTGGAAGTCGCAAAAAATATCATTCCGCCGCATAGCCGCGAGTCCGTCCGGTTACGCAGCGCATTGACCGCCCTTGACGCGTTGCGGCTGAAATTACTGAAATAGAAGGTATCGGGCGATTTTTTATGGCGATTTTTGAAATAACGCAAGATTAAAACTTGCAACGAGCCCTGTTAGCCCTGTTAATAAAGGCCCGTACATCAGAACATTGCAAGACTTTAAAGAACCGCTCTATAACTGCGTCTCAACTTGAGCATGCTTTAAGCCGCTGCCGCAGAAAGTCTGCACGTACTTTCTGACGTTCTTCGTCCTGGATTTCTCTACCCAGTATTTTTTGCAGATGTGCCGGCTGGGCCAGTAATGAAAGTTCGTTGACCGCTTTTAAATCGAAACTGGTTATTTTCCCCAGATGCACGCCCAGCCGTATCATTGATAGCCGGTACATGGTTTCCTTGCTGGTGATTTTTCTGGCTGATTGCAGTATAGCCAGTGCGCGGAAGATTTTGTCTTCGATGTCTGTGGCGTCGTGGGCCATGAGAGCCTGGCGGGCTTTGCGTTCGTAATTGAGCAGTTCGGGCACGATGACGGACAAAAATTCCTCCACGATGTCCTTTTCGCTCCTGCCCAGCGTAATCTGGTTGGATATCTGGAAAAAATCGCCAAGCGAGTCCGTACCTTCGCCGTAGAGGCCGCGGACAGCCAGCTTCATGTCGCGGGCGGCCCGTAGTGCACGGTCGAGTTCGCCGGTGAGTTTCAGGGCCGGCAGATGCAGCATGACGCTTACCCGTAAACCTGTGCCGACGTTTGTCGGACAAGCCGTCAAATAACCATACCTGGATGAAAATGCATAATTCAGCACTTTTTCCAATGCTGCGTCTATACGAAAGATTTCGTCGAACGCCTCATTCAGCTGCAAGCCGCTGCGCAATACCTGCATGCGAAGATGGTCTTCTTCGTTTATCATCAGCGAGACGGTTTCGTTGTCGCTTATTATGACTCCGCGTGGCGAATCGCTCGCTGCGTGCTGTCTGCTTATGAGGTGACGTTCCGTAAGCAGTTCGCGGTCGAGAGGTGTTGCTCGTGCGACGTCGACGTACGTGAGTTTTTCGCCCAGGTCGCAGGCCATTATGGCGATGCGGAGTTTTTCGAGTATTTCGCTTTTCTGGCGGGCGTCGCATTTTGACAGAAACGGCATGCCGGCGAGGTTTCTTGCCAGCCGCACGCGGGATGAAACCACCACATCGTGCATCGGCCCTATGCCGCACAGCCATTCACTGGCGCGGTTGGACAGGTCGCTTATCATCATTTTGCCTGCTGCTCCTCGATGGCTTTTATGGTATCGCGCAGTTGTGCGGCGTGTTCGTACTGTTCGGCGTGGATGGCCTGTCTCAAATCGGAACGCAATTTAAGTATTCTGTTCTGAAGCGTCAGCATCACATCGGCGTTAGCCGGTATCTTGCCCACATGCCTGTCACTGCCGTCCTGGACGTGCAGGATAGCTTTTGCAAGTTTTTCGCCGAATGCGTCGTAGTCATTGGGACAGCCGAGCAGGCCGTGTTCGTTATATTCGGCAAAACTCATTCCGCACACATTGCATATGACGTCTTCGTTGGCGGGGGCGGATGCGATGGCGGCATTCTGCGACATTTCGCCGGAGGCGGTTTCCTGGGCATGCTGGATGATGTTTTCAAGAAGCTGGCCTATCGGGACATTAGCCTTGATGGTAATGCCTTCCGCCTCGGCGCATTCTTCGCAGAGATGTTTTTCCAGCTTTTTCCCGTCCACAATCTCAGTGAGGTGTACGGTCGCCGGTTTGCCGCATTTATCGCATTTTCTATCGTCGCTCATCATTTCTTATGGTACTTCAATATTAGCCGGTTATCAAGAAAATCAGGCTGAATCGTGACTGTATTTGTGGTTATGATTTACACAGCCGCCGTGACCCGCTAAAATACCGCCCATGAATACGGACAAGGTATATTTTATCCTGGGGTGTACTGCGTGCGGCAAGGCAGCCGTCGGCCGTGAACTGGCCATGCGGCTGAACGCCAGAATCCTGTCTGTTGATTCGATGAAAATCTACCGGCGGATGAATATCGGCACAGCCACCCCCAGCGCTGAAACGCAGAAATTAATCAGGCATTACGCAGTCGACGTCGTTGAGCCATGCGACTCGTACAGTGTCGCCCAGTTTGTTCAATGTGCGGACGCGGCTGTCGACGAGTGCAGGCGCGACGGGAAAATATGTCTTGCCGTCGGCGGCACGAGCCTTTACATAAAAGCATTGACGGAAGGACTCTTTGAAGGGCCATCGGCGGATGAGAACATACGCAATGAACTCAGGGCGACGGCTGCCGGGTTGGGCGGCATTGAAGAGCTTTATCGGCGATTGTGTGCCGCTGACCCTGAATCGGCTGAAAGAATTCACAGAAACGACGAAAAGAGGGTCATTCGCGCGCTGGAGGTTTTTATTCAGACCGGTGTGCCGATATCGCGGCTTCAGAAGCAGTGGGACGCCGGCCGGAAACGGCTGGACTGCACGCTCATAGGTTTGCGGCGGGATAAGGACGTTCAGTCGCGACGCATAAACGCCCGCGTCAGGAAGATGGTCGACATGGGTCTTCGAGATGAGGTCGTCTCTTTGCTCGCCGAGGAAAAGCCGCTCAGTCCGCAGGCTGCACAGGCTGTAGGCTATGCCGAAGTTATAGACCATCTTGCAGGTAAATACGACTGGGAACATGCCGTCGAACAGATAAAGATAAACACGCGACGGCTGGCTAAAAAACAGCGCACGTGGCATCGTCGGTGGCGGGATGTCGTATGGTTCGATATGGATGAAGATGAACCGGCTCAGGTTACGACGCAGAGAATAATCGAACGGTTTTTTCCGGATATTTTGTGAGAACTGCTCTGACAAAAGTGCGAGGCAAGGGCTGGAGTCAGTTTCTTTCCAGGACGGGCGGAGTCGCTATCTGAACCTTGTTGAGTTCGAGGACTGTGCCGGTGGCTTTTGCGAGTTCCAGCAGGGCGATATTGTATTGAAGCGTTGAATCAAGAAGCTGAACCTTCGCTTCAGCCAGCGTCGCCTGGGTGTTGAGTTTCAGTTGGAGAAATTCCGGCGTCATTTTTTTCCGTATCTGTTCCAGGGCGGTTATGGCTCTGAGCTGTTTTGTGATGGATTCCACCGCCCGCTTTCGAACCACGATTTCTTCATATTGCTTGTCGACTTCGCGGATACGTTCATTGATTTTCAGTGCTATGGCGTCGGCTTTCTGCTGCATTGTGGAGATGCTCTGGCGGCGTTTGAGTTTCATTTCTCGTAAAAACGATTCCCGTTCGCGGTTGCCGATTGGGTATTCGAAACGTATGCCTGCGCCGTAGCTCAAATAATCGCCCTGCGACATCTGCGATAACGCCGTACTCATGGAACTTGGGTCGCCGCCGTCTGAAGAGATATTGAACGATGCGTCCAGTTTTGGCAACATCTGGTTCTTTGCCACCATTACCCGAATGTCTCCCTGTTCTATAGCCAGCCGTGCCTGTTCAAGTTCCGGATTGTATTTTATCGCAGTCAACATCTGGTCTTCAGGGTCTATTTTGACCGGCAGAACGGCCCATTGCGTTTTTGTGTCGATATAGATGTTTTTCTTTGTCAGATTAAGCGTGTCGTCGCCGATTAGTTCGACGAGCTGGTCCTGTGTATCCTGGGCGGTTTTGATGGCGTTGATGAGGGCTGCGTAGCGAAGCTGTATGGCTGATTCGGACTGGGATATCTCCACCTGCGTGGCGTCCATTCTTCGTCTTGCGAGGACTTTTTTGTACGTATCCTGCGCTTCCTTGTGAAGTTGCCACAGAACGGCCACCCGTTTTCTGACCTCGATTAACTGATAATAGGTGCTCATGGTCTGGACGACGATTTCCTGAGCCTTCTGACTGAATTCGGCCATGCTCATTTTATAGCTCAGCCGCGCGATATTGAGCTTGGCCAGATTTACCTCCGGCCCGGCGTCGCGGAGCAGCGGCTGATTTATGCTGAAATCAAGCGTGCTGTTTTTCCACGGCCCCATGTTTGATACCAGGCCTTCGTTGAGGCTGCGTGTTATCGTGGATGAAAGGCTGACGTCCGCGCCGGTTATGGTTTTCTGTTTTACGCCGAATGTAAAATCATTCGAATATGCGTCGTCGTAATCCAGATAATGCCGCTGACTGGTATTCTGATTTTGATATTCGTATCCGCCGAATATCGTGTAATCGAACTCGGCGGCAGCCTGTATGACCTGTTCGCGGCTTATGGACGGATTATAGCTTACCACTGCGACGTCTGTGTTGTTGGCCAGCGCGTAGCTGATGACCTGTTCCATCGACATGGAATAGACGGTTTTTCCTTCCGGCGTCCTGCCCGACGGCGCGATGGCGTGCAGGCCGTTATAGCCTGGAATCATCGGGCCGAGTCCGGCCTGGCCTCGTTTTTGCGGCGAATGTTCAACGATGGACTGCTGCAGCCTGTATACGTCGTCGACGTCGGTTTTGCCTGGCTGGACGCAGCCGGCAAATGTGCAGCACAAAACAGACGCAATTGCGCCAAAAGAGATTAAATTGTAACGGTTCAGGTACAAATACACCCTTTTTCCGATTCCCGAAACCATTCTTAAAACAAAGATTTTAAAAAAGTTAGGGAACTGATGCAAGATTTTAGAGCAGTTCTCTGAAGAAATAATTTTAGAACCTATCCCAAAAACATGGGCGTCGCCGAAATCGAGCAATTTTGCGGG
>CAZIAZ010000042.1:25814-27045 GCA_964536835.1 uncultured Planctomycetaceae bacterium | reverse complement strand
CTGCCATACAAGGCAAACATGAAACAACCGCGGCTAGAAACATCACAACTCTTCGGCGTGAATTAAATAATTCTGACATCAAAAATCTCCCTATAATAATCAAACTATAAAATACGAGACGAAACTGCTGAAAACAGCACAAAATTATTTCCTACAAATAAAGATTGCTATATTTATAATGGAGAGTATGGAAAAAGATTATTAAAACCAGAAATCGCCAGGCTGAGGTGAAAATGAATTTATGCGAAGCTCAACCGCATTATCACCACGCCATTCGACATGCGAATCATTACACAACACATTGCCCCCTTCAAAATTTGAACCTTCATGATTATTCCATTGCGGAGTTGAATCCCGACACATAATATCAGAAGCCATAACGGTATCAGGATTACTTAAAACGCCTGTAGTTACTACTTCATCTGTCAGCCCGATACTGTCATATATATAATTTGCCCAATAACAATACCCTGTATACACCAAATAACCATCATTCAACCAATTCCTACGAGGGTAAGTTGCAGCAAGAAAATCGGTTTGTTTTTGGCTGGGGCAATAGAATATTCCAGTACTGTCTATGTAATCAGGAACTAATTGTTTAAACCCGGCGTAAGTTTTCGTACGTGCGATAGCGGTACTATCCGCAGGATTTAAGTCATAATAAAAATATCCGACAGGCCAATGAATTGAACTATAGTTAGGATATTTGCCGGCTCCATCGTCGGCATACATCATCATGCCGGTCGACACAGTTCGCAGATTCGCAGAACAGACCGCACGCCGGGCAAGTTCCTTGGCAACGTTCAGCGACGGCATCAATATGGAAACTAAAAGCGAAATAATCGCAATTACAACCAAAAGCTCTATAAGAGTAAACCCTATGGCTGATGGTTTTACTCTTTTTGTAGAATAAAATTTCTGCGATAAAAACCTGACATTTTTGGAAAACAGCATCTCAGGTACTCCTAAAACATAGTGTCAGTTTTTCGCGAATTAATACAAGCCATACACATTAGAACTTTTGTTTCTTTTAATACTACTGTTTACAAACAGACATATACGCCATACATACTTGCCATAATCCGCTTAAATGGCAAAACATATATAATTTTCACTATACCATTATATTCTAATTACAAACTTGCAATCAGAAATTTTCATATGTTCGTATATCACTTATTTTTTTCTGCAGCCCAACAAGGCTAAACTACCGGCAGCAATCAATGATAAC
>CAZIAZ010000042.1:0-25714 GCA_964536835.1 uncultured Planctomycetaceae bacterium | reverse complement strand
CTAACGCGATAATTGCTGCCACAGCGTGTTTCATAATTTTCTCCTGTTAAATTTCTGCATTTCAGAATATTCAATACCAATTCTTTCTCTATTATTTTTTTCTGCAGCCCAACAAGGCTAAACTACCGGCAGCAATCAATGATAACGTAGCCGGTTCAGGTATGGGTAAAAATTCACTCGACGACAATGCGACATTCGAAATACGTATCGCATCTATATCGCCCTTGTAATATTCGACACCAACTTGCTCTGCACCAAAAGTTAACAAACTGGTAGTCGTATTTATGGTACCGGTAACAGTCTTCTGACTAACCAACTCGTAATCCACATAAACTTTAATATTATTTGACTCCAATGTACTATCATATGTTATGGCAATATGTGTCCATTCATCGCTCGATAATGCTGTCGAAAGAATTACTCCGCCACCGTACCAACTTGAACCACTGCGAAATAAAAAATTGATTGATTTGAGATCGCCGCCCAATTTAAGCTGATAAGCCGAATCTTTACTTATAATGTCTCCAGTGCCGGAAAATGTAGAAGGTTTAATAATAGCTTCAAGAGTCACCGCGGTAGTCACATCCAACGCACTGCTATCAGGAACAATCGCACCCTGATTTGTGCCGTTGAAACCGACAGCCCAGCCGGACGCACCTTGAACCCATGTCGGATTCGTCTGCGTTACCCACGCACTGCCGTTCCATTCATCAAGAGTGCCATTCGCATTCAAGCCCGTCGTGTCAACGATAGTCGTCCCGCTACCTTCGTCAAACTTCCAATAACCGACCGTATCGCCACATGCAAGTGACATAATGCCGGCTAACGCGATAATTGCTGCCACAGCGTGTTTCATAATTTTCTCCTGTTAAATTTCATTGATTTTAATACTCTTACGTTACCTTAACATAATTCATATTCAGTAATGAGTTTTGCCATCATGCTTTCATTTCCGCCAGTTGTTCACTTGAACAACTTGACTGACGTATTATCAGTTGCGTCGGCAAGGCAATATGCCTGGGATAATTCCGCGGATTTTCGACCTGTTCCAATAGTAACTCGACAGCCTTTTCACCGATTTCGCCATTAGCCCTATCTACCGTCGTAAGCGGAATGGAAAGATATCGCGAATGTTCCATATTGTCATAACCGCTTAGCGAAACATCGTCAGGCACGCACACTCCACGCGACTGGAGACATTCCAAGACAGCCTCTGCCGCCCTGTCATTAATCGCAAATATGGCATCAATGCCATCCGGAGTAGCCAGAAGTTCATCAACCATAGGCGCGACATCTTCCGGCCGTTCATATGAATCCACGAATTTCACCAATTCGCTCATATAACTAAGGCCATTGTCATGTAATGCCTGCCTGTACCCCGTTATGCGGTTTTCGACGTTCGAATCCATAGGCCCGCTCAGCAATGCTATTCGCCGGCGGCCCAGTGAAATGAAATGCTCCACAACCGCCCTTGAGCCGCGCATATCGTCCGAATACACCGCATCCAACTTATATGCCGCTATCGCATCCGGCTGATTGAGAAAATTACGGTCACAAAGAACAACTTTGATTCCAAGACGCTGAATTCTGGCAATTCGTTCCATGTTGCGTTCGTAATAGTCGTCGCAGTTCGTTGCCACCGGAACGTAAAGCACCCCCAAAATCATGTTTGCATCTTTACTCAGAAGGCGATCAAGATATGTATCGACTTTACTGAAATTATCTTCGGTATTGCAGACCATCAGTTCATATCCGCCGCGATGAGCCGCCTGTTCAGCATGCCACACTATTTCAGTATCATATGAGACGTTTGGCCGCGACGGCACAAGAGCCACAATCGTCGTAGCCTGGCTCTTAACCTTGTCCGCTACAAAAGTCCCCTGGCCCTGCCGCGAATAAACAATGCCGCGTGCCTCCAACTCGCGAATAGCCCGATTCACAGTAGAATCGCTCAAACCGAGATTTGTCATCAATTCGCGTTGGCTTGGAATTTTATCGCTGCGTTTGAGGCTGCCGGATTCGATACAATCCTGAATAGCCTCCGCCAAGCGGAAATATCGCGGCTTAACTGACGCACAAGAAAGACTTTTTTTTACTGCAACATAGTCCACATGAAACTCCTAACTGTATGCCTACATGCATATAGTATCTCATTTTTTGCATAACTGTCAAGAATAATCCAATTTTTCGACAAAAATAATATATATCCAGCCCAATATGACACGGCCCGCTTATTACATTATATAATATATTATAGAATAAGTATTTATAAAATATATAATAGCTGAAGTATCGTCTTGAAGTCATATCTGGAAACACACGGTCTCCCTGTCTTTCAAAATAATATGCCTTAATGCATGCAATAGGCCCCACGATTGAAAGCCGGCAACTTTTTTGTCCGGAATGACGTCGAGTTTGTCGAGCAGATACATTTATCCCCGAAAAGGCAGACGTAAGAAAAAGGCCGCTTCTTCAGATTGCAGCTTCAGAAGAAAACACTTAGAGCTTCTAACAAAATGAGATGTCGCACCGAGGCGTAGTTGGTTGATTGGCTGGCAAGGAAGGCGAAGCAGATAGCCTTATAGGGCTTGCGATGCAGCCTGACGCCGCCAGACATTCAACCAACAAGCCGAATGCAATATCATTTTGTTAGACGCTCTTAATATAAAATGCCAACTGCAGTAGCGTCAGAAAAGCCCGGTCGGCCCGTATTAATCAGCGACAGACTTTTTAATAATCCGCTGTTTTTTCATATGAGAAGTGGTTTTGCCATATTTTTTGATGATATTTCTGACGGCAGTGACGTTGAAATCGTCGACGATGCATCGCATGACCAGCTCCGCCGGAATCGCATGCGCAGCCGCCACAGGATGATTCAACCCATTGACCAGCAACGCGTCGGTATCGACCCCGGCAGCCGAGAGTTCTTCCCACGCCGCATATGTATCAGCAACATTTGCACCGTATTCGTCAGCCACTTCACGTATGGTTTCCGCATAACGTTTCAGGATGCCGCCTTTTTGAATTTTCGCAAAAACGTCGGCCAGCTTGCACTTGCGATATTCGTCGGGCACATTCGGACTGTCGGCAAAGTTCATGAAATTCGGCGTCAGAAGGACAACGTCGGCTTTTGTCCGTTTTCTGATTCTGTTGACCATTGTGGACATCGCCTTGCGGTATTCGTCCAGATTTTCAATGCCACAGCAGGAATCATTCAGAGCGAATCCGATAATGACCAAATCCGGCAAATAACGTATTACGTCCCGCTGCAGCCGCCTGAGTCCTCCTTTTGCACTATCGCCGCCAATGCCGGCATTGATAACTGAAAAGACCGCCTGCGGATATTGCCGTTCCAAAAGTTTTTTCAGCCTCGCGTGATAAACATTTTCATAATCGTTGCAATCTTTCATGCAACCCATGGTAACGCTGTCGCCCAACGCTACGATTACAATCGGCTGAATGTGGCCGTCTTTAATTTTATCTTTCACGCATTTTGCAAAATGTTTCAGGCTCATCGCGTAATCATGCTCCATAAATACAGCCGTCGGCCGCGATATTTTAACAGCGGCTGTTCGAATATTCCACTCTATTTTACCACTCCGATTTATTGCAAAACACGGCGGATGCCTATATATTATGGCTGAATTGAATACCCGCTCACTGGACAAACACGAACAATCCTGATATAATTTTGTTAAAGAATTATATCACAAAATCTTGGCCAGCCGTTAATCGGCGGATACAAGTTTTTTGTGACAGGTTTTTATCTTTTTTTAGAAATTTCAGTCGGCCCTACAGGAGGTTTCTTATGACGAAAATGCGAGGTTTTCTGGTATCGGTGGCTGTATTGTTCGCCGGCATGTCCGTTTGCGGATGCGGCGAAAACAAGCAGATAGACGTTGACTCAAACCTGATGCTCGGCGGGCTTAGCAGCAAGGATTTTCGCGGCGTATGCTTCAAAATGACCCAGTCGCTCATAACACTTCCGCAGATACAGAACGCCCAGCGTCCGCCGAAAATCGCTTTCGCGAAAGTGACGAACAAAAGCGATGAAATTATCGACACGCAGGGATTTTTGGAAAAAATGCGAACCGAGCTCATAAAGAACTCCAACGGCAAGGTCGTGTTCATAGACAGGGAAAACATCGGCCAGATTATGGACGAGCGTGACATGAAGGATGCCGGCCAATTCACCGGCGAGACTACCAAGAAGATGCTAGGAGCCGACTACCTGTTGGCCGGCACGATTACGGGCATAACCAGTGCGAGAGGCCGTAAGTCGACCAATTATATGCGTCTGGCTTTTCGGCTGACCGATGCCAACACCGGCGTAATAATATGGGAAGATGACTACGAAATGAAGTATTACCATAAAGCCGGCCTCTACGACCGATAATCCCCTCACGTATACAAGGAGAGTTTCATGCGTTCAGCATCGACCGCATTGACATACATATGGTTAGCTGCGGCAGGTTTTATTGTCGGCTGCGAACCGGAGAAAATCGACGCTTACCGTAATCCGCTTGACGTCATGGAGAAGAAACTGCCCGCGTCAGCCGGCAAGTCGGATTACATACTGGCGAGAATGGAATACGGCCAATCCGCCATGGACCTGGGCTGCTATCTGAGAGCTGAACCCGCGCTGGAAGAAGCGCGACAACAGTTCTCCGCCGACAAGTCCAATATCGCCGCAACCGTCAGCTCTGAAAAACACAAATTCTACAAGGGCGAAACATACGAACGTGCATGTCTCTGCAATTATCTGGGCTACATAAAATATCTGAACGGCGATTTCAACAACGCACGCATCTATTTCAGCAACGCCGTAAATGAAGACCGCAAAGCCGTCGGCGAAAACGGCAATCCGCTATACGGCGATGATTTTTCGTTGTCATACTACTGGCTGGGCCGGGCATACATGAAACTCGGCGACGGCGACAACGCGGCCATCGCCATGAAAAAGGCTGCACGTGAATCAGTGCGAGAGCAGGCTGACCTCGATAACGAAAAGAAAGACGACCAGAATTTTTTTGAAAAGAAATACAAAAAAATGCTCGACGGCGAAGAGTGGTGCTGGAAAACTTTCAATAATCCCGAAAAGCCTGAACTTGTGGTCAAAGACATGATTAATCTTACTAAAGTTTCGCAGAATATCTCGCAGGCTGACGTCGTTCAGAAAAACGCCGCCGCAAAATCACCCCTCAGAACCGCGGCAAAAACCCGTGATGAATTTTTCACGACCGATTTCCAGAACAAGGCTAATCTGATTATGACCATCGAGGTCGGCAATCCGCCATACAAAACTCTCGCCGGTGCGAAAAATGAACTTACCCAAATCAATAAGCTCCATATTCAGCCGTTTTATGCATATGTATACGTCGACGGCCATCCGCTGGGCAAAGCCTTTCGCGTACTTGAACTGTGGGACCAGGCTACCACGCAATCGAGAGTCGGCGCAAAAGACGCAGCTCAGGTTACGAAAGCCGTACTTATGACGGTAGCGGAACAGCTTATCGGTACTTCGTGGGACGTCAGCGGCGATGTGCGGTACTGGCATTCACTGCCAGGGCGGGTATTCATATCGGCTGTCGATGCGGAACCCGGCATCCACACGGTACAGATAGATTTTTACGACATCAACGGTAAGTTTCTGCCGCGGTGGACAAATGTCTACCCTGGAGTAAAGGTGACGGACAAAAAAGAGACGCTCATGCTGTTGAGGCCGACGTTTGACGGCAATAACAGCATCACGCCAATCGAATATGCAAATGCACGCAAAGCCGGCGCGAATCCGTATGGCTGGAAGTATCCTGACAAACCGGAATAATTGCTGATAGAGTGTTTGTGAAGAGAGCCACTCTGAAAATTATCGGCGAATTTTACCGCGAATATTGTTTTGTTCAAAACCTGTGACTTCAATTGCCGGCGTTTTCATTCCGGCAATTCGGCTGGCGACATATTCGCCGCCCAGTTCAGTAGTTATTTCAATATCAGCCCTGCCAGCCGCGATGCTGCGCAGCCGTACCTGCGTCACACGCGGCCAATTTTGAACCTGAGCCTTGAATTTCTGCCAATCATCAAAAGTCATGCCCGATACACTCAGCGTAATCGCACGGCCGCTCTGCCATTGGCGAGTCCATATATTCGCAATACTGTCGGCTAATGAGATAGCAGCCGTTCTGGCAACAGTCCGCAACGCATCATCAGCACCGCCGGTAGGCAACGTGGAATTGACCACCTGGCCGAAATTTTCCACCGCCAGCAGTCGGCCATTATCGACATTGTACGCACGAACCACAATCTCACCGTTATAGCGATACAGCTTCGCGTCGCCGACCTTTATTTCTGAAACACGACTGGCCGTCGCTGTTCCGGTTATGAGTATGTCCGCTCCGAGCGAGGCGCGAACGGCGGTCATTTCATCGGGGTTTCCACTAAGGCCGGCTAACATCATCTCACGCTGCCGTGCGATATCTATCTGCGACTGACTGACGAGGTTGAGCCCCTGTTCTACAAAATATTTTTCAATCACAGACTGAACCATGCCATCCTGCTGCACGGAGTCCGTAACTTTACTCCATACCGATTTCTGTTTCCTGAACGATTCCGAATTGCTGATTTCAGCTACCGCGTTGCGATATTCATTTTCCGCAGTTTGCGTTATCCATGCGGAGCGTTCCTGTGCAGTCCATGTAGTCCAGTTGCGTGGCCTGGGCCGGCGATTCCAAAACCCGAAATTCCCACTCACCCGCGTGCCGCCTTCGTCGAGTTCGTGCAGTGACGCAGCCTTGGCATCTTCCAGCCGACGCCTTTCAACATTGATTTTCACCTGCGTATCGCGTTCAACCGTTTTGTTCTTTACCATATCCTCGAAGAGGTCGTTCGTAATCTGCGCGACGACCACTGCTATTCGGGGATTATCGGCAGTTCTGGCGGCATATTGAATGGCGGAGATATCGTCACCGGCGGTGTCCCTGTCAACAAGTGCGCGGATGGCGACGGTGGTAATGCCGTCAGAAATGTTTGCAGAAACGATATCGCACTTTTTAATATATCCGCCAAGACGCGACGTTATCAGTTCGTTAACTTTACCCATGTCGACAGACGTCGTCAGAGCGGAAATTTTTTCTCCGCAGGCGGCTTTTATGGCATTTATCTGGGCGTCTTTCACAGCAGCCTCGCGGGCATGCTCGTCAGTGCCGGCAGCCTGGCCTTTGATGTCCACCCATATGCCGCTCACATCATCCGCAACCGCAACGACGCAAAACAGCAGACTTGCAAGACACACGGCGGCAAAAAACGACTTTTCATATTTTTCAAACGCAGCAGCCATTCAAAAACTCCAACGCGTCATGGCGTTACCATTTCTTTGGTTTCAACTTTCACCGCAGACGGCGAATCGTTCATTGCGCCTGGCTTGGCGTCAGGGTGAACATCACGGCCGTCCCACTGTTTGTCTATAACGCGGCCGGCGCCGTCAAACTTGATTTTTGCGGAGTCGAGGTTGTCGTTATTGCGATAATACCACATGTCGGCTGTCTTCATCCACGGCTCACCCAGAACTTTTTCGACTTCAGGTTGAGTCTGGCCTTTATAGACCATGGTGTCAAACCGCTGCATCGTGAACTTATTACAGCCGGCTATCGAAATCGCAACACAGCCCATGAATGTCAAAACGCAAATTTTACCCAAAAAAGTTTCAGTCATTTCCATTCTCCTTCAGAGAGTATTCGGCTTTGATTGTATTTTGCGAAACGTCGGTAATTTTCAGTGCGTTCATCGCAGTGGCCATCTTCTCCGCCAGCATTTCCGCCGAAAGCGACGACTCCAGAGATACGTCGGCATTGCCGTTATGGAACGTCGCGTTAACCTGGCTGACGCCTTCGATACCCTGCAAAGCATTTTTTATTTTCACATATTCGCGGTAATCGGCAATTCCTGTGACAGAGAGTTTTATTTCGCCGCGGCCGGTCAATACGTCCGTCCAGAACCGCAGCACATCCATGGTAACCTTTCGTGCGACGTTTTCAGCCTGGCGTTGCAAGGCTTGCGCGGCTGCGGCGTTAGGCGACGGCTGAAGGCCTTTGCTCGCATCCGGCGTAGAGCCGACCACACTGGCCAGCAGTTGTGCGGTGTCGCTGCGGAAAACACGCACGCGAGAATCAGCCTGATATTCATAAAAATCCCTGCCGTAGAGCATGCGTTTGCCGGCACGGTCTGAACTGGCTGTGCCGGTTATGAATATCTGGGCGCCGAATCTCTTGGCGATAGATTGCACGGCTGTCGGCGAATTTTCAGCCACAGCGGCTTCAAGGTCTTTTTTGTCGATAGCCTTGAGCTGTTCCCTGTCTACAAGCTGAAATCCGTTCCGCAACAATGCCTGCTCAAGGCCGGTCTGGAGCGTGGAAAGTTCCTGCGCTTTGCCGTCGACTTTTTCAACGATGCAGACCATTATCTTCGGCCGTCCCATCTGCCTGAGCAGTGTGGTGACCTGTCCCCACAAATCGTCCAGCCGGCCATCCGAGACAGTCACTTTGAGTTCCAACGTCACAACGCCGTCCGCCGCCGTCTGCGCAGTGAGAACTTTATATTCCTTCACCAGTCCAGCCGCGCGGGTGAGTATCGTATCGCGAACCAACGCAAAATCCTGCGTCTGGCTCTGCGAGTACACCTTAACGAATACCGATTCGACGGCTTTTCGCAAACCATCACGAATCGCTTCTTCCTGCGTCTCGCCGCTGCCGTATACTTTTACCACGCTTTCCTGCGTCATCTGCCGCTGTTGTGCAAATGCCGACACTGTCGCAGCACAGACAAACAGCAAAAAAACAAGGCTATGCTTTTTTATCATAATCACATCCAATCCAGTTTCGACGCGCAAAAGTCGCGTCAATCCGGCGTGACAACTTCAGACTGATGCACAGTGCGCGGAGCAAGGGTACGTTCCTGATGCACCTGTACTTCGTCATCGCAACCGGCTAATATCGCCGGAACAAGCATAGCCACAACCAGTCCAAGAATAATGATTGCCTTTTTCATAATAAAAATATCTCCTGATAATTTTGGGGCCTTTCGTACAACATACACTCACAAATCCTGGTCACGCCGAAAAATATAATCACTCAGCCGTTCTTGTCATAAAGAACGACACTGTAGTCCATACCGGCTGAAGCGGCATTTCCACGTCCACTTCCGCCATGCCGTCCCTGACTTTTTCCGAGCCTTCAACCACATGCGCGCCGACCTGGTACGTCATCATGCGTGTGCGGATGGTATCGTTCCTGCCGACGAAATCCTTGACGGTTGTATCGGCGTTTATACGCAAGCCGTCAACCTGTTCCGCGAGTTTGCGGCGTGCGACAAGTTCAGCAGCCCGCAGAGCCATCAATCTGGCCTGCGCTTCATTCGGATATTCCTTGGCATCAAGTGCAGCCTGGCCGGTCACAGTAAGCGTCCGCGTAGCCCATTCAGGCACATTTGTGCCGCTGACCTGCTCGACGGCAGTTAACTGCTGCTGCGTATAGCCGCGGATATACTTCGCCGGCGGACACGCACTGCCGGTCTCCTCGATAGTATCTATTCGCACGTTTTCGACGTAATCGTCCAGCCGTTTGAGTTTAACGCGGTCGCCCTTGTATTCGGCGTCAACAGCGCTTCGCAGGGTCGCCAGAATCGTTTTGAGCTTCACCTGCATGGTCACTTCGCATATCAGTTCATGCTTGAGATATTTTACGCGAACTTCCTTCGCGCCGGTAAGCGACGCATTCAGCCGTGTCTGTATCTCATCACTGTCGGCGACAAAATCGTTTACGATAGTTTCAGAATCTATCCGCAGGCCCTTGATGCGTTCAGCCAGCCGGCGAAGGGCATCGACCCTTGCAGCACGGGCAGCCATTAGACGGCCTTGGCCGGTACAGTGATTTTTCCATATCTCAGGTATATTAAGCGTGCGTGGTACAACACCGGCTGACGAAGCGCCAACAACGGCAGAATCGTCCAGCTCCTCCGGCATGGCGCCATGGCCGACGACAGTTATTTTGTCCAGATGATTCGTGGTCTGGAGATTTTCTATCTGTTGCAGTTTGACTTTATCGCCCTTGTAATAGGCTTTGTAGAGCGACGTCAGTTTGGCTTCGACGGTTTTGAGAGTAACCGACATTTCCACTGAACACGTGCCGTCCTCAAAATCCTTATACTTGCCTTCCTCTTTCATACCCATCAGCCATGCCCGCAACGACGTTTCAATATTATCGTTTTCCGTAACAAAATCGTTGACCGTCGTTTCGGACGTAATTCGCAGGCCTTTGATGCGTTCAGCCAACTGCCGCATGGCATCGGCTCGCGCAGCGCGATGAGCCATCAACTTCCGCTGGGCGTCCTGCTGCATTGAAAGGCCGCTGTTCTGGCCGAAAACACTTCCGTCAACCATAAACACCGCAACACAGAAAACCAATAACGCCGCCATGAATCCTGTCGTACTTTTCATAATTGCCTCCAGTCTTGAAAAAAAAATTTATGGTGTTAAAACGGTTCTCAAAACTATTTTCTTTCGAGAACCACCTTAAAAGTCCTGCTACTACTTTTTGTCCTTGTCATCATCAGCCACGGAATCAGCCGGCCCCTTGTGCGGGCCATAAGTCACCAGCCGATAATTTTCCGTCCCAGCCTGCGGAGTCGCCATGCATTTACCGCCAAGCGTAACATGCGGGCCATATTTGCAAAGATTGTTGCAGCCGTGATGATTAAGGTCTGTGACGATGCCCCTGCTGCGATACATGTTCAGGTAATCCTCGTAGCTGACGGATTTGTCTATAGTGCCCTGCTTGACGTGAAGTTCGTAATTTTCTCTCGTCGGAGTGCAACAGCATTTGCCGCCCATAATCCAGGGCTTATTGCCAGCGATGTGGCCGATGCCGTCGTGGCAGACCAGCGGTTTTAAATCTGAATTATTCCGCTCCACGTACGGCATGGGTTTATATTCCGGCCCACAGCCGACAATAAAAGAAAAACATGCCACAACCCAAAGGCATAATATGCGCCTCATCAGGTTCGCCTCCAAATACTGGTTAAGGTGCAATCAAGGCAACACGCAAAAAACTATTTCTTGCCCTTGGTATCGGGCTTTCTTATGCGGAATTCGTAACTCGCAGCCGGCTTGAGGCTGGTGATGTCATACTGTTCGACAGAACGGCCAGGCAGATGAAAAGACTGCCAGCTGGTTTTGTATAGTTCCATTCCATCCGCATCGCGCCAGACGACCTGTATGTCTATCCATTTCGTATCGTCGTCCGTATTTTTGAATTGCGTGCGTATACGGGTCAGCCCACCCGGAAGTATTTCCGAAATCTGACGGATAATCTTGACATCCTTCTGAAGGCCGTCGAAAAACAACACCATGTTACCATCGACCAGCATTTCTTTGGGAGAATCATCGCAGCCGCAGATAAACTGCAACGAAAACGACATAAGAACCGCAAAAACCACTCCGTATTTCATATTAGCCCTTTTTGAATAAACTTTTCGTATGATTAAGTATAGGCTGTAAACTGTTAAATGTAAACCCATTTTCACAACACAATCACATAATGAGAGCAGGCCGTCCGTAATGACGTTTTTTTTAAAAAAATGCCATAAAAAATGCGTCACGCCGCAACCGCGGAATGACGCATTTTATTTACCTTCAACGCCTTACATGTTACATGGCGGCAATAATTGCATCAGCCATTTCGCTCGTGCCTACAGCTGTCGGGTCATTCCGGTCAGGCTTCATGTCGTAGGTAGTGTCTTTGCCTTCGGCGATGACTTTGGCGATGGCGTTTTCGAGGCGTCTGGCGGCAGCCTCTTCGCCGAGATATTCCAGCATAAGTTTGCCGGAAAGAATCATCGCGGTGGGATTGACCTTGTTCAGCCCTTTGTATTTCGGAGCACTGCCGTGGGTGGCTTCAAAGACTGCGCCGCTGTCGCCGATATTCGCTCCAGGTGCGACGCCCAGTCCGCCGACAAGGCCGGCACATAAATCACTCAAAATATCTCCATAAAGATTCTCCGTCACGATTACGTCGTAGAGTTCCGGCTTCTGGACGAGCTGCATGCACATGTTGTCTATGAGTCGTTCTTCGCACTCTATTTCCGGATAGCTTTTTGCAACCTCTTCAGCCACAGCCTTGAACAGGCCGTCCGTGTGCTTCATTATGTTAGCCTTCTCGACGAAGGTGACCTTCTTCCTGCCATGCTTGCGGGCATATTCAAACGCAAACTTTACTATTCGGGTGGTATTTTCCACGCTGATGGATTTTATGGAAATGCCAGTCGTGTTTCTGGACGTCTTGATTTTCTTTTCCTTGCTGATGTTGTTGATTTTTTCTATCAGTTCAGCTGTTTCCGGCAGGCCTTTGGCGAATTCCACGCCTGCATAGAGATCTTCGCAATTTTCACGAACCAACACCAGGTCGATGTTTTCATAGCGGCTGCGCACGCCAGGATAGCTCTTGCACGGACGCAGACAGCAATACAAATCCAACGTCTGTCGCAGTGCGACGTTCACGCTGCGGAAACCCGTGCCGATAGGCGTGGTAATCGGCGCTTTGAGCGTGGCGTCGGAATTGCGGACGGCGTCGACGGTGGCGTCCGGCATCGGCGTACCATACTGTTCCATGATATCTACGCCGGCGACGCACTGCGTCCATTTTATACTGCCCGCGTCAGCCGTTTTGGCCAAGGCTGCGTCAATGCACTTTTTGGCGGCAGCGGCTAATTCAGGGCCGGTACCGTCGCCGGTTATCAATGCTACTTCGTGTACTGCCATGATGTTATGCTTCCTTTCGTCTGTGTTGTGGCATATTCAAAACGGGCGGCATGTTATCAGAAATCCGGCTGTACGTCAATTTTGCTCGAATTTTTTTGTATTTCAGGTTGATTTACCACGCCGGCATGGATACACTATCGTATGTGAAACATTTCACAGAATTGCATGTAATCCGCACAAATAAAGCAAAATGACCACAATTTCGTCAAAAACCATAGAAAGATTCAGTATATATCGGCGGCTGCTGGAAAGATATGCAGGCGAGCGTGTAGCATCCGGTGTTTTGGCGGAACTCGCCGGCGTTACCGCAGCCCAGGTTCGCAGGGACATGATGGCGCTAGGCTGCATGGGGTCAAGTTCGCGCGGTTATATTGCCGCGGAACTGCGTCAAGCCATCGGAGAATACCTCGACGCCCCCGAAGGATTGAACATCGCACTCGTAGGCGCAGGCGAACTGGGCCGTTCCATATTGTCATATTTTGCCGGCCGACATAAAAAATTGCGGATTGTAGCGGCATTCGACGTTGACCCGTGGCTGACTGACCGGAAGCTGCGCGGCTGCGAATGCTATCAAGCCGACAAAATGCCCGAAATAATTGCAAAAAAAAATATAAAGCTGGCCATAATCGCCGTTCCGCCTGCCGCCGCACAACAGGCGGCAGACGTACTTATTAAAGCTGGCGTTACAGGAATACTCAATTTTTCGCCCACAGCCCTGACTGTGCCTGAAAATATTTTTGTGGAATATAACGACATAACGACATCACTGGAAAAAGTGGCATTCTTTGCAAGACATATTTCTTAACTTTTTTTTAATTCGATTAATTGATGGATAAAGATGAGATAAAAAATTGGCTGAAGGAATCCCGTGAGGACAAGCTCGCCGAGCTTTGGTCAACTGCCGACCGTGTACGGCGCGAAAATGTCGGCGACGCAGTATATCTGCGCGGGCTGGTGGAGTTCAGCAATCATTGCGCCAGACGGTGCGGGTATTGCGGCATTAACGCGACGAACTCGCAGGTAAGCCGATATCGCATGACAGCCGACGAAATTCTTGAATGTGCTCGACAAGCCGAAGAATACGGCTACTGCACGGTGGTGTTGCAGTCGGGTGAAGATTACGGCATGCCAGCCGGCTGGCTGGCGGACGTCATCAGGCGCATAAAAAACCGGACAGGCCTGGCCGTCACGCTCAGCGTAGGCGAGCGTAGCTACGATGACCTGCGACTCTGGAAATCCGCCGGCGCAGACCGCTACCTCTTGCGATTCGAAACATCCAATCGCAAGCTTTACGACCGCATTCATCCGCCGCTGCCGCATCAACAGAAATCCGACCGTTTTGAAATTTTGAGGCGGTTGCGGGAAATCGGTTACGAAGTCGGTTCCGGCGTGATGATTGGCATTCCCGGCCAGACATGGGACGACATTGCAGAAGACATCGTCATGTTCAGCCGCCTCGACCTGGATATGATAGGCGTGGGCCCGTATATTCCGCATCCAGCGGGCGAAGTTTCCGGCTTCGCACCGGCAGAACCGCAAATGCAAGTCCCGAATACCGAAGATGTCACATACCGCGTGGTAGCCCTGACGCGAATCATGTGCCCCTGCACAAATATTCCGTCCACGACAGCCCTCGCCACGCTCAACAAAAATCAAGGCCGCGAGCTGGGCCTGCAACGCGGCGCAAACGTGGTCATGCCGAACGTTACGCCCTTAAAATACAGAACGCTATACGAGATTTACCCCGAAAAAGCCTGCATAAACGAAACCGCCCAACACTGCTGCCGCTGCCTTGAATCGCGACTTGCGTCCATAGGCCGCACCGTCGGCAGGGGCAGGGGTGACTCTGCAAATTTCACCAGGAGAACCTATCATGAAACTGTTTGAAAACGCCAAACTCAGCAAAGGCGCCGTCGATTTCATAAACGACGACTACATTGAATCACTCATCAACGCCGGCCCATCCGACGCAACGAAAGTACGGGAAATAATCGCCAAAAGCATGGAGAAAAAGCCGCTGACCGTCGAAGAGGCCTCCGCCCTTCTCAATGCCGACGAAAAACTGTCGGAAGAAATTTTCTCCGCCGCACGTGAACTCAAGAAACGCGTCTACGGCAACCGCATCGTGCTGTTCGCACCGTTGTACGTGGGCAATTACTGCATAAACAACTGCAAATATTGCGCGTTCAAGAAGTCCAACACGGAACAGATTCGCCGCACGCTCACCGACGAGGAGCTCAGGCAGGAGATAACGGCATTGGAGAACATGGGCCACAAACGGCTAATCATGGTCTACGGCGAACATCCGAAATATGACGGCAAATACATTGCGCATACGGTGGAAACCGCCTACGGCGTAAAGGTCGGCCACGGGTCAATACGTCGCATTAATATCAATGCCGCACCTATGGATCACGAAAACTACCGCATCATCAAAGCCGCCGGCATCGGCACATACCAGATTTTCCAGGAAACGTACAATCACAAAATTTATGCGGCGATGCATCCGGCAGACACCACCAAGGGCAGCTTCACATGGCGGCTGGACGGCCTCAGCCGCGCGTTCGAAGCCGGCATCGACGATATGGGCATCGGCGCACTCATCGGCTTGGGCGACTGGAAATTCGACGCACTGGGCCTTGTGTCGCACGCTATATATCTCCAGAAGCATCACGGCGTAGGCCCGCATACCATAAGTTTTCCTCGCATTCAGCCGGCGGCTGGCGTCAAAATGGATGAGTCGAAATTCCCCAACAATTACGAATTCAAGAAAATGGTCGCAATGCTGCGGCTGGCAGTGCCGTACACCGGCCTGATACTTACAGCCCGTGAAAGCGCCGATATCCGCCGCGATCTTATCGAATTCGGCATATCGCAGATAGACGCCGGCAGCAGAATCGACATCGGCGGTTACAGCCTGCTCGGCAAGACGCAGGAACTCAAACGCGAACAGTTCCAACTGGGCGACGTTCGCAGCCTTGACAACGTAGTCCGCGAACTCGCACAGAGCGGCAATATACCGAGCTGGTGCACAGCCTGCTACCGGCTGGGCAGAACAGGCGAACATTTCATGGAATTCGCCATTCCAGGCTTTATAAAACGTTACTGCACGCCAAACGCACTGTCGACGTTTACGGAATACCTCACCGACTACGCATCGCCGGAAACAAAACAGGTCGGCCTTAAACTCGTGCAGGACGAACTTAAAAAGATGGAAGAGTCGCCTATGAAAAAGGAACTCATCAACAGACTTGAACGCATACAGACCACCGACGACAGGGATTTGTATTTTTAGAACCTAAAATTTTTATATAAGAACGTGGTTTTATAGCGGTTCTCTAAAATTTTTTTTTAGAGAACCGCTTTTATAATCCCTTGCGGAACTTTTATGCATACATGGTGGAATTTACTTTTGTATTGTTGCGGCTTTGAATTCGGCGGTTTTTTGGGCAAGCATTTCCGGCAGTCGTTTAACGTCAGCAAGATTGGCTTCGATTATTTTTTCAAATGCGCTGCCTATTACGACGCCGTCGGCATATGCTGAAATTTTTCTGACATCTTCTGCAGTGGACACGCCGAAACCCAGACATACCGGCAGGCCGGTCATCGCCTTGACCTCGCGAACGTGCGACTCCACTTCGCTGTAGTCTAGTCCGCCGGTTCCAGTAACGCCGGTGCGAGAAATAAGGTACACGAATCCTTCAGCGGCGGAACATATCTTTGCAGCCCTCGCGTTTGAAGTCGTCGGCGCAATGAGACGTACGAGCTTTATATCCAGATTCCCGCGAACATTCGTAAACTCAGCCGACTCTTCATAGGCAAGGTCGACCAGCAGCGTGCCGTCAACGCCGGCCTTCACGGCATCGCGGCAGAATTTTTCAACGCCGTAATGAAATACCGGGTTGTAATAGCTGAAAATCACTATAGGCGTATCCACGCGACTGCGAAGGAGTTTGACCATTTCGAGCGAGCGAGTAAGGCTCATGCCGGCTTTTATCGCGCGTTGTGAAGCACGCTGAATCACGGGGCCGTCGGCAGTGGGGTCGGAAAATCCTACGCCGAGTTCCAGCACATCCACACCGGACTTGCACATTTGCGTTATTATTTCCAGCGAGACATCAAAATCCGGATCGCCGGCGGATATGAACGCCACCAGCGCCTTTTGGCCGTTCTCGCGAAGCTTTTGAAATTTTACATCTATCCTGTTCATCATTTATCCTCGGTTGGCTTGTCAAAATGTCCCAAATCCTTGTCGCCGCGGCCGGAGAGGTTCACCAGCAGTATTTTGTCACTGCCGAGTTTTTTTGCCTCTTTGGCCGCATAGGCCAGCGCGTGAGAACTTTCCAGCGCCGGAATGATACCCTCATACCTGCACAGCAGATGAAACGCCTCCAGCGCCTCGGCATCCGTTACGCTGGGATACTCTGCCCTGCCGGCGTCCTTGAGGAACGAATGCTCAGGCCCTACGCCGGGGTAATCCAAGCCGGCGGATATCGAATATGCCTCTATAATCTGGCCGTTCTCGTCCTGCAACACATAAGATTTCGAACCGTGCAGCACGCCAATCCGGCCATGGCCGATTGACGCCGCGTGTTGGCCGGTCTGAACTCCACGGCCAGCCGCCTCAACGCCGATTAATCTGACACTATCGTCAGGAATGAATGCGTAAAACGCGCCAATGGCGTTACTGCCGCCGCCAACGCAGGCGATGACTGCGTCTGGCAGACGGCCAATGTGCTCCAGCATCTGCTCGCGAGCCTCAATGCCGATTATCTTCTGAAATTCGCGAACCATCTCAGGGTACGGCGCCGGGCCGGCGACAGTGCCGATGACGTAAAACGTATCCCGCACCACCTGCGACCAGTATCGCATCGCCTCATTCATGGCGTCCTTCAGCGTTCCCGTGCCGCTTTCCACGCCGACGACCTCCGCGCCGAGCAGTTTCATGCGTTTGACGTTTGGCTGCTGGCGGCGGATGTCTTCAACACCCATGAACACCTTGCAATCCATGCCGAACCGCGCCGCAACAGTAGCCGTCGCCACGCCATGCTGGCCGGCACCGGTCTCGGCTATCACGCGACGCTTGCCCATGTACTTGGCCATAAGTGCCTGGCCGATAGTGTTATTGACCTTGTGCGCTCCGGTATGCGCCAGGTCTTCACGCTTCAGATAAATCTTCGCTCCGCCGATGTGACTGCTGAGACGCTCGGCAAAGTAAACCGGCGTCGGCCGGCCGACGTAATCCCGCATCAGGTAGCGATACTCGGCCCAGAACCCGTCGTCATAGCGATATTTCGAAAAAGCCGCCGACAACTCCTCCAGCGCACTCATGAGCGATTCGCCCACATATTGGCCGCCGAATTCGCCGAAATGGCCCCGCTCATCCGGCGAGGCTAAAATCTTTTTTATATCTGCCTTGGACATCAGAAAACTCTCCTGCCATCAATATTCAATGATTTTGCTCTGTTAATGAACATTTTAACCTTTTTCATATCTTTCACGCCAGGCGATATTTCAACGCCGCTGCTGACGTCTACCGCATCACAGCCGGCGGCATTTATCGCATCGCCAACATTTTCCGCACACAATCCGCCGGCAAGGGCAAACGACGCGACCTCACGAAGCGTCCCTGCGCCAGCCCAATTCCATGTCGCGGCATTGCCGCCCGGCAGAACGCCTTTGCCGGCTTCGACGAGAAACGAGTCCGCCGCGCCTGCGAACTTCGCCGCATCTCTCCGCAAATCGTCGCCGGTGCTTTTGAGAACTTTTACCACTCTTACGCCGGCGGCTTTCAAGTCGGCAACCAGTTCCGCAGTCTCACTGCCGTGGAGTTGTGCCACATCCAGGCCGCATTTTTTTACATGGTCGATAATTTCATCGGCTGACATATCCACAAATACGCCCACACGTGCGACATGTCCCGCAACGGCATGACAGATTTCGACAGCCTTCGAAATTTCCACAAATCTCGGGCTTTGGGGGTAAAAAACCAGTCCAATCGCATCCGCACCGAGTCGCACGCACGCCTCAGCCTGCACGACGTCTCTCAAGCCGCAAATTTTCACCTGCACACTCAAGCGTCAACTCCACGCAATTCTTTAAGAAATGCAACAGAATCAGCCGCCCTGACGAGACTCTCGCCGATGAGGAAACAGTGTATGCCTGCCGCCAGATTCGCGTCTATGTCGTCACGGCCGAAAATTCCGCTGGCAGCTACCGCCAGATATTGCCCGCCCAGCATGCCAGCCATACGAATCGCCACATCAAGAGAAGTCTCGAACGTCTGCAAATCACGATTGTTTATGCCGACGATTTTTGCGCCGCTGCCTTCGAGTTTCTCCACGTCGCTATCGTGATGAATTTCCACCAGGCAGTCAATGCCCAGTTGCGTCGCGAGAGCTATGTAGTCCTTGAGCTGCTGTTTTTCAAGCAGACGGACGATAAGCAGAATAGCGTCCGCCCCGACGGCGGCAGATTCGTAAATCTGGTATTCGTCTATCGTAAAATCCTTGCGGAGTATCGGCAAGGAGCAGGCGTCGCGGACGGCTTCAAGGTCCTGGAGCGAACCCATGAAGAATTCCCGCTCCGTCAGGATGGATATCGCTTTTGCGCCGCCTATCTGGTAATCGACGGCTACCTTCGCAGGGTCGATATCTTCGTCGATTATGCCGCGAGAAGGGCTGGCCCGCTTGATTTCCGCGATTATTCGCACGTCGTCCGCGGAATCAGCCATCGCAGCATAAAAATCGCGATGATGCCTGCGGCGTTCTATCCGCTCCTTCAGGTCAGCCAGCGGCTGGGACTTTTTTAATTCCGTCACTTCCCCGCGTTTGAGTTCAACAATCTCTTTCAGAATATTCCGTTCCATAGCCCTACCTCATATATTCTATAAGTTTTTGCAGTTTTTCGGCAGCAGCACCGGAATCGACGGACTGTTCAGCCAGTTTGATTCCCGCGTCAATATTATCGGCTTTTTCGGCAGCCACCAGCGCGGCTGCGGCGTTTATAAGCACGACGTTTCTACGCGGGCCCTTCCGCCCTGATAAAACGTCGCGTGCGATTTGAGCGTTGACATGCCTGTCTCCGCCGCGAAGAGCATCGGCTGCGGCCAGTTCGCCAAAATATTGTTCCGGATAAATTTCATACGTTTTGACGTCGCCGCCGCAAAGTTCACTGACCCGCGTCTTGTCGCAGACGGTTATTTCGTCCAACCCGTCATGGCCATGCACTACGAACGCGCGCTTCACGCCAAGCAGCCCAAGCGCATTGGCGAAAGTCTCCGTAAGGTCAGGCGAATACACACCCAGCACCTGACAGCCGGCAGCAGCCGGATTCGTCAGGGGGCCAAGCATATTGAACATCGTACGAACGCCTAGTTCACGTCGCACGGATGCCGCATATTTCATCGCGCCGTGAAATTTTCTGGCGAACATGAACCCGATGCCGATTGTGTTTACAGCTTCTTCCACGACCTCAGGGTCGGCGTCCAGATTCAGCCCCAGTTCCTCCAGCACGTCGGCACTGCCGCACTGGCTGGACGCGCTGCGATTGCCGTGCTTGGCGACTGTCACGCCGGCGCCAGCCACCACAAAAGCAGCCACAGTTGAAATGTTGAACGTGTCGGCTCCGTCGCCGCCCGTGCCGCAGGTATCCACAACCGGTTTGGCGATGACCTGGATGCGGCTGGCTTTGGCACGCATGGCGGAAGCGGCTCCGGCGAGTTCCTCAAACGTGACGCCCTTTGTCGACATCGCGCACAGGAATCCGCCCATCTGTGCAGGCGTGAGGTCGCCGCTGAAAACGGCACTGAAAACGTCAGACACATCCTGGCGCGTCAACGATTCATGCGATATTATCTTTGAAAGTGTGGTGGAAAAATTCATGCGTCGTCTCCGTCATTCCGTAATTTCGCCGCACTGTTTGAGGAAATTGCGCAACATACGCTTGCCAGCCGGCGTCATGATGGATTCCGGATGAAACTGCACGCCCTCAACAGGAAGCGTCCTGTGACGCACGCCCATGATTTCGCCGTCATCGGCACGTGCGGTAATTTCAAAATCCTTTGAGAGCGTCGCTTCCTCGATAGCCAGCGAATGATACCGCATTACCTGCACGCTGCCCTTGATGCCGGCGAATACACCCTTGCCGTCCGTATCGATGTTGGACGTCTTGCCGTGCATAAGGTGTCGGGCATGTACGATGTTAGCCCCAAAAGCGTAACCGATGGCCTGATGGCCCAGGCAGACGCCCAGCAACGGAATTTTTCCGGCAAAATATTTGACTACGTCCACACTTATGCCGGCGTTCTGCGGAATGCTGGGGCCAGGCGATATCACAATGCCGGCCGGGTCCCTTGCGGCAATCTCCTCGACCGTTATCTCGTCATTGCGATAAACTTCCACTTCCGCGCCCAACTGCCGCAGATACTGCACAAGGTTGTACGTGAACGAATCGTAATTGTCTATCATTATTATCATTTTATAAATTCCTTCCGGCAAAAATCTTCAGCACCTGTCGCCGATAAAATGCAGGGCCCGCTCGATAGCACGCGCCTTGTTGACGGTTTCCATGCGTTCGGTTTCAGGGTCGCTGTCAGCGACTATTCCTGCGCCGGCGTGTACAGTAAGTTTTTCTCCTTCGATGACGGCGGTACGGATGGTTATGGCGAAATCCATATTGCCGCCGAAAGCGATATATCCTACTGCTCCGCCATACGGCCCGCGCGGAGTTTTTTCCAGTCCGGCGATTATCTCCATCGCCCGAACTTTCGGCGCGCCGCTGAGCGTGCCAGCCGGAAATGTCGCCCTGAACAGATCGAAACAGTCCAGCCCCTCGCGCATATCGCATTCAACGTTGCTTACAAGATGCATGACATGCGAATAACGCTCGATGAACATCAGGTCGGTAACCTGAACCGTGCCGGTCACAGCCACCTTGCCCAGGTCGTTTCGGCCAAGATCTACCAGCATGAGATGTTCAGCCTTTTCCTTTTCATCCTTGAGCAGTTCGTCGGCAAGGATTCTGTCCTGAGTTTCATCACAGCCGCGCGGCCTTGTGCCGGCAATAGGCCGCACGCACGCACGCGTCCCTTCCAGACGAACCATCGTCTCAGGCGACGCACCACATATCGTCATGCCGCCGAAATGCATGAAATAAAGATAGGGTGAAGGATTAATGAATCGCATGGCACGATAAAGAGCCGTCGGGTCGCCAGGAGCGTCAGCTTCGAACGACTGGGCAATAACCGCCTGGATTATCTCGCCGTCGAAAATCATCTCCTTGGTTTTGGCCACATTTTTACGATAGACGTCATCAGGTTCAACCGGCCGCAGGTTCAGGTCCCGCTGACGGCGAACCTCAATAGCCCTGAATGGCCGCTGGATGTCATCCGTCATTTTAGTCAGCCGCTGCACAGCATTATCATAACAAAGCGAAATGTCGTCGCCCTTGCCGATAAACGTAAGCACCACGCACATCAGCGTGTGACGGACATTGTCGAATATTATCATTTCATCCGGCATCATGAATTCAGCCATGACGGCGTTTTCGTCGAGGCGATTCGGGATATTTTCAAAAAAGCTCACCGTTTCATACGTAAAATACCCGACCATGCCGCCCTGGAAGCGTGGCAGTTCAGGGCTCAGGGCCACCTTGAAGCGGCTCATGAATTCACGCAGCACCGCCAGAGGGTCTCCGCCGTGCGGTATGACTTCCCGCTGTACGCCGTTGTGTATTTCCACTCGGTCGCGATAGACAAGAACCCTGGCACGCGACGAAAGGCCCAAAAAGCTGTATCGGCCCCATCTGGCTGTGCCTTCCATGCTTTCAAACAGGAAACAATCCCTGCCCGGGCAGAAAAATTTGCGTAGCAGCGACACGGGCGTATCCATATCAGCCAATATTTCGGAACAGACCGCCACGACATTGTGTTCCGAGGCAAGTTTTTCGTAGCCTTTCCTGTCGGGAAAACTTCTTATAAACATTTGTATCTCCAATAAAAAAGGTTGTGAACTTCAATCACGGTTCACAACCTTGTTAAATATCCCCATTCGGAATATTTTCTGGCTATGAACCTTTTACACGGCTCACAACCCACTAAAACATCCAACTCGGACATCCGGGCCGTGAACCGGCTTCATCGCCGGGCCCGGAGTGAATGCGTACAGTCACCCTCAACGCCCGGCCTTCGGCCAGCGCCACCACCAACGCCGGATTGTCCTGTCGATGTTACGCATCATATCGATTTCATAAGCTCTATCATTTCTTTCCTGTCGTTTTTGTCAAGCGCATTTTTCAATCTTTCGACAGCCGCCGCAAATTCGTCAAAAACTTCACGGCTATGCGGGTTGTTCAGGGCGATATCGGCAAAGAGTTCCGCCGACTGGGACGCCTGCCGGTCGCGCAATTCCTTCAGCCGCCCGAACCAGTCGCCGACATTGACCAGCTGACCGGCGTCGCCGAATTTGGCAATCGTCGCTCCGAAGCCAGCCATCATCATGTGCCTCAGCGACTGGACAATACTCATCTGCCGGTCATGCTCCGCGGCGGTAAGGACTATTATACGAAATTTCAGTCTTTTTAGCAGGCTTTTGAATCGCGTCGTAAGGTTGCCCAGCCGCGCCGGACAAAGAAAGAAAATCTGTCCTTCAAGATTTTTTTCCGCCGGCCCGAACAGCGGATGCCCGCCGAGCACCTCGCCCCTGCAATGGTTGAGCATGATTTTAACGGGCAGTTCCTTAACCGACGTTATATCGGCAACAAGGCCGTCTTTCCTGGTATGAGGGCCAAGTTTGACTACTACCTCCTCAAAGCAGCGAATCGGCACAGCCAGCACAACCACATCGGCGGCAGCTGCGGCGGCGTAATCCATCTCACCGTCGGAGGAATCGAACGATCTGACGGTCAGGCCCTGCGCGCGGAACATGTCCACGAAACGCCGGCCCATCGCGCCGCGTCCGCCGATAACACTGATTGTGCGTATCATCTGAACCATTATCTCTTTTCACCAGCCATGAAATCTTCGGATGTCGGGTACGAACCCATGACGTAAATCTGGCCGACCATGTCGGAAAGCGTCGTAAGCGACTTAGCCACCGGCTCATCACTGCGATGGCCTTCTATATCCAGGAAGAACACATATTCCCAAACGTGCGACGGCGAAGGCCGTGATTCGATTCGCGTTATGTTTACGCCGTTTTCGGCAAACACGCCCAAACAGCGAAACAGCGAGCCGGGCTTGTGCGAGGCGGCAAACCGCAGCGACGTCTTGTCGTGGCCGGTCGGATAGCAGCTTTCCCTTGAAATGACCCAGAACCGCGTCTGGTTGGAGCTTCTGTCCTGTATATCGCTCGCCAGGGCTGTCAAGCCGTATTTTTCGCGTACCAGTTCGCCGCCGATGGCAGCGGCATCCGGTTCGGCCGCCGCGCGTTCGCCGGCTTTAGCCGTGCTTTCGAGCGCGACACAGACGGCATTGGGCAGATATTTAGTCAGCCAATTCCGACACTGGGCAATCGGCTGAGGATGCGAGTAGACTCGCCTGATATCGCCAAGCGACGCAGCCTTCGACAACAGCGAATTGGATATCCGCAGACACATTTCGCCGCATATCTGCAACGGCGAATGCAGGAACGCATCGAACGTTTCGCCAACCGTGCCGTTGGTGGAGTTCTCAACCGGCACTACGCCGAATTCCACATTGCCGGACTCGACCTTGCGAAAGACGTCTTCTATGCTCTCCGACGGAACAAAGCAGGCGCACTCGCCAAAACGCCTCATCGCAGCAAGGTGGCTGAAGGTGGCTTCGGGGCCGAGGAATGCCACGCGGACGTTAGCCTGCAAACCGCGGCAGGCACTGATTATTTCACGAAAGATGTGCTCAATGGAATCCGGCACAAGAGGGCCGTGAATGCTGCTCTTCAGCCGCCGCATAACCTCACGCTCGCGGGCAGGGTCACACACTTCCATGCCGACAACGCGCTTCGTCTGGCCAATGGCAAGCGCAACTTCAGCCCGCTTCTGCAGCAGTTCCAGCAGTTCGTTATCCAGTTCGTTTATCTGCTTTCTCAGGTTTTCAAGTTCGCCGGCCATGCATGTCCTTTCGTTAGCGTCACATCCGCATATCCATGACGTCAGCCATCCGCGAGAGCACCTTCATCAGTTCGCCGAAAGCGTCGGGCGTTATCGACTGATCGCCGTCGCAAAGTGCCTGGCAGGGATTGTTGTGCACCTCTATCATCAGACCGTCCGCTCCGACTGCAAGACTCGCCTTAGCCAGCGGCGCGACGAATTCACTTATGCCGACCGCATGGCTGGGGTCAACTATCACCGGCAGATGCGACTTCTTCTTTATAACCGGAATCGCCGACAAATCAAGTGTGTTGCGGGTAGCCGTCTCGAACGTGCGTATGCCGCGCTCGCACAATATGATATTGTCCTTGCCCTCGGACATGAGATACTCAGCCGAACTGAGGAATTCCTGAATGGTGTTCATCATGCCGCGTTTAAGTAGAACGGGCTTCTTGCATTGAGCCAGCCGCTTCAACAGCGTGAAATTCTGGCAGTTGCGGGCACCGACCTGGATTATATCCACGTGTTCATCGAAAAGTTCGGTGGCAGCCGGGTCCATAATCTCTGAAATTATCGGCATTTGCGTCGCATGCCGGGCACTTTCGAGGAGTTTTACGCCCTCTATGCCGAGGCCCTGGAAGCTGTATGGACTGCTGCGAGGCTTGAACGCCCCGCCGCGAAGGATATGTGCCCCTTTTTCCTGCACGCTCCTGGCGATTTCAACGAGCTGTTTTTCACTCTCCACGGCACATGGGCCGGCGATTACCGCAAAATGTCCGCCGCCTATCGCAACTCCGCCTATGCGGACTACCGTGTCTTCGGGGTGCATCTCGCGGCTATACC
>CAZIAZ010000041.1:0-27137 GCA_964536835.1 uncultured Planctomycetaceae bacterium | reverse complement strand
CAACCGGCGTCATGGAAATGGACAAATTTTCGGAAGCCATGCGTACCGGCGTAGAACAGACCGTCCGTCTGGCCGGCCAGTTCAGTGCAATCATAACGCATGTCGAACAGTTGACGCCGAAATTCCAGGCTGTTTCCGACGGCATGCAGTCTCAATCGCAGGGCGCGCAGCAGATAAACGACGCAATGATACAGCTTACCGAGAGCACGCGGCATACTCTTGACGCGGTAAGGGAACTTAACGACGCAGCAGACTTCATGCGGCAGGCAGTACAGGCGTTGGGCCAGATAATCCAGAAATTCAACGTCGTCAATACCGCCGAAAACGTACGGGAGGCAAACGAAGAATAAAATGCTCCTTATGGGATTCAATCTGGGCTCATACGCATACGCCATATCGTGTGAAAACGTAGTGGAGGTCATTCCGCTGATAGAGTTCCGACCGCTGCCAGGCGCGCCGGAATATGTAACCGGCATTTTCGACTACCGCGGCAGCATCGTCCCGACTATCGACCTCAAAATGCTGTCCATGAAAACCCCGTGCAGCCAGACGTTCGGAACGCGAATCATAGTAATCGACTACCCGTCTTGGGACGGCAATAAACGACGTATCGGCATAGCGGCGGAAAACGTCACGACCACATTCACGGCTGGTGAAAATGATTTTGAAAATTCCGGCGTCGATTTGAAAAACGCACCTTATCTGGGCAAAATAGTCCGCCACGACGGTGAACTTGTACAGCTTATCAGTGTCGAAAATCTCATCGCCCCTGAGGTGCAGGAACTTATTTTCGCAAAGCGTTAAATGATGAAATACGGCAT
This sequence comes from uncultured Planctomycetaceae bacterium, assembly GCA_964536835.1. GTDB lineage: Bacteria > Planctomycetota > Phycisphaerae > SM23-33 > SM23-33 > DAONFI01. Next base: position 26,316 of record CAZIAZ010000041.1, on the reverse strand, counting down.
TATCGCAGATTTTCTGAGCAGCACCATAGGCCTTGAGCCGTCCTCTCTCGGCGAGAGCGGCCTGGCTCACGCAGCGCAGAATCTCATGAAAAACACAGGCTGCGAAAATGAAGTCGCTCTCCTTGAAAAAGTAAAAAGCGATACGACCGTTCTGGACCGGCTAATCACGGCGACGACCGTACCTGAAACATGGTTTTTCCGTGAGCCGCAGTCTTTTGCGGCAATGGAGGAGATTGCTACGGATTTTTATCGCAAAAATCCCGCAGGAGTTTTCAGGATACTGAGCATGGCCTGTTGCAGCGGCGAAGAACCTTATTCGGCAGCTATGGTTCTGACGACAGCCGGCGTGCCTAAAGAAAATTATCGAATAGACGCTTTTGACATAAACATTTTCTCGCTGGAAGCGGCCAGGCGAGGCATATATAACGCCAAATCGTTCAGGCAGTCGTCAAAATCATACGACCATTTCCGCAGTCGCTACTTCACACCCGGCAACGAGGACGCCCAGTTCATACTCGACCCGGAAATATTAACGCAGGTCAACTTTTCACAGGGTAACCTGACAGACCCATGTTCAATGCCCTCGCGTTACAAATACAACATGATATTCTGCCGCAACGTGATGATATATCTCAACGCACAGGCCCGCCAGGATGTTCTGGATTACATACAGAATTCACTTTTCGACGGCGGAACGCTGTTCGTCGGCCCGTCTGAAATCATCACGAGCGATTATTTCCGGCCGCTTTCACATCCGCACTGCTTCGGTTACAGCTTCTCCGCTACGCCAGCGCCGGTAACGCGGGGCAAATCGTCTTCTTCACAAGCTGCGCCCGTAGCGAAAAAACATCACGCACAACAGCATGTTATACATACCCGCGAAACCAGAGCACAGACGCGCAAAGCCCTTCAATGGAATATTCCGCAGCATATCGACGAATTGCCTCGCGACCCTCTGGAAAAAGCCCGCGCATTGGCCGACATGGGCAAACTGCCCGAAGCCGCCGACATCTGCACCGATTTCATCAAACACAATGTGGCCGCCCCATCGCCGTCGGCATTTTATCTGTTGGGCGTCATCAACGAAGCGCAGGGCTGGCATGACGTCGCACAACAGTTTTTCCAAAAAGCACTCTATCTCCAGGCTGACCACCTTGAGTCCATGCAATATCTCTGGCTGCTTGCGAGACAGAAAGGAGACTCGACGACCGCCGGCAATATAAAACGAAGAATGCAACGAATAATCGAACGTCGCAAGGAGCATAGCGTCACATGACAGACACCAACGACGACATACAACCTGATTTGTATATCCAGCTTGATGCTCAATCGCTGCGGCATGCGCGGGAGGAATTTTTTTCACGGCCGCTTAGCGAGGATTACACGCATATATGGTCGGAACTTCTCTCTCGAAACAAACAGGATACCAATGCCGACGAAACATCCTCGGTGGTAATTTTCCGCATAGGCAATCGATGGCTGGCATTGCCGTCGCAGACCATTAAAAGCATCGCCGACGTCCATACCCCGCACCGCATACCGCACCATGCCGGCGCTATGCGAGGAATCGCAAATATCGACGGGGAACTTACGCTGTGTTTCTCGCTGGATTTTCTGATAAAGCACGAGGAAGAACCGCCGGAATCAACCGTTCCGCAAAACGCAAAAAAACCTTCGCCGAGAATGCTCGTAATAGGATTTGAAAAACAGACGTGGGGCTTCACCGCAGATGAAGTCCTGGGCGTCTTCAACATATCCGCGCAAAAACTCCAGAAAACTCCAGTCACGGTTTCGAAGTCACCCACAAAACTGACGCAACACGTTTTTGAATGCAAGGGATTGCGCGTCGGCTTGATAGATGAGGAACTTCTCGTTCGGGCGATGGAAAGGAGTCTCAAATGAGCGACTTGAGCGGCTTTTCCATGTTTGAACTTTTCAAGACGGAAGTTGAGAACAATGCAAAAATTCTCAACGACGGCCTTCTTGGGCTGGAGGAAAAAGGCGGCTGCGGCGAAGTCTGTGAACCGCTCATGCGAGCCGCGCACTCCATCAAGGGCGCAGCCAGAATAATAGGCTTAGACGCCGGCGTTGAACTTGCGCACAAGATGGAAGACTGCTTCGTGACGGCGCAGAAAGGAAACCGCGTTCTGAACGGCGATGATATAGACGTCCTGCTGGGCGGCGTCGACATGCTGGTGCGAATATCGCAAGGCACAGAAAAAGATGCCGCTGAATTCAAGGAGAAAAATCTTGCGAAATTTGAAAAACTCATCCAGTCGCTTGCGGACGTCAATGCCGGCAAATATAACTCTGCCAACACACCAGCCGCCCAATCAACAGCCCCAGAATCTGCTCAACAGCCGACGTTACAACCTTCAGTAACGCCAGCCGCCCCGCAACCGCAACCATCGCCTGAGGCATCGCCTCAAAATGCACATACCAGCGACAAACCAACAACAAGGGAAATAGACGCAGACCGCGTAGTTCGCGTGACATCGTCAAGCATGGATTACCTGCTTGGGTTAGCCGGCGAAGCCTACGTACAGTCGCAATGGTTCGAACCGTTCGGCGATGTCATGCAGTCGCTTCGCAGAGAAAATTACCGCCTTTCATCGCAGCTTGAAGCCATTTTCGAAGCTCACGAGCGTGAACAGCATGAACTCGCAAAAGCCATTCTGCGCGACGCTCAACATCACCTTCGCAACATTGCCGACACCATCGCTTCGCAAGTGTCGAGTTTCAACATCTCGCAAAGAAGAATGGGTAATCTGACTGAGCGTTTGTATAACGAAGTCATCCGCAGCCGTATGCGGCCATTCAGCGACGGCACCGGCGGATTTCCAAGAATGGTTCGCGACCTGGCGAAACGTGTTGGCAAAAAAGTACGGTTTGAAATTCACGGCCAGGATACGGAAATAGATCGCGACATACTTGAAAAACTCGAATCTCCTCTTACGCATCTTTTGCGTAACGCCGTCGACCACGGCCTTGAACTGCCGGAGGAACGTATCGCGGCAAACAAGAATGAAACCGGCAACCTGACGTTGGAGGCGTCACACCGCGCAGGCATGCTGCATATCGAGATACGCGACGACGGACGAGGAGTCGATATTGAGGTTCTTCGCGGAAAAATCGTATCAAAAGGTCTGGCCACGCAGGAAATGGCTGACCAGATGACAAAACCTGAACTGCTGGAATTTCTGTTTCTGCCGGGCTTTTCAACGCGGGATAAAGTGACGGAAATTTCCGGCCGCGGCGTCGGCCTGGACGTACTGCAGACAATGATACAGGAAGTCGGCGGCACAGTGACAATATCGACGCAAGCAGCGCAGGGAACAGTATTCCACATGCAACTGCCGCTCACGCTTTCCGTAATCCGCTCTCTGCTGATAGAAATCGCCGGCGAGCCGTACGCCATACCGCTGTACCGCGTCGACCGTTGCATAATAGTCAATATGGATGAAATAAAGAACGTCGAAAATCGTCAATACATCGAAGTCAACGGCGAGAACATCGGCCTTGTTTCGGCGCAGCAGATTCTTGACCTGCCGGAAGTGCCGATAGATTCCGAGCAGGTACACATAGTAACCATATCTGACCGTAGCGACCAGTACGGCTTGCAGGTATCCAGATTTCTCGGTGAACGTGATTTAGTGGTACGGCCGCTCGATTTGCGGCTGGGTAAAGTTCCGGACATCAGTGCTGCGGCAATCATGGAAGACGGCAGTCCTCTGCTGATTCTTGACGCGGACGACGTGGTACGCTCGGCACAGGCACTTTTGACGACCGGACGGCTTCGCAGCCTACGACGCAATACGGCACGAAGCGACGAAGCACAAACCCGCAAACGCATACTTGTGGTAGACGACTCGATAACGGTGCGTGAAGTGCAACGGCGGCTGCTTGAAAGTGCGGGATATGAAGTAGAAGTGGCGGTGGACGGCGCGGACGGCTGGAACGCAATACGCTCGTCGCAGTTCGACATGCTCATAAGCGACATAGACATGCCGAGAATGAACGGCATAGAACTGGTGCGACACGTAAAGCAGGATGTCAATCTCAAGGATATTCCCGTAATGATTGTGTCGTACAAGGACAGGGAAGAGGACAGGCTCAATGGCCTTGAGGCAGGCGCCGATTATTACCTGACCAAAAGCAGTTTCCATGATGATACCCTGCTGGAGGCTGTCGAAGACCTCATAGGGAGTGCCGCCGAGTGAGAATAGGAATCGTCAACGATATGCCGATGGCACTCGAGATACTCCGGCGAACGATTTCCGGCCAACATGATTATCAGGTGGCGTGGCTGGCCAGGGACGGCAAAGAGGCTGTCCAGAAATGCGTCCAGGATACGCCAGACCTGGTACTGATGGATCTCATCATGCCGACGATGGACGGCGTTGAAGCGACTCGAATCATTATGGATAAAACTCCGTGTGCAATTCTGGTCGTCACCGCCAGCGTCGACGGGAACATCACGCAGGTATTCGAGGCGATGGGCAACGGCGCACTCGACGCCGTCAACACACCGGTGCTCGGCCAGCCGCAGGGCCAGGAAACGCTGATTAAAAAAATCGAAGTCATCCGCAAACTTCTGGGCAATCCGGCGACTTCCCGAAAAACGGTTCTGCCCCAAAAACCCGTCGAAGGCGATCTGCCCCCGCTGGTAGCCATCGGCGCATCTACCGGCGGCCCGCAGGCGATAGCCGCCATACTTTCAAAAATACCTAAAAATACGGCGGCGGCATTCATAGTCGTGCAGCACGTAGACGCGTTTTTCGCCAACGGCCTTGCTGAATGGCTGAAGCACAAGTGCAGCCTCAAAATTCAACTGGCAGAACCCGGCCAATGTCTCACGCCAGGACGGGTTTATATCGCGGCAAAAAACGACCATCTTATCTTCGGCCACTCGCATACGCTGCAATATACTGCCGAGCCGGAAGATTATCCGTATCGGCCGTCGGTTGACATACTTTTCGAGAGCCTGGCGGCTAACTATAACCGGCCTGGTATAGCAGTGCTTCTTACCGGCATGGGCCGCGACGGAGCAAAAGGCCTGCTCATGCTTAAAAATGCGGCGTGGCATACCATAGCACAGGATGAAAAAACAAGCGTCGTCTACGGCATGCCCAAAGCGGCTAAAGAGCTGGACGCAGCCGTCCAGATTCTGCCGCTGGAACGCATCGCCGCTGAAATTCTCCTACGGGTAAATGAAACTGATGAAAATTGAGGTATCGATGATGAATAACGTTACTGTGAAACAACTTGACGAATTTCAGAATTTTTCAATAAAAGTACTGCTGGTGGACGACCAGGCCATGATAGGCGAAGCCGTCCGACGAATGCTTGAAAGCGAAAAAGACATCGAATTCAATTTTTGCAGCGACCCCACAAAAGCCGTCAACATGGCTAACGAAATAAAACCTACCGTCATACTTCAGGATCTTGTCATGCCGGAAATCGACGGCTTGACGCTGGTGAAGTTTTATCGTGCAAATCCCACAACACGCGAAGTGCCCCTGATAGTGCTTTCAACAAAAGAGGAAGGCACTACAAAAGCCGAAGCCTTCTCTCTGGGCGCCAATGATTATATAGTCAAACTGCCTGATAAACTCGAATTAATCGCTCGCATACGTTACCACTCCAAAGGCTATATCAACATGCTTCAGCGTAATGAGACGTATGAAAAATTACAGGCCTCGCAGCAGGCTCTGGCTAACGAGCTGGCCAAAGCGGCTAAATATGTAATATCGCTACTGCCCTGCAAAATCGAAAAGGGCCTGATTCGTACCGACTGGATCTATATCCCAAGTATGCAGCTCGGCGGCGACACTTTCGGTTATCACTGGATTGATGACGAAAATTTCGCGATATTTCTGCTGGACGTCTGCGGCCATGGTGTCGATGCCGCATTACTGAGCGTATCCGCGATGAACGTCATGCGTTCCCAGACTCTGCCGGACGTGGATTTCCGCAAGCCGGACCAGGTACTCTGCGGCCTTAACGAAGCGTTTCAGATGGAAGACCATAACGATATGTTTTTCACTATCTGGTACGGCGTTTACAACAAAAAAACCAGGGAACTTCAATATGCATCCGGCGGACATCACCCTGCCATACTTATCGAACCCACCGATGCCGGCGGCCGGAACATGATGCAGTTGATAAGCGACGGCATGCTCATAGGCGCAATGCGAGGCATAAAGTTCAACAGCGGCATATGCACCGTCAAACCAGGCAGCCGTCTATACGTCTTTTCCGATGGTGTTTTCGAAATTCCTATCAAGGCTAAAGACGGCAAGATGTGGAACATGGAAGAATTTTTCAATCTGCTCAATCAGCCGTCGGTCAACGACGCTTCAAACGTCACCAGACTGCTAGGCGAAGTACGCAACATCCAGGGCCGCGATGAATTCAACGACGATTTTTCACTGCTTGAGATAATGTTCAGTTCTGAATTGTCATAAAAAATCAGAACTGAACTTTTACTCGGAAACCCAGTACGAAGCATACGCTCGTGTCCGGCGCATATGCAGGATTGAATATCATCTGTAAATCCGGTGAAAATTGTATGCTGTCCGTCAGCTGAAAACGGTAAAACGTTTCGAGCAGTTGTTCATCCGCACCGTTTTCGGTAGCTTTGGCCCAGCCGCCGCCGACTCCGAACATTTCGCCACGACGCTTGAACGGTTCAAGTATGCCAACGCCGTAACCAAGCTGATGCTCCTGCGAATAGCTGTCATTCGCATTATACGCATACGTCAGAAACAGAATGCAGTTATGCGCTATTTCCTGGTCGAAGTTCAGGCCTGCACCCTGTCCGCTGTTAAAACCAAAATGGGTGTTATCCGCGTACCACCAGTCGAAACGATAATGCCCCTGCAAATCTTCGAATTTGGGCGTCCAGCCGTATTCTGTCACAACGCCCCACTTGCCGCGGCCAATTCCGCCCGCGCAGGTAGTCGAAGTATCAGCCATGTCAATCGCAGCGGCATACAAATACATATCCTTGCGGCCGAAAAGTTCATTGATACGAATTATCGCGCCTGGAGCGTAATTGTTAATCACCTGACACGGCGAACCGTCAAGTACATTGTTGATAAATTGCGACGTTTCATCGTCCGCTACCGGACTTGCGAAAAAATACATACCTGGATGTACCTTACCGACTTCGACGTCGACCGCACCGTCAAAAAGCTCCTGGCCATACGACAGCACCATCATGGCAATCGACGGGTCGTACCCGCCGTTTACGCCGCTAACATCGCCGATAGTCGTATCGAGCGTCGTTCCGTCCGACCAGCCGTAATTCGTAGTCTGACGCATACGGAAATTCACGCGAGAATTGCCGAGCGGATTGTTTTGGGGCAAATCCCAATATCCCTGAACGTCAAGACGGCCTGTCGTAAGGCCAGGCGGCGTCGCCTTGCCGCTGACGCCGGAAACACGTTTGCTGGCCCATTGACCCCATATCGTGTATGAAATATCCAGATGCAGCCCGGCATTAAGTTCAAGCTGCTTGCACATCTCGTACCATTTTCTAAAAGACGTACTGATAAAGCCATGGCCGAAAACCGGGTCAGGCATGCCGTCAAGCCTGTAGGTATACGGCATACGGTTTATGTAATATGTCTTGCCGGCGGCATATTTACGATAGTTTCCTGAATTCAGCGGATTACTGCTGTCATTATAATCCTGACCCGACTGCTCTGTGAGCGTCACGCCCATATCTAGAAAACCGGTCTTTTTTTCAGCGGCAGTTTCCTGGGCATTGGCACAGTTACAGACAACAAGCAGCACAAAAACTGCCATAGCTTTCACATTCATTGTCACATCACTCCATTTTACGTGTGACTGTAGCCGCCGCTCTTCGACGTAAGCGATACTTTAACAGGGTTTTTCTCAAAATATTCCATGCAGCGACGCATATCGTCCAGCAGCAGGTCAGCCAGATCCCGCGTCATTCCGTGACGTATCAGGACTCGCTGAACGACCATATCTTCACGATGAGCCGGCATTGAGTACGCCGGCACCTGCCAACCGCGGCTGCGAAGCCTGTCCGACAAATCATAAAGCGTATATCCTGGTTTTAAGCCGTCCTTGATTGTCCAGCATATTGCAGGAATGCCGCCCTTGCCGTTATACAGAACCTTGAACGGCCCAAGTTTGTCGACTTCCTTGCCCAGATAAGTTGCGGTGTCATAGCACGCCTTCTGTATCTTGCGATATCCCTGATGGCCAAGCCGCAGCAGGTTATAATATTGTGCAACAATCTGGCCGCCGGGCCGCGAAAAATTCAGGGCAAAAGTCGGCATATCACCGCCGAGATAATTTACGTGGAAAATGAGGTCTTCCGGCAGATGTGCCTTGTCTCTCCACACCACCCAGCCGACTCCCAGCGGCGAAAGACCAAACTTGTGACCGGAGGCATTGATGGATACCACGCGCGGCAGACGAAAATCCCACAGCAGTTCAGGGTCGGTAAACGGAGCGAGGAAACCGCCGCTGGCCGCATCCACGTGTATGGGAACATCAATGCCGGTGTCTTTCTGAAGTTTGTCGAGCGCGTCACTGACAGCTTTTACCGGCTCATATTGGCCGGTAAACGTAACGCCAAGAGTGGGCACGACGCCGATTGTGTTTTCATCGCAACGTTTGATAACCTCTTCAGGAGACATTAACAGGCGATCGCCTTCCATAGGAATTTCGCGAAGTTCGACGTCCCAGTATCGTGCGAATTTGTGCCAGCATATCTGCACCGGCCCGCATATCATGTTGGGTTTGTCGGTCGGTTTGCCTTTCGCCTTCATCTTTGCACGCCAGCTCCACTTCATAGCCAGCCCGCCAAGCATTGCAGCCTCGCTCGAACCTGTCGTCGAACAGCCCAGAGTATTGGCCGCTTCCGGAGAATTCCAAAGGTCGGCAAGAATATGAACGCAACGGCATTCGAGTTCCGTCGTCTGCGGATATTCATCCTTGTCAATCATATTCTTGTCTATGCATTCGTTCATCAGGTCGTGTATTTCAGGATCAACCCACGTCTGGCAGAACGTAGCGAGGTTTTGACGCGAATTGCCGTCCAGCATCAACTCGTCATGTACCAACTGGTATATGTGTCGCGGCTCATGCTCATTTTTGGGTAGTTTGTATTTGGGCAATGCCGTTGAAATATCGGTTGACGCATAAACATCGTCCAGCAGATTTTCACGTATCCTGTTTCTTTCATGTAATGCCATAATATCATCTCCTTTGAAATTTCATGCATATCCGGCAATCAGTTTTCCTGAGTGTCTTTACTTATCCAATGCGGTTTGCGGCATGCGTATATTAGCAGCGGAGCGCCGCCAAGCACCACTACGCCGATTATCAACACCAGTACATAAGTAGCCGGTGTGCCGACGGAAAGATTTTTCGGCGGCACCCAACTGACAACAATGGCAAAAAGAACCGCCAGAATGCCGATGCCGGAGAAAAATATCATCCCCGGCAGACCACCAGGCACTTTGAATGACCGCGGCACGTCAGGCTGACTTATGCGTAGCTTTATAGCCGCTGCGTACATGAACAGATACATTATAAGGTACAGCATCGACGCCAGCGTGGCTAGCAGCACGAACGCTGAACCAACATTGGGCATTATGACGTAAACAAATCCAAGTATCGTAACCATAGCGCCCTGGAGCAGAAGGATGTTTTTCTGTACGCCGCGTTTGTTAACCTTCTGCATGAACGGCGGAATACAGCCATATTCGCGAGTCGCCAGCAGACCTTTCGATGGGCCGGCTAACCACGCGATTACAGACGCCGTCGCAGAAAACGCTATCATGCCGCCCAATATCGCCAACAGCCACGGCAGGCCAATAGCTCCTATATATTCATGCAGATATTTGCAGTTCCCAACGGCATCATTGAAACATTGCAGAACACCGCTTGTCAGACTCAGCCCTTTAGCCGGCACGACCACCGCCACGGCAAATGAACCAAGGAACGCAACAAGCACTATCACTATCATGGCGATTATCAGTGAACGCAGATAATCCCTGCCAGGGTTTTTCAGTTCCTGTACGTGTACGGCGCAGACTTCCATGCCGGCAAAGAGCAGAACTATCCCGCCGAGAAATGACACATTGCTGAATTTGGTAAGGTCTGGTATTACAGGAGTACTGACCGCATCGATAGCCATTGAATGTCCCGTCGCTAGCCAGTATATGCTCAACGCCACCAAGCCGACTGCTGGAATCACCGTGCCAATAATAACACCCAGCGATGCAATCTTGGCAGCCCACCCCACGCCAAAAAAATTCAGAAGCGTCGCCGCCCAGTAAACTATCACTACCACGCCAAGAGTAAACTCTTTGCTGGCTGCGAGTTTTGAATCGAAACACAGATACGCAAGGCAGCCGGCGATAAAAGCAAGCTGCACAGGATACCATATGACGTTCTGAATCCATTGAATCCAGATAGCCACGAATCCCCAGCGGTCGCCGAAGGCTTCCTTGACCCAGCGGAATACTCCGCCGGATTGCGGCCAACCGGAAGCAAGCTCCGCAGCCACCATGGACACGGGAAACAGAAAAAGCACAGTGGCAAAAAAAATGTAAAAAATCACCGTCCAGCCCTGGTCAGCCAACATGGGCAGTCCCCTCAAACTGAAAACGGCTGCCACATTCATCATCGCCAGCGCAAAAACCGTCAAGTATTTGCCCTTACCGCTCATAAATCATCTCCTTTAAAAATGGAACTATTCGTGCAATGTCATGCATGATTATAGCCAAAATGTCAGTATCCATTTGAAAACCCTCAACTTAAATATCTAATATAGAGCATGCCAAAAACTATAACAAGAAAAACGATAAATTTTTTATATTATAATTTTTCCCGATTTTGTCTTGCCGCATTGCAGCAAATATAAAAAAAGACAGTGCGTCGTTCAAACGCACTGCCCTGAAATAATGTACCATGTAAATAAAAATCACTCACATATTTTAAGAGTCGGCTGTTCAAGCATGCCTATGTCTTTCAGCACGTAGTCATCGCTCCATTCGATTCCGCCACCTGGAACGAATGCATAGGGGCCTATTCCAATGACATCCTTGCCGAGATGGAGCGGCCCGTGGCTGTTGCGACGATGGCCAAGAATTTTAACTGTCACTTCGTTTTGCGGCATATTCAGCAATTTGGTAATCTCAGCCTCATCGCCGGCACCCCATCCTACCACGCCGGCAGAACAGCCGTTAACCAACACTTCAACCGCCACGCCGCAATATCTGCCGATTTTAATGAACGCTCTCTTGCCTGCTGACGGTTTTTTAACCATCGTATGATATCCGACATTGCCGGAATAGAACGGCAGCCCCTGCTTAGTCCACGTACCCAAATCAAGTCGTTCGGGCAGAGAAGTCATGGTCGTTCTGCAACCTTTTACGACAACGCCGAAATTACCCAGCAGATAAACACACTCAAATCCCGGATGATTTTCATTGTAGTCCGTTTCCAGCCGTATGACGTTTTTCCCAATATGCAACATCGTCGGATCGACAGGCAGCCGTCTGAGTGACAAATCAACCCACCAGCCGCTCTCGCAGGTGCGGTCAAGCTCGATATCGTTGACAAAGACCTTATAAAGCGACGGCATCTCAATAGCGAAGCTCAGTTCACCGGACGGCAATGTTTTTATGTCAAATTCATATTCAAGTTCAACATGCTTCGACGTCGGATTTGGATTTTTTGTCCGTACCCACGGTTGCACCATCTCCCCGCCGCGGGAGTTGATATTCATGGCGGTGCGTACCTTGCGGTCAATCTGGAGTATTTCAAGCGGCTTTTGCCATTTTTCACCGTTTATGCGGAACTTGGGCATATCAAGTACAAGGACGTTATTTTCCGAAAGCACGTAATCCCACTTTTTGCCGCCAATTTTTCGTGATGAAATATTTTTGAGCGGCTTGACTGTTTTGGCGGCTAATCGCGATTTCTTTTCCTTAGGAATCACGAATAACCGGCTAGCCAGCGCCGGCAACGAAGTGTTTATCGTCCATCCGTCGCCGCATTTCTTCGCATCGGCAAACGTCATTGTGCCGTCAAGCGGATTAAGTTCAACCGGCTTGCCTTTGCACGCTGAAAAACCTTTCACGGCCACCGACTCATATCCACGTTTACGTTCAACAACCTTCAGGCGGCTCATTTCGCAATCGCCTTTTGCATCGGGTACGTAATCGGCTGCCGTATTACAAATAAAAAGGTAAAACGCTTCGTCATCTTCGCGAAGCAGGTGCAACGCATCCGGAATTTCATTCCCTCTATCATCGAATATCGAAACTATCCTATATCCGCCGGCGACCTGTTCAATATTTTTCATAGAGGCGTCAAGCATGACGCACGACCCTGCAAATTCAGCCGCCGCATCACTCCGCACCGCGTCAACATATTGCGGCGCATCGCCGGTGAAAATGACCGTTCCGCCGGCAGCACGGAATTTTCGTAACAATTCCAGGGTAGTGCTGCGGATGGTTATCATCTGCGGCACGATAACCGCTTTATATGACGCATGTGCAACCGTTATCCGGCCGTCGGAAATTTTCGTCAGGCGGGACATCATTTCCTCGTCGCCGAAATCAAATTCGACATTGGCGGCATCAAGGGAGCGGGTGAGTTTTTTGAATTCCACGTCAAGATTGTGTGAAACGTCGCCATATTTTTCCGGCTCAACATTCCAGCCATGCCGCACGCACATCCACGCGCTTTCGACCGGATGAATCACAAGCACGTCCCGACACTCACAGCCGCCGGACATGGCTGCGTTTATCCTGGCGAAATACTCCTCGATGGCAACATACTGCTGCCACCACGGCGACTGGTAGAAAATGCTGGCTGGATAATCACGCTTAGCCTCGCCGAGCATGGTATACCATGACAGATGCGGACATCTCAGATTTATGCCCATGGCCGCCTGCCAGTCGCCCAAGGCCTTGTGGCCGGCAAATTCAAAATCCCAACCGGTACAGCCATACGTCTCCGTCAGCCGTCTTTTGCGATTGAACTGATGCGCAGCCGACGTAACCTGCCGGGCAGTTTCGAATATGGTCCAATGCTGCGTCAGCAGATCAATGCCCGGCGTCTGCATATATTCATAAAAACGCAGACAACTTCCGACCACCTGCGACTGGTGATAAAGCGTATCCTCAAACAGCACATGGCCGGTCAAATCAATCCCATGCTTCTCGCACCATTCATACAGCTGTCGGCCGAACGCCGTACAGAAAAGATACGTCGTGCAGTCGTGATAATCGTGGCGTGCCGGCGTAATGCCCTGCTCGTCCAAATCCGTGACATCGAAGAAAACCTCGACAATCCTGTCCAAAATATCGTAGCCGTAGCGGGCTTTGAAAATTTCCGGCAATTTCGGCGTCCACGGCACGCCGTCGACATTGCCAATTTCCTGAATTCTGGCGAAATACGGCCCATGATTCGGCTCATCCATGAATATGCCCGGAATCGCCTTGCCGAAATCATCGCCACAATTTTCGAGATATTTTTCGTGCGTACTCTCAATGAATGCCGCCACCGCCTCTTCGCTCATCACGTCCAGATAGGAATAACCATTATACCACGATGAGCAGTCGGACGTTTTTTGGCGAAAGACCAGGATTTTTTCGCCGGCTGCGGGCGTTATCGAGCCGCACTGCCGCCGTTTGACGTCGGATGCCTTGGCGCCTTTGAGTTTTGCGACAAACACCGCCATGAAACCATTTTCATTTTTGACGTCAGTCGGTCCGTCAAATATTTCAACAGACAGATATTTATGCCGGTGTTCCGGATTTTTCGTAACAAGTCCGCCGGCGGCTCCGCTCGGCCAACGATCTTCATCGTACAACCAAGCCTGCATGTCGAGTTTTTTCGCTTCGTCGACACAAGCCTCCACGCATTCAAACCATTCGTCGCCGAGATACTGCGTATCAAGGCCGACGCGAGAATGCATGAAAAAACCGCCCAACCCCATACGTTTCATTATCTTTATCTGCCTGCGCAGCTCTTCCGGCAACATTTTGCCGTTCCACGCCCAGAAAGGTTTGGCGCGATACTCGCAGCCTGCCTCGGAAAAATCCCTAATCATTTCGTCAAGCATATTGGTACACTCCAAAAAGTATCGCCACAGTGTACAGTGTTTTTAGGGGAAAAGCCTTGATTATTTCGACAATTTATAGCATTATATCGCCATGCCTTCATCCAGTTACAAATCCAATAATTACTTCTCCCATGAATTCCCCATGGCTCTGAGCCTCCAAAGGCGCCAGAATGATATCGGCCTTCATACACATGAATTCATGGAACTGGTCATTACCACTTCCGGCCGAGGTCTGCACTACACGCAGGATGAGGAATATCCAATACGCCGTGGAGATGTCTTCGTCATTCAGCCGTCGCATCCGCACGGCTACCGTCAGACACGTTCGTTGTGTATCATGAACATATTGTTCGATTTGTCGTGGTTCGACCGTCTTACTGCGGAAATACCCAAAAAACAGGGTTTTTATTTCCTTTTTCAGAGCGACAGGCACAGAGACACCAGTCATATGCAACTCAGCGACAGCGAACTGAAAAAGGTACAGTCGCTCCTTTCCAGCATACAGAAGCAGATGCCGGCTATAAAAAGCAGCGGCAACAATCTGATAGCCGCCGGCTTGCTGCTTGAGATAGCAGGATTTCTTTCGACATGCTACAAAAGCGACGCTCCGACGTCGGTTTCCGTCTTACAGACAGACGCAGTAATGGAATACATCGAAAAAAACTATGCGGACGAAATTTCGCTGGCTCAACTATCCGATATCGCCAAAATTTCATCACGGAATCTGTTGAGAATTTTCCGGCGGGCAACCGGCACAACGCCTGTGGATTATCTTCTCCATTACCGGATAAGCCGTGCCTGCCGCCTGTTGACAGAAACCGACAAACCGGTAACTAAAATCGCGTTCGACGTAGGCTTTTCCGACGGCAACTATTTCTGCCGCCAATTCAAAAAGATAATACGTATAAGTCCGGCTCGCTATCGTGCAATGCAGGCACTGTTAAAATGAAACGCCATAAAAATTTTCACCAGAGCATATTAGAGCGGTTCTCAAAATTATTTTCCTTTTGAAGCTTGCTGCAAGTTTCCCTGCTATTGTCCGTCTGCATCGGAAACCATGCAGGTTGCCTGCTTCGACGTCCTTAGCAGGAAAACTTTCGCTGACGCTCAAAAAGAAAATTCTTTAGAGAACCACTCTAAACCTGACTTTGCGTTTGCTGCTGTTTGCGGCAGGCATGTTTGATGGACAGGTTCTACAAAAAAAGAGCGGCCAATTTTAGTTGGTCGCTCTTGTTCTGTTCTCACAAAAATCAAATTACGCGAAAGCCCCGCCTTCATTAATGCCGAGGTCTTTACGTTTCTGAATTCGCGTTTTGGCGGCTTTTTCTTCATAGCCGCTATCGCGGAAGGCTTTGAGCGGGTTCGCCGGCACACCGAGGTTTTTGCGGACAGCCTTCAAAATCCCTGAAACGTCAGCCGTAAACGCATCCCGCAAAACAGTTTCTGCGCCGATTACGTCCTCAGCCGCCTGTGCCGCCGCCAGAGCCTTGCGGTCAACCAGCAATGCCTTGGCGAACAGTTCCTGTATTGCCATGACAGTCTGAATCTGAGCCTGAATTTTCGGCTTGATATTGTGTGACTGGTCAACCATCCACGCAAGTTTGATGTCTTTGCCGGTCAGCCATTCTTCGTTGACAATCTCATTGAAAATTCTAAACACCTGATACGGGTCAATCGAAGCGGTGGTAAGGTCATCGTCGGCATATTTACGGTCGTTGAAGTGAAAACCGCCGAGCATTTTCTCGTCTATCAGCCATGCGACTATCTGTTCGATATTCTGGCCCAGCAGGTGATGGCCGAGGTCGACGAGGACTTTGGCGTTTTTGCCGGCATTTTTGGCAAAAATATAGCTGGCCCCCCAATCGCAGAAATCAGTAAAATACGTCGCCGGCTCAAAAGGTTTGTATTCCAGCAGCATTATCTGATTTCTGCCGAGCGTTTTGTGGGCATCCTGCAGCGACTTGGTAGCCCATGCCTTACGCTGGCGGATATCGGCCTGCCCCGGATAGTTCGCACCGTCGGCAAACCACAGCGAAACGTATTCACTGCCGGTCTTCTTGCCAATCTCAATAGAATCGATGATGTGGCCGGTAGCACGCTTGCGGATTTTAGCATCACGATTGGTTATCGAACCGTACTTGTAGCACTGGTCCTGAAACACATTGGGATTAATCGCACCAATCTTTACGCCGTATTTTTCCGCAATTTTAACGACCTGCCGGTCATAGCCGTTCGGGAAATCCCAAAGTACGTGAACAGCCACCGTCGGAGTCATACCGGTATATTTGTTAACCTGGCCGGCGTCGGCAAGTTTGTCGTCCATATCGACGGCGGCGGCGTCCTGGAGAAATTTGCCAAACCGCGTGCCGGTCTGCGAAAATCCCCACGAAGGAATTTCCACCTTAAACCGTTCCAGCCTCCCGATGATATGCTCAGCCGACGCTGAAGATACTTTCGCCATGGACAATCTCCTGTAATATTCGATTACACAGTGATTTGCGTCATTCCGCCTTCTCAAAAGCCGGACATGCACAATCCACACCGGCAATCCCTATAAAAAAATTTATTGGTGCAGGGCGTTCGGAATTATAACGCTTTTTTAACGGAATACAAACGCTATTTGCATGATTTCATGGGAATATGGCAGATGAAAACTGGAACTCAAAAAATATTTTTTTACAGAGGAACTTGCCAACCATGTCCGCATCCCTAGAATATAGTCAGGTTCAAGGACGAAAGATAAAGTTGCTCCTACGGTGGGCCATGCTCGGCACAACCGTCGGACAGGAAAACGGAATGTTTAGCTTAACTGAATATATCGATAAAAAAACTCTCAGCCAATTACAGTTGGCATTCGGCGCAGTAGCCGGCTATCCAATAGCAATATGCAGTGCTGACGGAACGGCGGTATTTGTCAATAACCGTATCACTCCATCACATGAACTTTTTGCGCAGACCAGTATAAAGTATGAAGGCGAAATAATCGGATATCTCCGCATGTACCAGCCGGCGGATACGGACAAATTGGATGTCGCGCTGGAATCGTTTCGCATAAAACTGCTCAAGCTTATGGCTAACGTTCTCATCCGATTCTGCCGCGAGACCACGTTACGTCGCGCGCGAATCCGACAGATTATGACCATAAACCGCGTGATGGCCAACATCACCAGCGGCGGCAATCTTCAGGAAACGCTCAATCTCGTCACGCAGAAAATCGTGGAGGCGCTCAACGCCAAGGCTTGCGCGATACGGCTGCTCAGCCCTGACGGCCAGAATCTCATAATACGCGCCCTGCATTGCATCAATCCGCAATACCTGGATAAGGCACCCATGCCAGTGTCCGAAAGTCCTCTCGACCAGCAGACACTTGCAACGACGAAAACCGTCTACGTCGAAGACATGACAACCGACCCTCGCGTAAAAGACCCCGAAGTCTCCGCCAGGGAAGGCCTTATCAGCGCATTGTGTGTGGCTCTTATATATAAGGATAAACCCATCGGCGTATTACGGGTTTATAAAGACTACAAATATGAATTCGACTGGTTCGAACGGCAGATGCTAAAAACGATGGCAGGCGCAGCGGCGGCGGTCATCGCGGACGCCCAGCTTTTCAAGGAAGTCAAGGAATCCATGCGTATAAAGCGGCAGCTTTCCATGGCTCGCGTGGTACAGCGGCGGCTGATACCGCAGAAAATGCCGCAGGCCGCAGGTTATGACATATCGCCATTCTACGTGCCCTGCCAGGAACTGTCGGGCGACTTTTACGATTTTCTGGAACTGCCGGGAAAAAATATCGGCATAGTGATATGCGACGTCGTGGGCAAAGGCGTCCGTGCGTCATTATTGATGGCGACCATCCGTGCATCGCTGCGAGCGCACGCTTCGAACGTCTACGAAATCACCGACGTGCTCGAAAAGGTCAATCGCGACCTGTGTGCAGGCACGGAGGTCTCGGACTTCGCCACGATTTTTTACGGCGTTCTGGATACGAAGATAAATCGTCTGACCTATTGCTGCGCCGGCCATATGCCGCCGGTAGTAGTGCGCAACGGCAAGATATTTCATCTCGAAGCACGAGGCGGCGTCATCGGCATAATGCCGGACATGGAATACCCAAAAGAATTTTTCGACCTCAAAAGCGGCGACGTATTTTTCACCTATACCGACGGCTTGAGCGAGGCGGCTAACTACCACGGCGAAGAATTCGGCCGACATCGCGTCGAAAAAGCACTTCTCGGCGCCGTCAACCAGAATCTTTCCGCCGAAGGCATAGACAAATATTGCGTATGGGAAATGCGTAAATTCACCGGCATACAGTACAATCACGACGACCTGACAATGCTGGCGATAAAGGTCAGATAACAAAATTCAGTTTTGGGCAGGCTTGGGGTCGCAGCCAGGAAGAAGACTGAAGCATATTCGGCGATATTTCGAATTTTCCCCGACGCAACAAGGCGCAATTTCAAATTTAACATGCTCTAATTCCCAATTTCTGATTTTTTATTTTCGTTATTTTATTTATAATCTTATGTCTGCAAGGCAGAAAGCATCATGAAATATATCAAGCAGAACATATCGGACATGCAGGCGTACGTCCCTGGCGAACAGCCGCGGGAACTGCACAGCGTAATCAAATTGAATACCAATGAAAATCCCTATCCGCCGTCGCCGCGGATAACGGAGTTTCTGCGCAGTTTCGACGCGGAACGTTTGCGAAATTATCCCGACCCAGCCGGCAGAGAATTTTGCGAAACAGCGGCAGAGCTGTTTGATGTGCCGCCGGCCTGGGTACAAATCGGCAACGGCAGCGACAATCTGCTGGTCATGCTGGCCCGTGCCTGCCGCGGGCCTGTCGTCGTACCGACGCCCACGTTCCCGTTTTACGAAACACAGGCAATAATAGAAAACGACGGCCTTAAAACCGTGCCGTTCGACGAAGATTTCAATCTGCCGGTACAGAATCTGATAAGAGCCGGCGGAGCCGTCACATACGTAGCCAATCCCGCCAGCCCAACCGGCGGAGCCGTCAGTGTTGAAGTTCTGGCTGAAATGGCTGCCAGCCTGCACAACAGCGGCTTGCTGGTGATAGATGAGGCGTATGCCGACTTTGCAGGTTTTACTGCTGTGCCGCTCGTGAAAGAATACGACAACGTACTGGTCATCCGCACATTATCGAAGGGTTATTCGCTAGCTGGCCTGCGGCTCGGTTTCGCCGTCAGTCAGCCGGAAATTCTTCGCGAACTCTGGAAAACAAAGGAAATCTACAACGTCGGCGTACTTCCGCTGGAGATAGGCCGCATCGCCCTGCAAGACCAGGAATGGAAAAACCAGAACGTACAAAAAATCCTGAACTCCAGAAAGGATGTGTCAGCCGAGCTTAAAGCCCGTTCATGGCGGGTTTACCCAAGTATGGCTAATTTCGTATTTGCGGCGCCGGCGGACGGAAACTCGGCTGCCGAATATGAAAACCTCAAGGAAAAGGGCATATTTGTTCGATACTTTGAAAAGCCCGGCATGTTGCGCATAACCATGGGCCGGCCGGAAGAAAACTGGACAATGCTGGAATCATTGAGGCAGATATGAACAGAACAGCCGAAATAAAGCGGAAAACGAACGAAACGGAAATAGAAATCTCGCTCAACCTCGACGGGAAAGGCTGTACCGACTGCAAAACCGGCGTAGGGTTTTTGGACCACATGCTCGACCATCTCGGCAAACACAGCCTCTGCGATATGACTGTCCGGGCAAAAGGCGACTTGCAGGTAGACGCACATCACACGGTGGAAGACGTCGCAATATGCCTGGGTGAAGCGTTGGAAAAAGCCCTCGGCAACAAAAAGGGAATTCGCCGCTACGGCAATGCCCGCGTGCCGATGGATGAAGCGCTGGCTGACGTGTCGGTCGATTTATCCGGCAGAGCCGCCATAGTATGGAACGTCTCATTCCTGTCCGACAAAATCGGCGAAATGGATACGCAACTCATTCAGGAATTCATCAGCCGCTTTGCCAACGTCGCCAAAATGAATCTTCACGTCAATGTGCCCTACGGCAGCAATGACCATCACATAGCTGAGGCAATTTTCAAGGCTCTTGCGCAGGCGCTGCGTCAGGCGAAATCCATCGACCCTGACCGTACCGACGAAATACCCAGCACCAAAGGCACACTATAACAGTACAATACCACAAAAACAAAAGCCGCTGCTTTGCGAGGCAGCGGCTTTTTTGTTGAATGCTTTTTCCATAAAAATTTAAAAACTGCTAAAAAAGTGGTTTGCAAAAGAAAATAAACCGCTCTAATTTTTCTAAACAGTTTAGAGGCCGTTCTTGAAAATAACCGTGAATGTTTCGGCAACATCTGCAAAGACAAAACCATCGTTTTAAGCTGTCGTTATTGCTTATTACGGTATTAACAATATCAGGAGAAACGGCAGACTATTCACAGAGACTTTCGAGAATTACTATAGGGCCATAATTTTCTGAACGCCGCCAGAGGGCATGAGACACTAGTCATGTAAACAGGATTCTGCCTGTAACCGCAATCAGGATGAAAACACTCCCACGGCGAACCGAAATCCGTACCCTGTCGGAAGTCGCCCTCCCTGAGTTCCTCAATATACTCCTCCGCCAGACGCACCGCAACCGCAGGGTCAACCTGCGAAATCGCCCAACAGACCCAACCCACCGGCGTGCCCCAGTATGCGCCATTCTGGTAACGGTTTTTCATACTTTCACCCACGCACCGCTCCCACGCGGTTATCGCATTAAAATCATCGCACGTCCGCACGTGGCGGACATTTCCGCGATACGTAAGCGTTCCGTCGAGATATGAATCCCGCAACGTCATACAGATTTTTTTTGTCGCGTCGCCGTCAAATGCTCCGATATAGACTCCGAACGCCGCT
This sequence comes from uncultured Planctomycetaceae bacterium, assembly GCA_964536835.1. Taxonomy (GTDB): domain Bacteria; phylum Planctomycetota; class Phycisphaerae; order SM23-33; family SM23-33; genus DAONFI01. The sequence goes on along the minus strand of CAZIAZ010000041.1, from coordinate 5,289 downwards.
CCCCACACATCGCCTTGAGCGCTGATGCCGGTAGACGCATGCGGCAAACCGGCATCCGGCGGAAAAACCTTGTTTATGTTACGCTTCAGGCTAGCGGCGACGGATACATACCTGGCAGCATTCGTATCATCTCCGGCAAGTTTGAAAAGTTCCGCCATCTCTTCGGCTGCACGATATTTCAATAGAGAACAGAAAAGCAGCTTGCCGGTATGCATTATCGCATCGACAAACCCAAACGATACGCCGCGAGTATTCTCGTCACAACGCACTAGACAGGTATCGGAATCAGACGGAGGAACTGCGAACGCCAATGCCAACCGTTCGAGAATCGTTCTGCCGCCAACCTCAAGCGACAAAATTTCAGGCTTTTTTGCGGCAACAGCAAGATACCATGCCATATGAATGAAATAAAAATGGTCGTCAAGAGACGGCCGTTTACCCCAGATACCACCCTGATTTTCATAGTCATCCAGCGTGCCAGGGAAAAATATTGCCTTTCCTTCGAGGCTGACATGATCTACTATCGAACCGTGAGGAACGCAACTGCCCGATATGGTCAGCCAATCACCTTCCTGCTGCGTAGCCGCCGTCAATCGCAACGCATGCTCCTGCTCTTCCAACGTAATCATGCCTGTTTCAAGCGACATCGCGTAATCGCGCACCCAGAATGCCGGGTAACATCCCCTCCCGCCAGGCCGAATTATCGTTCCCCCCGTAGAATTAGGCCCATAACTCAAAACTTTCGTTCCCTGCGGCACGCGAGACGCCTCAACGACATCAGCCGTAAGTTCCACGAGAAACTTCATATCTCTGCCACTTATGCAAGCAGACGAATTAAAGTCCATAAAAAGAGTCTTTCTCTTATTATTTTAGACCAGCATCAGAAAAAACGGCAGATATCACCAAATATGACGCCGCTTTGCTTCTTTGCCAGCCCGCAAAATTGCTTGATTTTCAGTAACGCCAATATTTTGGGGATGGGCTACAAAAACCTTTGAACAACGTATATTCCAAAAGATTTTTACATACTCATTCGCGCGGCGGAAGCATTTCGCGTTCAATCATCTTGGTATCCCACTGGCCTTTGACGAATTTTTCGTGCTCAAGTATAGCGCGGCAGAGCGGTATGGTCGTTTTCGTCGGCGATATAACGAATTCGTCCAGTGCGCGTTTTGCAACGGCGATGGCTTCACTGCGGCTCGGCCGATGCACTATGAGCTTGCCGACCATGCTGTCGTACGTCGGCGGAATCGTGTAACCCTGATAGACATGCGAATCCCACCGCACGCCGAGGCCGCCAGGGGCATGAAACGCTTTGACGACGCCGGGCGACGGCATGAAATTTCGTGCAGGATCTTCGGCATTTATGCGACATTCGATGGCTGTCCCGCTCTGGCGGATGTCCTTCTGCTTTATATCGAGTTTTTCGCCCATTGCAATGCGCAACTGCCATTTGACCAGGTCAAGTCCGGTCACCATCTCTGTTATGCAGTGTTCAACCTGGATACGGGTATTGACTTCGAGAAAGTAGAAATTATTGTTCTGGTCGAGCATATATTCGACCGTGCCGGCGTTCTGATAGCCGGCTTCGCGGGCGAGCCGGGCTGATGCCTCACAAATATCCTCGCGAACTTTCTGCGGCAGATTAGGAGCCGGCGTCTGCTCTATGACCTTCTGATTACGACGCTGGGCGGAACATTCACGCTCCCAGCAGTGAACGACATTGCCGTGTTCGTCGGCGAGAATCTGAACTTCGATATGACGGAAATTCTCGATGCACTTTTCCATAAAAACTCGGCCGTCGTTGAAGGCTATCTTCGCTTCGGTCTGAGCCTGCGGAAAAATGTTTCGCAAAGTTGCTTCATTATGCGCAAAGCGTATGCCGCGTCCGCCGCCGCCGGCAGCGGCTTTCAGGGCAACCGGATAGCCGATATGACGTGCACAATCGAGGGCTTCATCGAGCGTTTCGATGGCGCCTTCGCTGGCAGGCGTGGTGGGCACCTGGGCTTTGATGGCTAACTTCTTGGCGGCTATCTTGTCGCCGAGGAGCATCATGTTCTCGACGGTAGGGCCTATGAATTTTATCTTGCAATCGCGGCATACATCCGCAAAATGGGCATTTTCAGCCAAAAAACCGTAGCCGGGGTGAATCGCATCGACGTCGGCAATTTCTGCCGCCGCGATTATGCGAGGAATATTCAGGTAGCTTTCAGAAGACGGTGCAGGGCCTATGCATATGCGGTCGTCAGCGAGATGCAGGTAACTTGCCTCGCGGTCGGCTTCGCTGAAGACCGCCACCGTTTCAAGTCCCAGTTCCTTGCAGGCGCGAATGATGCGCAACGCAATCTCGCCGCGATTTGCTATAAGTACGCGTGAAATCATCCGGTAATTCTCCGCATGCGGCAGGCCGCTCAGGGTTTGACCTTGAAGAGCACCTGGCCGAATTCCACCGGCTGGGCGTTCTTGACACACACTTCCACGATAGTGCCCTTAATCTCAGCCTTGATTTCATTCATGACTTTCATGGCTTCGATTATGCAGACGACGGTATCATCATTTACCGCGTCGCCGACTTTGGCGAACGACTCGGAGTCCGGACTCGGCGAGGAATAGAATGTGCCGACCATCGGGCTGGTGATTTTCTGCAGGTTTTCATCTTCATCTGTACCGGCAGCAGATGTCGCAGCCTTGCCGGCCGCGGGCACAATCGCCGGAGCCGCGGCTGCCGCGGCAATCGTTGCAGCGGGAGCTGCCACAGCCTGAGCCGCCGCACAAGTACCGCGTTTGAGCGATATCTTCCGCGAGCCGTCCACGATGTCTATTTCCGTAACATCGTTGGCAGCCATTATATGCATCAGGTGTTCCACGTCGCACAAAAGCGGGCTGGCGGGTTTGCCTGAAACAACGTTCTTTCTTACCTTTTCTTTATCGCATGCCGCCGTTACGGCGGTTTTCGCAGCTTTGCCGGCGGCGGTTTTCGACGCCGTCTTTTTGACTGCCTTTTTTGACATATTTCTGTCCTTCCCTGTTAATCTCACTGCAAAATCATATCATCCATATTTTTTCGGCCAGCCGCACCAAGCAGCCTGGCACCGGACGCCGTGATTTCCACGTCATCCTCTATACGCACCCCGCCGACGCGGGGAAGGTAAATCGCCGGTTCTACCGTAACTACCATGCCTTTTCTTAGCACGGCTGAACTCAGTGCGGAAAGAGTCGGCATTTCATGAACTTCCAGCCCAAGTCCGTGGCCCAGGCTATGCAGGAAATTTTCGCCGTAACCCGCATCCGCGATAATGCCGCGGGCAACGGCGTCAACCCGACAAGCCTTTACGCCCGGCCGAATTGCGTCTATCGCAGCCTGCTGCGCAGCATATACGGTTTCATAAAACCTTGATATACGGGGAGGAATTTTACCCACAAACACCACCCGCGTCAAGTCGCTGCAATATCCACGATATCTGGCGCCGAAATCCAGCAATATTCCCTGGCCGGGTCGTATTTTTCTGGCTGACGTGGCATGATGCGGCATTGACGCCGCTTCGCCGGCAGCCACTATGGTGTCAAACGCCGGCTTCGTGGCGCCGGCAGAGACCATAAGGTAGTCCAGTTCGGCGGCAATCTGCAATTCCGTACGGCCCAGCCAATACGACGCCCCCCTGCCGACGAGTTCGCAGAATGACTCCACAGCTATCCTGTAAGCCTTTCGCATAAGTACCAGCTCGGCGTCATCTTTTATCATTCTCAACTGGTAAATAAACGGTTTTAGCGGAATTACAGCCTTTTTCCCCAACAATTCCTGAAGAGACTCGGCCAAAGCAACCGTCGCATGCAAAGACTGTATGCCCAGCCGTCTTGTACCGCTGCCTTTCAATGCCAAGGCAACCGCTTTGCTCATAGGACTTTTACGGGTGAAAATCTGAACGTCCGGCCCACACTGGCTGCCAGCCTGCTCAGTATAGCGGCTGTCGGTCACAAGCGTTACAACATCCTGGCCGATAAGAAGATAACTGTCGCCGCCATTAAAGCCGGTCAGATATTCAACGTCGAACGGATTGGAAATCAGAATCGTGTTGCAGGAGGCTTGGCATCCTGCCAGTTTTAACGCCTTCCTGCGTCTTGTCCTGAATATCCGGCATATAGCATCCTGCCTGTCGGTATTGTCTTTCATGGCAGGATATTATACATTTTTACCCTGCTTTTGCCAGAAAATACCCTGAAAATCAGCTGCAAAACAGCTATAATGTCGGCATGGACAATCAGCTGGAACATACCGGCAGCCTTGACGACAAACTGGCAGCCTGTAAGGATATGATTTGCAGTAAACAGCGTGTTGTTGTCGGTTTTTCAGGCGGAGTGGATTCGTCGCTGTTGCTGTACCTGGCCAAAACGTCTTTAGGCGAGGCTAACGTGCTGGCGGTAACAGCGGCCGGTTATTTTCATCACCCTTCCGAAACCGCACTAGCCGGCAAATTGGCCAGCCAACTCGCAGTGCCGTGGCAAACCATAAACATGGACAGCCTCCAGGACGAAAAAATAATCTCAAATCCGCCGGACAGATGCTACTGGTGCAAAAAACTCATCTTCTCCATGATGCAGGACATAGCACAAAAGGAAAACTACAGTGCCGTCCTCAGCGGGGCTAATGCCGATGACGCCAGCGACTTTCGGCCGGGCTTGCGGGCTGAGGATGAACTCGGCATACTGCGGCCTCTCCTGGCGGCTGGAATAACCAAAAGCGAAATCCGACGGCTAGCCCGTAAATTCGACCTGCCGAATTTCGACAAACCGGCTCAGCCCTGCCTCGCAAGTCGCATACCTTACAACACGCGGCTTACAAAAAAGGCGTTCGAACAGATAAAAGCCGGCGAGGACATTCTAAAACAGCATTTCGGCTTCGATGAATGCAGGCTAAGACATTTTTCACATAGCGCATCAATAGAACTGCCTCTCGATCGTCTGCCGCTGCCGTTTGAAATTCAAATGCAAATCATTACGGAAATACGATTACTGGGATTCGACGAGGTTTCAATCGACCCGCACGGCTTCCGCTCCGGCTCGTTGAACGAAGCCCTGCTCTAAAAATCAGCCGATAACCCGACTGTACGGTGTCATATATTTTTCCATCGGCAATTAAAAGATTTTTGGGAAAACCCCACAGGTTTTGATATGCTGTCGTGTAGCGGCATGTACGTTCATGCTGGAATCTTTACGTATCAAGACCTGTGGAATTATATAGAACCTATCCCAAAAACATGGGCGTCGCCGAAATCGAGCAATTTTGCGGGC
>CAZIAZ010000040.1:0-28082 GCA_964536835.1 uncultured Planctomycetaceae bacterium | reverse complement strand
AATACGCGTTTGTCGAGCAGGACGGCAACTGGGCTGCGTCGCCTATGGACTCGGCGAAATTAAGCCTGAAATATCTGCAATCCTGAATATATCTGAGCAGTGTAGCGGAACAATCATCTATCAAAAATTTTCGACGTCTGCGCAGGCGGCATTACATATTACCGGTGTCGTCGCGGCACCGATGCCCAGGCGAGTGACGCCCATTTTTAGATATGTCGCCGCGGTAGAAAAGTCGTGGATTCCGCCGGACGCTTTTACGCCGATTCGGCTGTCGGCGGCTTTGAGCATTACGCGGACAGCCTCTTCAGTGGCCCCGCCAGGGCCGAAACCCGTTGAAGTTTTCACGAAATCAGCATTGCACTCCACGGCGATTTTCGTAGCCGTATCTATCTGCTCAGCCGTCAGGCAGGCGGTTTCCAGAATGGTTTTCACTTTTACGCCAGCCAGTTTTGTCTGAGTTGTTACGGCCAATATATCTTTGCGGAGTTCATCCCACAGGCCGCTACGAATCAAACCGTAATTCACGACCATGTCGATTTCCGCTACGCCCAGGTCGATATAACGGCTGGCTTCGTCGGATTTCGACGCGGGAAGTGAGTTCCCGTGCGGAAAAGACAACACGCATGATACTTCAGTCTGACTGCTGTCGAGAATTTTTTGGGCAATTAATATATCCGCCGGTTTGACGCAGACCGTGCGGACGTTAAATTGCAGGCCTGATTCTATCTGGCGGACAGTCTCGTCGCGGGTCAGTTCCGGTTTCAACACTGCGTGGTCAATATAGCGATTTATTGGTAACATTTCTTTGTTAAAATTTATAAAAATCCGAAGCAACTCATGGATATTGAAATTCAAAATTTACAGATAGAATTTTAAGACACCGTCTTCTTGAATTCAAATGCCAATTTATGATTTGAAATTTTTTGTAAAGAAATAACGCGATAATGCAGCCAAAGAACCGCTTTGACAGGCATTGCCGCTTCCGGCCACTATATTCGTCGTTGGCGTTCCATCGTATGGTTGCTGCATCAGTCAGCCAGAATATTTGAAAGATTCAAAAAAAATTCCGGCGATGTTTCGCCGCATCGCATGGTTTGGGGCATATTCAGTTGCAGCAGGGCGGTTGCGAGCTGTTGGGGGGTGAACGGAGAATTTTTTGCTTTAGCCGCAGCCAGCAGATGTTTGCGACGTTGGGTGAAGGCCATGTGCAGAAGTTTTCGCAACGTATCGAGAGATTTGATTTTTACGGCTTTTTGTGGATTAAAATCTATGCGAACTATCCTTGAATCTATTTTAGGTTGCGGCCAGAATGCGCTTGGCGGTATGACGGGCCCGAGTTTTATATCCGACATAAGAGCCACGATGACGCTGACCAGTCCGTAATCGTCGCCGTGTACCGCTGCCAGCCGGTCGGCGACTTCTTTTTGTACAGTGAATGTCAGGCTGTCGAACGTAACGTGGTTTGCCGGCTGCGAGACGGCAAGGCAGGATTCGATGAGTGCGTCGATTACCAGTGACGTTGCCGCATTGTACGGCAGATTAGCCACGAGCGAGCATCGCGGCGAGACGGCATGCAGTATCTTTTCAGCGATGGCATGTTTACCGTCCAGCGCGTCGCCCTCTATGAGCGTAAAATTCTCGCGTTCGCCAAAAATTTCTCGCAGGATTTCGCAAAATTTGCGGTCTATTTCTGCCGCTACCACTTTTGCCGATTTTTTCAGCAGTTCTTCAGTGAGTGAACCGGTTCCTGGCCCGACTTCAAGCGTACATTGTTTAGCGTCGACGGCTGCGATATCCAGAACCTTGGCCATGTAGTTGAGGTCTATCAGGAAGCACTGGCCGAAGCGGCCCATAGGCCTGGCGTCGTGTGCGTCGAGGAGTTGCTGAATTTTCTTTACCGGCTGCATTTCAGAATGAAACCCATGTGCCGGCGCGGCGGGGCGAATATGTTTCGACGGCGTCTTTGAGGCGCGTCGTCATTTTGGCTTCCAGGTCGGCATCGCGGCCCATTGGAATAATAATCGAAGCGGCGTTTGATGTTTTCATCGCCGGCAGGTCATGCGATTCAGACTTGTCGGGAACGCGGCTGAGATCTTCGAACGTCAGGTGGTCGAACGCGTCTTTGCGGCGATAATATTCGACTTGATGTACCTTTGCGGCTGGGCCGCCGTTTTCTATTATGTTATTTGTCTGGCTGGTATCGGATAACACGGCGTTGGGCAAATCGGTTCTGGCCATCCGCACTTCAAGCTGGAAATCATACCTGTCGGAATCGCCGACGCGGAAAATGGTTATCCTGACTGCGCGGAGCATTGTCTTTACGGAATTTTCACGCCAGTCGAAAAAATTGCCCGAATCTTTCCGCCAGACTTCAAAAAACTGTCCGCCGGTTGTGGCGTATGTGGTTATGATGCCTTCACGTTTATCCATGCGGTCTATTTCGTAGTCGTATTTTTTCAGCAATTCACGGCTGGATTCCCAGAGGGCGTTGAAATTTCTTTCTGCCTGCGTGGCCGGCTCGGGTTCCATTGGTTTGACGTGTTGCGGCACGCAGCCGCATAAGCCGGCGGCCACAACAGCCAGAATGTAAAATGTCGTTTTTGGCATGGAAATAGGATAAACTATTCTTCTCAAAGTGCAAAGTTTTTTCTTTTTATCGGCTGGGCTGTTTTTGGAAGATTAGCTGTTGCATGGGCTTATCGCCGAGGAACACAAACAGCATCTTGCCGTCTTCGCTCAGAACAGCCTTGCAGGTAAGCATTCCGTGTCTCGGATGGCTTAGCCGCAGTACGAATGTCCGGTCAGGCTGAAGCTCCGCTGTGCCGGATATCTGTGCCTGTGGAATTTTTATGGCAAAAACCTTGCCGGTTGAATGTGAAGCGAGCAGCGTCAACCCGTAATTCAGCTGAAATTCCCTGATAATAGGGTCATGCTGCATGGGCTTGAGGTTACGGGGCATATGTTCGATATACTGGCCGGGCAGATTTACGGAATATTGCGGCGGAGCCGACAAAGATACGAACTGGTCATTGCAGCCTTTGATTTCCAGCCTTCCGCGAAATTCAGCCGCCGGCAGATTAAATATCAGACGAAGTCCGCTAAGGTTGGTATGAGGATTGATTTTAAGCGGCGTTCGGTTTACGTCGGCTGGTATTATTGACGCAGCGTTCAGTTCCATACCGATTGCGTAGTAACGAGTTCCGCCGGATTCTATAAAGGCGTCGGTATCGTCGAAAAGAAACTCGACGGGCGTATCGCCGGTTGTTATCTGAAGTTCCAGGCGTGCATAGCATCTGCCCTGTTCAGCCGGAAAATAGCCGGCTGGATTTGCGAACATCCGCCACCCGCATGAAAGTATCCGCACCGATGCCATCTTATCGGATGGCTTGACGGATTGGGATAAAGTTAACTGGTTTTCCGCGTCGGGCGGATTGTTTTGCAAATTTGCCGCAGGTTTGTTTTTTATCACATGAATGCCGTAGACTATGCCTGCTACCAAGCCGGCTGCCACCAGCAGCAGAATCCAGGGCATAACGCCCATACCTGGTTTTTTATACGGCTTATGGTGATGACTTGATGCGGCTGGCTGTTCAGCCGTAGTTGAATTGGCTTGGGCGACGGCGGCAAGTACGGATTCGGCGGTGGCGGGCTTGACTTCCTCGAACGCTTCCGGGTCCAGAATTTCAGCCGGCACGTTTATCATGTATCCGCAGCCAGGACATCTTATCCGGCGGCCGGCCATCTTCTTGGCGACTTTCAGACAGAGCGAACAGTTTTCACATTCTATCTGCATCGCCTCGCTGAGCAGCCGCCTGGCGCGAGATGCGAAACCGTCGTTCTCATCTATGCCGTTCGAGTGTGAATCGGTCAACAGGATTTCATGCGAACACGACGGACAGCGAATCGAGGCGGCTTCCGCCGACTCATCGAGTTCAATCTGCTGGCCGCAATTTCCGCATATTATCTGCATCAGATTTTTTCTCTCGCGTCGGCATCCACGAATCGTTGGGCTATCGGCACACGTCTGCCCATGCCGAACGCCCTGTGCGACACCTTCAACACGCGGGCTGCCTGCTGACGCTTATATTCTGTGCGGTCAACCATTCGGACGACTTTTCTGACTGTGGCGTCGTCGAATCCTTCGGCGATGATTTCCTTGACCGGCATGTCCAGTTCGACGTATCTTCGCAGAATTTTATCAAGCGTATCATACGGCGGCAGCGAATCCTGGTCGGTCTGGTTGGGCTTGAGTTCGGCGCTGGGGGCCTTGGTGATGATATTCTGCGGGATGCATTCGCCGTTACGGAGTTCGTTCAGATGCGCGGCTATGGCGTAGACGTCGGTTTTGAGCACGTCGCCGATTGGAGCAAGGCCGCCGCACATGTCGCCGTAGAGCGTACAGTATCCCACGGCGAGTTCGGACTTGTTGCCGGTTGCCAGCGGCAGATAGCCTTTGGCGTTCGACCAGGCCATTACCAGATTGCCGCGAATTCGGGCCTGGACGTTTTCTCCTGCCAGCTCGCCCCAGCTTCCTGTGCCGGCAATCAGCGGGTCTATTGCCTGCTCGAAAGCGGTATGAATGTTTTCTATTGGGATTATATTGTAATCAAGGCCCAGCCATTGAGCCATCAGGGTTGCGTCGCTGACGGAATGTTCGGAACTGTAGCGGCTCGGCATGGCAAGGCAGTGGACGTGTTCGCCGCCGAGGGCATTGGCGCAAAGGCCGGCGATTACGGCTGAATCTATGCCGCCTGAAAGACCGAACACCACGCTAGAAAAGCCGCATTTGTTTATGTAGTCCGATATGCCGAGCTGCAGCGCCTGCGTCAATCGCGGAATGCCGTCCGTGCGCGGCTCGATTTTGCCGCCCGGCCCTTCCATGTCGACGATGAGCAGGTCTTCTTCAAACGATTTGGCGCGGGCTATCACCTCGCCGTGTTTGTCCACTACGCAACTTGTGCCGTCGAAGATGAGTTCGTCATTTGCACCGACCTGGTTGACGTAAACTATCGGACAGCCGCAGCGGTGGGCCTGCCGCGAAAAAAGTTCCTCGCGAACGGACGCCTTGCCGTTTTCAAACGGGCTGGCGGAAAGGTTGATGATTATTTCAGCGCCGGCGTTTTTGAGATTTTCCATCGGGTCGGCGTGATAAAGCTTCAGGCCCAGAGATTTTTCATCCCAGAGGTCTTCGCATATGCACACGCCGAGCTTTTTATCCTTGAATTCGATTGGCGGCGGACATTGCGACGGCTCAAAATAGCGGGTCTCGTCGAAAACGTCGTAGGTCGGCAGAAGCGATTTTACGTGGACATGCCTTATTTTGCCGTCAGCCAGCATGGCGGCGACGTTCTGAAGCGGCCGGCCGGCTTTGTCGGGATTCGGCCGTGCATAGCCGACGAACGCAGCCGTTGACATGCAATGCTTAGCCAGCCGCTCTACCGTCTCCTGTGACTGGCGGATGAACGACTCCCGTGAGAGAAGGTCGCGGGGCGGATAGCCCATTACGGACAATTCCCCGAATACTACCAGTTCCGCGCCAAGATTTGCGGCGCGGTCTATCATGGCGGCCATTTTCGAGTAGTTGCCCTCAAGGTCGCCGACCGTCGGATTAATTTGTGCAAGCGCTATCTTCATCGTCATGATTTTAAATATTTGCGGGCGAAATGAGAAATGGGAAATTGTAAAACGGGAATTAAAATTGCTCAAATATGTCAGACGGCTGAGCAAGAGAAACTTTTGGGATGGATTTGCGGTTCATTCTTGCATAGTTTCAGCTGTGACGATATTTTATTGGTCATATGAGATATTTCAGAGATACTGACGATTATGACGAGCCTGACAGCCGCAGCAATCGGAATTTTCGTGGCACGGGCGGCAAAATTCTCTCGCTTCGCATCGGCAGCGGATTCATGGCCGGCAGGAAACTGCTGCCGCCCCCGACGAACGATACACGGCCGATGACCGGTTATGCGAAAAAATCGCTTTTCAGCATATTGAGACAGAGAATAGAAAACGCCGTCGTTCTCGACCTGTACTGCGGGACGGGGACGCTTGGCATGGAAGCGATAAGTAACGGAGCGGCGATGGTGTGTTTCGCCGAGCAGAACCGTCGGGTTGTAGAGCGGCTAAGGCAGAATATCGAGGCGTTGCAAGTGTCGGATATCAGCCGCGTATGGGAAGGCAATCTTGAAATGCGACTGCCGGACTGGCTGGCGAAACTCAACTACAAGGTGGACGTGGCGTTTGTAGACCCGCCGTATGCCTCCGCCCGTTCATGGGACCTGGACCTTATTGAAAGCCGCATATTTTCACCGCTTGCCGGCAGCCTTGCCGACGATGGTGTGATACTTCTGCGATTGCCCGATGATGTTCCGCTGCCCGAAAAAATCGGCGGACTTGAACTGAATCGCACCAGGGAATACGGCAGCATGAAAGTCGGATTCTATGCCCGGAAAGAAAACGTGAACGTATAAATATAAATGTAAAAAAACTTTCAGCTGGATTTTATGGCCGAAAAGAATACGTACAAATATTTTCAGCCGGCTCGCGCTGCGAAACTGGGTAAACTCAGCCTGCTTGCCAGACAGTGCGTGGAAGGGTTCATAACCGGTCTGCATAAAAGTCCGAACAAGGGGATTTCGGCGGAATTCGCCGAGCATCGCGAGTATGCCCCTGGCGACGATACGCGGCATCTGGACTGGAACGTATGGGGCCGCAGCGACAGGTATTATATAAAGCAATACGAACAGCAGACGAATTTACGGGCGTGCATAGCGTTGGATTGCAGTGAGTCGATGGCCTATGGCGACGGCGGCAGACTGAGCAAGTATGAATACGGCTGTTTTCTCGCCGGCGTGCTTGCGTATCTGATGACGCATCAGCAGGATGCGGTGTCACTGGCGAAGTTGGGTAGTGATTTGCAGGATTTATCGCCAGCCTCGAGTACGCCTGCTCACGTTGACCGCATGTTGCGGGAGCTTGAGCGGACTGTGCCGCGCGGTTGCGGCAATCTGCCGGTCGCACTGCATACCCTGGCTGACCGGCTGCAGCGACGCGGCATGGTGGTGGTGATTTCGGATTTTTACAGCCCGCTCGATGAGATTGTGAACGCCTTGCAACACATGCTGCATAAGCGGCATCAGGTCATCATTTTTCACGTGCTTGACCCGTCGGAGATTTTTCTGCCGTTCGACGGCCAGGTCTCGGTTACGGATATGGAAACCGCCGCGCGAATCGAAATTGACGCGAGGGCTGTTCGCGACGAATATAACCGGCAGGTCGCGACGTTTCTGGCCAGCCTGACACGTGAATGTCACCAACGCAGGATTGAGTACGTTCGTGCGGTTACGGATGTGCAGTATGACAGGCTTCTGCTCAAATATCTCGCAGCCAGAAGGGGATTGAAATGACGTTTCTTTCTCCGTGGCTGCTTTTGGGGCTGGCGGCTGTTGCAGTGCCGGTATTGCTGCACATGTTCTGGAAGAGCAGGGCGAAGGCCTATGCTTTTGCGACGCTGATGTTTCTGCACTCAGCCGTAGTGCGTACGGCGCGGCGGCGAAAGATTCAGAACTGGCTGCTGATGCTTTTGCGATGCGGACTTATTGCGATGCTGACATTGGCTGCGGCTGAACCTATATCGCGTGCCGGCGGTTTTTGGGGCGGAAAGCAGCGGAACGCGATTGTGGTACTTGACGACAGTTTTTCCATGACGGCCAAGGCTGGCGATATGTCCGCGTTTGAAAATGCCCGCGCAGGCGTTTTGGAACTGACTGCTCGCGGCGATGCGCCGTCGCAGATTGCCGTTTTGCTCACAGCCGGCCCGACGCCGTCTGGTTTTGCACGCCTGACTTCAAAAATAGCCGATATACGCCAGATGGTTTCTTCCGCTGCGATATCGTATGCTCATGCTTCGCCGGATGCCTCGCTTGCCGGAGCTGCCGAACTTGCCGCGCAAACGCCGGCGGAAGTTTTCATTTTCAGTGATTTTCAAAAAAACAGTTTCAATTTGCAGAAAATGCTGCACAATTCCAGCCTGGATTTTTTTAAAAAGAATTCGCCGGTCTATCTGATTCGGTCGAGGAAGGATTCGCCCTCAAATCTTGCGATTACCAACTTGAGCGTGCAAGGCCCCAACGTTCGCGGCGCGAGCGTGAATTTGATGGTTACAGCGTCGAACTATTCGCAGGCGGATGAGACTGTGAGCGTGGAACTTGTTCTGCCCGATACGCCGCCGTTGAGAAAAATGCTTGACCTGCCAGCCGACACGTCTCAGGTAGTTGCGATGCCTGTGGAATTGTCGCAAAACGGCGAAATTGCCGGCCAGGTACGCATGAAAACGGATGATGCCATTCGTTGCGATGACGCCAGATTTTTTGCGTTTACTCCCAGGCCTGTCGTTCGGGTAGCCGTGATTTGTGACGATGAAAATACCGACGACCCATCTGCTGCCGGCCGCGTATTGTCGTTGGCGTTGGACTGGCGGACGGATGCTGAAAAAACAACAACGCCCTGGCCGATTAATGTTGTGCAGATTAAGCCGTCGGATTTAAATGCGACAACCCTGAAAACCGTCGATGCGGTATTTCTGTGCGGTGTGGGAGGGATGTCGCCGGCTATATCGAAAAATCTTGTCGATTTTGCGCGTAGCGGCGGAGTGGTGATGTTTTTCGCCGGCCCCGCCTTCGATGCCGGCGTTTACAGTTCTACTCTTGACGGAAGGCTGTTGCCAGGCGGGTTGGCTGCGCCGGTCGGTTCGATAGGGCCTGATGCGCCGGCGTGGAAAGTCAATAGCATCGACTCTGCCGACAGGCTGCTCGGCGGGCTGTATCAGTCCGCTGACGATTTTCCGCAGATGAACGTACAGCGTTTTGTGCCTGTAAAACCGTCTAAAGACACAAAAGTATTGATGTCGCTTGAAAATTCATTTCCGCTATTGATGCGAAAGGATGTCGGCCACGGCGAGGTTTTCTGGTGTACGACAGCCGCCACGCCGAAATGGTCCAATCTGCCTGCGACCGGAGTTTTTCTGCCTGTGGTTTTGAGGGCTGCACTTTGGCAGGCTACGGGTGGCGATGTGCCGATGTGCTATGTGCCTGGAGATTTTGTGCCGTTAACAGGCGAAGGCGGCTGGCGGTTTCTGCCCCAGATTTCTTATACGAAAAAAGTGACAGGAAAGACTGCGGCGAATGGCGTTGTTGTTGATTGTCGTACTGCTCCGGGGCTGGTGGAATATTCAGCGGGTAATTTTAACGGCGTATTCGCGTTGAGCCCCGACCCTGCCGAAAGTGATGCCGAATGCTACGACGAGGATGAACTGCTCAAAAAATTCCATGCCGCGGATTTTGCGAATGTTTACATTGGCGACGATTTGGGCCAGGTGCTTGCAGGAGCGTCGCGTGAACGGCGGGGATATAACTGGCGGAGTCTGCTGGCGTGTCTGGCAATATTGACGTTGTTGGTTGAACTTGCGGTTTCCAACAGAATAAATGTGAAACAAAAGGCTGCAGTGGCAGAGGGCAGTTAACTTTTCTGACACTGAACCGGCGGATGGCCGTAACTGCAAAGCAACAAGATGCGAGATTCGCTTCGCGGCGCCTTCGCTACGCTGCGGCGTCAAACCCGCGAAGTGTCTTTTGCTTCGCAAAATCCACGCGGGTTCTCATCCTTAAAATTAGGGTATGCCGCATAAGAGACTTTGGCTGATATTCTTACAATACCGCCGAATCTACCGGATAGGGCGGGATTCGCTTCGCGGCGCCTTCGCTACGCTGCGGCGTCAAACCCGCGAGGTGTCTTTTGCTTCGCAAAATCCACGCGGGTTCTCATCCTTAAAATTAGGGTATGCCGCATAAGAGACTTTGGCTGATATTCTTACAATACCGCCGAATCTACCGGATAGGGCGGGATTCGCTTCGCGGCGCCTTCGCTACGCTGCGGCGTCAAACCCGCGAGGTGTCTTTTGCTTCGCAAAATCCACGCGGATTCTCATCCTTAAAATTAGGGTATGTCGTATAAGAGACTTTGGCTGATATTCTTACAATACCGCCGAATCTACCGGAGAGGGCGGGATTAACAAAATCCGAATTTTATAAGGCCTTTTATCGTCGTAATTTATAATTTAAGACCAATGATGGCAAAGGTTTAAGCTATTCTTGTAGATATACTGTTTTCGCACGGTTTTTTACTATCGTTTGGCGAATTTTGAGGGCAATTTGAGGGCAACTTTTTTGAGGGTATCGCGGTTATTTACTGTTTTAGTGGGATTTTTTACTGCTGCTTCTCGCATCTCAATACCTCCGGACGATATAACTTCTATATATCAGATATTAATCCAAAAATGGTATAATTTAATTGGCTTCCCTCCAATTCTGGAGTGAATAGATTCATATTCGCCTAAAACGTTATTGGAGACTTGTTCAAGATTTTCAGATTTACTCCACATTGAGTTATCTTCCACCGCCAATTCTCCAATCCAAGTATTTATCTTACCATGCCAATGCAAAAAATTATTTTCTTGAACATAACCAAGCATAGCAGCATAATTGTGGTCAACCCCATGTTGATTTGTTTTAAATCTAGTTATTCCTGATGTAACATATTCTTTTTTACTTGCAGCCCTTAATCGCTTAGCTTCTATTACAAATAAAGGAAGTGACTTCAACCTGCATTTTTTAGGATTAACAAAAATATCTGGTCCTTTAGCTTGAAATCCAAACATATAGCTACAGTCATCTAGATTTGTCAGAAATACAATAAGCTGCGCTGATATATAATTTTCTTCTTCAGTGTTGATAATGTTCGGATCAGGTGTTAGCGTAAACTCTTTAGCAAAATCAGGCAGATAAGCGCGCAAAATTTCCAATATTTTCAATTGATGCTGCGAAGGCTTAATAGAAAACACTGTATTAGTATTAGGTTGTCGGTAATAATTGCTAGTGTACATATTTCGTTTAATAGCCACTACTAATTAAATCTTCAAAAACTTCACTTGCATCTCGCAACGCAATAGATTTTAACCAGTATTTAAGAGTTTTAGGCTTAATCAAATAAACTATATCTTTTGCGTACAATGTAATGATTCGTTTATATAAAATACTCCCCTTTGGATTATCTATTAAGCTACTCAGATTCCCTTTTTCTATTTCAGATGTTTTCTTCTTAGAAATATTCTTGCAATCTTTTGGTTCGCCATATGCAAACGGATAGCAAATGAAAGAATCGGATTCAATAACATCCAAAGAATAAAACTGTTTACCTTCTTTTCCGTAAATTGAATTCAAAGAATCACAAAATATCTTCCCAAAATCCCGAATTTCTTGGGGTTTTGCGTTCCGGACATTGACTTGAGCGGTTTCACCTATTGCCAGTTGTTCTGAATAATAATTAATTATATCGTTACTTAATATCTTCTCAGGTAAAGATAATTTAAGACACTTCATATCCTCTGGATATGGCAACGCCATTATATCTTTTTTAAGGACACTCTTTATTGAACGACTTACTCCAGCACGACTACTCTGCGATAGCAATAACATTCCATATAATATTTTATTAGTTTTAATATTCTCATGTAATATTTGCAATTCTGGTTTGTCACAATCAGGCGTATGAATGCCAATAATTTCATTTTTGAAAATGATGTCTTCATCGTTCTTAAAAACTATTGGTAAATTTGGTGTTTCCTTTATCAGAACATGAGGCGCCTTAAATATTTCTTTATTTCTTTCAGCAGTCCTGTAAAATGATTTTGCATATTCAGTTTCCAAGTCATCTTTAGTGATTTTATCGGTAATAAAAGATTCCGTTGGAATTCTTTTTTTTCCAGTTAGATGTGGTGCTTTTTTGCCACCATCTCCAATAATATAACCTTCACCACAAACCCATTTTCTTTTCTTTTTTTGTTTTAAATATTCACCTAGCGATCGTAAGTTTTCCATTTTTTTTAAAAGAGAAAAAACATAATCCCCTCCAAATAAATTTGCTTTCCATATTAATTGCTCTGTCTGTGCTATTTCTTTGGGAACATAATATAAATCATACTTATCTATTTCGAAATATAACTTTTCTTTTGAAGTATTCGTCCTTTTTATGACAGCATGGAGAATATCTTGACTATCTGGTGTTTTGTTCTGGGCAAAAAACACTGATATAGGAATATTTTTGCCTTGAAACAAAACAGAATTCAAGCAACTAAAATCAAAAATTTGAGGAATATTATATTTTCCCCAAAACCATTTTCGATGCGATAACGTATTGTTATATAACAAAGCCCCAGAAGGCATAATCATCGCAAGTAAGGCATCTTTTTTCAACAACCCCATAGCCTTTTGTAAGAAGCCTAATGCTATATGATTATCTGGAGGATCAAATTCAAACAAAACCTTCTTTTTAATATTCGTCCAATATTTTTTCCGTTCATCAGGTTCATCAAACGGAGGATTAAAAGGGGGATTACCGATTACATAATCAAATTTATCTTCAGTTTCTATAAAATCAAAGAAATCCTGTTCTATCAGATTATTTTTCAAGTCCAGAAGCTTATGCTCTGTTAATTCTTCCCACATTCGTGCAGGATTTAGCATATCACAGAAAGCTACGGTTAAACTAAATTTTGCGAGGCGTACAGCTTCTCCTTCTAAATCCACTCCATAAATTGAGTTGCTTAATATTGATTTTAATGTGGCAATATTCGGTTTTACGATTTTCCCTGTTTCACGATATCGCTCTTGTTGCCACCATTGAATCAACCGTTTAAATGCTGCTACAAGAAAAATTCCTGATCCACAACTAACATCTATAAGTTTGATTCTTTTGCTAGGTGGCGAATCTATTGGCATACTTTCATCTATAATAAAATTAACCAGATGCGATGGAGTATATGCAATATCTTTTCTTTTAGGAATAAATTCTTCATATATACGGCTTATAAGTTCAACCGTAAGATAGTTGAAATCATATAGCCTCCATATAACATATTGACTGTCTTCTTTATTAGCATCCAAAAAATCAGCTAAACCTGAATGGTTAATTGAAGATATTTCATCCTGTTCAATATCAGTTAATTTAAAAATACCACCATTGACTTCGACACTTAGGTCTTTAAATAAATCTAGGCATTTTCCTTTACGCAAAACATCACAAAAATTTGTTGCTCCATCATATTTCTTAAAATATCCCTCGGGCAAAATACCTTTGTCATTTTCGCCATTGCGCTCTTCGAGATATTTAACTAATATGCTTAATACTAGTAATTTATTACAAATTGCTTCATTCTGACCTCTGATGAATTCTGTTCTTATTTTTTTGAGACCAGCTATAAGCTTGCTGTGAGAACTATTGTCTGCGCTAAACTCTTTATTAGTCTCCGGTAGTTCCCAAAAGCTACCATTTTCAAAAAATGAAGCAGAAAATTTATTATATTTTTCCTGTAATTTTGCTACTAGAGGAATTGTTTCCAAAGGGTCAAGATGAGGTTTTTTAGGGATAGGTTTACGAGAGTTGTAAATTTTAACATCCTTGTCATCGAAAACGTAATAAAGCGGAACGAGGTCACTGCTCCATATTTTTTTATGTATGCTTAAAAGGTCAAGCGAAGAATCATTTTGAGAATTGTCAAAAATTACGATTTGTGGAACAAAACCTCTACCTTCAATTTGGCGAAAATAAACAGCACAAGCCCCGAGTACCTTTGCTTTTTCCAAAACAAGTATTTGCTCAAAAGAGATATTCTCTTGATTATGATAATCATTACCTACAAACAAGAGTTCGTTTGGTAAAGAGTCGGCTGAAAAGTCAAGCTTTTTTAGTTTTTCTACTATTTGCTGTGGCATTTTATATCTACAATTAGAGCAAAAGTTGGCTCGTTTTAAGTACTGCTCGCTAAAGCTTTAGTATACTCAAAGAATTTTAACAATCCATTATATATTTCCCATATGTGGACAATTCCATTATTGCTATTTTTTAGTGTTTTCCTTTGCATTTACCCCATTTTCGGCTATAATGATGGCGTAAAAGGTTCAGATTTGGTACGAAATCTGAACCTTTTTTATTGTCAAAATTCTGCCCATTTCCGTCGTAATTTCCTTTAAACAGCCATCTTAAAATCACTCTGCCGCATGTCCGACGGCTTATTTCGTCGGCATTTCCGCCGAATCTCCAGAATCCACACTTCGTCTATAAATGCCTTTTAGAAAAGTAGTTATACTTACTTCCGCTCTTTCAAAACGTTCGCTTTTCGTACCAAACACGAACAAAAGGAGCGTACAAAATGACATAGAACCATGAAAAACAGTACTTGGATGTTGGACCCCGGAAAGTTCCTGACCTATTGCGAGGCAGACAGGTTGTTGAGCACAGCCCAGCAGCGGGCATGTTCAGCCAAAACCAGAGGCGGAAAGATAGCCGTTCGAGATTACTTCATCGTTCACCTCGGATTGGCGACCGGCCTGCGTGTTATGGAAATAGCAGCCCTCAAATGTGGCGATGTTTTCCTCAATGACAATATCTGCTCGCTAATAGTCCGCAAGGGCAAAGGCAGCAAGGCACGTCGGGTTCTTTTCAAAGGCCCATTTAGGCAGCACTGCGAGGAATATCTGGAATGGAAGCGGAATATCAATGAGTCGTTAGCCAAGGAAGCCCCGCTGATTGTTTCAAGCAACACCGGCGGACATATGACGACAAGAGCCATCGAAAAAGTTTTCAAACGTTGTGCGGTAATGGCAAAGCTTCAATCGCGATTTTCCATCCACAGCCTCCGGCATACATACGCCTCATTATTGCTGGAGGCCAGCGACGGAAATATCCGGTTCGTCCAAAAACAGCTCGGCCATTCGAACATAACGACAACGCAGATTTACGCTGACATTATGGCTTCGACGACCAAACGGACTCTCGACCGCTTCCCGGTATAGGTCAATTTTACAATTTAACGGAAAGGGTTTTTATGCAAAAGGCATTTTTGACATTCGGATTGTTTGTTATCGGATTAGCAGTTGGCGGCTGTGCTACCGCAACTCGCGGAACGACCCAGTCAATCAGCGTTTCCTCAACCCCAAGCGGAGCAGATGTAACTGCCGATGGAACATATATGGGCAAAACGCCGGTAACCATGGAGCTCAAACGCAATTCCGACCATAATATCGTAGTCGGCGGCAGTATATATGAACCTGTAACTGTCGTCGTTAAAAAACAGTTCAACAGTGCTATTGCGGGTAATATTCTCATTGGCGGAATCATCGGCGTAGGCGTTGACGCCATAAGCGGAGCGTCTTACGACCTCGTGCCGTCCAGCATTCATGTCCCACTCGAACGCAAGAAATTCGCGTATAAAAAAGAAGACGACGAATACCAATATTAGGCAGTTGCAGACAATTTTAATAAACTTTTTTGAAAGCGTGAGCCGGTCAAAACTGGAACATCGGATGAAAGAATTCATTTTACTAAGCTTATGTTTGGTACTTTTTCTGATGTTTTCAGGGCATCAAATAACCGGTTGAGAATTGATGGAACAATAGGCTCAGGGCGGTGATGGCGTTTGCACTCTCCCCAACCCTCGCAAACCCTCGCCGCCCAACTTTTACATCAAAATTCATCCCTGCATGCACCATCTTTCAACACAACCTGAATTTTCTTGATTCCAAGTAGACCTGCTTTCGCGAGTTCAGTTTCAACTTTTTTAAATGCCTGAATATCAGTTGCAACAATCAAAATATTCTCAAAACCGGACAAAAGATTCTGACGGACATTCTGCAAAATATCGGACTTCCCCGTCTCAATCTCAATGGCAATTCTTTTGCCGTCCTTGACCGCCAATACATCCACATTCCCCGAATTACGGGGAGCTTCTAAAATAACCTTATATCCTTCATCCCTGAACCGCTGGGCATAAAAATTCTTCCAATACTCGTGGAGAATCGAACCGCGTTGCGGCTGGTCAGATTCAACCCCCAATGCCTTCTTTGCCTGTTGTGTAAGTCTCAAAAGCACAGTCCTTGTTCTACCGACAACCACAGTCTGCGTTTCAAGCCAGCCTTGTTCCAGTAGCTTTTCTTTTATTCTGTTGCCCGACCCAACGCCAAATCCAAGCCGTTTATACCTCGCCTTCACGCCATCATCCGGATAGGCCAGAACATCTTCCATAAAATATATTTCACCGTCATCCAGGGCTATATCATACATCGGAACTCGTGGAACCCGTTCGAATTCGAGGGTTTCAGACGTATTTCGCATTGAACCCGTCTTTCGCCGATTGTTTTGGGCGAAATACCTCGCCAGCATATCATCAGTCATTAAACCTTTTTTGACATCAACCAACGGGAATTTTACCAGAAAAGGTTTAGTCCAACGGTCTTGGAGTTTTACTATTCCCTGTCCGACAGACAGCATACTGAAAATATTCTTCTCGTCGCTGTCAACAAGTGAGACAGCCGCCGCCTTGTTAATATCCATTGGGTCTTTCTGGTTCAGGCAGATTGTAGTAAAAACATTTCCCAATGCTGCCACAGACAATAAATGCGGATGTTGGTCGAGGACGATGATTCCGATTCCCAACTCCCGGCATTGTCGGAAAAGCATTTCGAGGACCGATTCTTTCGCCCTGTGGTCGCGTTTGTGTAAAACATGATGAGCTTCTTCAATGAAGATAACCAGTTTGAGCTTTTCCCGCTCCGGCGATTCCAGACGCACATAGTAAAGCCATAAACACACCATCGGCACGAGAAATTGCTTGCTCTCCTGTGATAAGGCGTCAAGTTCGATAACTGTATTTTCAGTTAAAAATTTTTCAGCCAATTGCGACTGCGTTATTCTGTTGCCTGAAGTTGTTTGCGAAAATTCCAAACTTTCCAATGCACGCAATGCCGTAATCTTCCAGCTTCTGACTCTTTCCTTGTCTGGAATTTTTTCGACTTCGGTAATAATCTCTTTTACAGTCGGGCAGAGATTGTTTGAAGCATACAAAGTCGAGATGGCCTTTCGCATCAAACTCATTGAACCTTCGCCAAGCGTGAATGCATCAGCCATCACATCTACGACCTGATTCACATAAACGTTGCTTTCAACTCCCGGCGGCACAACAAACGGATTGAACGGAAACTTCGCCAAAGGCCGCCCTGCCGTATATATATTGATTTTGGCTTTAATCTGCAGCAGCAGATGACGCATGGTTCTTTTCCAGTCGAGGAAAATAAATGGAATTTTCCTGTCAGCCAGTTGTTTGAGAATATGAAATCCGACATTGGTTTTACCAGCCCCAGACCTTCCGAGAATCGCCATGTTCTGCAAAAGTTCACTTGTTGAAATCCCGCAAGGCCATTTTCCAGATTCATATTGAATGCTTCCGAGATTGATTGCACCTTTTGAATTTTTTTCAGATGGCAACGATAACAGAATTTTTTTATGAAAATCACCAAGTTTATCATACGCGGTGGAAATAATCTGCTTTTCAATCAGCGATCTTATATCGGCGTCTGACGTCTCGCGTACCCTTAGCCAATATTTCACAGTATCAGGCATCAGAGGTTCAAGCTTTGCGGCGATTTTTTCGATATCCATCTTCAGGCAGCTTGTTTGATTCTCCGCTCTGCAATCTTCACATAATCAGGATTAACCTCTAAGCCTATAAAATCCCTGCCCAGCTTTTTAGCAACAATTCCCGTCGTGCCAGAACCCATGAATGGATCGAGCACTACGCCGGGTTTATATCCGGCATTGCAGTTGCAACCCATAATCACTTTGGGCTTGGATTTTGAAACGTACTCTTCCTTGTAATTTTCAACTTCTTTTTCTGATGCTTTTCTGTCGCTATGTTTTAACCTGTCATATTTGACATCACGAACGCGGATATTGAAAGCGTCATTATTTGTTCCGCCGTCGATAACCAGTTTTGGCATTCCGCATTTTTTACAGACTTCCGTCGGACAGCCTGCCTTTATCGGTATCTCGCACAATTTTTCGGGAAATACCGCAAAATGCGCCTCTCCCGATGCTTTCGGTGAAATTTTCCAGACAGTTCGTTTGTTCCTTAAAAGATTTTGATTTGGCTTGGAATGGTCTTGCGATGGCTCGCGTTGCTGTTTGAAGAAATACTTCCGCGATTTGGCAAAGAGAAACAGATATTCAAAATCTACGCCGAACCTGTCTTTGACCGGTGATGGAATGCAGTTCGGCTTATGCCATATAATCACATTCCTCAAAACCCAGCCGTGATTCACCATTTTCATCGCAAAACGAAAAGGAATCATGGAAAGACATTTTGACGGCAATTCGCCCTTGTTTCGTAACGCACTAACTTTATTCAAGCCGGTAGCTTCAATCCACTTTTGCGAAACCACCTTGTCATGGCTGTACGCGCCAGCCGCATTGGTGTAAAAAGTATCGCCGAGATTCACCCAGCATGTACCGGTTTTTTTAAGGACACGATGTGCTTCATCAAAGACACCGACGAGATGTTCGATATACGAATCTATCGACGGCTCAAGGCCGAGCTGTCCTCGCCACGCTCCGCATTTGCAGCAGAATTGGCTTGTGTGTTTGAAATCTGCAAGTTTCTTTTGATGATTGCCGACCTGTGCAGTTTTTGAAGTCCCGCTTTGCCGTTTTGTTGTAATTTTTTCAGAAAAATCATGTTCGCATTTTTCATCCCCGCCCCAAATAGCCGTAGCAGCTTTGCCGTAATCCCTCATGCTCCAATACGGCGGAGAAGTCAGAACCATATCTACGCTTTCCGACGACAATTTTTTTAACCCCGACATTACATCGAGATTGTGAACCTGATTGAGCTTTAACATACCAGACCCAATCATGCGGTGTTTTTAAGAAATGAACCGAAACTGTCATAGCTGTATCTAATCGCGAAGCTGAAAAAGATCTTTTTGCAGAAAGTTCGCAGGCCGCCGGGGCATACCGATGCGATGAACATCAAAATCCGATTCGATGAAATCGGAGCAAACCGATATTTTCTTTTTTTGAAAAGAGATGATGTTCCACCGACGAATAACGGAACTGAACAGACGATTCGTTTTGTTGTGATTGACAGAAAAGTTACTCAGGGAACACGGAGCGATGCCGGCATGCGTTTTTGCGAAAGAATGTGGACTGCCATTGCCACCTGCAGAAAACAGGGTAAAAGCGTCTTCGAATTCCTCAAATCAGCCGTCGCCGCAACCTTCATCGGCACTCCGTATCCTCAACTCATAGCGTAATCCTGTGAACGGTTACATATTTTCTTGTTTCCATGATATTACTCTGCTGTTCAGCCTGTGCCATCAAATGAAACATTACAATCTCAGACTATTGTCTTGCAAAAAACTCAGTCAGAATAGCAACTGTATTTTTGGCTTACAACCATATTATCCTTAAAAACCAATTTATAGTAATAAGTTCTCCCTGCCACATAAGCAGGAAGCGGTACGGCCTGAAGGCCCCGGAATCGGTAATTTACACACCACGAATCTGAATCCATTAACTTCTTATCTGATTGAGCGTCTATTAGATTCCGGTAATATTTGTTATCCATGTAAGAGTGGTGAGGTAACTGCATACTAATTCTAACCTCTTGATTATTGAAAACACGTCTGTCTTTTTCGAGGCTAAATTTCAAAACTTCCTGTTTCGTCAATCCAATATAATTACAATTTTCATTGGAATTAAAATAATAGCCGAAAACAAATCCCAGCACAATCCAAATACAGCAAATACCTGCTAAGATTACAATGCTTAAAATAATTTTATTTTTCATCATTTTCTTCCTTATACAATCAGTCATTCGGCAAAATGTTGGCTCGGAATTAGATCTTCCTCTCCCCAGTCAATTCCCCAGAATTCACCTAAAGTTTCGCGGACTTCATCGGAAATACCTGCTCTTTGCAATATGGTATTAACCCAAGTAGCACAATTACAATCATCTAGATCATAGTCTGCATTATCGTCATAACTATTGATGATACCTTGTATCTGGTTGATGAATTCAGTATCCGACATTCCATCAGGAAGCGAAACTTCGTGCATTTCTAAATCAAGATCCGGAGTATACCAATTCGTATAGGTGTCTGGATCATTTACTTCGCGAACAGACTGTATATCATTGTCATCATTGGGTCTAGTTTCAAGTTTTCCATTCGATGTATTTTCGAAACCACCTATGGTGAAACCTTGGACACCATTACCAAGATCATGTGTTTGTCCTGAAAAATCTCCCGAATTATCCGGTACAAATAATAAGAAATGATGATTTCCTAACGGCGAAGATCCGAGATCCCTAGCACACCAATATACCTTAGCTCCAAGAAAATCAATACAATTCGCAACCCTATTATTCACATACGCCTTATTGTTCCACCCGTCGGGATAGCCGAGGGGGTCGGCGGTTTGCCATTTGCCGAGGCTGGAACGATAGTTGCGAAATGCGAAGGCATAGCCGAGTCCATCAACTTCCGGTTTGCCGGTAAAGAAAGTGTCCTCATCTTCGGTTTTGGATTCGCCGAAAAGCGTCATATCGACGGCTTTGTAATCCTTTCCGCTGACGCTTCCCATTGTACTGCCGAGCATGTCGTTGAACAACACTTTTTCAGATTTGTCATTCGTCGCAAGAACCGGGTTGCCTCCGGTGACCGCTGGTTCGTTAACATAGGAAGTCCCGCCGCGTTTTATCAACGCCAGGCCGTCCCAGAAAAATTCCTCCGCCTTACCGTTTTTATCCACGCTCGCAAGCTGACCGTCCGCGTGATAATCGTACCTTGCAGTAACCACCCCGTTTTCCGACACGTTCAGAACCTTGTCCCGCCAGCCGTAGGTGTAGGTCTTGTCACCTTCCTTGACCATTCTGCCGGCCCCGTCGTACTCATACTTCGTTTCCGTACCGTTCGAAGCGGTGGAAGAGACAAGCTGGTTGGCCTTGTCATAGGTATAGGTGGTGGTCTTGCCGCCGACGGTTTTGCTCAGAATATTGCCAGCCGGGTCGCGTGCGAAAATTCAATTTTTGATAACCGCGCCTCGGCCGAGATACAATTTTTCATAACGGCAGGCAGGTCGGTTTATATGGTGGCAACCACTCATGGCCATCGCCTATCGCCGCTGACCACACCACACCACTTGCAAACTTCATAGTTTATGAAAAGTTTACCATCAGACATTTGAACTCTTTATAGCTCTTTCGAGTTTGGCATTTTTAAGCTCTTATCGATTGATAGTCGGAAGTTCTTTTTTCATTGTGGCCAAGAATTTTCTCTCCGCCTCTGGTGATGCGAATATATTAGATTCTTCAGTTAAGTACTGTAATTCCATAATAGGGCAAACTAAACCTAGTTTTTTATAAAACGGAATACCATTTATAAAAATACCATCTAACTCCAATTTGCCTTTTCGCGTCATAATTAACCATATATCAAAATTCTTATGTTTCAAAAGTTTTTCTGATTCAAAACATATAAAACCAGCAGGCATTTCCCCATTACCGTCAAAACTATAAATAACTCTGCTTTCTTTCGGTATAGACAATTCTGATTTTAATAAAATAAATCCTAAACTTACTGTTTGTAACTCTTCTCCATCCCTAGCATAGCGAGATAATGCTAAGTTCAGTTGTTCACTTCCTCTAAATCTTGAGTATATTGCACTCTTTCCTATTGATTCATCGGATAGTTCATTAAAAAACTTGTTAATATCTTGTCTCCATGTATTTGTTATGGCATGAACCACTTTATCATGCACAGCTTGTTTTCGTATTTTCTTCTTGTCTCGCAGCCAAAATATTGAAACTACTATAAGAACTCCCAAAAGAAAAACTATAATTCCAAAATAAACTTGACTTTGTTTCATACTTTTCTCCTTCGAATGCTATTCCGTAACCCATTCTCCATCACCACTACCCCAATATATACCCAAGCTCATTGGTGGAACAAAGGTTATTGTGCCAGTATATCCTGTAACAGTTGCATCAGGCCAAATTTCTTTCCAATCATCAAGATATCGTCCTTGATAACATGCGATAAGTGAAATATTTACTTCATTATCAAAATAAGGTGAAAAAATATCTGACATATTCTGTGGAAATATACCCTCATTGTCATTAACCAATAAATTTGCATAACCACAATCTGTCCCATGTCCCATAAAAGTAAAATCAGTTATTTTATCTACGCCACAATTAGTAAGTGAGAGCATGATATAATTTAAATCTGCAAGACTTTCTACATAGCCACTATAGGTATTACCTGAACCGGTTTCTATCTCAATATATGGCGTTCCTCCTTTTTCGGACACCAACCCCAAAGGATCGGATAAGTTAACAACTTTGTTATTCACATATGCCTTGTTGTTCCATCCGTCGGGATAGCCGAGGGGGTCGGCGGTTTGCCATTTGCCGAGGCTGAAGCGATAGTTGCGGAATGCGAATGCGTAACCTAAGCCGTCAACTTCCGGCTTGCCGGTAAAGAAAGTGTCCTCATCTTCGGTTTTGGATTCGCCGAAAAGCGTCATATCGACGGCTTTGTAATCCTTTCCGCTGACGCTTCCCATTGTACTGCCGAGCATGTCGTTGAACAACACTTTTTCAGATTTGTCATTCGTCGCAAGAACCGGGTTGCCTCCGGTGACCGCTGGTTCGTTAACATAGGAAGTCCCGCCGCGTTTTATCAACGCCAGGCCGTCCCAGAAAAATTCCTCCGCCTTACCGTTTTTATCCACGCTCGCAAGCTGACCGTCCGCGTGATAATCGTACCTTGCAGTAACCACCCCGTTTTCCGACACGTTCAGAACCTTGTCCCGCCAGCCGTAGGTGTAGGTCTTGCTGCCTTCCTTGACCATTCTGCCTGCACCGTCGTATTCATACTTCGTTTCAGTTCCATCAGGTGCGGTGGAAGATATGAGCTGGTTGGCCTTGTCATAGGTGTAGGTGGTAATTTGCCCGCCGATGGTCTTGCTCAAAATATTACCCGCTGGGTCGTATTTGTAGCTCTCAAGCACCACACCGCTCGCACCATCCTTTACCGTAACAAGCTGGCCGAGCGCATTGTAACCGAACTTGTCAACTCTGCCGTTGACCTCACGCGATGCAATCTGCCCGTCCGGGCTATAGGTGTATTTCAACACGCCAAGAGGCCTGATGTCCGTGCCGACCGCCTTGCTCTCAAGCTGACCCGTGGCCGTGTACATGAACGTTATCGGCGTGCCGTTGACTATCTGCCTGCTTACGCGAGAAAACTTGTCATACTCGTACTGCACGGTCTTGTCATTCTGCGAAAGCCGGGTCAGGCGGCCGTACTTGTCGTAAGAATACGTGCTTCTGTGGGCAGTGCCATCCTGAAAACTCACGTCCACGCTTTTGCGGCGGCCGTCTGGATTGTACACAAACTCATAAATCGTAAGCTGCGGTTTGTCGCTGCCGGTAACGTCCTCCGTCTTGCGGATTACGCGGTCAAAGTCATCATAGGTCATCGTTACCGTTTTGGTGTTAGCCGGGCTGACAGCCTTCGTCTGCAAAATCTTGCCGAACCGGTCATAACTGTATTCCTGAGAAAAACCGTTGCCGTAGTCCGCCTTCGTAAGGCGGTCGTACTGGTCGTAAGTGTATTTCACGTTACGGTCGGCTTTGTGAGATTTCTCGAACCCGCTCTTTACGCCCGTAAGCAGGCCGTACTGGTCGTAATCATAGCTGGTCTTCTGGCCGGCTGCGGTTACCGTGGAAGCCACGCTACCGAATTTGCTGTATGCAAAATTAATCGGGTTGCGGTTGGCGTCCTGAACATTGGAAATCTGGCCGAGGTCGGTGTACTGGTAATGCACCGATGTCTGGTTGGGGAAATATTCCGCGATTATCCGGCCTTCCGCGCTGCGGTCGAACTTCTTGGTGAGGTTGGCGTGGTCGGTCATGCTGATGATTTCACCGGCGGGATTGCGGGTGAGCGTTACGGATGCCACAGCCTGTTTTTCCTTGCCGGGTGCGTAACGGATAATTTCCGAAAGCAGGCCATTTTTGTCGTAACTGTACGTCGTGCGGACGCCGTAAAAATTAGTAGCCTCGACGACCCTGTTGTAGGTGTCGTACTTGAGTTTCTGCGTCCTGTCGAAAGTGTCGCTTATACGGTCTGGCAGGCCGAACGGCGTGTAGTTGAACCGCGTGAAATTCGCACCGGAGTCTATTTTTGTTACGTTGCGGTTCTTGTCATAGAAATACTTGACGGTATTGACAGCCTTGCCGTCCGGGGCAAGCATCGAAACACTGTCGGGATTGCCCTGCGCATCGTAACCGAACCGCACCAGAGGCCGCATCGGGTTGGTCGCTGATTCTTCCATGCGGGACACAAGTTCGAGGCGGTTCTGTTTGTCGTATGAATAATGGATTTCATTGTCCATCATATCGCGTACACGAACCAGATTTCCGCTTTTGTGGTCGTAGCGGTAATTGGCGACTATGCGGCCTTTGGCGTCCTTGATCTGCCGCAGGTTGCCGTTATAGGCAACGTCGTAACGGCGGAAATAATAAACCGTCTGGCTGAGGCCTGCGAAGTTGACAATATTGAGTATTCCTGTATCGCCGTTGTAGCTGTATTTTGCCGTTTGGCCCTGCTTGTTCTTGACGTCAACGGTGTTTTTGTCAGGATAGGAATACGTGAAATTCCTGTCCGCGAGAAGCCGCCCGTCAACTTTCGTGCGAAGTTTTTCTATTTCGCTGGTATGCATCTTTTCCTTGGCTGCATTTTCAACAGCTTTCAGATACGACAACCTGTCGTATGACGATTCATGCTCGACATCCAGCAGTTCGGTTACCGTTCCCATTTTGATGGATGAAAGATAACCGCTCTTGTCATATCCGAGTTCAACGGGAGTAAGCGTGCCTCGGGCGATGCTTGCCAGTTCGGAGCGACGCAGAGTGGCGGCCTTCTGGTCAACTTTTTCCGGCAGCCGGAGCGTGTTTACGGCTGTAAAGTCGAAAGAAACCTTTACGCCGTTGATGGTTATGCCTGCAAGCTGCCGGTTTTTGCCGTAGTTCAACTCGATGAATTTTACGCCGTTCTGCTCAACGGAAACGAGCTTGTCGCCAACATAGTTGAATGACAGGCTGCGGCCTGTGGGTGCGGTTACTTTGGCAAGCTGGGAATTACTGTATACGAAACTCCAGCCCTGATATTTCTTGGTACCGGCGATAACCCAATTGCCTTTTGCTCCAAGGGCCTGCCAGTCGGCATATGGACTGAAACAGCCTCTGCCTTTCATCTGGTCGCGGAATACTTCCAGCATTTCGGCGGTGGGTTTTTCCTTGGTGTAAAAAGCTATTTTTTCACCCC
Source organism: uncultured Planctomycetaceae bacterium (assembly GCA_964536835.1). Taxonomy (GTDB): domain Bacteria; phylum Planctomycetota; class Phycisphaerae; order SM23-33; family SM23-33; genus DAONFI01. Next base: position 2,802 of record CAZIAZ010000040.1, on the reverse strand, counting down.
ACGGGGTTACCCATTCCGCCCCGTTTTCACGCGGAAATACGCGGCTTTCAAGCTGCACGGCTTTCCAGCGATAGCCGAGCATACCAGTCTGGTCGCTGCCGGAATCGTAGACCGCTTCTAACGGGAACGCAAGTTCGGGCGAAAAATTGGCTTTGCCCAGCACGGTTTTGTATGAATAGAATTGCGTTGCAATATCGACTTTTCCTGCGTCGAGGCTGCGAGATTGCCATGAGATTTTCTCCCAAGCGGAAGCCAACGAAGATAGTAGCAAGACAGACAATACCGAAACTACGGCGCACTTACGGAAACTTGAACCAGTCATTTTTTACCCTTTCGCTGCAAAAAATTTCCAATAATCAATTCTTGGGATTGCATCAAATTCTGTAAAAGAAATACTTGAAAATGTTCACCCTAAATATTACATTGCGCGAGCATGATAGTGTTTCTGGAAGGAAAGTCAAGGTATTTCTTACGGGTCTCCGCAATTTTAAAATGAACTTTAAAAAAACAATAATATTCCTTATCGCATATATATGTCTGCTTTTGCCTGAAAGTTTCTCAACTTCATTGGCAGTAGAATGTGTTACTTTTAACACGAAACTGCCGAGCAATCCCACCGTCAATATTTTTTACAGGGTGCCTAAAAATTATTCGCCCAAATCGAAAAAACTATACAGGGTACTCGTGATATTCGGCGGAAGAAACACCACCGGCGAAAACGAAGCAGGAGGATTTCTCGGATTCGCACAATGGGCTGATGAAAACGATATTTTTCTCGTCGGCCCCGGCTTCAAAAATGATGAATACTGGCAGCCTGCCAAATGGTCGGGAAAACTTCTTGAACGCGCACTTCAGATAATCGCAAAGAAATATAAAATCAGCACGAAAAGAATACTATATTACGGCCTCTCTGCAGGTTCGCAATGTTCGAACCTTTTCGCCGCATGGAAACCCGATAATTGTGTAGCGTGGGTTTCTCACGGCTGCGGGGTTTGGCATACACCGAGGCCAGCAATGCGAAAAGTCCCAGGCCTCGTAACCTGCGGCGATGCCGATGTTGACCGCTACATACTTTCGCGAAGATTTACCGCATTATGCCGACGATTGGACATCAATATCATTTTCAAATCTTTTCCGAACAGCCCGCACGATGTACCTCCGGCCTCAGTCGTTTTGGCAAAGGCTTTTTTATCGTATCATCATTACAGGAACATCCAGGACCTGACACAATCTTCGTTCAAAAGCAATACGAAGGAGATACCTGTTTGCTATATCGGCGACGATCAGGAAAACAAGTTCTGGGAAGTATCAAGCCGCGAAGTTGATTTTATCGACACTTCCGATAAGGTCTGCTTCCCTACCAAAGAACTGGCTGAAGCATGGGGCAAGTTCGAGCCTACCAAATGGCCGAAAAAAAAGATTATTGTCGGTTCCATCAACAGGAATGATGTTCAGAACAAATATGAACATCTGATTGTCAACACTTCAGCCGGACAGAATCGCAATCTGGAAATTTCAATACGCGTTCCCGAATGCAGCCCAACTGAAACAAAAGAAAACTACTTGCTGGTACTTTTCGGCGGCAGGAATTGGCCCGGCGACAAAACTATTGATACTTATGGATTTGAAAAATTAGCCGACCGCTATGGAATTTACCTTATTTCCCCTTCATTCGTTAATGATGATTATTGGTATCCTGAAAATTGGTCCGGTGAAGCGTTGTTTACGGCTATCAATAAAATTGAACAGAAATATAATCTGAAAAATCTGAAAATTTTTTATTATGGTTATTCTGCCGGCGGGCAATGTGCAAATCTTTTTTATGCATGGAAACCAAAAGTAGTATCCGCCTTAGGCATACACGCCTGTGGAGTTTGGTTCAATAATGTAAATACGTCATGGGAAAAAATCCCTGTATTGATAACATGCGGAATGGAAGACAAGTGCAGACTTTCATACAGTTACAGCATGGTGCAAACTCTGCGTGAAGCAGGCCATCCGGTAATATGGCGAAATTATGACGGCTGTGGCCATGAATTGACTCCTCATGTACTTGAAATGGCAAGACAGTTTTTTCATGAAATAATCTCCAAACATACCAATGTAAAATACGTATCGGAAGATTTCGACGACAAAATACTGCCGGCGGATTCCGATGGGGCAAAAAGAATCGACCCCGAATTGTGCAACAAATTCTTTTCACTTAAAATGGCAACTCTCTGGTCTAATTCTAACGAGGCTGGAGAATGATGGAATTTACATACCACGGAATGGTACGGTGGGGTTTCGGATTTTACAATCCCAATCATGCCGCAGCCTGTATCGTATTGCTGCTTCCGATGTTCTGGTTTCTGCGGAGCATAATAAAACGGAAATTTTTCAAAGCATTGGTATTCCTTTTTGAGGCTCCACTCTATATAGGACTGCTGCTTACATATTCACGAACGGGATTCATTACATTTTTGCTATGCCTGATAATCTGGGAATTTTTGAATCGCCAAAAACGCAGCGATGATTCTTTCTCAAAATACAATTTCAAGGCCGCAATTCTTTCTTCAAAAACAGTTCTGATTTCAGGTATCATAGTTTTTGTCTTAGGCTCGGCCGCCGTTATTGGCACATTGCCTCGATTATTTTCGTGGATAGTCAACCCGGACAAGTCCGTACTGAATCGGTTCGGCGTTCTTGCAGGTTCAACTCAAATTTTTGCGAATAATCCCATGGGTATCGGCGAGGGATTATCCGGGCAGGTGTATGACCTGTTTTTCAACAAAATTTCAAATGTGTCATACCGCACCTTAA
>CAZIAZ010000039.1:241-28377 GCA_964536835.1 uncultured Planctomycetaceae bacterium | reverse complement strand
ATGCTCGTCGCACCGAAGAGGCAAATCTGCGGTTTCTGCGATTCGATGAGGTCCACTATCGTCTTTGTATAACTGGCGGTCTGATAATGTTCGAGTTTGACGTTATTTACCCGATAGACCTTGTCAGCACCGTGGCTGATGAGTTTACGGCTGAGGGCTTCGTCCAGTTCATGGCCCAGCAGCAGGGCGCCGACCTTGACGCCGAGTACGTCGCCGAGTTCGCGGGCTTTGCTAAGCAGTTCAAGCGGAACGTCGGAGAGCTTGCCGGCTTCCTGTTCCGCGAATACCCAAACTTCGCCTTGTTTATTGACTTCTGCCATTAGAGGTTCCTTATTTATCTGATTTTTCCTGAGGAACTAATTTCAAATTCGTAATTGCAGATTGCAAATTTTAAAACCCACGCGGATTCTTCTGCCAGATTGACATTTGAAATTTGCAATTTGAAATTCACGTCATCCTATCGTGTGGTCTTCTATGAGGTCGCCGACGAGTTTTGCGGCGCCTTCTTCCGTCGGGGCGAATTCTTCATATGCACCGCCGGCGAGGACGACGCTCTGAATGCGATGCACTTTTGTCGGGCTGCCGCTCATGCCGCACCAGCCGAGGTCGGCATTGATGTCGTCCAGATTCCAGCTTTCTATATAGAGACCTTTCTTTTTGAGCGTCTCTGTGTCGGCGTCAGCCGGCAGTTCCATTTGGTTGCGAGCCTTTTTGTACAGATTGGTACGTTTGATGGAATAAGGCCGCGGTTCGTTGGCGGTTTCCAGGACGGTGACGAGAACCGGCAGCTTGGCCGAGACGTCTTCCCAGCCGTTGCCGACGTTGCGTTTTACGCGAATGGTGTCGCCCTTTACGCCGATGAACTTCTCCATATAGGTAATCAACGTGAAACCGAGCTTTTCGGCCATCTGCGGGCCGGTTTGGGCGGTGTCGCCGTCGATAGCCTGACGGCCGCAGAGCACGATGTCCGGCTGTATCTTTTTGATGGCGCAGCTCAGAATATAACTGGTGGCTAGCGTGTCAGATGCCGCTGCGCGGCGATCCGAGATGAGGACAACCTTGTCGGCGCCGCGGCAGAGACAGTCGCGCAACAGCTCGCAAGCCGCCGGCGGCCCCATGGTGATGACTGTTACCGTACCGCCGTGTTCGTCGCGTATCGCCAACGCCGCTTCAAGGGCGTTGAGGTCTTCGGGATTGAAAATAGCAGGCAATGCCGCACGGTTGACCGTGCCGTCTTCTTTCATCGCCTCGCCGGTTATGCGTTTGGTGTCCGGCACCTGTTTTGCACAAACAACTATGTTGTAACCCAATGTGCTACTCCTGCATAAACGCAGACCGAACTGAAGATGACGCATCTTCTGCAACGGACTGCCGTAGGGTCGTATCTTGAATCGCAAAATATTAGATTATCAACGCAAATTAGTCAAGATATTTGCGAATTCTTTAAAAAAGGTTTGAGATGAACGAATCTTACTCCAATAATGACGGAAATTTACGATTAATTTGTCATAATTGCTTTTGTGGAGGCTTGTTCCGTAATGGGCTGGTGAATATAATCCAGGAAACGGTACGAAGGCATTTGGTCAAAAAAAATCAAAAGGAGACTGGCAAATGACAGGCAGAATTTTAGTTGCAGGCGTCTGTGCGGTATTTTTTCTCGGAATATCTGCTCAGGCGGCGACGGCGACTCCGACGCAGGAACAGAAAGCTGCTCTTACCAAGGCTGTCAATGATTTTAATCTCGTGAACAGGCAGATGCGGAATATGAACGTCGTCAGGGACGGCCAGGCTGTTTTGGGAAAACTTGACGGTGTTGAGAAAACGCTGTTTGATGCCGGCTGGCAGAGAACCGATGCCCAGGCTGACAAGGTTTTTAAGGCTGTCGACGATGCCCGTGGACGCCTGAAAGCCGCCATGGAAAAACACGGCGTATCGTCGTCGTCCGAACCCGCTGCCGCCGCCAAACTTCGCTATGACCAGCAGCGCAGCCTCAGCGATGCAAAACTCAACCTGCGAAACGTCGAAGCCGGCCTGGATAATGCCCGCCAGACTGCCGAGGCACTGAAAGCCGGAAAAAACGTCCCGCAAAATGACATGGAAACTGCGACCAACAGCCTCACCGCCGCAAATAAAAGTATGGATAAAGTCCGCAAAAACATCAAACAGCTTCCAGCCAGCCACCCGGATGTCAAGCCGGTTTACGATGCCGCCGTCAAAGCTGAAGATACACTGAAGGAATATACCGACATTGTGATGGGAAAGGTTAAGGATGTCGGGCAGGAAATGCGGAAACTCGTCGACGACGTGGCTGATGATTATGCGAGGCTGTCTCGCATGGCGCAGGCGTACAGGGAAGCGTCCGATAAAAAATTCATGGACTACGTCAGTAAATATGATTACCCCAAATATCGTCAGTTGTGGATAGACGCCGCGATGGCGCAGGGCCACGCTAATGAAATGAAGAAAAAATACGCCGTTTTTGCCGACAAACATGGCGGCATGGCGGAAACGGGCAAAAAAGTGCTCAATTCTGCCGATGATGTTCAGAAGTACGCCCCGATATTTGTGGATAACATCACGGCGGCTATGGCAAAGGATATTACGAATGTGAATGACGCGATGGACTCCGTCAAAGATGAGGCGAAATATGCCGTCGATAATAAAAAGCCAGCACATTTTGCCGGCGGCATCCCGCAAAAAATGAACGAAATCGCCGACCATATCACCCAGCTTGAGCAGGCGCCGGTTGTTCCCCATAAAACAGGTGATTTGCGTAAACGATATAATGAGCTGGTTGCGGATATCGACAGGCAAAAAGCCGATATGGAAGCGGAGATAATCGCCGAAGTCAAACTGCCGGCAGATGAATACAAAGGCTCAGATCGCAACGAAGTGGAAAAAATGATTCGCGACGAATGGGCCCAAAAATATCCGAATGAAAAAATCGAACTGATACGCTTCCATTCGCCGGTATGGTACGTTACCCGGGAATGGCGATGGGACGACGGCAACAAAGCGTGGGTCTGGTACGACAGGGCGGTTCTGCCGGTGAAAGTGGTGGTGAAAAACGCGGACGGGAAAACGGCGAATATTTATATGGCGTTCTGCAATCGCGATAACGTCAACAAAACGATGAATGCCGGCGTAGAGACCCGCGATGGTTATGTTGTGGAAACCATCCTGATGGAAAACGTCAAATAGGAATCTGAACGGAAAACGTTTCAAAAAACAGGATGACAAGTTAAAAGCAAATTCAAAGAAACAGGTTTCAAGTTTTTTTACGGATACAAGCAATACTTGAAAATTGAAACTTGCGTGCAAAGATGTTTTGTCGGCGCAACAAATCGCAATCAATTTTAATGCGCTAAAACTCCTAAAGCCGTACCGTAATTTTTTATAGCTGCCGTACTGTTTTGAAGTGTTACAGGTTGACTTCTGTAAGTGACGGGTGAATAGCGTTTATTATTGCAGGCTGTTTCTGTTCGGCATTTGCAGGCAGTTCTCTGGTCAGCCAGCCGCCCTTATGGGCTGTAAACAGGGCATATGGAGCTATCCACGACAACCCGAATACCCAGAATACCGAATACGGTATCGCCCAAAGGCCATTGCCGTTACGGTGTCGCCATGTGTAAACAGCTATGGGGATTAAAGATGCAATCATAGCCCCGAAAATGAGATGCGTTCCGAATATGAACGGAGCGGCTATCAGGCAAAATACCGTCTGGATTTGCAGCAAAATCGGAAGAGTCATCTGTATGATTTGCAGCAACAGGTTGACTCTTGTGCCGGTAGCCGGCGTCGGCCGGAATTTTTTAAAGGCGAACCCGCTTATTACAAGCGTTTCCCTGACATTGCTGCGAGCCCAACGGAGAAACATCTTGCAGAGAGTTTTGTAATCGGTCGGCACTTTCGTATATACAATGGCGTCCTGCTGAAAATGCACGTGGTAGCCATTGCGAAGGATAAGATTGGTCATGGCCCTATCTTCGCCGATGTTAGCCGGCCGGCCGCAGAACGTCTGTTTCAGCCATTCCTCGCGAACGGAATTCACTATGTCGGCACGGTAGGCTGAAAGCGCGCCAGGCGTGCATAACACGCTGTTGACGTAACTCTGGCTGGCACGGATGAAATCAAAGCTGTACGTGAAACTCACGTCCAGCATTCTTGGGAGAATGCCGTCGCGGCGGTTGAGCACGCGAACATTGCCGGCTACGCCTCCGACCTTTCTGTCGAGTACCATTGGGCTGACCATGCGACGGAGCGTCTGGACTTCCACTTCGCTGTCGCTGTCGACTGTCACGATGACACTGCCGCGAGCTTTTAGGAAGCCTTCGTTGAGGGCTTGACGTTTGCCGCGATTCATCACGCAATTTATCGGGTCGACGATGTCAGGGAATTCCTGGGCCGCCTTGTGCATCCAGTACCAGCTGTCGTCTTTTGAACCGTCGTTTACGGCGATAATCTCCAGTTTATCATGGGGGTAATCGCTCTTTACGAGGCTGACGATGGTATCGTAAACCTGGTGGCCTTCGTTGTAGGCTGGCACTATTACGGTACACATGGGCAGTTCGTCGTCCGTGCATTCACGAGCCGGCTTGTATGACCAGACGAGGATTATGCGCCATATGAGTGCGCCGATGTTGATTGTCAGCAACGCCTGGCCCAGTAACAGCATCATGTACGACCACCGTTGGGCCTTGAGAACCTGAACGAAGTTTGTGAGGTCTTCAAGCGTGAAGAGAGCCACGAAAAGAAAACATATGACGGCTGTCGTGGTGATAGTCTTGGCAATCATGTCCGTCAGGTCGGAATTTCTGAGCTTCTCCATGTTCTGAAACATCGACTTCCTCATCTTTTTGGACGAGAAACGCGAAGGAACATTTACCTTGGTGTTTTTTTTGAATATTGATTGCTTCATGGCAGTGGTGTGGAAAGGTCATGTATGCACGTAGCCTCCAGCTGGGAGGAAGCGAACACTGTTACAAGTTGCAGTGTTGGTGCGGCACTACTATTCCTTTCAAATATAGTAAGATACGAATGTACTTCAGGGCTTACAATAAACAATTTATGGCAATGACCCTTGCTAAATCCCAGCGTTGCAGGATTGGCAGTACTATTCCAGCCAAGCAGAGTATTATACCACTAATTATGAAAAGTCAAATAAAACTTATTTGCAGATAGTTACGGGAAATTTCTGCTCCGACGATTCAGAAAATTCGGGTTACTTTATTTCTGATGCCGCAGCTCTGGATTTCCTGATTGCCTTGACGGCATCGCTGGTTTGCGGAAACAGGTGCATGAGCCGCTGAAAATGCAGGCGCATCAAGGTATTACGTACATTACCCTTACATACTACTGCCAGCCTGCAACCGCCGGCTTTGAGCAGCCGGTGAAGATGAAGAATGCATCCGCATGCGGAAGAATCTACTATTTCCACGGACGTCAAAACCAATACGATATCGATGTTCGGAATGAGTTTGCTGTAGATGATATTAAAAATTCTGGGAGCGTTACGGATAGTGAACGATTTTTCACGGCATGTTATCACATGACATTTATCAATCATTTCAGTGTCTATGAATATATTGCAAGCATTCACTGGAATGTCGTTATTCATATTACTCTCTTCATAATTATCAAACTGCAATCAAATTATAAAAAGTACAACCTGACTGAAACTGGACGAGTAATGATATTACAGGCTCGACTCTGTCATTGGTGTTCTTTTACCCTTGATTTTCAGCTTATTCCCTTTTGTTATAAAATATACCGAGTTGTGACGAAATCGCGGTGGACACTAATGGTTTCGGGAATGATATAAAATCGTTACATTCAAGTCGGGCAGAGTCAGGTTCATTTATTTCAAATCAAACGACAAGGCTCAGACATCAAAATCGTTATCATGTATGAGCTTTTTTAAGAGGAAATTCCTCCTTTGAAATCATTTTTTCCACATTTATTGATTGACCACGGCCTACACCTGCTCGCGGAAGTTTCCGCATGCCTTTTTGACGTATCTCAGTCATTATAAAGGCATTGATAATTATATCATCGGACACGAAACCCTTTATCGGAACTTATAACGTGTATTATTTTATACACTTTTTACAAACCATTTCAAGATTATATATAGGCTTTTTATGGAGTTATGAGGTATATAGAAGTATAAAATATTTATTTGCAGAATGTTATGTGAGAAAGTTTTTTCAGTTTCATTTATAGTATTCATTAGTTTAAAACGAAACAAGGAGGCTGGTATGTGTGTTTCATGTTAAAAGCATGGAGAAAGAATGTTCAACGGAAAAATTCTGAGGCGTTGGCGAGTTAAACGTGAAATCAGCATGGCGAAACTTGCTGAGTTGGTGGGATGCAGTGCTAACGATATTTCGCGTTATGAAAACCAGGGCCGTTTACCGAGGCCGGCTCGCGTTAAAAAATTGGCTGATGTTTTGGGAATCAGAGAGAACGAGTTGACAAATTCCGGCGATGTCGTCAGGGACAGGCTGGAAATAGTCCTGAATGAAATGACGGAAGTGGAGCTTGCCAAGCTGTTGGCCGATGCGCTGGAACTTCTCGAAAAACGCGACAAAAATTTTTAGTGCATGTTTTTTTTCGACTGTGATATTCTTTATTTGCCGGCAGGCACTTTTTTTAAGTTTGATGTATTCCGTTCAATGGCAGATGTTTTGGAGTGGTGGGGCAGAACGGCACATCGTATGAATCTTTTATAGCCATCGTCTTAATCTTCTGTTATCATCTTGAGTAATGAAAAAGAGCGACGATATAGGAATAAGTCGACGGACATTCGACAGCATACTTGCCGAGTATTGCGAAAAATATCCTGTTTTTTTGTGCGCTGTGGATATTTGCGGGAATGTGTGCATGGCTGACGACAGCCTGCCGGGCAGAACTGATGACGTCTGGCGGCAGATACGCGTTCACGCGATAATGGAATCTTTCCGTTGGGGCGAGCCGATTCTTTATGACCAGCCGGCCGGTTACATCATCTGGGCCGTACCGCTTATGTATAATTCCAGAATGACCGGCGGGATTGTCGCTTGCGCGAAAGAGGACGACGTTTTTGATGAGGACAGCCGGTTTCTTTTCGACCTTACCAGTGCCTGCCGTGATTTATTCAGCCTTGCCGTGCGAGAAAACATCACCAACGATCAGTTTCTCGCCGTTCATCGGCAGATTCATCTTCGCGAGCAGAAGCGGGCCGAGGCGATTCACGACATGAAATCGCAGGCTGCCCGCGATGTTCTGGAAAGATATCTCCAAAGCGAGCCTGCTCTGGTTTCGGCGATTAAACGCGGCAATCGCGGCCAGGCTGTTGAGATAATCAACATGACGCTGACGGAGATATATGGCCTTGGCGGCGACCGGTTGGACGTGATAAAAAGCCTGCTCATGGAACTCGTCGTCACCATGTGCCGCGCCGCCATCGCTTCCGGCGGTGCAACCATGGAACTGCTTGGCAACAATTATTCCGCGCTGGTCGAATTAGCCGGCATAGATGACGAAGAACATCTTTCCGGCTGGCTGGTGCAGATGCTCGACAGAATTATGGATTCAATCTCCGCCCACCTCTCGCAAAAGCATGTTGCCGACGATATTGAACGCGGCATGAATTATATGGAGGAACATTACGGCGAAGACATAACGCGGGGTCAGGCTGCGGATGAAGCCGGCATGTCGGAGTCGCACTTTGCCCGGCTGCTCAAGGAAAAAACGGGGCTGTCGTTTACTGATTTCCTGAATCAGGTACGGCTGGACAGGGCTGCGGAGCTTTTGCGAAAGACCGACAGGGGGCTTATGCAGATAGCCCTGGATACCGGATTTTCCGACCAGAGCTACTTTACGCGGGTGTTTCGCAAAATAATGAAACTCACCCCCGGCCAGTATCGTACGAAATTCCGGCTTCACGACGAACCCCGGCCTTGAACGTTGCTGTTTTTTAAAAAACGTTCCAGAGCATTTCAAATTTAACATGCTCTAATCACTCAAAGAGCATCGTTTCCATGTAAGCCGTCTGGAAATCGAGTCTGCCAGATAATTCAACGTATTGACATGATTTTGAGATTATTTCAGCGGAGCGTCTGTATTCGCCGCTCAGGAGGCAGAGGCCTGCGCCTTCGAGTGCGGTATTGCCGACGGCTTTTATCTGTGCGGGTTTGAATCCGTACGGCAGAAGGCCGGTGCGGATGGCGTTTTGCGGACGCAGAAAACTTCCCATTGCGCCGGCGAGCAATACGGCGTCAACGTTAGCCGGCGTACGGCCTTTGAGGTCGAGCAGCACCTTTACGCCGGCCGCTATGGCTGCCTTTGCGAGCTGGAATTCCCGCACGTCGCGTGCCGTGAGTATCACGTCGTCAGCCAGCACTACCGCCGAGCCGCCGTCTGCATGCGGAATCAATCGCTTGGCTACCCCAGACGGCAGATTTTCTGCCGATACGGCCATTCTGCCGCCGGCGTCTATTACGCCCAGCTCCAGCAGCACGGCTACGATGTCCAGCAAGCCGGTGCCGCAGATGCCGAGCGGTTTTTTGCCGTCGATGGTTTCTACGGCTATGTCGTCGCCGACTACGTCGACCGAATTTATCGCGCCTGGAATAGCTCGCGTGCCGCAGGTGATTTTGGCGCCTTCGAATGCCGGGCCTGCGGCTGTCGAACAGGCGATTATTTCATCGCCGGCTCGCATGACGATTTCGCCGTTAGTGCCGATGTCGATGAGCAGTTCCGTGTCTTTTCTGTCGCAATCCGGGCAGGCCCAGCCGACGGCAAGCATGTCGCCGACGATATCGCCGCCGACGTAACCGCTGATTGCCGGCATTACGCGAAGTTTTCCGTCGGCTGCTATTTTCAGACCGACGTTTGCGGCGGATTCTTCACGGGGATTGGTGAATGCCGGCGTGAACGGTGCGACGGCTATGCCCGATGGATCTACGCCGAGCAGCATGTGTTGCATTGTCGTATTGCCGCCTACGAGTACGGTCGCAAGATTTTTTTTAGGAAGATTATTGGCGGCAAGGAGTTTGTCGGCAAGCGCGGAAATTGCACCGACGGCGCGGCGCTGCAGATGTCGGAGGTTTGCCGTTGATTTCGATGCGTAATCTATTCTCGCGATGACGTCTGCGCCGAAGATAGCCTGCGGATTGCCGCAGGCTGCGCGGCCCAGCGCGTTGCCGCCGGCGAGGTCGAACAGCGTTGCCGCGATGGTGGTTGTGCCGAGGTCTACCGCCAGGCCCAGCCGGCCAGCCGGCGCAGCGTCGCGGGATGTACACCTCACCATGCCGGCTGCTTCGGTCAAAATGACTTCACCCATATGGCCGTCGGTGTATTCCACGGTTACGTTCTGATTGAGGAGGACAGCCCGGCAGGCTAACCGCCATCCGTCGGCGAGTTCCCGTTCGGTGAAGGCGGCAGAGTCGGCTGGCGTGACGGGCGTGGGGTTCGACGATATGCGCATGCGGCATTTCCCGCATGTGCCGTTGCCGCCGCACGGAGCCGGAACGTAAAGCTCCGCCCTACGGGCTGCGTCCAGCAGATTGCTGCCCGCGGGAATCTCAACTGTCAGATTCTGATTGACGAAAGTTACTTGAGGCATGATCAGTCCTTTTTCCGCACAACTTCCATAACCCGGCCGTCGTCGGTCATGGCCACCGTACTGCCTGGCGGAACGATTACGAAATCCTCGTCATTCCAGTCGCATTCGACAAGTGAACGGAGATAGTTTCGCGAGCCTTGTAATTCTTCGTATGCCCAACCGAGGCTGGCTGCGCAGTCTCTGGTGAATGATTTCAACTCGTCCGCGTCGCCGACGCCGGTGTCGACGTAAAGTGCGGTATTATATTTCGTAATCCAGTCCTGTTCCATCTCCATCAGGTATTCCGCGTTGTCTTCGCCGTATTTTTCGACGTATTCGCGTTTCAGGCGGCTGAGTTTTTCAGCAGACGGTGCGCGCGGCCGGTCGAGCAGCCAGCCAGGGCTGTACCAGTAGCTTGTGGGTTTTTCGGCGATGTATGCGTCGTATAGTTTTCTGCTGCCCAGGATTATGGCCCGGCAGTCGTGGACGCGGGGAAAAACCATTTCGCAGCGTCTGGCGGTCACGCCTTCTATGCTGCGGCTGCAAAGGCCGTAGGCGAAAACGACGGCTTCGACGGACGGGATGGCTTCTGCGAGGTCGAGGGCGTTTTGCAGTGTCTGCCGGAGATTCGAAGGCTGGTCATGAAGGCCGAGTTCGAAAAATTCGCAGTGCACTATGTGCGGCATATCCTGAAGCATGGATTCAAGTTCCGGCTTAAGAGCCTGGCAGGCTATCAGGGCTATTTTTTTTCTGTTTTTCACCATCAGGATAATTCTATATGATGCCGTAAAAATTTTTTGAGAACTGCTTTACAGAACAGTTTACCAAAAAAATTCTTTAATCAAAAATGTTCCGTGGAAAACATTGCTCTCTACGATAAATTTTTTCTGACGGAAGGCAGCCGTCAGTTATCTTTCAGGTGACGTTTGAGAAATTCGCCGGTATAGCTTGAAGCGACCTTCATGATATCTTCCGGCGTTCCCTGTGCCACCACCGTGCCGCCGCCGTCGCCGCCTTCCGGGCCCATGTCTATTATCCAGTCTGCACATTTGATTACGTCGAGATTGTGTTCTATTATAAGCACCGTATTGCCCTTGTCGGCGAGGCGGTTCAGGACGGTCATGAGTTTGTGGATGTCGGCGAAATGCAGGCCGGTGGTCGGCTCATCGAGTACGTAGACGGTATGGCCGGTCGAACTTTTGCCCAGTTCCGATGCCAGCTTGACTCGCTGAGCCTCTCCGCCTGAAAGCGTTGTGGAACTCTGGCCCAGCTCGACGTAGCTGAGGCCCACATCGGCCAACGCACGAACCATCTGCCGGATTTTGGGGAAATTGTCAAAAAATCCCAACGCTTCTTCAATCCGCATGTTCAGAACGTCCGCGATATTTTTGCCCTTGTATTTTATTTCGAGCGTTTCACGGTTATAGCGGGCGCCGTGGCATTCCTGGCATGTGACGTAAACGTCCGGCAGAAAGTGCATTTCGATTTTCTTGACGCCCTGGCCCTGGCAGGCTTCGCAGCGGCCGCCCCTGACGTTGAAGCTGAAGCGGCCAGGTTTGTAGCCGCGTATCTTGGCTTCGCGGGTTTTGGCGAAAAGCTGCCGGATAAGGTCGAATACGCCGGTATACGTCGCCGGATTGCTTCGCGGCGTACGGCCGATGGGCGACTGGTCGATTTCTATGACCTTGTCCACGTTGGCGATGCCGATGAGTTTTTTGTGTTCGCCCGGCCGGAGTTTGGAATTGTACAGTTTGCGTTTGAGTGCCCGCAGCAGCGTCTGGTTTATGAGCGTACTCTTGCCCGACCCGCTTACGCCCGTTATGCAGATTATGCCGCCCATCGGGATTTTGACGTCGATATTCTTGAGGTTGTGTTCCCGGCAGCCCTTGAGTTCCAGCGCGTTCCTGAACGACACCGGCCGTCGTTGCGAGGGCATTTCAATCTGCAGCCGGCCGGAAAGATATCGGCCGGTGAGCGATTCATCCGACTGGCAAATTTCGTCGATTGTGCCCTGGGCGATTACCCGTCCGCCGTGTCGGCCGGCGGCTGGCCCGATGTCTATTATCTGGTCGGCACACCGCATGGTCTCTTCGTCATGCTCGACGACGATTACCGTGTTGCCCATGTCCCTCAGCCGCAGAAGCGTCCTAATCAGACGTTTGTTGTCCCGCTGATGAAGGCCGATGGTCGGCTCGTCGAGAACGTAGCACACGCCTACTAGGCCGCTGCCGACCTGCGTGGCCAGCCGTATCCGCTGGGCTTCGCCGCCGGAAAGCGTGCTGCTGGTGCGGTTGAGCGTGATGTATCCCAGCCCGACGTCCTTCAGAAATATCAGCCGGTGACGTATTTCACGCAATATCATGTCGGCGATTTGCGTTTTTTCTTCGTCCAGCCGCAGCGAATCGAAATAATCGCAGGCTGACGAGATGCTGAGCTGTGCGACTTCGTTTATGTTTTTATTGCCAAGCCGGACGGCGAGGCTGGCTTTTTTAAGACGTGCGCCCTGGCATTCGGGGCAGGGCTGTTCGCTCATGTAACCGTGCAGGCGGGTTTTCACGAATTCGCTGTCGGTCGTTTTCCACCGGCGAGTGAGATTCGGCAGTACGCCTTCCCAACTGCCCGCTGGGTCGCCGTTGAGCAGTATTTTCCGTTTAGCCGCCGGAATGTTTTTATACGGCTCGGACGGCGAGACGTCGTATTCACGACAGAACTGGCGAATCAGCCGGTTATAAAAGATGTTCATTCGTTTGCCGCCGTGCCGCCATGCGTCGATTGCCCCTTCAGTCAGAGAAAGTGCGTGGTCGGGCACTACCAGGTCATGGTCGAATTCCAGTATCGTTCCGAGGCCGTCGCATTTTTCGCATGCGCCGTACGGCAGATTGAAGCTGAACATTCGCGGCGACATTTCTTCCAGGCTTACGTCGGGGTGTTCGGGGCAGGCGTAAATTGCGCTGAATAACCGCTCTTTCCATTTGCTGAAGTCCACGCCAGCCGCGCGGCGGGCCGCATCCGATTCAGCCGGGTCGATTTTCTCGTACAAGACGATTATAGAGCCGCCGGCCAGGTCCAGCGCGGTCTGTATGCTGTCGCTGAGACGGATGCGGACGGACTCTTTCATTACCAGCCGGTCAACCACGACTTCTATGGTGTGAACCTTGTTCTTAGCAAGTTCCGGCATGGCTTTGATGTCACAGATTTCGCCGTCCACGCGCACCCGCACGTAGCCTTCACTGCTGATATGAGCGAGAAGTTCGGCGTGTTGGCCTTTCTGGCCGCGGATGATGGGGGCTAATATCATGAATTTCGTGCCGTCGGGCAGGCTCATGACGGCGTCGACCATTTGCGTTACGGTCTGGCTGGTAATTTCCCTGCCGCATATCCAGCAGTGCGGCGTGCCGACGCGGGCGAAGAGCAGCCGAAGATAATCGTAAATTTCGGTCGTCGTGGCGACGGTGGAGCGGGGGTTTGCACTGCCGGCCCTCTGTTCGATGGCTACCGTGGGCGGCAGGCCTTCGATATGTTCTACGTCGGGTTTGGAGAGCTGTTCGAGGAACTGGCGGGCATAGGCTGAGAGGCTTTCGACGTATTTACGTTGGCCTTCGGCGTAGATGGTGTCGAACGCCAGTGAACTTTTGCCCGATCCGCTCAGGCCGGTTATCACCACCAGCCGGTCGCGGGGGATTCGCACGTCTATGTTGCGCAGGTTGTGCTCGCGAGCGCCGAGAATGACTATTTCCCGTTCGCCCTGGGGTTTACTTTCAGGTCGTGATGTACTGGCTGTTTCCTGCATCTTGAATATAAACGTTCAGTGTACTAAATTTGGATGTGAAAAACAATACCCAAACGCAAGTCAGACGGCGGCTGGAATATATCTATTGCGTTGCAGTAAGCCGGCTGGCCAAGTATAATTTCTTCGTCTGTACGAATCAGATAGATGTACGGACAGAGATGCGGCTTTTCCGTGAGGACGATAAATGAAAATCAGATTTTTTAAAATAACTGTGCTGGTTGCGGTTCTGACGTTTTCTTGCTTCGCATTGGGCCAGGCTGGCGAGATGCGCCTGCAGCCTGCGATTGACCTGCCTGGCATCGGATTACGCATGGCTGTGCCGCTTTCTTACGTGTATACCGACCCTGACGAGCCGTTCAAGGCATATTCGTGCGTATTGACTGACCGCGGCCAGGCTGTTCAGAACATAACGCTAATGGCGTATCCTTATGACAAGTCGCAGACGGTCAAAGATTTTGCGGCTTCGACCCTGACTGACATCAAAAACAATCTGGCGATACGCGAACTGAAGGTGCTCAGCGAAACGCCGATACAGGTGGCGGGGTTAGCTGGCATTGCAAGGGCTATGGAATACAATTTCCGCGGCATAGATACGTCGTCGGTGACGCTGATTTTCACCCGTTCGCTTGAACAGTTCAAAGCCGCCAATCCGCTTTGTGCCGACCAGATAATTTACGTTCTGTCGATGGAAGTATCCATAGAGCAGAAGGAATCCCTGCTGGCACAGCTTGACATGGTAGTCAGATCCATCAGCCTCATGCCGCTGAAAAGTCCAACCGACATGCCGGTTAATCTGCGGCACAGGGTATTCATCAAAAATTTCAGTTGCGGCCTCGCCATTCGTTTGCCGGAGTTCTGGTGGAGCGAAATCACAGGCGACGGCATTAAAATGGGCCGCTACGACTATCTCTGCAACGACGATTCGCCGATGCTCGAAATCGTATCCGTGCTCGTGTCCGATTCGCTCACTGCGCAGGCGTGTGGCCAGGCTGCAATAGATTTTGACAAGAAACGGGGCCTGTCGTTTGACATTCTCCAGCAGGGGCCGTTAAAGATAGCTGGCAAACTCGGTTATCAGTTCATACTCAGGCAGAGTGAGACGCAGGCTGCGGAATCGCAGCCGGCCGGCACGAAAAAAACTGCGGAGACGAAAGATTACGTCATACAGATACGCCGGCTGCTTTGCGTGCCGGACAGCACTGCCGGCAAAAATCGGCATTACGCGATGATACTTACGGGTTTTTCCGCAGATGTCAAAAAACTCTGCGATATCATGGACGAACTTACGGATTCGTTCGACACGCTGCCGGTAGTCAAGGAAATGCCCAAAGCTCCAGCCAACCCCGCCTCTGACAGGGAAGGACTCTGAAGCATGACGAAAGTCGGGATGAATGTCATTGAGCAGGGCGATTGTATCAAAATACTTGATTCCGTCGAAGAGCCGTTTGCCGATTTGGTCTTTGCCGACCCGCCGTTCAATATCGGCTACAAATACGACGTCTATGAGGACAAACTGGCCTACGAGGAATATTACGACTGGACTGAAAAATGGATGGCCGCCTGCACGCGGGTGATGAAACCCGACGCGTCATTCTGGATAGCCATAGGTGCTGAATATGCCGCCGAAGTCCGTCTAATCGGCAGAAAACTGGGGCTGACGCTGCGAAACTGGATTATATGGCATTATACGTTCGGGCAGAACACCAAAAAAAAATTCGCCCGCAGCCATACTCACCTGTTTTATTTTGTGAAAGATTCAGGCAGATTTACGTTCAACGATAAGGCTGTTCGTGTTTTTTCCGACCGCGAGGTTTATTATCATGACAAACGTGCAAATCCGCAGGGCCGTATTCCTGACGACGTATGGGACGAATTTCCGCGGTTATGCGGGTCGTTTTCGGAACGGGAAGGCTGGCATCCGTGTCAGATGCCCGAATCGCTGTTGGCTCGCATAATTCGCACCTGTTCCAACGTGGGCGATGTGGTTATCGACCCGTTTGCCGGCAGCGGCACGACGCTTGTGGCGGCAAAAAAACTTTCGCGACGCTATTTCGGCACAGAGATTTCGCCGCAGTATGTGGAAGGCGTACGGCAGAGATTGAATAAAACTCGCGCGTATGCCGGCGGCTGTCCGGAAAAATCGCAGCCGGCTGATTGCTCGGACGATAAAATTCCGCCGGCTCATTTTGAGATTCTTCGCGATGCTTATGCCGATTTTACTGTGCCGGTTACGAAACTGAAGACCTCCGGATTTCTCATGGAGCGTTTTGCCGAACGTTACAATCTGAGGCTCAAATATAGTGGCGTTGCTTGCGGGTATACGGCTCAGGCGATATTGGGTTGCCTGGAAAAAATGAGCAAAAAAATCGGTGCTCTGCCGGTTATAAAATGTCACTCGATTGACGGAAAGTAGCGGCCGGCCATGAAAATAAGCATAGCAACGTGGAACGTCAACTCTGTCAGGCCGCGAATGGAACGCATTGCTGAATTCCTTCGCAGAGTGCCGGCTGACGTGCTTTGCATCCAGGAACTCAAATGTCGTACCGAAGATTTCCCATACGACGCCTTTGACGAACTTGGATACAACTGTGCCGTCAACGGCCAGAAAACGTACAACGGCGTAGCAGTCGTTTCTCGTCTGCCGATTGATGATATCCGCTGCGGCCTTGGTGATACGGAGCTGGACGAGCAGGCCAGGCTGATATCGGCTGAGATTGCAGGCTTGCGAATTTACAGCGCATACGTACCTAACGGCTCAGACATGGAGAGCGAAAAGTATCGTTTCAAATTGAGATGGCTGACGCGGCTGAGTGAAATTCTGGAAGAGTCGCACTCCGCCGATGAACCTGTCGTCATTTGCGGCGATACGAATGTGATTATCAACGACGATGATGCGAATGATATCGTGCCGTGGCGGACTACGGGCCTTGCGTGCGATGAAGTCCGCCTCGCGCTGCAAAAAGTGACGGACTTGGGGCTTGTCGACGTGTTTCGCAAAATAAATCCCGAAGGCGGTAAATTTTCATGGTGGGATTACAGGCAGCTGGCGTTTGTACACAACATCGGCTTGCGGCTGGATCATATCCTGGCTAGCCGTCCGTTGGCGGAAAAACTCTGTTCATGTGTTATCGACCGCGAAAGCAGAAAAGGTCAAAAACCGTCCGACCATGCCGCCGTAATCGCTGAATTCAATATCTGACCTGTTGCGTGCGCGAAAAATTACAAGTTTCAAAAAGCGAGCTACAGGAAAGCGTCAACTTCAAAGTATTAGAGCAGTTCAATCTTGAGAGTTCCTTTTTTGCTGGTTTGCTTTGTCCGTGGCTGCGTCAGAAAAACTTCAGAATACTGCCAAGTATGCCTCATTTTCCTTCCTTGCCACGAACAAACCCACTGGCGCAAAAATATGAACTCTCAATCTTTCAATGCTCTAAAATTTCATGATTTTGGGATAGGTTCTGCAAATCTCAGAACTTGATTATTTTGAAATTGCTTGCAAGTTACCTTCTTGTTTTTTGAAAATTTTTACTTCATTGCATTAATCGATTCCACAATCGTGCTGAGATTGGCCTGCATTTCCGCTAGCCGCTGCTTTTCATTTTCGACGACTTCCGCCGGCGCGCGTGATATGAAATTCGCATTGCCCAGTTTAGCCGTTACGCCCGCGATGCCTTTTTCCAGCGTCGCCCTGAGTTTGCCCAACCGTTCCAGTTCGGCTGCGGTGTCGATGATGTCGAGCACGAAAATTTTTCGGCCGCCTATGCTTATCGCCGCACTGCCAGCCGGCGGAGTTGCAATCTGTTTTGTGACGGTCGCTTCGCCGAGGCCTGCGAGTTTTTCAAGCAGTTCGATATTTGACTGCAATACGTCGTTTTCGCCCGCGGATTCGATGATTATGTTTACCCGCTCTTTCGGGGCGACGTTATGCTGCTGGCGGGCGTTGCGGATTTGTCGTACTGCGTCGGCGAGCGTTGCGAAGGCTGATTCGCTGTCGGCGTCGACAAGCGACTCATCCGCTGTGGGCCAGGGGGCGGTAATCAGCATTTCCGGTGCAATGCCGGCCGGCCCGCGGGATGGGACGACGGCATTCAGGTTGGCCCAGATTGCTTCCGTTATGAACGGCATAATCGGGTGCATCAGCCGCAGTATGGTGTCCAGAACATACGCGGTTACCGCTTTCGGCGCAGCTTCGCCGGCATTTATACGCGCCTTGGCCACTTCCAGATACCAGTCGCAGAAGTCGTCCCACAGAAAATGGTAGAGCTTTTCGGCGAGGTCGTTGAAGCGATATTTTTCAATGGCGTCGGCGGCGTCCATGACAACGGACGTCATGCGGGAAAGTATCCACCGGTCAGCCAGATTGGCGGATGTGTCAGTATCGCTCCACTGTGGGGCGTCGGATAGATTCATAATCGCAAAGCGGCTGGCGTTCCAGAGCTTGTTGCAGAGATTGCGGCCGATGTCGAATTTCGGCGACGAGTTCACCTCGCGGCCGTCCGGCAGGGTCATCTTTTCAATCGGCATACGCACGTCCTGCGTCTGCGTCGTCATGCTCACGAGCGTGTAACGCATGGCGTCGGCGCCGTGGGAGTCGATTATGTCCAGAGGATTTACGCCGTTGCCGAGGCTTTTGGACATTTTTCTGCCCTGCCCGTCCTGTATCATGGCGTGTATGAAAACTTCGCTGAACGGTATGTCGCCAGCGCAGTACTGGCCCATCATGACCATGCGCGAGACCCACAGCGTGATAATCTCCCGCGCGGTACTCAGGACGTTGCCTGGATAGAATTTTTCTAACAGGGCTTTGTCGGCTGGGTCGTCGCTGGGCCATTTCAGAGTGCTGAACGGCCAGAGCGCACTGCTGAACCACGTATCGAGCACGTCGGCGTCGCGCTGCCAGCCTTCCGATTCAATCGCTTTTTCAAGTTCGTCAAAACCAGGCTTGACGCAGAGGAATGTTACCGGCCCGTTGTCGGTCTGGAAGACCTGGCATGTCGTGCCGTATTTACAGCGGTTGGGGTGCTCGCCTGCTTTAGACCATACCGGTATCTGGTGGCCCCACCATAATTGGCGGGATATCGGCCAGTCGCGGAGATTTTCCAGCCAGGCCTGATAGTTGTTGGCATAGCGTGCGGGCGTGAATTTCAGCCGGCCGTCGAGCAGCGGCTGAAGCGCCAGACCCGCAAGCGAGTTCAGAGGAACGTCGGTGTCCGGAATATATTTTACGCCGTCACGCTCTTCGGATTTGCAGTTTGCAATTCGTAATTTGAAATTCTCTATCGGTTTTTTCACCGCGACGTACCACTGGTCGGAGAGGTACGGTTCTATCGGCACGTGGCTGCGATACGAATGGCCGACGGAGTGCGTGTAATCAAGCACTTTTTCAAGAAGATTTTCATTTCTGAACCACTCGACTATAGCTTCACGGGCCTCGAATCTGTCCATGCCGAGCAGATTTTTGGCTTCTTCGGTGTTGCAGTCATCCCAGCCGTGGCGGTCGGATATGCTGCCGTCGGGGGCCATTATGTTTATCATCGCCAGCGAGTGTCGCTGGCCTATCTGGTAATCGTCGGGGTCGTGAGCGGGCGTGACTTTCAGAAAACCCGTCGAGAAACGGGCTTTTTCGTCAGAACTTTCAGGGTCGGGCAAAACTACGTGGTCGTCGAGTATTATCGGTATGAGTCGGCCGACTATCGGCAGGCGAATCATTGTGCCTGCGAGCACTTTCGCCCGCGGGTCAGCCGGATTCATCGCCACCGCCGTGTCGCCGAGCATGGTTTCAGGCCTTGTGGTGGCGACGGTGACGTGCGTGATTTTTTTGCCGTTTATTTCCGCCGGCTTTTCCAGAGGATACTTCAGATACCAGAAAAAACCGGCTATGTCTTCGTGTTCGACTTCGTCGTCTGCCAGCACCGTCTGGGTGGCTGGGTCCCAGTTCACCAGCCGTTTGCCACGGTAAATCAAACCGTCGCTGAACAGCCGTGAAAATGTTTCGCGAACGGCTTTCGCGCAGACGCTGTCCATCGTGAATCGCGTGCGAGCCCAGTCGCAGCTGCAGCCCATGAGCTTCAACTGAGAGAGGATGGTGGCTTCGTATTCATCTTTCCAGGCTTGGATTTTGGCTACGAAATCTTCGCGTTTGAAGTCGGTGCGACGTTTGCCTTCTTCGGCGAGGACGCGTTTTTCGACGACGGTCTGTGTGGCTATGCCGGCGTGGTCTGTGCCCGGCATCCAGAGCGTTGCAAACCCGCTCATGCGTTTGAAGCGGATGATGACGTCCTGCAACGTATTGTTAAGTGCATGGCCCAGGTGCAGGGCTGCGGTGACGTTCGGCGGGGGGATGACCATGCAGAAACTTTCACGTGGATCGTTGGCTGCCGCCGCAAAGGAGTTGTGTTTCTGCCACTTCTCGTACGCTTCATTTTCGACGGCTCGCGGGTCGTAGACCTTTGCCAGTTCATTGCTCATTTCCATACCTTCTAAACGTAAATCCCATAATAAACGACAAAATCGAATTAAAGAAGTTACAGGAAACAGGCAACAAATTCCAAGTAATTTTTAACTTTCAGGTAAAACCGGCACGGTTTGTCGTATCGGCTTGTATCTTGTTTCTTTTAAAAATTGCCTGCAAGTTGTACCTTGTAACTTTTCTGTGATTATGCGACGCAATCGCAGTTGGAGGCGGAATTTGTCGGAGCAGTTCCCGAAGGAAAAGTTTTTTGGGAATTGCTCTACTTCGCCGCTTCCCTGTCGTTGAGCAGCTGAAATTCTATGGCGTCGACCATTGCCCGCCATGATGCGTCGATGATATTTTCGCCTACGCCGACCGAGCCGAAGTATTTGTCTCCGCTTCGCCAGTCTATGACTACCCGGACTTTTGCCGCCGTTTCAGCTGCGGTGTTGACGACGCAGACGCGGTAGTCCATCAGATGCAGCCTGTCCAGGCCGTGATATTTTTCCCGCAGTGCGTCCTTCAACGCGCCAGCGAGTGAATCGACAGGGCCGTCGCCTTCGCGGACGGTATGCATAGTCTGGCCGTCGTCGAACGCCAACTTCACCGTCGCTTCCGTCGTAGCCTTTTCACTGTCGCGTTTGAGTATGATACAGCGATAATGGTCAAGTTTCCACAAGGGGGTATACCATTTGCCCCCTAGCGTTTCGCGGATTACCATCTCGAAACTCGCCTCGGCACGTTCGAATTCGTAGCCTTCGTTCTCCAGCTCCACTACGCGGGCCAGAATTTTTTTCTGTGCGTCGCGGTCTTTATCTAATTTGAATTTCGCCGGAACGGTGGCAGCTATGTTGCTGACGCCTGCAAGTTCGCTGACGAGTATTCTGCGCGTATTGCCGACGGTTTCCGGCGTAACGTGTTCGTAGCTGCACGATATCTTCTGTACGGCGTGCACGTGCATGCCGCCCTTGTGTGCGAAGGCGTTGCTGCCGACGTATGGCTGATTGTCGCGGAAGTTCATGTTGGAAAGTTCATAAAAACCGCGGCTGACTTCGGTCAGTTTGGCTATGGCGCCTTCCGTGAGTACTTTCCGGCCATATTTGAGAGCGAGATTCGCCGATACGCTCACCAGGTCTGCATTGCCGCAGCGTTCGCCTACGCCGTTTATCGTGCCTTGCACCTGTATTATGCCGGCGTTGACTGCCGCCAGACTGTTTGCGACGGCCATGTCGCAGTCATTGTGGCAGTGTATGCCGAGCTTGGCGGCTGGCAGGGCGTTCAGAACGGTTCCGACTACGCTGGAGATGTATTCCGGCATTGTGCCGCCGTTGGTGTCGCAGAGTACCAGCCGCTGTGCGCCGGCATCCATAGCTGCGGCGAGGGTTTTTAGGGCATATTCCATGTTGGCCCGATAGCCGTCAAAAAAATGTTCCGCATCAAATATTACGAATCGGCCGGCGGCGGCTAGGAACGCGACGGATTCGGCTATCATGTCGATGTTTTCCTGCTTCGATACGCCCAGCACTTCTTTTACGTGCATGTCCCAAGTTTTGCCGACGATGGTCACCACAGGCGCTTCGCTGTGCAGCAGGGCATTCATGCCGGCGTCGTCGGCGGACTTGGTGGCTTTACGGCGGGTCATGCCGAACGCCGCCAGACGCGCGTTTGCCAGACGGATTTTCCGCATTTCCTGGAAAAACTGCTCATCTTTGGGATTGCTCAGCGGATAACCGCCCTCGATGTAATCCACGCCGAGTTCGTCGAACATTCTGGCGGCTGTGAGTTTGTCCTGAAGCGAAAGGCTGACGCCCTTCGCCTGTGTGCCGTCGCGTAATGTGGTGTCGTAAAGTTCCACTTTTTCGCCGGTTTTCATTTGTGCATCCTTCAAAAATTATCCTGAACGCTTTTAAATATCGTTTACTGCAATACGGACGACTTTGACAATCATATTGCGGCTTTGCTTTTATCTGTCTGTCGCTGAATCTTTCGGTCTCGTAACGGAAGCGGATGTCAAATCAGCTTCTAAAAAAAAGGCCCTGAGGGATATTATCGGGTCTCTCAGGGCAGGTATGAAAGAATGTAGTCCGCTACACCCTAAGGTCCGGTTGAAACATGGTTGATGGCAATAATAATATTGCCTGAGCAGACACTCGGCGCCCTCTTTATAACAATTATTATTGTATTTTTGCCTTGCGCCTGCATCAAGTCATGTTCCTTTCTGATATTTGACCTTAGTGCATGATTCAATTATATTAACAGAGACGCCGGCGTCAATGATTTTGTTGCGGTTTTGCCGCGTTTTGGAAAATTTGTTTACGTCGTGACGGATGATTTTTATGCAAAATATCATTCTTTTTCGGGCGGTTTGAGGGAATGTTTTTATAATCCCTGTGGAATTTCCAAAAAAACCTTTATGTTCATGCCTTTGGAACATATACTGGAACATGTCCGATTTCCGGACATTCAATATTTTCGCGATTCGAGGGAATCAAGCGTGGAAAGAGGTGATAATGAATTTGGTTGATTTTCAGGGAAATTCCATTGTTTTTATAGGAAATTATTTGCCGAGGCAGTGCGGAATAGCCACTTTTACCCACGACCTCTGCGAAGCCGTCGCCGCTGAAGTTGCCGACAAAACGCCGGTTTTTGCTGTGGCGATGAATGACAGGCCCGACGGCTATGCCTATCCGCATCGTGTGCATTTTGAAATTCGCCAGAATTCTCAGAATGATTACCGGCTTGCCGCCGAATATCTGAATATGCAGCAGCCAGCCGCCATATGTCTTCAGCATGAATACGGCATATTTGGCGGCCCATACGGGTCGCACATCCTGAGTTTGTTGCGTCGTCTGCGGCGGCCGCTGATTACCACGCTCCACACGGTGCTGGAATCGCCTTCCGAACAGCAGAAGCTCATTTTACAGGAAATCACCCGCCTTTCCACACGCGTGGTGGTTATGGCGGAAATGGGTAAAAAATTTCTTGAAGACGTTTTCCATGTGCCTGCTGAAAAAATCGCCGTAATTCCTCACGGAATCCCCGACGTGCCGTTTGTTGACCCACATTTTTTCAAAGATCAGTTCGGCGTAGAAGGGAAAAAGGTCATGTTGACCTTTGGCCTTCTTTCGCCTGGCAAGGGCCTTGAATACGCCATAGAAGCCATGCCCGCAATCGTCAAAAAACATCCGGAACTCGTCTATATAATCCTCGGCGCCACTCATCCGCACGTCAAAGCCGAGTACGGTGAGGAATACCGTAACGGCCTGACCCGCAGGGTCAACGAACTTGGCGTACGTGACAATGTGATATTCGTCAATCGTTTCGTGGTGCTCAAGGAACTCTGTGAATATCTTGGCGCTGCCGAGTTATATGTAACGCCGTATCTCAACGAGGCGCAGATGACCTCCGGCACGCTGGCATATGCGATGGGAACCGGCAAGGCGATAGTGTCTACGCCGTACTGGCACGCCAGAGAGGTCTTGGCCGACGGCCGCGGTACACTGGTGCCGTTCCGCAACAGCCAGGCTGTTGCCGATGCTGTCAATAACCTGCTTGACAATGAAAACGAACTTAATGCCATGCGAAAGAACGGCTATAATTACTGCCGGCGGATGATATGGCCGTGCGTCGCAGAGTCGTATCTGAATCTTTTCACTCAGGCTGGCGAAGCGTGGCAGGAAGACCAGCGTACCGCCAAGCGACATGGCGATATAAAACCTCGCCGCCGCGAAAAATTCGATTTGCCTGAAATCGACCTCAAACACATGCAGTTGATGACGGACGACACGGGCATCATCCAGCATTGCGTCTATATAACGCCTGACCGTTATGAGGGTTATTGCGTGGATGATAATGCCAGGGCGCTGATAGTCGCAGGGATGAACTGGCAG
Organism: uncultured Planctomycetaceae bacterium; assembly: GCA_964536835.1. Classification (GTDB taxonomy): domain Bacteria; phylum Planctomycetota; class Phycisphaerae; order SM23-33; family SM23-33; genus DAONFI01. The sequence continues at coordinate 4,663 of CAZIAZ010000039.1, read as the reverse complement.
CTGCTCAAGGATGAATCCGTAATTCCCATGATGAACACGTACCTGTCGTTTTTGTATTATTCTCAGGATAAGAAGAGCGGCCGATTCAGGAATTTCATGAATTACGACCGTACGTGGCGAGATGAAAAACCCAGTGAAGATGCCCACGGCCGGGCTATGTGGGCCCTCGGCGAAGCCGTTGCCAACTGTCCTCACGAAAGCATGATAGCTCTTGCGTCCCGTATGTTCCAGGTTGGCCTCGGTTCTGTAAAGTCATTTACGTCTCCGCGTGCATGGGCATTTACGCTGTGCGGCATACATGCGTATTTGCGGCGGTTCAGCGGCGATTCACGAATACGTAGGCATCGCGCCGCACTCAGTCAGAAGCTTTTCGACCTGTTCCGGCTGAACGTGACGGAGGACTGGCGGTGGTGCGAGGACATCGTCGCCTACGCCTCAGCCAAATTGCCGCACGTGCTGATGATGAGCGGCAGATGGATGCAGCGCGGCGACATGGTGGACCTCGGCCGCCGGGCGCTTGGCTGGCTGATAGACATACAGACAAATGATGACGGATTTTTTTCATTCATCGGTTCGGACGGCTGGTACAGGCGGGGCCATAAAAAAGCCCATTATGCCCAGCAGCCCATAGAGGCTCACGCCATGCTGGATGCGTGTATCGAGGCGTTTCATATTACACATGAGAATTACTGGATAGACCAGGCTCAGAAGGCGTTTTACTGGTTTTTGGGCGAAAATGACCTGCGGCGGAACTTGTATGATTTCACTACCGGCGGCTGTCGTGACGGTTTGCAGGCTGACGGCGTTAATGAAAATCAGGGTGCTGAAAGTACGCTTGCGTGGCTGATGAGCCTCCAGCAGATGCATGCGCTCCAGGAAGAACTTTCCCTGGCTGAAATCGCTGCCGAGCAGAACGATGATTCGCCGAACGGCTTAGCCGTCAAAACAGAATAATCAATTATTGACGATGTTTTTTTAGCGCCGCAGCAATGCGGATTTCGTTTTTTTCGATTGTTTTATTGTTTTAGATTTGATGCAGGAGTTGTTGTCATGTCTGACCCGATAGTGATGATTAGCAGTTATCCGCCGCGGCTTTGCGGCATAGCGACCTTTTGCGAAGAAGCCCGCGAGTTCATCAAAAAAGCCAATCCCGACAGGGATGTACTTGTCATTTCTCATACTGACGGCAAAGGAGACGGCGTTTTTCCGATTATTGACTTGTCCAGCCGTCTCTGGTGGAAACCGGTCGCCGAAAAAATCCACCAACTCAAGCCGCATGTCGTTCACATCGAGCATGAATACGGCTTGTATAATTTTTTGGATGCCCGCGGCATATCCGACGGCAATCGTGGGCTGTTGAATCTGCTGGAAGCAATCAGCGACGTTCCAATAGTGATTGAACCCCATACCGTTCATGGCCGTCTGACCGACTTTGAGGCGGAATTCATTTACCAGATGGCTGCGCGAGTGGATGTTTGTCTTTTCAAGTGTCATTATCAGAAATGGCGGCTGGACTGGAGTTTTAGCGGCTTGGGTTGGCCTGTGCCGGAAAACATCATGGTCGTGCCGCACGGCGCCCGTGCGGACAGGCGATATGCCGTTTCCGAAGTGCCGGAACTTCGCAAGGAACTCAATCTCGACAGAACCAAACTTTCCAATCATGTAGTGGGGCTCATCGGCTGGATACAGTCCAACAAGCGGTGGGATATTTTGATGGAAATGTGGGAGGAAGTGGCGGCGGAAATAAAGCAGCGAACGAATCAGGATTGGGATTTGCTGGCAGCCGGCATGTTACGTGACCCACATCATAAGGCTGATTATGAAAAATATCGCTCGGAAGTGGAAATACTCGAGCGCAAGGGGCTGGCCCGCTATTACGAGTTTGTGCCGCGAGGCGAGATTTATTACAAAATGATGGCTATTTGCGACTTCATAGTTCTGCCGAGTACCGACGAAACTCAGTCCGGCACACTTGCGAGAATTATCGCCCTGAATAAGCCCTACATCACCACCGCCCCGATGGAAGGCCTTACCGCCCAGACGCTTGAATCCGGCGGCGGCCTGCTTTTCACGAATCGCGAAATGCTCAAACGTCAGGTCATCGCACTGGCGTGCAGCCGCAAACGAAGAATGCAGCTCGGCGATAACCTCAGAAATTATCTCGACAATGTCGTGTCATGGGAAATCGTTGCCGGCCAATATAACGAAGCATATGAACTCGCCAGGAATGCAAAAAAAACCGGCGTCAAAGTCAAACTGCCGAAAGAATTTTGAAAAACCGCCAATGTTCTGCAGCTGCTTTTAAAAAAAAATAAAATAAATAGGAATAATGGGTTGACTCGGTTGGCGGATTGTGTATTATTACCCGCCCAAGACAAGGATGTCCGAAAGGGACATTGCCAGTTATTATAAAACAGCTTAGCGACTTCAGACGACGCCTGTTTAAGCCTGAAATTAAAGCATCGAAATAAGATTGCGTAATTTGGTTTTCATGGCGAAGTCGGCAAGGTCTACTGATACAGACGGGCTTGTAGCTCAGTTGGTTAGAGCGCGCCCCTGATAAGGGCGAGGTCGCTGGTTCGACTCCAGCCAGGCCCATAAAAATGGGCTTGGCGTATCTCTCGATTAAGGCCGTTGCCCAGCCGGGGACGTAGCTCAATTGGGAGAGCACTAGCTTTGCAAGCTAGGGGTTGTCGGTTCGATCCCGATCGTCTCCATGTTGATTTTGGCGGCTGATAAGCGGTTGTTTTAGCAGAAAAGAATAAGTGAATAAAAAAATTCAAAATTTTTGAATTTTAAACTTGCTATCGAAAATGCCGATTGATAATATCTTCGGTCTGCAACTTGAAAAGCGTATTGAGCTGTGAGTTGCGGCGAGCCGTAAGGGCTTGTTCGATAAAGAGTTGTAAAAAACGAAAAAATATTTGACTTGCAATTTGATGTGCAAGTTGATAATATAACGAATCTCGGCCTTATGGGGTAAAACCTGTAACGTCGTAGGCCTTCGAGCCGCAAGGGCTTTTTAAGGCTGAAAAGGATTTTTGACAAATTCATAAGAGTGAAGATTTTTCTGTCAAGGTTCACCGAGTGTAAACTTTTGGCGACTTAATTAAAAAGGTCACGGGCTGTTAAGGCTTGTGACATATGAGGTTAAGCTAGTAAGAGTGTATGGTGGATGTCTAGGCGTAATGAGGCGATGAAGGACGTTGTAGGCTGCGATATGCCGCGGGGAGCTGTCAAACAAGCATTGATCCGCGGATTTCCGAATGAGGCAACTCGTTACGACTGTGCAAGCAGATCGTATCACCAGCATCTGAATGTATAGGATGCTTGGGGCTAACGTAGAGAACTGAAACATCTTAGTATCTACAGGAATAGAAATCAACCGAGACTCCGTAAGTAGCGGCGAGCGAAAGCGGACTAGCCCAAACCGGGAGCATGCTTCCGGTGTTGCGGGCGGCTGACATGGAGTTGGAGCATTAATGGAAGTGTCTGGAAAGTCACACGAAACAGGGTGAAAGTCCCGTACATGACAATGTGAAGACCCTAAGCCGTACCAGAGTAGCGTGGATGCCGTGAAACTCCGCGTGAAGCTGGGGGGCCCACCCTCCAAGGCTAAGTACTCCATTACGACCGATAGCGATGAGTAACGCGAGTGAAAGATGAAAAGTACCCCTTTTAGGGGAGTTAAAAGTACCTGAAACCATATACTTACAGTTAGTCGCAGCCCTATGCCCAGCAATGGGAATGGGTTACGGCGTGCCTTTTGCATAATGAACCGGCGAGTTACTGTATACGGCTTGGCTAAGCGTCTCAGGCGTGGAGCCGAAGCGAAAGCGAGTCTTAATAGGGCGTATGTCGTGTGCAGTAGACCCGAAACTGAGTGATCTACTCATGGTCAGGTTGAAGGAACGGTAAGACGTTCTGGAGGACCGAACCCGTTAACGTTGAAAAGTTATGGGATGAACTGTGAGGAGGAGTGAAAGTCTAATCAAACTCAGAGATATCTGGTTCTCTCCGAAACAGCTTTTGGGCTGACCTCGAGTCACTACTTGATGGGGGTAGAGCACTGGTAAGATCGAGGGCCCTTCCCGGGTACCTCCTCTTAATAAACTCCGAATACCATCAAGACTATCTCGGGAGTTAGACTGCGGGTGATAACATTCGTGGTCGAAAGGGAAACAACCCAGATCGCCGTCTAAGGTCCCCAATGCATGCTAAGTGCTTAAGGAAGTTGAGTTGCACAAACAGCCAGGATGTTGGCTTAGAAGCAGCCACCATTTAAACAGTGCGTAATAGCTGACTGGTCGAGCAATTCAGCGCCGATAATGATCGGGACTAAGCATGTTACCGAAGACGCGGGATTCTCGCAAGAGAATCGGTAGGAGAGCGTAGCTGTCGGCGTCGAAGGTGTACCGTAAG
>CAZIAZ010000039.1:0-231 GCA_964536835.1 uncultured Planctomycetaceae bacterium | reverse complement strand
GTCTAGCAATGCAGCGCCGATAATGATCGGGACTAAGCATGTTACCGAAGACGCGGGCTCACATAGTGAGCGGTAGGAGAGCGTAGCTGTCGACGTTGAAGACGTACCGTAAGGAGCGTTGGAGTGGCAGCTAGTGAGAATGCCGGTATGAGTAACGATAAAGCGGGTGAAAAACCCGCTCGCCGAAAACCTAAGGTTTCCTGGGGAAGGTAAATCCGCCCAGGGTTAGTC
>CAZIAZ010000038.1:14001-28718 GCA_964536835.1 uncultured Planctomycetaceae bacterium | reverse complement strand
TCTGAAGGAAGGCCTCCTTAAACTTCAGCGTGAATTTCCCGAAATGGGCGATATACGGCAGGTCGGCCTTCATATCGGCGTCGAATTCGTCAAGGACCCTGAAAGCAAGATACCGCTGTGCAAAGAGACGAAGCAGATTCGTGATGAAGGCATGAAACGCGGCGCCATCTTCGGGTTAGCCGGCGTGCGTAAAAACCTTTTGAAGATAAAACCTCCGCTCATTATAACGACGTCAGAATGCGATGAGGTTCTGCGTATTTTCGGCGAAGCCCTTAAAGCCGTATTGCGTTGAGGCAAAAGCTATGATAACGATTGATTTGACCGGTAAGGTGGCGCTTGTAATCGGCGGCTCGCGAGGCATTGGCGCGGGGATAGTCAAAACCTTTGCCGACGCCGGTGCAGCCGTGGCCTTTACTCATACAGGCAATCCGGCATATGCGGCCCAGCTTGGCGCGCTGCTTGACGAGCAGCGCGCCGACGGGCATCTGGTGACAGCCTTTGCCTGTGACGCGCAGAATTCCAAGGAAACGCAGAACGTCGTAGACCAGGTATTGAAACTTTATGGCAAAATCGACATTCTGGTGGCGAATGTCGGGAAAAATATCGCCCGCTCGGTCGAAGCCACCACCGATGAAGACTGGATTCAATCCGTCGATATTAATCTTTCGTCTACATTTTATGCCGTCAGAGCCGTAATACGGCCGATGCTTGATGCCGGCGGCGGCCGGATTTTTCTTATCGGTTCTTCAGCGGCGTTCGATGGCGGCGGCGGATCGCTTGATTACGCCGCGATGAAGGCGGCGTTGGCCGGCATGATGCGATACCTCATGAAAAACTATTCTTCAAAAAAAATCCTGACGAACGTCATTCATCCGTGCGTGATAGAGACCGACTTGCTTAAAGTACGGTATAGCGATTCGGAAAAGAAAAAACAGCTGATATCGCAGGTTCCGGTCGGCAGGCTTGGCACGCCGGATGATATTGGAAGATTGGCGGCGTTTCTGGCGAGCGATTTCGGCGATTTTATTTGCGGCCAGGAGATACTCGTTGACGGCGGCAGAACTTTTTTCCGTCCGGCTGGCACGTAACATGATAATGACGTATGCGTGTTATACTTTATCTTCAGGAGAAATGAAATGAACTCAAGAGAAAGAGTCTTGTGTGCGTTGTCCCATAAAACGCCGGACAGAGTTCCGGTTGATATGTGGTTTAATGATGACTCATGGGCGAAATTTTCCAATGCTGTCGGGGCTGAAGACTTGAGCGATTTTTTCCGGACGGATGTACGGAGAATCTTTTTTAATCCGGTAAATCCTCTGGCGGCTTTAGAGCCGTATCCTTTCCCCGATAGAAAATTTGCTTTTTGTACTGTTGAGAATCTCAAGGCGAAAACAGAGGCTATTCATGAAAAGAATCTGGCCGTAGAGGGCTGTCCAGGCTCGGTGTGCTTTGAAATTGCCACTGCGAAATGTGGCGGGTTGGAGAATATTTTAGTCAGTTTGGCTGAAGGCGACTCGTCGTTGAAAAAACTTTTGAAAGAAATTGCCGATGCCAAGATAGATATGATGATGAAATATGCCAGCGCAGGCGTGGATGTTATCGGCACAGGCGATGATTTTGGCACTCAGCGCGGCTTGATGATGAGTCCGGATATGTGGCGAGAATGGTTTAAACCGTTTATTCGCGAGGCTGTTGAAAAAGTTAAAAACATCAATCCTGAAACAGCCGTAAAGTTTCATTCGGACGGTAATATCTGGGATATCATTCCCGATTTGATAGAGTGCGGCATTGATATAATCAATCCGGTACAGCCTGAATGCATGAATATCGGCGAATTGAAAAAAAGTTTCGGAAACGATATCTGTTTTTGGGGCGGCATAGGGACTCAGCATGTTTTGCCGTTTGGTACGCCGGACGAAGTTAAGGAAGATGTTCGCAAAACGTGCTCCATCATGGGCGGAAGCGGAGGGTTTATACTATGCTCCAGCCACATGGTTCAGGAGCAGACGCCGTTGGAAAATGTTTTTGCTTTTTTTGAAGCGGCCAAACAGTGCTGACCTGCCGGATTTCGGCGACGCCCATGTTTTTGGGATAGGTTCTAATAAAAAAGTCGGCCGTCGTTACTTTTAACTCTGTTCGACGTGGATGCCGGAATTAAAATTTTTCCGCTGTGTTTTTCAGGATATTGCGAGGAAAGGGAGTCGAACCCATACATCCTTACGGATACAAGGACCTAAACCTTGCGCGTCTGCCAATTCCGCCATCCTCGCTGACGTTCAGACAGTATATAAACTGTTCCCTCAAATGCAAGCCGATACGGCTGTTTTGTATTTTTTAAAACATTCTTCAATTATTTCAATGACCTTGCCGAGATATTCCCTGTTGGCGTCGAGGGCGGCCTGTTCGGCTTCCATGGCGGCGTTCTGTATGCGAGCGGCGCCTGCGAGGGCGGATGAGCCTTTTAGCGAATGAGAGACCATGGCGGCTTGTGTCATGTCGTTTTCATCGAAACACTTGTGAAGCTGTGCGATGCTTTTTACGCAGTCGTCCAAAAACAACTCCACGACGTGTTTCATTACGTCGCCGCTTTTGCCGATACGTTCAACAAGTGCCTGCTGGTCGACGTCTATTGTTTCTTCGTTCTGCGCCGTGTTTGCGGCACGTTCATTAGCTGCCGCCGGCGCGCCGCTCAGACATCGAATTATGGCGGTTTTGAGAGTTTCGGCGGAAAACGGTTTTGATATATAACCGTTCATGCCGCAGCGGAAGCAGTAGTCCTTTATTTGTGGCAGTGCGTTGGCGGTGATGGCGAGTATCGGAATATTGCGGAACGGCGGAGCGAGACGGCGTATTTCAAGCGTCGCTTCAAAGCCGTCCAATACCGGCATATGACAATCCATCAGTACCAGGTCAAAATGGTCATTAACCACTTCTTCAACAGCGGCTCGGCCGTTTTCGACGCAGGTGACTGTGCAGCCGTGTTTCAAAAGTATCTCGTCCAGCACCAGCCTGTTGACCTGGTTGTCTTCTGCGATGAGAACCTTCAAACCTTCCAGGACACCCTCGTTTTCTGAATGCGACGTATCCGGCGTGCGGGTTTCCCGGGCTGTGCCGCTGCTGTGAAAATCCACAATCGTAAGCGTGAAAGTCGAGCCGATACCAGGCGAACTCTCCGCGACAAGACTGCCGCCCATCAATCTGGCGATTTTGCTGGAAATCGCCAGTGCCAGCCCTGTTCCGCCATGAACGTCCAACAGATTGTCGCCGGCGGGAATTTTGTCGAATATGGTTTCAAGTTTCTCCGGCGATATTCCTATGCCGGTATCGCTGACCGCGAATTTAATCTCGCAGCCGTCATTTACCGTCCTGCCTGACGTCACCCGCAAACTGATTTTCCCTTTTTCCGTGTGATGAATCGAGTTGCTTACCAGATTTATCAGAATCTGTCGCAGCCGGTCGGGTGAATTGCAGATTTTCTGCGGCACGTCGTTCTCTACGTTAAAATCCAGGCTGAGTCCCTTTTCCGCCGCCTGAAATCTTAGAAGTTTCAATATCTGCGATATCTCGTCTCTTACGTCGAACAGAACTCTGTCCAGCGAAATTTGCTCGAATTCCAGGCGCGACATATCCAATGCCTTGTCCAGTAACGTTACCATGGTGTCGATGGAGTTTTTAAGGATGTCGATATAATTTTTCTGCTGCGGCTGAAGTTCCGTGTTTTCGAGAATGTTGGCAAGCCCCATGATTCCGTTAAGCGGCGTGCGTATGTCGCGGTTAAGATTTGTTATGGCGTTTGCTTTTGCCTGGTCAGCCTGCAGTGCCCGCATCGCCAACCGGTTGGCTCGGCGAATGGAGTCTTCCAGTTCATGATTTATCGCTGCGATTTCCCTGCGAGCCGTCATGAGATCGTTTATGTCAGCAAGGCTGAATAGTGCGCCGTGATATTTTTCGTCGGCGTAAAAGGGCTTTATTTTCATCGCTACGTCTATGCCGTTTATGCAATACGTCATTTCATGCGGGTTGGAGTAATTGTTATTGCGATATTCGTCTATCAGCCGGCTTGCGGAGTGACAGAGATCCGTCGGCAGCCGGTGAAAAATATTGTCGCCCGTAAGTTCAGATTCGGTACAGCCGGTGAGCCTGCAAAATGTCTGGTTGACGTAAATGATTTCGTCGTTGTTATTGCAATAGGCTAATCCTTCGTCTGAGCAGTCGAATATTTCCGACATGCGGTCCTGGCGCTGTGAGAGTTCATGTTTGAGGTCGCGGTATTTCATGTTTGCCCTTATGGCCAATACTGCGACAATCATCGACGTCAGGATGATAATGCCGCCGCCGAGCAGAATCGGCCAATATCTGTCAACGACGACGAGCCAGCCTTCGGTTTTGGTCTTGATATAGGGGCTTAAATTCAGGTATTCGAGACATTCGATTACCGGCTGGCAGTTTTCGGGCGAAGTCCAGCCGGCGATTTCGGCAGCGACGGCGGCATAATCGCGCGGCGTCATCTGCAACAGTGCTACCGTGACTTGTTTGGCAATGCCGTTCGGGACATGTTGCAACTGGACGAATCCCCATTCAGGGTAGCATTCGGTTGAATGCGGCAGGGCGAAGTCGTCCATTTTCCTGTTGATTATCCTAAAATCCTCAGGATGAATTTGTTTGCTGTTGGCCATTAATTCCAGTACGTCGCTCCGTACCGAGCCGGCTTCAGCCGTGCCGTTGAGGACGGCTTTTACGACTTCTTCCTGGGTGGCGAAAGTTTTGAGTTCTTTTGTGTCAGTCTGAGGGTTGAAATCCTGCTTGAGCATTTCTCGCCATACGGACAGCCAGCCGCCCAGCGAATATGCGTTCGGACACGCAAAAATTCTGCCCTTGATATCGTTTATGCAGTAAATGGATTCGTTGTCAGTGCGGCAGAATATTGTGCCTGCATAACGGCTGAGTGGTCTGCCGGTGTCGTTGTTTATTCTGGTGGCTAGCTGGGTGACGTTTCTCTGCTGGCAGAATATGGCGTAAAACGTGGGATTACAGAGGATGAAGTCGACGTCGCCGTTTTCTATGGCATATGGGATGACGCCGATTTTCAGTGGTATTATTCGGAATGAACAGCCGTAAATTCTGCGTGAGAGATATTCCGCCAGCGGTTTCCATTTTTTTAGACAGATATCCCTGCTGGCATCCATCTGGACGCCAATCCTGTATATTTTTTCGCCCCCGGATAACGGCCGGCCGTCACCCGTTGCCTGCCCGTAATAACATACCCACAAAAAGGACAGGATGAAAATAATTGCCGAACGCCTTTTCATCTATCGTCTCCAGCCGCTTTATTATATAAGTTTGCAATCAAAATTACATCAAATCTTAAAATCATGTCGAAAAGTTGTTATAATTCCGCCATGCAAATGAAACCGTTGATTCATGGAATAACGCACAATCCGCGGATAGACGTACTGGCGGTGTTGCGTCGTCTTTTCGCCGGCCCGGCTTCCGGGGCGGATGTTGCGACGTTTCTGGATGAGAATTTTGTGCCGCCGGCTGAAGTCGATGTGGATACGCTGGTGCTGAAGACCCGCAGTGGCGAATGGTGCGTCGGCTTGGACGATATTGCAAAAATCGTCGGCGGGAAATGGGAATTTATCGACGGCATTGACGCCGGTTTTGCCCGCGAAGTCGTCTCTGCCGACGGCGATACCGCCTGGCTGGATTGCGAGGCGGAGTTCCTTGTCAAATTTCGGCATGGGGGATTTTTGGGGCTTTGGGCAAAAAAAATAGCTGAAACCGTCAAAAATCCGGATGGCCTTATTCTCGCCGATATCATTGAGCGAGCCGAAAAAATCGACACTGGACTTTTTGAACAGGATTGCGGGGCAAAATATGCGATTTTTTGTCGGGTTTCTGGTATACTTTCGCGGAAAGGCCATCCGTGGCGTTTTCAGCAGATAAGATTATCTTTCAGGTAAGGGAGACTGGCGACAGATGTCCAACAAGAGAATAGACTCTCGCAGAGCCGGCCAACTGAGGCCCGTGACCATAACGCCCGATTTCGTCAGGACAGCCGACGGCTCATGCCTTATCGAAATGGGCGGCACTCGCGTGATATGTACCGCCAGCATAGAAAATACGCTTCCCAAGTGGCGTGACGCTGACGGCGGCGGTTGGGTGACTGCCGAATACGGCATGTTGCCGGCCAGTACCGGCAGCCGCAAAAGCCGGCCCACGCTCAAACCCGACAGCCGCAGTATTGAAATACAACGGCTTATCGGCAGGTCATTACGCAGCATAGTTCGCTTTGACCGGCTGGGCCCCAATTCGATAACGCTCGACTGTGACGTATTGGAGGCTGACGGCGGCACTCGCACTGCGTCGATAACCGGAGCATATGTCGCGTTGCAGCGTGCCGTCGAAAAGGGCATTGCGAAAGGTTTTTTTAAAAAAGGTGCGATACGCGGCGCGGTGGCTGCCGTGTCGGTCGGCATAATTAACGGCAAAGCGCTTCTGGATTTATGCTACGCGGAAGATTCTATTGCTGACGTTGACATGAACGTGGTGATGACCAGCAGCGGAAAATTTGTCGAGATACAGGGCACAAGCGAGGCTGCGCCGTTTACGGCTGTGCAGTTGCAGCAGATGCTTGCGCTCGCCGGAAAAGGCATAAAGGAGCTTTTGCACGTTCAGAAGCAGGCACTGGCCAGGTGAGCTGGCGGTTGCTTTCTTGTTGTAATTTTGGAGAATCGAGATGTTGAAACAGTTTGGCATTATATTGATTTTCGCATTGTTGCTGATTGGCTGCGACGACAATTTCGCACCGAAAACTTCCGGCAGTGGTGATGTGTCGTCCGGCGGTGGCGGCTGGAATCTGGGCGGGCAGCAGAAGTTTGCACACGATGCTGAGCCGCAGACCATATTATTGCAGCTTTTTGAAGGGCCGGACCATGTTGACAGGGCCGTCTCGCAGAAAAATTATCTGGCTGATACGCTTCAGTGGCACGACGTCTATGTCGTTCACGAGGATGACCACAGTATTCTTTACATGGGCAGCTACGGCAGTGACGGTGCGTCGCAGCGGCAGATTCAGGCCAATCTTGCGAAGGCTAAGAATTTCCGCATGGCCAACGGCGTTCAGCCGTTTGTGAAGGCTATCGTAATCGCCAAGCCGGGCACGGCTGATGAAGGGCCGTCCGAATGGAATCTCAAAAACGCCAAAGGCTATTACAGTGTGCTTGTGGACATTCAATATGACGTGCCGCAGAGCGGTTATTATGGCCGCAAGCAGCGGGCAGTCATGGATTGTCGCAATCTTCGCAAGCAGGGTTATGATGCGTATTACTTTCATGGGCCATACAAGTCCGGCGTAGCGGTTGGCACTTTTCCGGAAACGTCGATAAAAACCGTAATGGTCAAGGCGAGGCATCCTATCACGCACAACGAGTTTGAAGTGGAAAAGAAGGTTATCGTAGACCCGAAGATGAAGAAAGTTTTCCAGGATTTTCCGGAAATGCTGATATGCGGGAATACGGAAAAAACGGTTGAGATATATTATGAGAACGGCCGGCCGAAGCGTCACGCCGTTACCCAGGAACCGTATCCGATAATCATTCCCAACGCGGAAAATAAAAAAACTAAGGAAAAGGAAAAACAGTCCGATGCCGGCAACAGGAGTACCCCAGGTGGCGGTAACAATAACATTAGGCTCTGGTAATCCGCACAAACTAAAGGAAGTTTCAGCAGTGCTGTCGGCATTGGGCGTAGCCGTTCTGCCTCTGCCGGCGGACAGAAAAATTCCCGAACCTTATGAAACGGGCAGCACTTTTGCAGAAAATGCCCGCCAGAAGGCGTTGTATTATGCCGATATTCTGGATTGTTGGTGTCTTGCCGACGATTCCGGCCTTGTGGTCGATGCGCTTGACGGCTTGCCTGGCGTGATAAGCGCGCGCTACGCCGCCGACTGTTGTCCGGCGAACTCCTCGCGTAAAGTCATCGATTGCGCCAATAACGCCAAACTGTTAGCTGTGCTTACATCCGTGCCTGACGACCGGCGAACCGCCAGATTCGTCTGCCATCTGGCTCTTGCGGCGCCAGGTAAAATTCTGCTTGAATCGTCCGGCAAAATCGAGGGTCGCATATTGCATGCTCCCGCCGGCGAAAACGGATTCGGTTATGATCCGCTGTTTTACGTTGATGAAAAGGGCTGTACGACCGCGCAATTATCGTCGCACGATAAAAACGCCATCAGCCATCGCGGGTGTGCGTTGCGGACTTTCGCTAAAAAACTTCGAATTCTGCTGGCGGAAATGGAGTAGCGGGAATGACGCATATGAATGATACGAAAGACGGCCGTTTTCCGTTACGCGGCTATTCGCCGCCGCTGCTTAAGCCCAGGGGGCCCATAAGGGTAATATTGGCCACGTTGGTGAATCTTTTATTGTTTACTGTGGCGGCGGGTTTTTTCGGCTATCTCTCCAGCGGCAAGCCGTGGGACTTTTCTTCTGCCGCCTATCGTAAGGATTTATTGACGCCGTTCGCCGAATTTTTACTCGAACCTGTGGGCATATTCTCTCAGCCGTGGATGATATTGGTTTACGGCGTATTGCTCGGCATACTGATATTCGTACCGGTGGCGGTGTCGGTATTGTTTCAGTTGCTGCTGTCCATGGTGTTCGTGCTGATAGTTGGCGGGATGGGCCATAGCTGGATATTCGCACTGTCGCTGGCGATAGGTTGCGTGATTGCAGCCCGTACCAGGCTGCGTCGTTCGTGGCCATTCGGCGCGATGCTTCTCGGCATGACGCCGTCGGTGCTGTTCCTCTATTTCCTTGCGTTTCCCAGCCTGGATTCCGCCGTGCTTCTGCCCATACAACGCTGGATAATGATACTCTGCCTGACGCTGGGTGTTGTGATAGCCGCCGTTTTCTGCGGCATCTGTGTAGCATTGGTACGATGGCGTAAATTCCAGCCCGGCGTAATATGGCCGATGCTGCTGGGCGGCCTTTTGACCGGTTTTGTCATATTCTGGGTCAAAGTAGGGCCGGCGGAAGTGGATTATGCACTGCTGACCAGCGGCTTGGCGGACAGCCAGAGCATATTTCCGGCGCAGTCCGCGGAACGGTGGCAGAAAGAACGCCACAAAACGCCGTCAAAGCCGTACATTCTGCTGATTCTGGAAAATCTCGAATCCCGCAAAGCCGCGCTGATTCGTCGTTGCAACGGATTTCTGAACAGGTATCCGGATTCGAGACGTGCGGCATCTGTGGCTTTTCTGAGGGCGCAGCTGGAGTGCGTCCAGCTGGATTTGTCCATATTTGACGAGCGGTTTGCGTGTTACACGGCGGAGTTTGTGAATCCGGATTCCTATTCCGCATGGCTGTACCTGCTCGAAAAATACCCGACGAGCGATTCCGCCGCGATGGCGTATTATAACATCGGCATATTGAAACTCCGGCAGGCTGCGGGGAAGGCTAACCTTGAAATACGTCTCAACCTCGCGCATGATGCAAACGGCATGCTTTGGCAGGCTCAGGACCGGCTGAGGGATATCGTCGTAAGGCTGCGGCATGATACCGATGAAAAGGGCATCTTTCAGCCGCTGCCGGATATGCCCGACTTCCAGACTTACGAAAATGCCCTGTTTGATGTTGAAAAACTTACCTGGATGCTGAACGATAACGATATACTTTCGAATCCGAAAAGCACGTTGGCGATGGCACGGCTGTTATCCATCAATCCATGTTCGCCCAATTATGTCCGCGAAGTGAAACGGCTGGCTGCCGACGAATCGTTCAGGGATACGCCGATATGGGATAATCTGCAGCTTGCCGTTGCCAAGCTCAATCCCAATCCGTATGACCGCGCGGAAGCAATTGCCAGGATTTCCGCCAAACCGCACAGCGACGCCGCCATAGAAGCCAATTACGAACTGGGCTGTCTTTCCATGCAGAAAGCCAATGCGTCGTTTATACGGCTTGTCCTGAAAGAGCCGGAATATTATTTTACTGTCGTGGTTTCCGAGCGATTCAATCCCTGGCTGGCAAAAGCCGCCCGCCAGTTGGAATGGCTGCATTCGAACGTGGAACAGCGTCTGCCCCAATCCGCCGAGCCTTCGACGCATCCGTCCACTCAACCCTCAACCATGCCTGCGAGTTGAAGTTTTTGTGATTTTATCCTGATTTTTTTAAAAAATTTACAGATTGCAGGCAGTCAGGTTTTTGGAATGGATTTTATATAGCGGTTTTTGAAAATAACGCAATATGAAAACTTGCAACAAACCCTGTTAATAAAGGCCCGTACATTAGAACATTGCAAAACTTTCAGGCAACGCTATAGCGTAACTATTTCGCGAGTCTGTCGCACATCACGGGAAATCTGGGCTTTGAGTTCATCCAGCGAGTCGAATTTTCGCTGTTCCCGCAAAAAGCGGATGAATCTCAGCCGCATTTTTTCATGGTAAAAATCACCCGACGCATCCAGCAGATTTGCTTCCACCAGCCGCGGCAGATTATCGCCGATGGTCGGTTTTCGGCCTATGCTGATAGCTGCGCGGTATGGTTTGCCGTGTACGGTTGCAAGGCCTGCGTAGACGCCGTCGCATGGGATTACCTGCATGCCGGGGTCGATATTGGCGGTTGGGTACTGCAACACACGGCCGACTTTTTCTCCGCCGATAACCTGGCCGACGAATGAAAATGGTCGGGTAAGCAGCCTGTCTGCGTCCTCGATGCGGGCTTCTTCGATTAACTGTCGGATGAGCGTGCTGGAAACTCTCGCACGCACGCCGGCGAGCTCGACAGTCACAGGTTCGACTACTTGCGTCTGAAAGCCGTACTTTTTGCCCGCGTTTTTGAGCGTTTCCACATTGCCGGCTCGAAAATGGCCGAAGAAGAAATTAGGCCCTTCAACGATGTAACGCGGGTTGAACCGGCCGACGATTATTCGGGCGATAAAATCCTCCGGCGACATTCGCAGCAGTTGCAAATCCGTTTTTGCAGTCACTACGTAATCGCAGCCGGCTTCCAGGAGCAGGGCGGCACGGTCGTCAGGCGTACAGATTCGTTGCGGCGCGTCGGCTGGCCGGATTATTATATCCGGCGGCGGGTCGAAGGTCATCGCCGTCAGCGGGCCGCCAGCCTTGTCGGCCAACTCGCGAGCCAGCGAAATAATCTTGCGATGGCCCATATGAACGCCGTCGAAGTTTCCTATGGCAAGTACGCCGCGGCGGCATGATTCGGTGACGTTTTCAAGGCCTTGAATTGTGCGGTGTTGCATCATGATTCGACGAAATTTTTCATGGCGGCTGGTATGCGTTCCAGGATATCGGCGGCTGTCATGGCTTGTTCGGTAAGTTCGGCGGCTGTGATATCGCCTGCCAGCCCGTGAATGTGCACGCCGAGACAGGCTGCCTTCAAAAGGCTCAAGCCCTGCATTGTCAAGCCGCCGATGAGGCCGGCCAGTATGTCGCCGCTGCCGCCGGTGGCCATGCCGGGATTGCCGGTGGCATTGACGAAAACTTCCCTGCCGTCGGTTACGACCGTGCCTGCGCCTTTTAACACCACTGTCACTTCGCCGGCTGATGAATATTCGCGGGCAGCCGCTACGGCTGCGTCGAGCCTGCCCTGCGGGTCAGCCGGAGTATCGCAGCCACGCAAACGGGCAAATTCGCCAGGATGCGGTGTAAGCACCAACGGACACCTGCGCAGCGATGGCCAGTCGGAAATCTGCGAAAGATTGTTCAATCCGTCGGCGTCGAGGACGACGGGTTTTGACTGCTCTATAATCATGCGGATGAAGTTCTGCTGTTCCGTGCCGACGGCGAAACCGCAGCCGGCGACGATGACGTCGCATGCGTCGATTGCCCTTGAAAATTGCGAAAGAGCCTGTTGTGCGAGTCGGTTTGACGTATCGCAGGCTAACGGCACGGTTGTGGCGCATTCGCAGAGCATTGCAACGGCAAGCTGAACTGGGCCCGGGGTAGCTATGGTTACGAGGCCTGCCCCGCCCCTGAGAGCTCCCTGGCCTGCCAACGCAGGCGCGCCAATCATCCGGCGAGAGCCGCCGAGTACGAGAATCTTCCCGAAAACGCCTTTATGGCCGTCGCGCGGACGCCTGGCCAACTTGGGCAGATTTTCCGCGGCGAGCTTCAATAATTCACTCATCCTCGTCCTCTTCTTGCACGCCGCGGAAGACGGGATCGTTCGGGAATACTTTGTCTTCGATACGCTTTATGAAGTCCAGAAAACCGCGGGAGAAATACAAACACACAAATAGCGGGAAAAACAGCCCGAAAACCATAAGTCCAACTATTGCCGAGAGAGTCGCCAGATGTATTCCTTCGGGATAGCTCAGGCCGCCCTGTATCAGTCCCACCAGGTATAGCATGGAACCTACCAGTGACCCTGCGAGCATGAACGTGGTCTTCCAGTGTGTGGTATTTTTTTCTATGACTTTTCGCATGGTGCGCATATTCTGATACGTCTTGCGGAGTTCTTCAAGACTTGTGTCGCCCATGCTGTATTCTGCTTTTCTGTTGGAGTCATAGTCATTCTGTCCGTTGCCGGACGGCCCCGACACAGGTTGCCATTTTTCATTATTCATAAAAAATTCCTTTATATTTTCGGCCATGCTGATAATGGAAACGCTGTGCGGCTGTAAAAAAAAATCCAACGCGTTCTGTCGTCGAAATCATCTTTTACGAACAGCGAGCCTGTTTATTAAAGCGGCATTATAACCGCCGGCGAAACCGTTGTCTATATTCACTACGCTTACGCCGGCGGCACAGCTGTTGAGCATTGCCAGCAGTGCTGCGACGCCTCCGAAGCTGGCGCCGTAGCCCACTGACGTAGGCACAGCGATTAAGGGCACGCTCACCAATCCTCCGATTACGCTTGCCAAGGCGCCTTCCATACCAGCGACAGCCACTACGGCGTTGGCCTTGCGGATATCGTCCAGGTCTGCCAGCAGCCTGTGAAGGCCTGCCACGCCAACGTCGTAATGGCAGCTAACTTCTGCGCCCATGAATTCAGCTGTCAGCCGTGCTTCCTCGGCGACGGCCATGTCACTAGTCCCGGCCGATACTATCGCCACAAGCCCGCAAGGACGCTTTTGCTCCTTCATCATAATTATAGCGCGGGAAATGGGATAAAACACTGCGCCGGCACAAACTTTTTTAACGGCTTCATACATTTCGGCTGTCGCACGGGTGGCGAGAACGTCACCTTCGGCGGCGAGCCTGGCAAAAATCTCGCAAACCTGCTGCGGAGTCTTGTTCTGACAGAAGATGACTTCGCCGTAACCGCATCGCAGCTTGCGATGATGATCCACCCTTGCGTGCGACAACGACTCAAACGGCAGTGTTTGAAGCTTTGAAATGACCTCCTGCTGATTCAGTCGGCCCAGCCTGTATTCTTCCAGCATTTTTTTTAATGAAATTTCATCCATCCGCATAAAGATACCCTAAAAAAAGGCAGTGAATCAAGCAGTTTTTGGCTGATTGGATTGCGGAGAGTGAATTTTCTTGTTTTTTAGCCCATAAAATCTATGATTTCAGGTTTGTAAGGAAATTAAACAACCCCAATAAAGGAAAATATATGAATTCTGAATCTGACGTAAAAAAGCATCATAGTATGCCGAAACTGGTTGGCAGGGGAGTTTTCGGCGGTTTTTTAATGGGCATGGCTAATCTTGTGCCAGGGATAAGCGGCGGTACAATGCTTGTGGCTGCCGGCATTTATAAGGATTTTATCGACGCCATCGCCGAAGTGACCACATTCCGCTGTCGTTTGCGCAGTATGGTATTGTTTTTGAGTGTTGTAATAGCGGCTGCGGCTGCGATAGTGGTTTTTGCGGGGATGGTCAAAGGCCTCGTGGTTGACTGCCGTTGGGTGATGTACTCAATATTTATCGGCCTGACGCTTGGCGGCGTGCCGGTGATTTGGAAAATGATCAAAGGCGGCGCAGGGGCGGGATTCTGGATAGGCGCAGCCGTCGGCCTTGCATGCATGGCTGTACTTGCGTGGTATCAGCAAAAAAATCACGGCGCGATATGTTCGGCTGAGGGGTTTGGATTCATATTCATGGCTGGAATTATAGGGGCAGTCGCCATGATACTGCCGGGCATCTCCGGCGGCTACATGCTGCTGCTGCTGGGCGTATATGTGCCGGTGCTCGGCGCGATAGACGCATGCAAAATTGCCCTTAAGACGCATGAACTGGCGGCGGCGAAAGAACCCTTTATCCAATACATCCTGCCGATGACTCTCGGAGTGATTCTGGGAATAGTCGTCATAAGCAACATCCTGAAAATGGTGTTGGCAAAATTTGAAAAACCGACTCTCGGCGTACTGATGGGACTGCTTATCGGTGCGGTAATGGGTCTTTGGCCGTTTCAGCAGGGCGTAGTACCGAAGTATGGAGACATGCTCAAGGGCGAGCAGGTAATCGTCATACAATCCGGCGACGTCGTCAACGGCAACATGGTCGTGGAGATAGACAGGGAGATATTCGTTCTGGACGGCAGCAGAAAGGTGAAATATCCCGCCGGCCTTGCACTGGCGGTCAGCGGCAAGCCGATACCGCAGGACAAATATCCCACTGAATTTTTCAAGCCTGCGATGTGGCAGGCGTTTGCCGCGGCAGGCCTTGTCCTTGCCGGATTTTTTACGACATTTGTCATATCGCGAATAAGTGCCGATGAATGAATTTTTAAATTAACTCAAAGTGACCGA
>CAZIAZ010000038.1:0-13901 GCA_964536835.1 uncultured Planctomycetaceae bacterium | reverse complement strand
CATATCGCGAATAAGTGCCGATGAATGAATTTTTAAATTAACTCAAAGTGACCGAGTATGCTGAAAACCGTTAAATCGGTCAGTTTGAAAAATTAAATTAAACGGAAGAAGGATATGTAAATGAGTACGTTGATAGTTGCCGTGTTGAGTTTTTTCGGATTCATAATTGCCTACAATACCTATGGCCGTTGGCTGGGAGGCAAAATTTTCCGGCTTAACCGCCATCGCATCACGCCCAGCCACAAATTTCACGACGGTTATGATTTTGTGCCGACGCGGCGGATAATTCTTTTCGGCCACCATTTCACGAGCATTGCCGGCACAGGCCCGATAGTGGGCCCGGCGATAGCCGTCTTCTGGGGCTGGCTGCCTGCGCTTCTGTGGGTGGTGCTGGGCAGCATTTTCATAGGCGCGGTGCACGATTTCGGTACTCTCGTGCTTAGCCTTCGTCACAGGGGCAGAAGCATCGGCGAAGTTGCCGGCGAACTGATTTCCCCGCGTGCGAGAATCCTTCTGCTGATACTGCTTATGTTGATTCTTACGCTTGTACTGGCGGTTTTCGGGCTGGTCATCGCTCTGATATTTTCCTATTTTCCCGAAAGCGTCATACCGGTGTGGATATCGCTGCCGATGGCTGTTTGCGTGGGGTTGTGGGTATACAAATTCAACGGCAGGGTTTTTATACCGAGCATGATAGCGTTGGTCGGGATTTATTTCTGTATCTGGCTGGGCACGAAATTGCCCGTCGACCTCGCGAAACTGTGCGGCATACCGACGCTCGGCGGCACTTACAACAGTGCGGTGGTAATCTGGACGGTCATATTATTCATATATTGTTTTCTTGCGTCGATTCTGCCGGTGTGGCTGATGCTTCAGCCGCGAGATTTCATAAACGCCAACCAGTTGTTCGTGGCACTGGGACTGTCGATTGTGGGTGTGTTTGCCGCGTCGCTGTTCGGCGGAGCTGACATAACGGCGTCCGCTCCTGCGATAGCGAAGATTATTCCGGAAGATGCTCCGCCGATATGGCCGTTCCTGTTCATAACCGTCGCTTGCGGCGCCGTCAGCGGATTTCATTCACTGGTCTCAAGCGGCACGAGTGCGAAACAGTTGGATAACGAGTACGATGCGCTGCCTGTCGGCTATGGCGGGATGCTGCTTGAAGGGGCACTTGCCGTGGTCGTCATTTTAGCCTGCACGGCTGGCACCGGCATGGGATTGTGGGACAGGAACGTCGACAAAAACGGCGTTGTAAAATACACCAT
This sequence comes from uncultured Planctomycetaceae bacterium, assembly GCA_964536835.1. Classification (GTDB taxonomy): domain Bacteria; phylum Planctomycetota; class Phycisphaerae; order SM23-33; family SM23-33; genus DAONFI01. The sequence continues at coordinate 12,636 of CAZIAZ010000038.1, read as the reverse complement.
GATTACGGATGCCGGCGGCAACGTGATAAAAAATCGCCAGGCATGGATGACCATGTATGACGCGAGCATTCACAAAAAAGTTGACGCTTCCGGCAGAACCGTCGTGACGGGCGGCTGGGGCGGCATGAAAATGCAGCAGCAGTTGGAGGCTTTCGTCGAAGGCGCGTCCAACTTTCTGAGAAGTATCGGCATTCCTGTGGAGGTGGCCATTTCGTTATTTGCCACGCTGGTGGCGTGTTTTGCGGCGACTACCATAGATACGGCTACGCGGCTGGACCGTTACGTCATTCAGGAACTTGGCGCGGCGATTCATTTTCCGCCGATTTCAAACAAATATGTGGCCACGTCGATAGCGGTTCTGAGCAGTCTTGGCATAGCTGTGTTTGCCGGCCCCAAGCCCGGCAGCGGCGGCATGCTGCTCTGGCCGATATTCGGCGCATGCAACCAGATACTCGCCGGCCTTGGATTCGTGCTGGTGGCGATATATCTCCTGCGCCGTCGCATTAATCCGTGGTTTGTGGTAATACCGTTGATATTGATGGTTGTTCTGCCGGCGTGGGCAATGTGTTGGAATATCTTCAGCGACGGCGGCTGGCTGATGGAAAAGAATTACCTGCTGGTAGGCTTCGGCATTGCGTCGATGGCCTTGACGGCGTGGCTGCTTGTCGAAGCCGGAATTACGTATGCGGCGATAAAACGACAGCGGCCGGAAGGATGAACCGATGAAAAACATAGGCAGAACCGAGCGGATGAAAATCAGCAGGGTTTATCGCCTGCTGCACATAATAACGCTGCTGCAGAGCGGCAGAAGTTATTCCGCCGCGGAACTTGCCCGTGAACTGTGCATCAGCCGCCGTACCGTTTTTCGCGACCTGAATTCTCTGGAACTCGCACGCATACCGTATTATTTCGACCTGGAAACGAAGGGCTTTCGGATAAGCCCGCATTTTTTTCTTCAGCCGTTGAATCTCACGCTCGGCGAAGCGCTGTCGTTGCTGGTAATGGCCACTAATCTGCGGCAGGAGTCGTCGCTGCCGCTGTTGTCTGAAGGGGCTAAGGCTGCAGCCAAAATTGAGGGCGTATTGCCCGTGTCGGTGCGGGAATACGTCGGCAGCATCATGAATTCCCTGAGCGTGCATCTTGGGCCGATGGCATCGCATGACGAAGCCGACGAAAATTTCGATCTTCTCAGCCGGGCCATAATCAAACGCTTCGAATGCCGGTTGAACTACGAAAGTTTTTACGAAGGCCGTCGAATAAGCGTCTTAGTGCATCCGCTGCGATTGATGTTCATACATCGCGCATGGTATCTGCTGGCCTGGTCGCCGGCGGAAAAAGCATTGCGGACGTATAAGCTCATACGCATACATGACCTGGAATTGCGACGCAGGACGTTCAAAAACGTCAGAAAAAACGAGCTGGAAAATTATTTCGGCATGGCGTGGTCGATGATACCGGAAGGAAAGATTTACCGCGTGCATCTGCATTTCTCGCCGAAAGTGGCTGGCAATGTGGCGGAGGTCAGATGGCATCGCACGCAGGAAGTGCGGCGGAATAACGACGGCTCACTTGAATTTTTTGCCGATGTGGACGGAATTAACGAAATAAGCTGGTGGGTCATGGGCTACGGCGACCAGGTAAAGGTCGTTGACCCGCCGGAACTGCGGCGGCGCATCGCCGAAGTGGCTGATAACGTTGTAAAACTGTACAGGCAGTAACGTGGATTCTGAAATTAACGACATGCCGCGCAGCCCTGTCGTGGAGTCAATAGCCGGCGGCTGACGTTTTTGCAACTTTTTTATTGAAAAGGCAAATAATTCTTGACAATTAAAGGCTGTTGACGATAATTACCGCTCCTTCCAGCCGAAGGACGATGGATGAATGTGCGACTTTAACTGCATGTAATGCAAGGAGATACAAGTGTACGCAGTGATAGAAGACAGCGGCCAACAGTTTCGCGTAAGCGAAGGCGACGTATTGGAAGTTGACCTGCGGGAACTGGCGGAAGATGAGAAGGAATTGAAATTCGAGCGGGTACTTCTCGTCAGTGACGACAAGGGCACAAGGGTCGGCACGCCGTTCGTGAACGGCGCAACCGTTGAAGCTGAAATAGTCGACCCATGTTTAAAGGGCGAAAAGGTGTATCACTATCATCTTCGTCGCAGGAAAGCCTCTCGCCGCAAGACCGGCCATCGTCAGAAATATATCCGCATCCGCGTTACGAAAATCAAGGCGTAACCGGCAGATATGTCGGGGCTGCAGCCCTGATGAATTCAGAACTATCAAGCTCGCTGTGTTCAGATACGGCGGGCTTTTTTTATAAAACCTATCCCCAAACATGGGCGTCGCCGAAATCGAACAATTTTGCGGGTAGCCAAGGTTTTTGGGATAGGTTCTAAATCTTTCGTAATTTTCAGGAACTGCTCTGACATACGACCACCTTGCGGAAGTTCCGCAGTTACAGGAGCGGTGTAATGTGTAAGACTTTTCAAAGCGATGCGGGTGCGTCCGATGAAACCGGAATGATGCTGTCCACGCTGGCCCAGCGCGAGCTTGAGGCTGCCGTCGGGCACATGGATAAAATGATGCATTCCGGCGATGAAGCCGATGCTTTCGGCCATTTTATCATGATGCTCACCGCATTGAAGGCTCTCAGAACTGAACTGTTCTGAGGTGTCCGCGGGCCGGTACGCTCCCCGGCCTTTTTTTTCCAGGCAAATATCAGATAAGTTTTGCCTGACGGGCCTGGAGTTTACTGCTCAGCACAGCCAGGCTGGCTGCCAGGTCAACTTTTTCCACTATCACATTGTCGGGCGTCTGCAATTTAGCCGGCGTAAAGTTCCATATGCCGATTATGCCGGCTGCGATGAGCCTGTCCGTTACAGCCTGTGCCGCCGATGCCGGCACTGTCAGAATGCATGTGCATATGCCCAGCCGCTGAACGAGGTCGGCTAATTTTTCCATGGCGAAAACTTTTTTGCCGTGAAATGTTTTGCCGATTTTGTTTTTGTCTATATCGAAGCCTGCCACTATTTCCAGGCCATACTCGCGAAAGCCTCCATACCCCATCAACGCTATCCCAAGCGACCCTACACCCGCCAGAAAAGCATCGTGCGTATTGCTCCAGCCGAGCAGGGATTCTATTGCATTAATTAGCTCACGGACTGCAAAACCCGTTCGGGGTTTGCCTGCTACGCCGGTTATCGCCAGGTCTTTTCTGACCTGTATCGGCTCAAGGTTGAGTTCGTTGGCCAGGTATGTGCCGCTGATGAAGTCCATGCGCGATGCAGCTGCTTCGCGCAACAGGCGAAGATAACCTGGCAACCGGCGAATCGTCGGAACAGGTATTCGCGGCTGCATGCTTTTATGCCTCCTGACGAAGCCGGCTGAGGCCCGGCCTCAAAAAGTCAAAAACCAATCCATTTATTTGGAGCAGATGCGCTGTTGTCAAATCTTGTTTCTGCTGCGGCTGGCCTCTAAATTTATCAGCCTCGCGACGAAAGCAGGCGTTGAAACAGCTTCCGGAGAATAATAAGTTTATTTAATAAAAATTACAAGTGCCAGTTATTACGAAGTTACAAAAATGTCGATAAAAACAATGGTGACATTTTTGGGAGGTACTTGAGATGATAGGACATCATTCAATTCTCTGGGATATCTCCGAGGTATTTACGATTCTTTTAGGGGTGATTCTGCTGATTTCGTCCGCTTGGTTTCTTTTGTGAATAAAAAATGCGAGCGTGTGGCTTTTAGCCGGTTTTTCTTGACAAGCACGTTTTGTGCGGATACCTTCGGCGGCCATGGAAATCGGCGAATTAAAGAGCGAGTTCGGCAAAACGTTTGGCTGTCGGCCAACTGGAATTGCGGCTGCACCGGGCAGGGTGAATCTTATCGGCGAACACACGGACTATAACGGCGGATTCGTACTGCCGATAGCCATAGAGCTTCGCACGGCAGCTGCCTGGTCGCCACGTGACGACGGCCGGATAGTGTTCAGGTCGATGCAGCAGCAGGCGGTTTGCGAAATAGACCTCTGCGGCGAACTTTCGCCAGGCGAGCCGCGATGGGCTAACTATCCAAAAGGCGTGTTAGCAGGTTTGATGCGGCAGGGCATTGAGCCGGAAGGCTGTAATGTACTTTTTACTAGCAGTGTGCCCATAGGCTCAGGCCTGAGTTCGTCGGCGTCGCTTGAGGTGGCTGCCGCGCTTGTACTGATGGCTGCCGCGGAAAAGCGGGGTGAAATCGGCGGGATAGCCCTTGCGGAGCTTTGCCGGCAGGCTGAACATGAATATGCCGGTACGCCGTGCGGCATTATGGATCAGGCCATTTCCGTCTTAGGCCGTAAAGACCGCGCACTATTGCTGGACTGCCGTGATTTTTCGACAAAACTCATACCTTTTGAAAATACCGATGTGACCCTGCTGGTTTGCGATACCCAGGTAAAGCACTCGCTTAACGACGGCGGATATGCCGCTCGCCGCAAATGCTGTGAAGAAACCGCTGCAATCCTTGACGTCAACACACTCCGCGATGCTACGATGCCCATGCTTGAAGACGCATTTGACGCCGGCAGAATAAGTGAGACGCAATTTTGCCGTGCACGCCACGCGGTTACGGAGATAGCGCGCACCGTCGATGCAGTAAAGGCTCTCCAGGCTGATGACATTAAGCGGTTCGGCCGGCTGATGTACGGCTCGCACGAATCGCTGCGCGACGATTATGAGGTCAGTTGTGAGGAGCTGGATATTATTGTAGAGTTAGCTGGCGGATGCGACGGCGTGTTTGGTGCAAGAATGACGGGCGGTGGATTCGGCGGCTGTGCTATTGTGCTGGCTGAGGCTTCCCGTGCCGACGCCGTTACGAAATGCATACAGGATGGTTTCGAGAAAAAATTCGCACGCCGCTGTCCGATATTCGCAACCCGTGCCGCCGACGGCGCAAACTATCTGGAATAAATACGCAGCGTTTTGCACGCTAAAAAAAATATCAAAGTGGACGAAAATTCGAATTTATGGCAAATTTTTGCCAAGAAATACACGAATATTTCATGACCTAGCCAATATCAGCCATACTCTCAATTTTTCAAGGCTCTAAAAAAACCTTTATTTTGAAAACAGAAATAGATTGATTTTGTTAACAGTGTTGGTATCATATAGCTCATGACTAGTGGAACAACCAAATGTAATCAGGCGTATGAGTATTTGCGAAAGCAATTATTGTATTGTCAACTTCCGCCGAATATGCGGCTTGCGGAAACCCAATGGGCTCCCAAACTTAACGTTCACAGGCCTGCCCTGCGGGAGGCAATGACGCTTCTTGCCCATGAGGGTCTGTTACGTCGCGGTGACAAAGGCGGTTTTTTTACGATATCGCTGACTCTGAAACAGCGGCGGGATATTCTGACTACGCGGTCGATAATAGAGGCTGGTGCGATACGCCTTTACAATTCCAATCCGCCTACGCCGCAACAGATTGAAGAATTATCAGATGCGTGTAACTTGCTCAAACTGCTCATAGAGGCTAAACTTGACATCAGCATACAGGAAGCTGACCGCAGCTTTCACGAAATACTCGTTGAGCTTTCAGGCAACGCCAGCCTGATACATCTTTACGAGCGATCACCCCTGCCTTTTGAAGGGCCTAAGCAGACCGACGAATATTCCATGCAAAAACGCCTCAAAACACTCGCCGAGCATCAGCGGATTTTAGAACTTATCAGGGTAGGAAAATATGATGATGCGGCTGATGAACTGATAGCACATCTCGCACATGCATGCATAGAGTAGATTTTGAATAATTAAGTGGATGTTATCATTTTCATTCCTGGCGAGTTGGCCAATAGCGTCCGCAGGAGAATACAGGACGCAACCGGCATACCGGCAGGAAACATAACGGTAACTGCAACTCACACCCACTCCGGCCCGATAACCGTAAACTATCTCAGCAACGAAGCCGACCGGACAGTTCCTACGGCTGACACGAAATATCTCAAACTGATGGAAGACGCCATCTTTACGGCAGCCGTCGAAGCGCACAAATCACTTCAGCCTGCAAAACTAGGATTAGCTGTCGCCGATGCGACAGGCATCGGCACTAACCGCCACGACCCCAACGGCCCATCTGACATGAAAGTGCCGGTTTTGCTGGTAAAAAAGCGGACGGCAAACGCAATATTGCAGCCATGCTGGTGTGCTGCATGCATCCGACAGTGCTGCATGAAGATTCGAAGCTAATCAGCAGAGATTTCCCTGGCATGGCGCGGGAATATTTGAAGAAAAACGTATTTGGGGAAGATTGCGTCATTGTGCATCATACAGGCCCGGAGGGCAATCAGAGCCCACGTCACGTAACAAAGGCGAATACGTTTGAAGAAGCACAACGGTTTGGAGCTATGTAAATCGTCTGGGCACGTTGTTCGAGATAGCACAGATTAGAACCTATCCCAAAAACATGGGCTTCGCCGAAATCGAGCAATTTTGCTGGCTGGCAAGGAAGAAAAATGGCAGCATACTTTTAAAAAAAACATATTCTGCCGTTTTTCTGACGCAGCCAGGCTGCAAAAGAGCCGATTGCAGGCAGCCAAGGTTTTTGGGATAGGTTCTATTATTGGTTCTTTTGCCGGCCCTCTTCTTGCTGTAATGCTGATGTCTGTCTGGAAGTATAAATTTTCACCACGTTCAATAATCTGCGGGTTGATTTTTGGGTCGATTGCCGGATGAACGGTATTTTATCTTAAGTTGGCAGCTTTATGGACTTCACCTGTTTCCGCTATCTGTACCGTATTGGTCGCGTGGATAGTATCAATGAAACGGAAACCGCAGCCGCAAAATACCGAAGTCGGATAAGGTTCTTAAATATAGTGCAAAATTGTTTTTAAGAATGAGGCCTTGTGGCATGGTATTGCTTCGCCGTAATCCGGCGACGATTTAGGCGATGCCCATGTTTTGGTGGTAGGCTCTATTTTTTTACGATTTTTTCCATGCCGCCCATGTATGGCCGCAATGCCTTAGGAATCGTTACCGAACCGTCCGCGTTCTGGTTAAGTTCCAGTATGGGGATAAGTATTCGCGGGCTTGCCACTACGGTGTTATTGAGCGTATGTACGAACTGGTTTTTCCCGTTTTCGTCCTTGTATCGCAGGTTCAGCCGTCTTGCCTGGAAGTCGTGAAAACGGCTGGCGGAATGCGTTTCGCCGTATGATTTGCGGCTTGGCATCCACGTTTCGATGTCATACATGCGGACTTTGCCCTGGCCCATATCGCCGGTGCAGACTTCAAGTATGCGGTAGGGCAGTTCCAGAGTTTGCAGCAGGTCTTCGGAATTTTTGATGATTTCTTCATGCATGCGGGCCGATTCCTGCGGGTCGGCTTTGCAGAGGATGACCTGCTCGACCTTGTCGAAAAAATGTATGCGATAGAGGCCGCGCGTGTCTTTGCCTGCTGCGCCGGCTTCGCGACGGAAGCAGGTACTCATGGCGACGTATTTTTTGGGCAGTTCGGCTTCCGAGAGTATTTCATCGCTGTGATATGCCGTAACTGGCACTTCAGCCGTGCCGACCAGCGCTTGGCCGTCCCGCTCGCAGAGATATGCCTGCTCCCTGCCCAACGGGAAATATCCCGTGCCTTCCATCACGCTGTCGTTGACGAGGACCGGCACGGTCATGGGCGTATAGCCCCTGCCAACCATCATGTCCAGGGCCAGCCGTAATACCGCCTGATGCAACAGACAGCCTGCGCCTTTGAGTATGAAATTCCGGCTGCCGGCTAACTTGACGGCACGGGGAATATCTATTATATCCAGTTCCTCGCCAAGCGTGACGTGGTCTTTGGGCTGGAAGTCGAACTCGCGAACCTTGCCGACCCGTTTGACTTCCACGTTTTGCGTGTCGTCTTTACCTCGCGGGGCGTCCGGATGCGGCGCCTGCGGCATAAGAAGCATGAGTTCGTGAAATTCAGGCTCAAGCCGTTCGAGAGTTTCCTCATATTGCCTGGCCTGTTCCTTGAGACGGGCCATTTCGGCGATAACCGCCGATTTTTCTTCCGCCGGCAGTTTGGCGATGGACTTGCCAGCTTCATTCTGGGCGGTTTTGACGTCTTGCAGTTTTGTTTTGTACTGGCGAATTTCAGCGTCTACGTTCAGCAGGGCGTCTATATCGACTTTCATGTTTTTGTCGGCGGCAGCCTGACGGAACATGTCCGGATTTTCACGCAATAATTTGATATCTATCATTTTTGGTTACCTGATATTTTTGAGCGGACTCATTCAAACCGGTTATGTTACAAAGTCAGTCCTGAAATTTCGAGGAAAATCTCTTTCTTTGCGGGGGTGTTTCGGCTGAACCTGCATTTTTTATCCTAATTTTATAATGTTTGGTTTTGAACCGTATAGATTTATTCACTGCGTTGACTTTACGGCTAAAAGTGTCGATAATCACCGCATGGCCGAAATATTTCAACCTCAACCAGTGAAACTCATATGTGCGATAATTGCCCGTAATGAAGATTACGCTGCGAAGGCGGCGGCTGAGCTGGAAAATCTATATGGGCCGGCGGACGTAGTCAGCGAATCGTTCCCTTTCGACATGACGGATTATTACGAGAATCAGATGGGTAGCGGGTTATTGCGGAAATTTCTTGCGTTCGAGCGGCTGATAGACCCATCCGGCTTAGCCGACATCAAGCGGGCTACGAACGATATTGAAAAAAAACTTGCTGTCGGCGCCGACGTGCCCCGGCCGGTGAATCTCGACCCTGGTTACGTTGCACTCAGCCGGTTAGTGCTGGCGAGCATGAAGGATTTTTCGCATAGAATATATCTCGGCGGGGGGGTTTATGGCGAAATAACGCTGATGTATCGCGGCGGCTGGAAGACGCTTGAGTGGACGTTTCCGGATTTTGCGTCGGGGCGATATTTCGATTTTCTTACTCGCAGCCGCAACCGGCTCAGCGCCGCAATCAGGGCGAAACGGAGTGAAAAATAATGCTGACCGTCGGAATAATATCAGCCGTCGTTGCATTCGTCATAAGTGCGGCTCTTACGCCGCTGTGCAGATTCGTCGCCAGCCGCGGAGGTTTATTGGACAAGCCTTCCGCCGTCGGCCACAAGGGACACGAAAAAGCTGTTCCGCTTCTGGGCGGGGCGGCGATATTCTGGGCGATATTTCTGCCGACCCTGGCAGTTGTGGCGGCGTGCGGTGTTTTTGAACGTACTGGGGCGCCGTCGTTTCTGCCGCGTTACATAGCCGTGCATATTCACGGCGTTGTCGTCAAAACGCCTCATGTGCTGGTGATATTCGCCGCTGCGCTGCTGCTGCACGTTGTGGGGATAATAGACGACCGCCGCGCACTTGGAGCATGGCCGAAGTTGGCGGTGCAGTTTATCGCTGCGACTGCGGTGGTGATTTACGGCGACGTCCGCGTGCTTACGCTCGCCGGGCCGTGGGTGAGTGTGCCGCTGACGATTGTGTGGATTGTGGTGATAACGAATTCGTTTAATTTTCTGGATAACATGGACGGCTTGTCGGTGGGGATAGGCGCGATTGTGGCGGCTGCCCTTGCGCTGGCGGCGTGGGGGATGGGGCAGTGGTTCGTCGCGGCGTGGGTGTGTATTTTTTTCGGTGCTTTTTTGGGGTTTCTCCCTTACAACTTTGCGCCGGCGTCCGTTTTCATGGGCGATGCGGGCTCGCTGGTGACGGGTTTTCTGCTGGCGGTGGCGAGCTGTCTGACGACTTATATAGTTCCGTCATCGCATGGCGGCTGTTCGGCGGCGGTGGCTGTGCCGCTGCTGCTGATGGCTGTGCCGCTGTATGATACTTTTAGCGTTATGTACATCCGTCTGAGCGAGGGCAGGAATCCTATGGTCGGCGACAGGCGACATTTTTCGCATCGTCTTGTCAGCCGCGGCATGAGTACGCGCAGTGCGGTTTTGACCATATATCTCTGCGCGGTCAGTACAGCTCTTGCCGGCAGTATCCTGCCGCATACGCGGGGCATTTTACCCGCAATCATGCTGGTATCGCAGACGATATGTACGCTGCTTATCCTGGCGATGCTCGAATCGAGGTCTAAATGAAAAAAAAGACCAAATCCGCCGTTCGGCAGCCGGAAAATTGCCCCTCGGCTCAAGGCCAGCCTGCGGCCGTGCCAGGTGAGAAATTGCGATGGGTTGCACTCGTGATTCTATTGTGCGTGATATGCAGCCGAATGTTTATCGGCGAACTGCCGTTCAGAATTCAGCCTGTCGATAAAGCCGCCCTCGCCGGCCGACTTCAGCCGTCGGAAATTGACGGCGCACTGCCGCCGGTTTCAATGCTGGAACTGGCTCGTGTGTGGTATCCGGTCGCGATATTTTTCGCCGGCGGTTTATGGCTGGCTGGCGAATTATTGCGGCGAAAACTGAAAATTTCAGGCATCGTCGGCGGAACAGTTGCTGTAGCGTTTGTGGCGATGTCGGCGGCGAGCTGCTTTTACGCAGCCGACAGACGAAGTGCGGAAATGGTGTGGCTGGAACAGTCCGCAATGATTTTCGGCGGTTTCGTAATGATGCAGCTCTGCCGTTGCAGGCAACGGCTGGGGATGACGCTTGTAGTGCTCGCCGCGCTGGGAGCGACGATGGGCATTAAAGGACTTTATGAAAAAACCGTCGAAATTCCGGACAGAATAGCGTTTTTTCAGGAAAACAGGGAAAGAAACCTGCAAGACCAGGGTTTTTCACCTGACAGTTCGGCGGCTAAAATGTTTGAAGTGCAACTTATGAGCACTACGCCTGGCGGGTATCTGGCATTGAGTAATATTTTCGGTTCATCGTTGTTATTGCTGCTGCCGGCTGGTTTGACGGTTGGGTGCGGAGTGATTAGCCTTGCGGTTCGACAGAAGAAATCCGGCCGTCTTGAAAAAGGGCAGATTCCGTTCGCCGCGCCCATAGGAGTTTTCTGCCTGCTAGCCTGTGTGGCTACGGCGATGGTTTTGATATGGACTCGAAGCCGCGGCGCAATTGGTGCGGCGGCGGTGACGGTACTATTAATTGGGGTATTGTGGCGGTTCAGGCATGCTTTGCGGCGCAGGTTCGCAACCGCCGCGATTGTGGCGGTGTTGGCGGTTGCGTCGCTGGTTGGAGCGGTGACGGCATACGGGTTGAAGAATGACTCGCTGGGAATTACTACCATGACGTTCCGATGGTTTTACTGGACTGGTGGAGCGGAGTTGATAAAAAAACACTGGCTGACCGGCATCGGCGGCGGGAATTTCGGCGATGCATATTTGCAGGTTCGTCGGCCTGAGGCGGAAGAGGAAACAAAAACGCCGCATAACTACATAATACACTCGTTGTGTCAGTTTGGCGTATTTGCCGGCGGAGCGTATGTGATTCTTGTGGGGCTCACGGTTGTGGGGGCGTGGCGCAGCGTTGTAAAGGCTGGCGGCCGACTTGAATTTTATCTCAGCCCATCGAAGCTGGGAGAGTTGATGTTCATATTGATGCTGAGCGCAGTATTGTCCCGCTGGTACTTTGCCGGCATGCACGGGATTCTGCTGCTCGTAGACGCGATTTTTCCGGCGATTCTGTTCGGCGTGATGATATGGGCTTTCGCCGTGCAGTTCCGCAGTCTGCCGATGTGGGCCTGCTCGCTGGCACTTGCGGCTGGCGTCAGCGCGTTCGTGCTGCACAATATGGTTACGTATAGTCTCTGGTCGCCGGGGACGGCGGCGCTGTTCTGGCTGACGGCTGGAGCAGCCTGTGCCGCCGGCGGCAGGGCTGTAGAGTTCCGCAAAAAAACCGTCGCCGCCGCAATCTGCATATGGGCGGTCATGTGCGTGTTCGTAGTTGCGTGGATAGTCCGGCCGGTTACGATGCGGATGTTTTTTATGCAAAAACTGGGGGAAAAATTATGCAATCGCGACGTCGATTGGCGGACTGCCGAAAAGGCTGCCGCCGCCGACCCGCTGGATTATATCGCGGCACGCAACGTAGCTTCGCAAATAATGATGGAATTGTTCAGGAACGGCAAAACCGATGCCGGATATTACAGGTATCAACAGGATGTGCTGCCATGGCTGAAAGAATCGCAACGCCGCAATCCGCAGAATTCTCAAAGTGCATATTATGTTGCGCTGCTGGAAAGCCATTTTGCCACATCGGGCGGTTTTGATGAATTCAGCCTTTCTATCGACAGGGCTGAAAAGCTGAATCCCTCCGACGCGGATTTCATCCTCAGGTTGGCGGTGCTGTGCAATATCGCCGGCCGACATGAAAAACAGAGGGAATTGATTGCCCACGCAAAAGAACTGAACGACAGATTAAAAAAATTCTCGCCATATTCGACTGCGATACTCCCTCAGGAACGTTTTGAGGAAGCTTCTCGCGAGAGTGACTCCGAAAAGGCGAAACAAGCATTGTTTCCGTTTGTTATCGAGTAATACGCGGTTTGATGTCGGCTGTATGCCGCCGATATTTGTCGTCTGCGATTTGAACTTATGGAATCCTGAAGAACGCATTGACAAAATTTTATTAAAAAAATTTTGTCAAAAATTTTTAATAAAATACAGTTAGCCGCTTGACATGGGTATTTGAGCTATGCTATTCTAAAATAACACTTGGAGAAATAGTGTAACTATGAAGACTGTAAATTACATGAGCAAC